>NZ_OZ252014.1:2641722-3353833 GCF_965247405.1 Ekhidna sp.
TTGGCAGCCCAGGCCCTCTCATGCACTGGGGCGGAATCCACAAACACCCGACCTTCCACCTCACCGATCTCCTCCTGAATTTTATTCATGAATAATTTCAACTTATCCTTTATCACAAAATGGTAATCCTGGCCATAAGCATACTTAGCGATTTTAGGTTTATCACCTGATTCATGAATTTTCTCCGGATAGTAATTGTAAATCAGCGAGACTACTGATTTTGCCCCAGGCACCAGCTTGGTGGGATCCAGCCGTTTATCAAAATGGTTTTCAAGGTACCCCATTTTTCCCTGGTACCCCCGATTCAGCCATGCTTCAAGCTTGGGTGCTTCATCTTCCAGAAACTCAGCTTTCGAAATGCCACAAAAAGTAAAACCCAGATCGGTGGCTGTCTGCTTTAAAAATCTTTCCCTGTTTATAGTACCCACAAAGCAAATGTAGTATGCAAAAAAGGGTTGTTTAAAAGCCTTTTAATCATCCATGCAAGAATTAGAAGTTTCTGTGCAGGATTGGAAAATTCTGTTGCCGGATTTTTGTGTCAGAAAATTTAAAAAGTAGTACAAATGAATCGAGTGTATACAAAACTAAAGGAAGCAGAAATTAACGTAAGTGAGATGGAAAATGTAATTGCAACAGCGACGGTGATCGCCTACTATGCGATTGTAACCTATGGCCTGCATACCTTGATTCAGGCTGCATATTAAACAATTTCAAAAGGTAGTAGTTTTCTCATATTGACTAGAAAATCTAGTCGCAAAAACAATGGTGATAGGCAAGGCTAGCCTTGCGTGATGGTGTCCCGGCAGTGGTGTGTCGGGACTTTTTTTATTCAGTCAATTTAGGTTCTTGACCAACGAATCGTTCGTATTGTTTTTTGAAGTTGGTAACATTGGTCATACCAATGGATTTTGCGGCATCCGATAATGATCCAACTTTTCGCAGCTTGATTAATTGATCTGCATATTGAAATCTTATTTTTTTGATGAACTCCAGCGGGGTAATATCAAGCGCATCTTTTAAGACCTTAAATAGTTTCCGCTGACTCACGGCTATTTCATTGGCAAGATTCTGAATGCCAAACATCGGATTATCAATGTTTTTAATCACCAGAGTCTCAAGTTGCCGGATCATTTCTTTTCTTGTAGCCTCGGGATCAAAATGGGAGAAAGTTGCGGCAATGCTTCGATCTCCGTCCGATCTTTCAATCAGGTTCTTCACTCGTGTTCGAAGCTCTTTCGCATCAAAAGGCTTGGGCAATACAAATTCGACTCCTCGATCCAGGGCTTTATGAAGTTGATCTTTATCTGCACGACTGGATACGATAAGACATGGGATATCCTTATACCGGGTGTCCTGAACCTGCTCAATGAATTCAAACCCATCCATGACAGGCATGGCCAGATCGGTGATGATGAGATCAATTTCTCGCTCTTGAAGTTTATTCATCGCTTCTGCACCATTTCTTGCTTCATGAATTCGATACTCTTTTCGTAAGAGTTCTGATATCAATAGCCTGATATCAGGATTGTCATCAACAATCAAAATGGACTTCATTGCTTCATTTTGTGGGATGGTCTCAGCCGTTTCAACTTTCGTTGGCAAAGCAATAACTGAATCACTGAGCCATCGCTCTACAGCTTCTCCTTCTTCTGGTAGTGGTTCAGCGTCTAAGGGAATACTGATAGTAAAAGCAGCTCCTAGTTTTCTTCGGTTTTCAGCCGATATAGATCCTCCATGGAGCGTCACAATTTCTTTTGCGATAGCGAGACCAATTCCCAAACCTTCCCTTTTGTTATTTAATGAATCATTGGAATAAAAGCGGTTAAACATTTGTTCGAGTTGAGATGGATCGATTCCTGGTCCCTCATCCAGAATGTTGATATATAAATACTCCTGATCTTTTTCACATTTAATTTCAATAGTGGTGCCGGCATTGGTAAAGTCCAGAGCGTTTGAAACAAGATTGTAAAGCACCTTTTCAAAATGCCAGGTATCAATTAGAACCAATTCTGAATCGCTCAAAGTCGTATTAAAAACCAGTGATACCTCTTTTGCCTCCGCCACCGGCCTAAATAAGGTAGTGAACTCTTCGATATACTCATTGACCGTGCATTTCGTGCGGTTGAGTTTCAGCAAGCCCTCATCTAGCCTAATCAATTCACGGATTTCTGTAGATAGGTTATTCAGGGTTTTACTAAAACGTTGAATAGCCCGAAGTTTATCAATGGTGTCAAGAGGAAGTACATCTTCATGTTCGACCAATAGCATGTCGGTCAATCCCAAAATGATGGCGATGGGATTTTTCAGGTCATGAGACACATTAGCAAAAAACGTTGATTTTGCTTTGTCTAGTTCAGATAATTTCTTGTAGCTCGCTCTAAGGTTTCTTTCCGTCTGAGACAAATGAAGTACATTTTTTATTCGGGCCTGAAACTCAAGTTTATTAAAGGGCTTAGATAAAAAATCGTGCACTCCTGCCTTGAAGGATTCCGAGAGGTCTTCCGGTTTTTTCATAACGGCTGTTACCATGATGATTGGTATGTGTGCGAGCGCCTCATCAGCTTTTACAGCCTCTACCAGTTGGTAACCATCCATCTCTGGCATTTCCCAGTCTGTAAGGATTAGCTGAGGAATGTATTTTTTGGCTAGTTCCAGTCCAATTTTGCCATTGGGAGCTGTGAGCGCATGCTTGTGCAATCCTAGCTCTTTTAGCTCATCGATTATAATCTTGAGATTGTCAGGCTTGTCATCAATGACAAGAATACTTGTATTTGACTCAGTTTGATTCATGTGCCGATGTAGTGGCTAAAAATTCAGCTAACTTTTGTTTAAATGCAGCTATTCCGTTTTGATCATATTCGGTTACCAGTTTCATTAGTTTATCACAGATTGGTTTCGTGCCGCTGCTCTTTTCTAAAAGTGAGTCGACTAACTCTGACCACTTGCCCGCTTCATATACTTCCAATTCGTTTATTTTTTCTGCAACCCTTTCCCAAACAAGGTAGTCCTCATCTTTAAAATTAAAGAATGTTTGATCGTTTAATTGATCACTCTTCATACTCGCACCTTTGCTTACTATTGGTAGTATAAAAGAAAAAACACTCCCTTGCCCTTTGGTTGAATCCACTTCCATTTTTTGTCCGTGTGCATGAATGGCGAGCTTACAAAATGACAGCCCAAGTCCTGTAGAAGAAGCTCCCCCGAAAGACCGAGCTTCAGATTGTTCAAATTGTTCAAATATTTTTTTTAGATCCTGTGTAGGGATGCCGTCACCATAATCCTTTATCGATATCTTGACCCCTGCCACAGATTCACTAACCTGGATTTCAATCGGTGAATTGAAATGAGAATATTTGATAGCATTCGATACCAGGTTGTTTAGCACACGATGAATGAGTTGCTGATCAGCCTGTACCCGGTATTCCCGATTCATTTTGTTCATTATTTGGATATTTCGTTCTTCTGCAACAGGCTTTAGCTCATCTATCACCTCATTGATGGTTTCTGATATCTCAAAATCGGTGATATCTAATTTCATTTTCGATTTTTCAAAACGTAGAACATCAAGCATGTTTTCTATCAGATTGAGCATATGTCTGCCCGAACGATCAATTTGTCTGATGTCATCGTCCTTGTCTCCATCTGCTCTTCTGATAATCGAGACGAGAGGATTTTTCAGGTCATGTGCGATCATACTTACCATTGATTCCTTGAAATGCTCTAATTCTTTTTGTTTATCATAGGCCATTTGAAGGTCCTTATTTTTCTGAGCGATAGTATTTGTTCTGTCTGCCACTTTTTTTTCAAGAATCAATTGATTCCTCTTTAGAGCGCTCACGCGAGATTTGTAATAAAGAAAACCAGCGAGGAGGATCAACATAATGGAGGAGATTCTAAATGTCCATGTTTCGTACCAGGGCGGAGGAATAAAAAAGCTAAGTGTTAAAGATTCCGGATTCCATATTTTGCTACTGTTGGTGCTTCTTACTTCAAGTGTATGCTCTCCGTGATTCAGTGCAAAGAATTCCAGACTGTTTGAATTGTTGAGTTCATGCCATTCTGTATCTTCATCTAGTTTATAAGCATAGGAAATATTGGCTTTTCTGGCTGGGTTGATAGCTGCAAATTGAAATGTCAACCTGTTATCATATGGAAGGATTATATCATCAGAGTCACTTAAATCATACACATCATTCTCAATCATGATTTTTCTCAAAGCCAACTTAGGAAAGGTAGATTTGATTTCTATTTCTTCAGGATCGAAGTATGTGATGCCATTTTTTCCACCAAAATAGAAGTTACCATTCCCATCTTCCAGGTATGCTTCCAAATTATAATCATCACTTCCCAGTCCGTCTCTCATCAGGTAGTTAGTGAATGTGGTATCACCCGGATCGAAATGACTTAAGCCATTGTTGGTGGAAATCCAGTAAGTCCCTGATTTAGTTTTCAACATGCCCATTGTTGAGTTGTTACTAAGGCCATCATTTTCTGTGTAATGGGTGAAGTGCTTTGTAAGAGGATCAAAATAATTCAACCCTCCTCCCAAGGTTGTTAACCAGTACTTCCCATCATCAGGATATAGATGCAATACTTTATAATTGTTGAGACTTCCTTTCTTATTCGGGTCTGGAAGGAAACGTTCAAAGAACTCGGTTTCGTAATTGAATTTATTTAGGCCTCCGCCATATGTGCATACCCAAAGACCAGCTTCATCTTCATAAAAAGAGGTAATGTGATTGTCTGAGAGTGAGGTAGTATCACCTGGAGTATTCTTTATATATCTGAAATCATCTGTCTCAGGCTGATAGATATTAATTCCCTCTCCATATGTTCCAACCCAGATGTCACCGTTCCTGTCTTCGTGGATAGCGGTGATGATGTTCATACTCAAGCTACCATTTGTTGAAGCGGAGGCACTATACCTTTTAAAGGTTCCTTTTCCTCTGTCGAAGAGATTTAGACCACCGCCCCAGGTACCAACCCAAAATCTTCCTTTCGAATCTTCGAACATAATCCTAACCCAATCATGACTGATGCTCTTTGTATTGTCCGGATCATGCGTATATCGTTTAAATGAAGCTGGATTTTTAGATTGAAGTAGATTCAGGCCGCCCCCGAAAGTCCCCATCCATAAATTGTTTAAGTGATCCCGATACATCGAGTAAACATTATTATGAGACAAGGAGCGTTCATTTTGAGGATCATGCTTAATGAGGTGAAAAGGACTTTCAAGCAGCTTTTGAAAACCCTTCATGTAGTAACCGACATAGGTTACTCCATTTGCACCATGAAATATTGAACTGACATCATTATCTGAAATGCTTAAGGGCTCTGTTGGATCATGTAAATATTGATGGAATACTTCTGATTCAGGATCAAAAATTGAGACCCCTTCGGTTGCACTCCCTACCCAAACTCTTCCCTTGGAGTCTTCCGCCATGGTTTTTATTCGACCACCTGCATTATAGGAGTTGTAAATATTCTTGGCTTCATAGAGATCCTCCTGATCATTCTTTTTCAACCAGAGACCATTTTCATCTGTGCCAATCCATATATTCCTGTTGCGGTCTATTAACAAATCCCAAACAGAGTTTACATGAGGCAGAACCTGATTTACTCGTGATTCATTTTGATTCCAGGTCAACAGGCCCTTGTCTTCGGTTGCAATCCAGATGACGTTTTTATCATCGATTTCGATATCGTTGATTTTACTATTTGGCACAATCCCTATCTTCTCGAAAGATTCACTTTTGGGGTTGAACTCAAACAATCCCTCCCCCTCCGTGCCAATTAGTAATCGATTGTTAGCAATTTCTTTTATCGCTTTGATCGCAAGGGTGGATGCCCCTTCTTTCAAAATGAAATTTTGAAACTGAAGAGTGGTTTTATTAAATAGACTAAGGCTGGCTTTTGTGCCAACCCACAGTCTACTTTGACTATCCTCAAAAAAGGTCCAAACGGAGTTATCTGGTATGGATGTGGAGTCTCCAAACTGATGGGTGAAAGACTCAAATTCATATCCATCATATCGATTGATGCCTCCAAAATTGGCGATCCATAACATGTCCTCACTATCCTGGTAGATGGCATTGGTGCTGCTCTGATTGAGGCCATCAGATTTTAAGTAGGTTTCAAACGTAAAAGAATATGGATTGACCGCATCTTGAGCAGTTGCTCTGATTGATATCATTGAGCAAAGGGTCACGATCAATATATGTCTTATTGAAAAGTACATTGGTCCAGCTTATCTCGAACATAAGTTCTTAAGTAAAGATTGAGAAAAATGCAGAAAATGTAAGCTTTTCTGCAAGAATGATATTGACGAGATGTCCTTCTTTGAACCTGAAAACTTAATGAGTGAGAGATGAACTATCAAAATGAAACGTATTCAGGAAAAGTTTTAATTGCGGCAATCTATGCGATCCTTTTAGGGTTAATTGCTGCAAGCAATGTTTTTGCTCTTGGTTGATTCATTGAGTGGATTCAGTTTCATAGACTAGGGTCACTGTCCCACCAGCTATCTTTGGATTCATGTGCGTTCCATGATCATGATCATGGTTTGGATCGCATTCGTTTGCAAAATCTTCAAAGTTTTGATGAATATAGAGCACCGTTCCTGCTATATCCGAATCATCATTAGTCCCCAGGGTCCACAAGTCAGTTTTCAATGTAAAAACTCCATTTCCATCCTCATCGACTTCAATGTTACCAACGTCACCTGCAAAAGGTTTCAGCCAGAACTCTCCTAAGCTTTTTGTGTCGCAGAAAGCAACGAATTTGCCCTGATTCCAATGCCTTCCAGGATCTTCTAATGTCCCTTGATGCAGGTGCATGGCATGAGCAGAATTCGGTTCCATTCCAATTAAAGAAACCTCAAGGGTAGTCACTCCATCCTGATAAATAAAAGAGGCATTGCCCATCCATCCTCCCTTTTCATAAATTTCTCCATCTTCAGTGCTCACCCAGTATATATCTGCAACAGCGAAGGTTTTTGGTCCCGGCTCTCTCTCCTCGTCGCATCCGGAAAATAACAATACGATGGTAAGGAATGCAAATGCTCTCATTGAAGTAGTTTTTGAATTAACAATCCACAAAAATTAAACCATTAAAACAACGATCCGGTTTGCGATGGAGGTATAATTCCTAAATGTTTGTAGGCTAATTCTGTTGCTTCCCTACCTCTGGAGGTTCGTTTGATATATCCCTCCTGGATTAAAAATGGTTCGTAGACTTCTTCTATGGTCTCTGATTCTTCGCCGCAGGCGGTAGCAATGGTACCTAGTCCTACCGGTCCGCCTTTAAACTTGTTTATGATTGTTGACAGGATGCGGTTATCCATTTCATCCAATCCATGATCGTCTACATCCAGTGCCTTAAGCGCCACTTTTGAAATATCCAGTGTGATGGCCCCATCTCCCTTAATTTGCGCAAAATCCCGTGTTCTTCTCAGCAGGTTGTTTGCGATTCTTGGAGTACCCCGGCTTCTTCGCGCAATCTCAAAAGCAGCCTCTTCATCGATTATGGAACTGAGGATATCTGCTGATCGACCTACAATTTTAGTAAGCAGTTTTGCATCGTAATATTCCAACCTTGCATTGATGCCAAAACGTGCACGTAGTGGAGAAGTAAGCAACCCTGATCGGGTGGTTGCCCCAATAAGTGTGAATGGATTCAACTCTATTTGAACAGATCGTGCATTTGGGCCTGAGTCGAGCATAATGTCAATGCGATAGTCTTCCATGGCAGAATAGAGATATTCTTCCACTACCGGATTCAACCGATGGATTTCATCAATGAACAGTACATCGTGTGGCTCAAGGTTGGTGAGGAGTCCGGCTAATTCACTGGCCTTATCCAGCACAGGCCCTGAAGTTACCTTGATGTTTGATTGCAGCTCATTAGCGATGATAAAAGAAAGGGTGGTTTTACCAAGACCGGGAGGGCCGTGCAGCAATACATGATCAAGTGGCTCGGTTCGTTGCTTGGCAGCTTCCACAAAAATCTTCAGATTTTCGACTACTTTTTTTTGCCCGGTAAAATCAGAAAAGGAAAGCGGTCGGAGCGCTTTTTCAATCTCTTTTTCGGAGGATTCCATCCCCTCACCATCCGCTTGTAGGTAGTCTTCTCTCATCGACCTCAAATATAACCCACAATGCGATTGAAGCCTGATTGAATTAGTTTTGTGCTTTCAAAATATGAGATGAATAAAAAGCGGCTAATCATTTTCGGGATAGGTCTTGCAGTAACTTTTTTGATTGTTTCTTACCTTCGAAAAGACGCACCACGGCTATTCCACATCCAGGGGCAAACCATGGGGACTATCATATACAATGTGAAATATGTGGCGAGTGAGGTAGATGGACTGGATGCAATGATTTCACAGGAGCTGAGGGATTTCAATCAAAGTCTGTCTACATACATTTCCGATTCTGAGATTTCGAGACTGAACAAGACCGGATCATTGACATATGAATCAAAATTCATTTACCCGGTACTGAAGGCTAGTAAAGAGGTATTCGATCAAACAAGAGGAACATTTGATCCGAGTTTAGGTCCGCTGGTTCAGGCATGGGGTTTCGGCCCGGATAAAAACGTACCAAATCCGGATTCTGCAAAAGTTGACTCATTGAAAGCGGTGATTGGATTTGGACGGGTGAGCTTTGATGAAAATCAAGTGTCACTTCCGACAAATTTTCAGCTTGATTTTAGCGCCATTGCCAAAGGCTATGCGGTGGATGTAGTGGCCGAACTGCTGGAAGAAAAAGGTATTGAAAACTACATGGTAGAAATAGGAGGGGAGGTGAGATGTAGAGGAAGAAATGATCAGGACAAACCATGGGCACTGGGTATTGAGGATCCTACGGTGCAATCCAATGAACAAAAGCTTATGGCAATAGTAAGACTGAAGAACCTATCTCTTGCCACCTCCGGTAACTATCGTAACTATTTTGAAAAAGAAGGGAAGATTTACGCTCACATCATTGATCCGCGAACCGGATATACAGCAAAACATAATCTCCTGAGTGCATCGGTATTTGCGTCTGATTGTATGACGGCAGATGCTTATGCTACCGCCTTCATGGTGCTGGGACTAGAATATTCCAAAGAAATTATGAATGCTCAGAATCTGGATGCTATCTTAATTTACCGCTCAGAAAATGGGATCGAAAGTTTTGTTTCAGAAGGGATTCGGCCATTTTTGGAAATGAATAATGCGGAGGGGGAATTAAAATAGTGGGGATTTAGTTTAAAGCCCTATGAAAGCACAACCTAATCATTCATGCTTCTAACCATTATCATTCTAATAGTTTGTACGTTACTGGGAGGACTGAGTCTAAATCTTATTCCGGGTGTACAAAAAAATCTACGTTTGCCACTCATTTTTGCTGGGTCATATCTCTTTGCCATTACCATTATTCATATCATCCCTGAGCTGTTCTCTATTAGTAGTAATCCATCTACGATTGGCTTGTATGTACTTATTGGCTTTTTCCTACAGCAGTTTTTAGAATACTTTTCTTCTGGGGTGGAGCATGGCCATGTGCATGTGCACAAAGCTGTTTCAACGAGCGGACGAGCCTCCATCATTATTGCATTGATGGTTCATAGTTTGCTAGAAGGGACGTTGCTAACGCATGATTCTCCTTTTCATGAAAAGCACGAATCCTATTCGCTACTATTGGGTATTGTGTTGCATAAAATGCCGGCAGCTTTTGCCTTGATGGCCACCATGCAGGGACTGGGAAAAAAGGCGATCTACCTGCTGATATTGTTTAGCCTGGCTTCACCTGCTGGCCTACTTTTGAGCGATCTTGTCTTGCTCTCGGCAGATTCACTTTTGATTGTATTTGCGATTGTTTGTGGAAGTTTTCTACACATCTCCACAACTATTTTTGTGGAGGCCAGTCCGGATCACCACTTCGGACTGAATAAAATACTCATCAGCTTACTGGGAGCAGTATTGGCTATTGTGGTGGAGTTTATGATGTAGCTTTCTTCAAATTCTCTTAACGAAGAAATGAGGCATTTTTTTTACCTTAACATCAGATGAGGTTATTCTTAGTATTCCTTTCACTTTTCATCCCAATTTTTTCTCAAAGCTGGGGATTCTTTGCGCATAGAAAGATCAATCGATTGGCGGTATTTACACTCCCGCCTGAGATGATGGTTTTTTATAAGCAAAACATCCAATACATCACTGAAAAAGCTGTCAATCCGGACATGCGCCGGTATGCGGTAAAAAATGAAGCACCAAAACATTACATTGACATTGATGTCTATGGAGATTCTGCAGTTTATAAAATGCCACGCTATTGGGACGAGGCGGTGGAAAAATATACGGAGGATACCTTGCAGGCTTACGGCATAGTGCCATACCATATCAACCGCATGACTTACTGGCTGATTAAGGCGTTTCAGGAGAAAAATGCGGATCAAATCTTAAGGCTCTCCTCAGATATGGGCCATTACATTGCGGATGCTAATGTGCCGCTTCACACTACGGAAAACTATAATGGTCAGTTTACAGGCCAATATGGAATTCATGGGTTTTGGGAGTCGAGGCTGCCGGAACTGTTCTTTGAAGATTATGATCTACTAACAGGTAAAGCAGAATACATTGAAAACCTACAGCTTTATGCCTGGGATGCAGTAGTGAACGCACATGAGGCGTTGGATTCGGTACTACTATTTGAAAAACAGCTTACAAAGAAGTATCCGGAATCAAAAAAGTATGGCTATGAAGAACGAGGCAATACAACGATCCGAACGTATTCGTACGATTTTTCCAAAGACTATCATCGAAAACTGAATGGAATGGTTGAGCGTCGGATGCGGGCATCCATCAAGATGGTGGGTGACTTCTGGTTTAGCTGCTGGGTAAAGGCCGGCCAGCCCGATCTTTCAGATTTACTGTCAGATGTGGAGTTTCAAGATTCAACATTTGTAGTTGACCCTAATATGAAGCTTCGTAATCATGAGGCGGGGATAGGGGAGTAGAGATTGGTGCTTAAATCAGAATATGAAGCAGATCTTCTTTGTGGTTTAAGTATTCACCAAAAAACTTTCGTTCTTTCATTCTGTTTATCAATGGATCAAGATTTCTTTTTTCCTTCAGTTCAATTCCTACTACGGCAGATCCGGTTTCCCGAGAATTCTTTTTGGTATACTCAAAGTGCGTGATATCATCCGTTGGACCCAGAATATCAGCCACAAATTCTTTCAATGCCCCGGCTCTTTGAGGAAAACGAACCACAAAGTAGTGTTTCAATCCCTTATAGAGCAACGCTCGTTCTTTAATCTCTTCTGTTCGTGTGATGTCATTGTTGCTGCCACTTACTATACAAACTACATTTTTGCCGGTGATTTCATCGGACAATTGATCCAGCGCCGAAAGTGCAAGTGCACCAGCTGGCTCCACAACAATTGCGTCTCGATTATATAGTGAAAGGATTGTTTCACAGACCTTTCCTTCCGGTACAGTCACCATCTCATCGATCACTTTTTTGCAGATGTCGAAATTAAGATCACCGACTTTTTGCACTGCTGCTCCGTCCACAAATTTCTCGATATTGTCGAGTGATACGTTTTTCCCTTCTTCAAGAGAAGTGGTCATTGAGGGCGCCCCAGCAGGCTCTACACCAATTATTTTGGTATTTGGTGAAAGGGTTTTGAAAACACTCCCAACACCGGCAGCCAATCCACCACCACCCACCGGGATGATCAGATAATCGATCGGTTCGTTCGTCTGCTCTAGTAACTCCAGCGCTACGGTAGCCTGCCCCTCAATGATGCCAGGATCATCGAACGGATGGATGAAAGCGGCATTATTAATTTGAGCATAAGTCAGCGCATGCTCCTTGGAATCATCAAAAGTGTCTCCTTCCAGTCGCACTTCTACGAACTCCTTACCAAACATTTTTACCTGTTTAATTTTTTGACGAGGTGTTGTGGCCGGCATATAAATCACTCCTTTGCATTCCATTATGGCGCATGAATGAGCGACTCCCTGAGCATGGTTACCTGCGCTTGCACAAACGACTCCTTTTTGAAGTTCTGAAGCGGAGAGTGACTTCATTTTGTTGAGCGCACCCCTGATCTTGTATGATCGAACCAACTGGAGATCTTCCCGCTTCATTTGGATCTGTGCGCCAAATACGGATGAAAGATGGAGGTTGGGCATCAAAGGAGTGAAGCTTACCACCTCCCGGATGGAAGATGCCGCTTCTCTCACTTTTTCAACCGAAGGATGATAGCGCTGACTTATTTGCATACTCAACTATTTTCCGGACGCAAGCTTCTAACTGCAGCGCCTGCTTGCCACATCTCAGATTTCCGTAATTCATCCAACTCTTTTTCAAGCCCCTTCCGGTAATCCGATTTTTCATTTGCTTCTATGGTAATGCGAGCCTCGTTCGCGTTTGCCACACTATCATAGAGGTCTTCAAATACCGGATACACGGCATCTCTGAATTTTTTCCACCAATCCAGCGCCCCTCTTTGAGCGGTTGTAGAGCAGTTGGCATACATCCAATCCATACCATTCTCTGCAACCAATGGGTAAAGTGACTGAGTTGCCTCTTCCACCGTTTCATTGAAAGCCTCAGAAGGAGAGTGGCCTTTCTTTCGAAGGAGATCATACTGTGCTGCAAAGAGACCCTGAATTGCTCCCATGAGACTACCACGTTCTCCAGTAAGGTCACTGTATACCTCTTTCTTAAAGTCTGTCTCAAAGAGATAGCCAGACCCCACGCCAATACCTAGCGCAATTACTCGGTCTCTTGCCTTGCCTGTAGCATCCTGATGGATTGCAAAGGAGGAATTCAACCCTTTTCCAGCTACGAATAATCTTCTGAGGGAAGTTCCCGAGCCTTTAGGAGCCACCAGGATAACATCTACATCTTCCGGAGGTACAATACCTGTTTGATCGTGATAGGTAACTCCAAATCCGTGCGAAAAGTAGAGTGCTTTCCCGGACGTTAGGTGTTTTTTAACGGTAGGCCACTGGGCAATCTGTCCCGCATCCGAAAGTAGGTATTGGATGATGGTGCCTTTCTCGCATGCTTCTTCGATCTCAAAAAGATCCTTTCCTTCTACAAATCCATCAGCAACTGCTTTTTCCCATGAGCTGCCCCCTTTCCGCTGACCAACAATAACGTTGAATCCATTGTCCTTCAGGTTCAATGCCTGACCCGGACCCTGAACACCATATCCGATTACCGCGATGGTCTCATTCGCAAGTTTTTTCTGTGCTTTACTAAGTGGAAATTCTTCCCTGGTTACGACTTCTTCCATCGTTCCTCCAAAATCAATTTTTGCCATTTTAATTACGTTTATTCTGTTAGTACTTTGTTTCTGTTTTAGATTTCCTAAAATTCTTTGATACTCAGGTTTCGGGATTTCGCTGTTTCCAACTCATGGATAAATGCCTCAGTCTTTCTTTTTGACTTAGATAAGGCGACCCTCCCAGATCTCACAAATTCCAAAATCCCATAAGGTTCGAGTGCCTCATACAATTGATGAGTATCCTCTTGCGCCCCCGTTTTCTCGAGTACAATCTGATCATCTTCAATCGCGAGTATTTTTGCCCCATATTTCCTGAGCAATTGTTCAATCGAAGCATTCTCCCTGAAAGAATCCAGTGAAAGTTTGTAGAGCGCTATCTCCTGATAGTAGATCTCATATTTGTCATAAATGAATGCACCCAGCACGTCAATCAGTTTTCTGATTTGGCTTACAACTTTGTCTAGTGTAGATTTTTCACCATGAACTACCAGAGTGTACCTGCTTACACCCGGTATTTCAGTTGTGGATACATTCAAGCTTTGAATGTTAATTTTCCTTCGATTGAAGATGATCGTCAGCTTATTTAGCAAGCCGGGTTTATCCTCAGTCAATACCGATATCGTATATTCTTCCGTACTCATCACTCTAATCGTATTTTAGAAACACAGCACCCAGTAGGAACCATAGGAAATACATTTTCTTCTTTTTCTACCACCACTTCCAGCAGGCTAGGACCCGAAGTTCCAAGCCAATTTTCAAAGGCCTGTTCCAGCTCTTTTCTATCGACTACTTTTTGGGCAGGGATATTATAGGCCTCTGACAGCTTGATGAAATCAGGGTTTTCCATCTTGGTGAATGAATACCTTTTGTCAAAAAAGAGCTGCTGCCACTGTCGTACCATTCCCAAAAACTCGTTATTAAGAATCATGATCTTAATTGGGATTTGATATTCCATGATGAGTGCCATTTCCTGAATGGTCATCTGGAACCCACCATCGCCTATGATGGCGATCACCTCACGATGCGGAGCACCTATTTTCGCACCGATAGCAGCGGGCAGACAGAATCCCATCGTTCCCAGGCCACCGGAAGTGATATGACTTCTTTCCTGATCAAATCGGTAGTACCTGCTGGTCATCATCTGATGCTGACCCACATCGGTCAGGACCATAGACTTGCCGTTAGTTTTATCAGAAAGCTTACTGATTACTTCAGCCATGGTCATTTTATCTGTCGAGGGAGCAATCGCTTTTGCTACCACTTTTTCCTCTTCAATTTTTTCGCAAGCCTTAAATTCAGCGAGCCATTCAGAATGATCCGCTTGTTTTACCAGGGGTATCAATGCCTCAAGAGCCTCTTTCGCATCTGCGTTGATGGCTACATCTGTCTTTACGTTCTTGTCTATCTCTGCCTCATCCAGCTCTATGTGAATCACCTTTGAGTTTTTGGCGTAAGTATTCAGGTCTCCTGTTACCCGGTCATCGAAGCGCATTCCAACCGCTATGAGCACGTCAGATTCATTGGTTTTGAGATTAGGTCCATAGTTACCGTGCATCCCAGTGTACCCCACGTATAAAGGGTGTTTGGTTGAAAGCGCGGAAAGCCCCAGCAGGGTGGAGGTAGCAGGAATGTGTGCTTTTTCAATGAAGCGCTTGAGCTCCATCTCAGCACCGGAAAGTGTCACGCCTTGTCCAAAAATCAAGAGTGGCTTTTTCGCATTGTTTATTAATGCTGCGGCTTTTTCGACAGCTTCATGATTCAACTTTGGAAAAGGAGCATAGCTTCTTATATGCGCACACTTCTCATAGGAATATTCAAAAAGCTCCTGTTGTGCATTTTTTGTGATATCGATCACAACAGGGCCAGGTCTTCCTTGCTGTGCGATGTAAAAAGCACGAGCAAGTGCAGATGGAATTTCTTCTGCTTTAGTCACCTGAAAATTCCATTTGGTTACCGGCATGGAGATGCCTATCACATCCGTTTCCTGAAATGCGTCACTACCTAAGAGATGACTAGCAACCTGGCCTGTGATGCATACAAGCGGAGTGGAGTCAATCTGCGCATCTGCAAGACCGGTAATGAGATTGGTAGCTCCCGGACCCGAGGTTGCAAAGCATACCCCGGTTTTTCCGGATGCCCTTGCATATCCCTGAGCTGCATGTATTGCTCCTTGTTCATGCCTTGCCATGTAGTGTTTGATTTGATCATCATACCAAAAAAGGGAATCATAAATTGGCATGATTGCGCCACCCGGATATCCAAAGATGGTATCAACTTTTTCGGCTAATAAGCACTTTAAAACTGCCTCAGATCCCAGGATCGTTTCAGTCTCTTTCGATTTTACTGCAAATTCTAATGTCGAAGTTTCCATACTCCATAATTTATCGTTGAACCATTCATTCATCTGTTGTGCAGCCTTCGGAGGCTGTATTAACTGAGTTGATATATTTTTTTAGCACACCTTTATTGGCCTTATAGGAAGGCTGAGTCCAGGCTGCCTTACGTTTTGCAAGCACTTCATCCGACAGCTTTACTCTGAGCGTATTCTTTTTGGCATCAATGGCGATGATGTCGCCATCTTCAATTAAAGCCAGTGGACCCCCTTCCTGAGCCTCCGGCGTGATGTGGCCCACGACAAACCCATGAGATCCTCCTGAGAACCTACCATCGGTAATCAAAGCCACATCTTTCCCCAATCCTGCACCCATTACCGCTCCGGTTGGTTTTAGCATTTCCGGCATGCCAGGACCACCTTTAGGACCTGAGTATCGAATGACAATGACTTCCCCCGGTTTGACTTCTTTGCCGATTCCTTCAATGGCCACAAACTCATCATCATAGCACCGAGCAGGACCTTCAAAGTATTCTCCTTCTTTGCCAGTGATCTTTGCCACTGCCCCTTCGGGTGCCAGGTTCCCTTTCAGGATTTGAAGATGTCCGGACTTTTTTATCGGATTGCTGAAATCATGAATGATGGTTTGATTGGGCTTTAACTCACTAAAACCTTCAAGATTTTCGGCCAGGGTCTTGCCTGTCACAGTGAGGCAATCTCCATTTAGATATCCTTCTTTTAGCATCATTTTCATAACAGCCGGAATCCCGCCTACATCATGCAGATCTTCCATCAGATATTCTCCACTCGGCTTAAGATCTGCCAGAAAAGGTGTGGAATCTGATATTCTTTGAAAATCCTCTATGCCTAGCGGAACATTAGCAGATTTGGCCATTGCGATCATATGCAACACAGCATTGGTAGAGCCGCCAAGCACCATGATCAATCGGAGAGCATTTTCAAATGACTCCCTTGTCATTATATCAGAAGGCCGGATGTCTTCTTTTAGCAAGTGTTTGACCGCTAGTCCTACTTGATACGTTTCTCGCTTTTTATCGTCACTCTCGGCAGGATTTGAAGAGGAGGTAGGAAGACTCATTCCAAGTGCCTCAATTGCGGATGACATGGTATTAGCTGTGTACATGCCACCACAAGCTCCCGGACCTGGAATGGCATTTTTAATGATGCCATTATAGTCTTCATCGGAAATGTTTTTTCCAAGCTTTTGACCATACGCCTCGAAAGCAGAGACGATATTCAGCTTTTTTCCTTTCCACTTCCCGGGTTTTACAGTCCCACCATACACCATCAGTCCCGGTCTGTTTAGTCTACCCAATGCCATGATGGAGCCAGGCATGTTTTTATCACAACCCACAACAGGCACAACAGCATCATAAAACTGTGCATTGGCTACCGTCTCAATGGAATCAGCAATGATATCCCTGGATACCAATGAGTACTTCATGCCAACTGTTCCATTGGACATTCCGTCACTCACTCCTATGGTATGAAATATCAGACCCAGTAAGTCAGTCTCGTTGACACTTTTCTTTACCTGGTGAGCCAATATGTTTAAGTGCATATTACATGGGTTGCCCTCAAATCCGGTACTGACAATACCCACCTGTCCTTTTTTCAAGTCCCTTTCAGAAAGGCCTAAAGCATATAGTTGCGCCTGAGAGCCCGGTTGGGATGGATCCTGTGTGATCGTTTTGCTGTATTTATTTAGTTCTGACATTGTTTCGTTTTGACATAAAAAAACCCTTCTCAGCATCTGAGAAGGGTTCTTGAATATTTTATATATCAATAGTCTCCTCAGCGCATATCGTAAATGATAATGACGTTAAGAATAGAGACGATATTGACTATGGTGTTTTGCACGTTCGGTTTTTCTCCCTCGATATATTGTTGTTAGATAATGCAATTTAGGGAAAGGTTTATTGAATCCTTATTCATTTCCATTTTCCCGCCTTCTTCGATAAACCATGCGATAGAATCTCCAACCTTGGAACATGGGCTTGCTTCATTTTTGTCTTTCAAAATGTCTTCCGTAGCGAGCTTATGTTCCAGCGCCCAATCAACAGCTTTTCGGATCGTTTTAGCTTCTTCATAAAGCTCGAAGTGTTCGTACATCATAGCAACTGAAAGGATAGTAGCCATTGGGTTAGCAATATCTTTTCCGCTCGCTTGAGGATAGGAACCATGAATAGGTTCGAATAGAGCTGATTTAGTTCCTACTGAAGAGGATGGCAACATTCCTAGCGAACCGGTGATCACACTTGATAGATCCGAGATAATGTCGCCAAACATATTTTCAGTCAACACCACATCAAAGTTTCCTGGGTTGAGCATCATTTGCATGGCGGCATTATCCACATACATGTACTCTACCTCAACCTCAGGATATTCCTTGCTGATATCCTGAATGACACGCCTCCACAGTCTGGAGGTTTCCAGCACGTTGGCCTTGTCAATCAGGGTGAGTTTCTTTCTTCTAAACGTTGCAGCCTCAAATGCCTGATAAGCAATTCGACTGATCTCATGTGTCGTATAATCACACGAATCATGGGCATGCGAGCCATCATCTGACAGTACTTTATCACCGAAATAAATACCACCGGTAAGCTCCCGATAGATCACCATGTCCACATTTTCCAGCAATTGCTCCTTAAGTGGGGAAACACCTTTTAGGATATCATAGGTTTTAACCGGTCGGATATTCGAAAACAGCTGTAGGGATTTCCGCAATTTGAGTAGTCCTTGCTCCGGTCTGACTTTCAGGTTTGGATCATTGTCGTATTTCGGATCGCCTATGGATCCTAGCAAGATTGCATCACTATTCAAACATAAATCAAGCGTTTCATTCGGAAGGGGTGAGCCCGTCTCATCAATGGCATTTGCTCCAATGAGTCCGTGCTTCAGGGTGAAGTCATGGCCAAAATAAGCATTGATGGCATGCATGACCTTAGTTGCCTGTGAAACGACCTCAGGGCCGATTCCATCACCGGGTAGTATGGTTATATTTTTTTTCATCTCTGTTGTTCAAATTGTTCTACTTGATCTCTAAGCTTTATCAGGTAGTCGGTTTCATCAACGCCATTCAGCAGACACTCTTTTTTAAATGGAGATATGTGAAAGCTTTTTTCCAGATTGAGTTTAGAAACTTTAACCAGCTGATCCAGAAGGGATACTTCGATTTCAGTTTCCGACTGATCTAAAACCAACTGGGTGATAGCTACTATCGATTGCTCATCCAGCTCAATTGGAAGGATGCCGTTGTTATAAGCATTGCCTTTAAAAATATCAGCGAATTGCGTAGATAAAATCACTTTGATGCCAAAATCTGCAACTGCCCAAGCGGCATGTTCCCTGCTCGAGCCACATCCGAAATTGTTTCCAGCTATAAGGATCTCAGCATCTTTTCTGGCTGGATTGTTTAATTCAAAATCCGGATTTGGACTCCCATCTGTCAGATATCTCCACGCATAGAATAAGTTCTTTCCGTACCCTAGCCGATCCGTCTGCTTCAAAAATTTAGCAGGGATGATCTGGTCTGTATCAATGTTATCTATGGGTAGCGGTATGGCTTTTGATCGAATCTCCATCAGTTTAGAAATAGGGTTGGATCAGTAATTTTTCCTGTAATGGCGGATGCTGCGGCTGTAAGTGGGCTGGCTAAAACAGTACGTGCTCCTTCTCCTTGCCGTCCCTCAAAATTTCTGTTAGAAGTTGAAACGCAAAGTGATCCTGCCGGAATCTTGTCTTCATTCATGGCCAGACAGGCACTGCAGCCGGGCTCACGAAACTCAAAGCCTGATTCTTCAAAGATTTTATCCAGGTTTTCCTCAATGGCCTGAGAGCGAACCTTCATAGATCCAGGAACCACCCACACATTCACGTGATCTGCTTTTTTTCTGCCTTTTACCAAATTTGCCACAGCCCGCAGATCTTCAATTCTTCCATTTGTGCAGCTACCGATGAACACATAATCGACAGACTGATCGGATATTTGATCATCCTGATCAAACTGCATGTAGCCCAGAGCTTTTTTGGTAATGTGCTTTGAGGCACTCACCCGATCCGATAAACGGATGCCGGTATCAGGGGCCGTTCCACAGGTTACCAGCGGATGAATGTCCGCAGCATCAAGTTTTACCGTTTTATCGAAGGCTGCATCTTCATCCGTGTTAAGCGACAGCCAGGTAAATATCTTTTCTTTAGGAATTTCTACCCTACTGGTAACGTAATCGACGGTTGTTTGATCAATTCCAACCAGGCCACCTCTGGCCCCCATTTCGATGCTCATGTTGCAAACGGTCATGCGTTCATCCATGGTGAAATTTCGAAATACTTCCCCGCTATACTCTACAAAATAGCCGGTGGAGCCTTCGGCCCCCAGTTGAGCAATGATGTACAACACAACATCTTTTGCAGTGACTCCTTTATTTAGTTTTCCATTTACCTCAATATTCATGGTTTTAGGTCGGGAGAGCACCAGACTTTGCGCGGCAAGGACCTGCTCAACTTGCGAGGTGCCGATACCAAATGCGATCGTGCCAAATGCACCGTGAGTAGAAGTGTGACTATCGCCACAAACGATGGTCATACCTGGCTGAGTGATGCCCAGATCCGGGCCAATGATGTGAACAATGCCTTGATTTTCATGCCCAATTCCATACAATTCGATTCCAAACTCCTCGCAGTTTCTGATCAGCGAGTTTACCTGATTAGCAGATAAAGGATCTTTTATAGGTTGATCCTGATTTTTTGTTGGTACGTTATGGTCGGCAGTGGCTACACACTGCTTCGGGCGGAACACTTCAACTCCTCTTTTTCGAAGGCCGTCAAAAGCCTGAGGGCTGGTAACTTCATGCAAGAAGTGCTGATCGATGTACAGGACATCAAGGCCATCAGCGATATGTTTCACCACGTGTGCATCCCATATTTTATCGAATAGTGTCTTTGACATTATGCGTAAGCCTTGATGGTTTTGAAAATTTTATGTAGATGAGTGGATCCCACATTTTTGACTTGGTCGGCCACCTCTAAGAATTCCGTATATGCAACTTTCAGGTCTTCCGGTTCCAATTCGTACCCTAATTTTTTAGCATGGTAGTTCAATGCGGCCTTTCCGCTTCTGGCAGTCAGTATTATTTCTGATCCTGCTGCTCCTACAGTAGCCGGATCAATGATTTCATAGGTTTCTCGCTTCTTGATCACCCCGTCCTGATGAATTCCTGAAGAGTGCGAAAATGCATTTGATCCAACGATAGCTTTATTAGGCTGGACAGGCATATTCATCATGGATGATACCGTTTTGCTCATTGAAGTGATTTGCGTGGTGTCGATCTTGTGTGTCAAATTGATATGCTGGTGCTGGTTGATGATCATCACGACCTCTTCCAATGAAGTATTTCCGGCGCGCTCACCTATTCCGTTAATTGTACATTCCACTTGCCTTGCACCTGCCATCACTCCGGCAATGCTGTTGGCTGTTGCCAAACCCAGGTCGTTATGACAGTGTGTAGATAGAATGGCTTTATCAATGTTTGGAACATTGTTTACCAGGTAGGTTATTTTTTTTGCGAATTGCTCCGGCAAGCAGTAGCCGGTGGTATCCGGAATGTTGATGATAGTAGCTCCAGCATCTATTGCCGCTTCAACCACTCGGGCAAGGAATTCATTATCAGTTCTGCCGGCATCTTCGGCATAAAACTCAACCTCTGAAACCAGGTTTCTGGCATATTTCACAGCATGAGCACCACGATTGATGATGTCATCGTTAGTAGTGTTCAGCTTATACTTTACGTGAAACTCTGAAGTCCCAATACCGGTATGAATTCTTGGGTTAGCGGCATCTTTAAGCGCTTTGGCCGCTACATCAATGTCATCTTCAACAGCACGAGTGAGTCCGCAGATGGTTGATTCTTTAATGTGCTGGGATATGAGCTCCACAGACTTAAAATCTTCAGGACTTGAGACCGGAAATCCAGCCTCTATAATGTCAACACCAAGGCTCTCCAGCTGGAAAGCAATTTCAAGCTTTTCTTCACTTTTTAACTGGCAGCCCGGTACTTGTTCACCGTCTCTTAATGTGGTATCGAAAATGTGAAGTTTGCTCATTTCAACTTAGTGCTATTTTTACGTGCGTGAACAAATGTGGTCGCTAGGAGAGGTTTGATGAAACCTTATATTTTGATTATTCATCTGTTCAAGTCTGCATTTTTAGTTATAACATATTAAAAATCAATCACTTAATATCTTGTAGATTCACTTGGTCAAGCAATTATCATATCAATTATTCGAGCTCATTAAACGGCTGACAAAGGCTGAAAAGCGAAATTTTAAGCTGTATGTGAAAAGGAACACAACGGATAAAGAGCTGATTTCTATCAGATTATTTGATGTGATTGATAAGCTTCCTCACTGGAATGATGAGAAAATTCAGGAAGCTTTCCCAAAGTTGAAAGCCAATACACTTTCCAATCACAAAGCCCGGTTGTACGAGCAGATTTTGGTGAGTTTGCGTTTGCTACAATCTGATGATCCACGTATTCGCATTAAAGATCACATTAGCTATGCTGAGTTGTTGCACAAGAAAGGACTCTATGTTCAGAGTCTGGCCCAACTGGCAAAGGCTAAGCAGATTTCCAGTACGCTTAAAATGGATATTCTCAGACTGGAGATTGTAGAATTTGAGAAAAAGATCGAAGGAAGATATGTGACCAGGAGTCACTCTCAGCGAGCCGATGAATTGACTAATGAATCCTCACAGCTCAGAAGTCGATTTTACTTTGAAGGTGCTTGGTCGGACTTATCGCTCAAGCTGTATGACTATTACCTGAAGTTTGGTCACAGCAAAAGTGAGGAGCAGCAGCATAAGCTTTCTGCGATGTTCAAGGAGAGTCTTCCAAGAACTAAGGATACTGAATATGAAGATACCATTTACAAATTCCAATGTTACGTTTGGTACTACTATATATCGCAAGACTTTGTCAGGTGCTACGCTTATGCTAAAAAGTGGTGTCAGGTGTATGAGAAAAATGAAGTCCTGTTAGAGAGTGAGCCGGAGATGTACATTCGCGGCTTGCACAATGTGCTTGCTGCCCTTTTCTATTGTGATGATGTGGGCAGGTTTATTGAGAATCATAAGAAACTCAAGGAATTCACTTCCAAACATCAGCATAGATTCAATGAAAATCAGGTGATTCAGTCTTTCATCTATCTGGAAACAGCTAATCTCAATTCATACATCATAGAAGGAAGGTTTACAGAGGGAGCCAGGTATTCGGATGAATTTCTCCAAAGAATGAAAGCTTTTGAAGGTCGTTTAGATATTCACAGAATAATGGTCTTCCATTACAAAATTGCCAGCCTGAAGTTCGGTAGTGCGGATTTTTCCGGTGCGATAAAACATTTAAATATTATTATAAACCACCCAAGCATTGCCTTAAAAGAAGATATTCAATGTTTCGCCCGTATTCTGAATTTGATTTCGCATTATGAACTTGGCAATGATGATCTGATTGACTTCCAGATTAAGTCCACATATCGATTCTTGTTGAAACTAAGTGATTACCAGCGTGTGCATTCAGCGATATTTAATTTCTTGAAAAATTCTGTATTCATGGATCGAAAAAAACTTGAACCTGATTTCAGGTTGCTGAGAGAAGAGTTGCTGGAGATACTTGAGGATAAATACGAACGCAGGTCGTTATTGTATCTTGATTTGATTTCCTGGCTTGAAAGTAAGATTTCAGGAAGGCCGGTGGAGCAAATAATCAGAGATAAGAAATTGGTTAAGATGGCTAGAAAGAGCCTTCAGGGTAATAAATAAAAAAAGCCAAGGCATAGTTCTCCTTGGCTAGGTCAGGTCTTGCTGGTTGAAAAGACCCTATAGAGACATTGCAAGGAGTGCTAAATAAGCAATCCCAAGCGATGCTATTCTTACTAATGTTCCGGTTCTAACGAATTTGCGAGTGAGTATGGCCGGATCTATGTAATTCACCTGTTTGTCCATAACATTCTTTTATGTAAAAGTCTCAATATCCAATCTATTAAAGAATGGGGCTTACTCTTAGATATACGTAAGCATAATGCTTACATATTATGGGCGTTAATGCACAAAAAAAGCCACCTAAACAGCTAGGTGGCTTCTTATATCGAATGGATATTTCCTATTTATCCAATAGAAACTCGCTTGAATTCTGAAACAGTCAATCCTTTTGAAACGGAATCCAAATATTGAGCGATTGATTGCTTATTGTCTTTTACGAATGCCTGGCTAAGAAGTGTATTTTCTTTGTAGAATTTATTCAGCTTACCCAATGCAATCTTTTCGATGATTTCTTCAGGCTTACCTTCTTGTCTGGCCTGATCTTTCCCAATTTCAATCTCCTTCTCAACGATAGCAGGATCTACACCATTTTTGTCAACCGCTACCGGGTTCATCGCTGCAATCTGCATTGCAACATCCTTACCCGCCTCTTCTACGTTTGTTCCGTTTGCATTTTTCAATGCTACCAAGACTCCAAGCTTACCATTCATGTGGATGTATGGAACTACGGCTTCACCAGTAAGGATTTCAAAAGCTTTTACTTCAAGCTTTTCTCCAATCTTACCTGTTAGCTCAACGATTTTTTCTCCTACAGTCAAATCTCCGAGGCTTAGCGCATTGAGCGCTTCCGAGTTAGCAGGCTTTTCTGCGAATGCTGCTTCTGCAATTTGGTTTCCAAGCTGAATGAACTCATCGTTCTTAGCAACGAAATCAGTCTCGCAAGTGAATGCGATTAAAGCCCCTTCATTTCCAGCGTCGTTGGTTTTGGCAAATACTACACCCTCTGAAGTTTCTCGGTCAGCTCTGGATGCAGATACTTTCTGCCCCTTTTTTCTCAAAAGCTCTACTGCTTTATCAAAATCTCCTTCTGCTTCAGTCAGCGCCTTTTTGCAATCCATCATGCCGGCACCAGTCATTTGCCTTAGTTTGTTTACGTCTTGTGCTGTAATAGCCATCTTATTTCTTGGTTTTAATTTTTCTACAAACAAAAATTGAACACCGATACCATCAATGTTCAATCTTTATGTTAAGATTTTATGGTCTTTAGATTTACTCTGCTACTTCAGACTTTTCGTCAGCTGCTTTTTTTGCTGCCTGCTCTTCAGCCTGTGCTTGCTCCTCTTTATCTTTCTTACGCTCCGCTAGTCCTTCCTCTAGTGCTTGACCTACATAGCTAGTAATCAATTTGATTGACTTGTATGCATCGTCATTACCTGGGATTGGATAGTCGATCTTCGTAGGATCAGAGTTTGTATCTACGATCCCGAAAACAGGGATATTTAGTTTTTGTGCTTCTGCTACCGCGATGTGCTCACGCTTGATGTCGATCACAAAAAGTGCTGCAGGAAGTCTATTTAGATCAGAAATACCGCCCAAAACTTTTTCTAGCTTCGCTTTTGCACGACTGACCATCAATCGCTCACGCTTTGCCATGTTTTGGTAAGCCTCTTCCTTCATTAGCTTCTCGATCCCTGCCATTTTCTTCAATGACTTTCTAATCGTTGCAAAGTTGGTAAGCATACCACCTTGCCATCTTTCAGTCACGTATGGCATGTTTAGTCGCTGAGCTTCTTGCTCCACTACTTCTTTCGCCTGCTTCTTGGTAGCCACGAACATCACTTTTCTTCCTGATCGCACAACTGCTTTCATTGATTCAGTTGCATCTTCCAGGCAAGCCAATGTTTTGTGAAGGTCGATAATGTGGATACCATTCTTCTCCATGAAAATGTATGGAGCCATGGCAGGATTCCACTTTCTAGTAAGGTGTCCGAAGTGAACACCTGCATCTAATAGATCTTTATGTTCTAGTTTTTGCATCTCAAATTTATCGTTTACTGAACTGGAATCTTCTTCTTGCTTTTCTTCGACCTGGCTTCTTACGTTCCACCATTCGGGAATCCCTGGTAAGGAATCCTTCAGACTTAAGCGGGCCTCTAAACTCTGCATCTACTTCAGTAAGTGCACGAGCAATCGCCAATCTGGCGGCTTCCGCTTGTCCGGAAGGTCCACCTCCGGTCACGTTGATGTCAATGTCGAAATTTCCATCCTGCTCCACTTTTGCTAGTGGCTGCTTCACGATGGTTTGAAGAATTTCGGAAGGGAAGAAGGTTTTAAGCTCCTTGCCGTTAACGGTTATTTCACCTTTCCCACTCGTCATATAAATACGAGCTACTGAGGTCTTTCTCCTTCCTATGGTATTAATTCTGTCCATTCAGGTTTATAGTTTTACTTCTTTTGGTTTTTGAGCTGCATGTGGGTGCTCTGCACCCTCATATACATATAAGTTCTTGAAAAGCTGCCTTCCCAACCTGTTGATTGGAAGCATACCTTTCACTGCTTTTTCAATTAGAATAGTTGAGGACTTAGCCTTAATGCTATTTGGCGTTTCAATTCGCTGACCTCCAGGATAGCCGGTGTGACGGACATATTGCTTGTCTGTCCACTTACTTCCAGTTAATCTGATTTTATCAGCATTAATCACAATTACGTTATCTCCACAATCTACATGCGGAGTGTACGATGGCTTGTGCTTGCCTCGAATCATTTTAGCAACTTCACTTGCCATTCTTCCAAGTATCTGAGAATCAGCGTCTACGATCACCCAATTCTTCTCTACAGTTGCACTGTTTAATGATACAGTTTTAAAGCTGTTAGTATCCAATTTTATATTGATTTTATGATGTCAAAATCTGTCCTCCCGAAAAAGGGACACAAAAATAGAAGTTTGTTTTGAGAAAACAAACCCACTACTCTAATTAAATTTCCTTAAGAGCTTGAGTAACACAGAGAAATCTTTGGGATATGCTGCTTCTACCTCTATCACTTGCTCATTCAAATCCCGAAATGCTACTTGATATGAATGCAAAGCTACACGATTAATTATGGGATTTTCTTCTTCCCATTTTTTGTAATTATAATTTCTTTTCAATTCAGATAAATAGGCCGGGTCTCCTCCATAACCCGGATCATTGACGATGGGTGCCTCGTGATGGGCCAAGTGCGCACGTATTTGATGCATGCGGCCTGTAACGGGAAAGCATTTTACCAAGCTGTGCTTTTTGTAGATCTCCAACGTTGTGATCAAGGTGAATGCTGGTTTCCCCGTACGGAAATCGACCCTTGATTTGGTCGATGTGGTATATAGTGGCTCATCTGCTTCAAAATCTTCGAATTTGTGTAGGCCATTGATGACTGCATGATACACCTTCTTTACTTCACGGTTTTCAAGTTGCATCGCGAAGTTCCTGTATGCGTCAGGGTGCTTAGCAAAAACCACCACTCCTGAAGTTTCTTTATCCAAACGATGACAGATTTGATAATTTTCATTTACCTCTTTAGCGAGGCTCAATAGATTTTTGCTTTCCGCCCGATCATCCAGACTTGCTATAAAAGGAGGTTTGTTTACAACAATGTAATTATCATTCTCAGTGATGATCAGATCACTGAATGAGATTTTTTTGAGATTTTTATGCATAGTCTTCTTCCTCTTCCCATCCTTCGTCCACCTTATCTATGTAATTGGCTTTTTCGAGCTCAAAGTAAAATTTGGAACCTATTTTATATTCACTTTCTACCATGATTTCCGAGTTGTGGCTTTCCAGGATGTGCTTCACAATAGACAATCCAAGGCCTGTTCCTCCTTTTTCCCTGGATCTACTTTTATCTACCCGATAAAAGCGCTCGAAAATACGCGAAATATCTGATTCCGGGATGCCCCTACCTGTGTCAGTCACAATAATTCGTATTTTGTCACCAGCAATTTCCCGAAATCCGATTTTTGCCTGTCCTCCTTTTTTTGTGTATTTGATGGCATTCGAAATCAGGTTGAGCATAACCTGATAAATGCGACGATAGTCCCCTCTGACAATGATTGGGTCTTTATATTTCTTCGACATCTTTAGCTCAACTCCTTTTTTGTCCGCCTTATCTTCCAGTTGTTCCAGTATTTCAGCACACATGCCTCGCATATCAAAATTCTCGAAATGCATTTTGATTTCGCCGGATTCTATTTGGGAGATAGTTAGAATATCCTGCACCAATAAATCAAGTGCATCGAGGCTCTTGGCTGCTTTCCTCAAGAATTTTTTTCGAACCTCCTTATCGTTGATTGCACCGTCTAAAAGTGTGTGAACAAACCCTTGTGCCGCGAAAATGGGAGTCTTGAGTTCATGTGACACATCAGCGATAAATTCCCTTCTGAAATTTTCACGTTCTTTTAGCTCTTCAATTTCACGCTCCTTGCTCTTGGCAAAACTTGAAATCTCCCTGTTAATTCTCTTTAGTGGATTCACTGATGAGAGTCGGCCCCTTAAGGTGATTTCGCTTTCCTTCAATTTTTTCAAGGACTCATAAATGGTCTCAATCTGGCGGAAAAAGAGAAACTCCAGAACAAGGCGAACCAAGATGTATGAGGAAGAAAAAGACAATAAAAAGGCGATCACTATAGAAGTGGTAGTAATGTTTGGCACCAAATACAGGAACGCAGTAGTTATGGTCGCCACACACAACGCTAATAATAACGCTATCGCACGAGAATTAAATTGCATAGGGGCTAATTATAATTAATTAGCGTCGAATTTGTATCCTACGCCTTTCACTGTTGTAATATGATCGTTTCCGATCTTCTCTCTCACCTTTCTTATATGTACATCAACCGTTCGTGCAAGTACATATACATCTGTCCCCCAGATATTTTGCAGAAGTTCATCCCTACTAAATACTTTGCCAGGGTTTTGAGCCAGAAAGTAGAGTAGTTCAAATTCCTTCTTAGGAAGTGAGATTTTTTCCTCACCGTTCTTTACGGTGTAGCTGGTTCTGTCTACCACCAGTTCCCCGATGGTAATGGTGTTGGATTCTTTTTTCTTTTTAGACTCTCTCCTAAAGAGTGCATTGATTCTGCTTACTAATGCACGAGGCTTAATCGGCTTGGTGATATAGTCATCGGCACCCATATCAAAAGCGGCAACTTCGGAATACTCTTCCGAACGAGCGGTTAGAAAAATCACGAAGGTATTGGCCATTTCAGGGAGCTCCCTGATTTGACGACAGGTCTCCACTCCATCTTGCTTGGGCATCATGATATCTAGTAGTATCAGGTCAGGAACAAAGCTTTTTGCTATCTCCACGCCCTTGATCCCATCGCTGGCAGTTTTAACTTCATATCCTTCCTTGCTGAGGTTATACTTCAACAATTCCAGGATGTCAGCTTCATCATCTACAACAAGAATTTTTTGATTGTTTTTAGCCATTTTCTAGAGTGGTTGTCTCGGTAACTTTTACTTAAATCATTCTTTACATTTTGGTAAACCCACAGCCAGATCCAAACAGAATGTGGCGGCTTTGAACCATCTCATTCAACGTTATTCAAAATTACTCAGAAATCAACTGTATGTTAAAAAGGTAACAATTTGGTAAAGCTGAAATTAAAAAGCTGATGAATTTGGGTTTTGATCCTAAAGGCCAAATAAGATTGCGGACAAATCCTGAATTTTAATTAAATTAGAAAATAAATACTCTGCATGCATACTATTTTGTTTGTGGGGTATCATGTTTAACAACTTTAACCTAATCGTAATGAAACACACTAAAATCAGCTTGGTGTTGCTAGGATTTCTATTGCTGGCATGTAACAATGAATCAGATGTAGAACCGATACCTGAGCAACAAGACCCCATCGCAAAATCTGAAATTGACGACACCATCATTGGCTCACTACAAGATGATGATGAGTTTAACTGGAGTGAAGCATCCGACGAAATGATATGGAGCGCATTGATACATAGCGACTCAATATTGACAGTGGGATATCAGCCAGCAGACGAATCAGATGTTAATGGACGGATTTCTGAAATCGATATTCAGCAAGAAGCCTGGGTATCTGTTTCGAATGACCTGATCGACAACACTGTCACATTGCTGCAAGGGGAGAATGAAAGTATTCAAGAAGCAGACTTGAACATCCAGAAACATGATGTTTTACCTTTCATAGATATGAAGGTGAGCAGTCTGGAAGCGGTGAAGTACCTGAGGTCGCTTGCAACAGTCAGATATGCAGAACCTCTGGGATATGAGGTAGACTTTCCAACTGTTGATGGCGGAAGGACCGAAAGCAGCAAAGGCTGCAGCAATGATCCTGACTATGGGTTGCCAGCCAGTGATTATGTAAATATTGCTCCGGGAGCAAAAGCTTCATGGCATTTGTATGCTAATAATGTAGTAAATGCATGGAACTCGAGCACAGGGAGTGGAATCGGAATAGGATTGATTGATACCGGAATTTCACCAAATCAGGATAACCTTAACAGCAACTTTAATTCAGGTTACTCCAGTGGTCGGTATGTTAATAAATATGGCTTTTATGTAAGCTCATGGTGGTGGTGGGCCAGCCCTGATGGACCGGATGATGATTGTGGGCATGGTACTGCCATGGCGGGGGTGATGGCTGCTCCTAGAAGTACGGATGGTTCATCTGTAGGTGTCGCTTATAATGCCAACCTGGTTGCTGTTCGCGGGACTGGAGATGTTGTAATTAATGGAGGAAAGGAAAAAACCGGAGTGGCAGATGCACTTGTTTACCTTGGCAATAGAAATGATGTGAAAATTATTAGCATGTCTATAGGAGACGTGTTTTCAAATTCCAAAGTGGCTGACGCGGTAAGATATGCCTACGGTCGAGGCAAATTGATTTTTGCTGCGGCAGGTACTTCGACTACTTGGACCAATTGGTACGGAGTGATCTTCCCGGCATCTATGAGCGAAACAGTAGCTGTTACAGGCATTAAAGAGAGTGGATACACACGCTGTGATGTTTGTCACTCTGGTAGTAAGGTAGACTTTACCGTGATTATGGAAAGAACCGGATCAAACAACCATCCACTTTCATTGGCCATGAGCGGAAACCAGCCTTCTACGGTAGGAGGATCATCAGTGGCAACAGCCACAGCAGCAGGGGTTGCTGCGCTTGTTTGGGGGAAAAACCCGAGCATGACCCGCGACCAGGTATTAAACAAAATGAAACAAACGGCTGACCTTTATCCAGGTAGAAGTTCATCATTTGGCTGGGGCACGCTGGATGCTGCAGCAGCGGTCAATTACTAAGAAGTTTATTAATTCCCTCACCTAATTAAAGCGTCAGAACATTGTTCTGACGTTTTTTATTCATGATAATCTTTCATTTCCTGAATAAATAACTTTAGGTCGTTTGCATAATCTTTTGTTAATAGCGCCTTCAGCGAATCCTTGGCGGAGTAATATCTGAGATAGGACATAAAGTAGGCATTGTTTGGTCTTCCGGTTAGGAATATTTTATAATATCTAGGGTCGTGAAAGTGTAGCGTGTCTATGGAGCTGATGATGCGATCGATCATGATGTGCTTTTGAACTGATTTAATGGAATCATTTGCTCCATCCAGAGATTGATAAAGCGAGTCAAGCATTTGAGTGGCAAGCAACATCTGATTTCTGAAGGTCTGACTGTCATCTTCTGCTAGAAGATAATCGAAATACGGAACGGAATTTTTACCGTATTTCATGTTGAGAAACAGGACTGCACCCCGTTCGCCAATGAATGAAGCCAGGTTTTCATTGAGTTCTATTTGATCTTTGACAAATATGGTTGAATGAGTCAGTTCATGAATAATCAATTCCGCAAGCGCTCCTTCAGGTCGCTCCAACATGTTTGAAAGAATAGGGTCGTTGGTCCAGCCCAAAGTAGACCAGCCACTGACAGGACGAATGCGTACATCATAGCCATCGTCTTTTAGCACTTCCATTTCATTTTTCGCCTGATCCAAATCAAAGAAACCTTTGTAGGGGAAGGATCCTAGCAAGGGGAATGTCCACACTTTAGGCTCAAGTGCATAGGGTTGTGATGCTGAAAGATTCCAAAGGCTTACCTCACCTTCCTGATCATAATAAGAGGTGTAGTTGTCAGATCTTTCCAACCCCAGTTCATCAAAAGCAAAAGTTCGTGTCTCCTGAATAATGATGATTTTCTGTTTGATACTGTCAGCAACAGTAGTATCATTCAATACGTCCTCGACAGGAACTGTATTAAAAGTGATACTTAGTTGCCCTTTGGCCTGCTGAAACCCATAAGTAACCGTATTCCAAAACACAACAATCAGTATGACCACTATGATAAGAACGCCCCAACTCACTTTTTTAATCATCCCACAACTTTATTTATTGTTTATCGTAAGATACCTTGCAATACATAGTAATGAAAATAACCATTTTTACTCATGGACTTAAAAGATCACGACAACAACCTTCGAATCATTGGTAAAATTTTTATTGTTATTGGGCTCATTCTGGTGCCATTATCTATTTCTACTTTCTTTTTTGTGGACATGATCAGTCATAGTGATCTATGGCACGAGATCAGGCATTTTGACGTCATGTTTATGGAAATACATCCTCCGCAGAATTTGCTTTATATGCTACCGATCCTTCAAACTCTTGCATTGGTCGTTTTTGTGATTTCCGGGTACGGCCTGGCTACTCAGCAGTCATGGGGTAAGAAGTTTGCGATTGTCCCTGCGGTACTTTTATTATTCAAATTTCCTATTGGAACTGCGCTTGGAGGCTACATGATCTATGCGATTCATTATGTACCTAAGGAAGAGCAGGTGACGAATGGGAATGAAACTGCTTAAGCTTCTTCATTAGCTTTAGCCACACGCATCGTCAAAATAAAGAAGCAGGAAACCTCATTATCCGGCTCAAAGTAATACTCGTATTTGGTGCCGGTTTTTTTGGCAATATCAATAAATCCCAGCCCTGCACCACCGGTATCACCAATCTCTGAGTTCATCATGGCATCTCTGTATAGCTGTTTAATTCCATCTGCATCCAGTGAATTGATATTATCCAGAACATCGCGAAGTGTTACTGCACTTTTAATTTCAATATTATTCCCGGTTGTGATGAAGTATTCATTCTCATTATGACCAATCAGGAATATCCCTTTCTTCACAAGGCCTTGTTCAAGAGAATTGGATTCCTCTTCAGACTGACTATCCGCATGCTTGCAAATGTTTTGGAGGGATTCCATCATCACGTGATAGACCCTTTTGGTAACCCGCCGGTTTTCATTTCGGGTACTAAGGTCCTCAGAGATCATATCAGTGATCCCGTCGATGGTGGCCTGAGTTACATTGCCCATGAAGACCACATTGAGGTGGGATTCGGTCATCATCTTTTTGAAATTGATGACCGTTTTTAGGTGCTTCAATTGCTTGTATACTTGCTCATACCCATTATTATCCATGGTCGCTGATCAGGTTAATGGATCGACAAGATAATGAAGAAGCTTTGGAGATGAAATATCCGGACGACATTTGCCGGATTCAAACTCCAAAATACCTATTAGGTGATTAAGCGCTAATTTGTGTTGGTGTAAACTCTAATGTCTCCAGATTTTTTTCAGCCGCCCATGATCGAAGTGCGTTCAGTTGATCTTCGTAGATCATCACCTTGTGATCAAAGGAAGATCGGGTGTGTTGAATATCCGTTTCAATAAAATCGATCAGGGAAGTCCGGGAAGGAAATGAGACTGAATACATCAGCCCCTCGTTTTTGATGAGTAAAGCGTTTGTCATATGTCTGGCGGTTTATTTGTTTAAATAAAACTCAAAAATCCCGCACAAGTTGGCGCCGTTCGATGGATGGTATGAATTTTTAGATAATCGGTGTAAATGCGTAAGATCAGGTAAGCATAATGCTTAATTATGGGATTTTAGAGGACTTATTAGCTACTCCGTACGAAGAGCATTGACAGGGTTGTTCAAGGCTGCTTTGATAGACTGATAGCTGACCGTCAAAAAGGCGACTGCAAATCCAGCTATCGCAGAAAATACAAATACCCAGACAGAAAGATCTATTCGATAGGCATAGGACTGAAGCCAGTTTTCCATCATCAACCACCCCAGCGGTAGTGCGATAAATAAAGACACTAAAACGAGTCTGGAAAAATCAAAAGCCAACAAGGCAAACAGGTTAGGCACGGAAGCACCAAGTACTTTCCTGACACTAATTTCTTTCTTTCGCTGCACCACAGCATATGAAACCAGGCCAAAAAGCCCAAGGCATGAAATTAAAATAGCAAGCAAGGCAAAATAGGCTGCCAGGTTTCCCGTTCGTTTTTCAGCCATATACATGTCATTAAAATCAGCATCGAGGTAGTGCATGGTTAATTCTCTATTGGGGAATAGATCATTCCAAACTTTTTCAATTTTAGCATGTACAGTTTCTTCCTGCATGGGGTTGTATTTGATGTAAGTTCTATTCAATTGGTTCGATCTGAATATAACCATAGGCTCTATGGAGGTGTGAATTGACTTGAAATTGAAGTCTGAAAGCAGTCCAACGATTTTGTAATCAATGGTACCTGTTACCGTCTCTCCAATGGGCTCCTCGTATCCCATAATCTCAGCCGCCCGCTCATTCACAATGACGGCTGCAGAATCCGTGCTGCTAAAATTTCTGCCGGCTTTCAAATTCATTTGCATAGTAGGGATGTAGTTTTCATCGATACTCATGTAGTGGATCAAAATTTTGTCATCTGGATTTTTTCCAGGCCATGAAAATCCTGAGCTACTTGAATAAATATATCCGGGATGGCGATTAGATGATCCTACGCTTTGAATGCCTGAGAGGCTTCTGACTTGTTCGTTGAAAAGCTGGCTTTTATTTGGAGCAACAAATGTGTAAGCAACATGATCCTTATTGTAACCTATATCAGCATTTTGGATGTAGTCAAACTGCTGATAGACCACTAGCGTACTGATGATTAGTGTCACGGAGATCGAAAATTGGATCACGACCAATGTTTTTCTAAGAAGGCCTCCTTTCGGAGAGCTTGAATTGCTTTTCAGGGTGTTGGAAGGCTTAATAGCACTCAAATAGAAGGCAGGATAACATCCGGCGATCAGCCCTGTCAACAGTGCGAGTGAAACAATACCGATAAGAATGTTCAACCCTTGACCACCGGATATCAATGAGACTACCTCAAATTGTTTGGAGGCAAGCTCATTGAATGAAGGAAGTATAAGCATCACAAGAAGAGAGGCTAATGCAACAGCAATCAAAGACATTAAGATCGATTCACTTAGAAACTGCACGATGAGCTGCGACCGACTTGCGCCAACGGTTTTTCTAAGACCTACTTCCTTCATCCTCCGGGTCGCTCTGGCGGTCGATAGATTCATGAAATTGATGCATGAGATGATGAGAATAAAGACGGCAACTAATGAGAAAATCTTCACATAGGCCATCTCCCCATGCCGCGAGGTTTCAGCCGTGTAGTCAATCTCATCTAGATAGATTTCGGGTAAGGGCTGTATATACAGATCAATATTTGCAACTGCTTCAGGCGTATTATCGGTAATTACATCGGTTATTTTATCATTAAGAAGATCTGGATCAACATTTTTATCCAATTCGATGAAGGTATACAGCCAATTAGACCCCCAGTTATTCGCTCTGCCAGTATCTTCAGCCAAGAAGTGCTCAAAGTTGGTCACGTAATCAAATGCGATATGTGAATTGTCGGGTACATTTTCAATCACAGCTATTATCTCATAGGATTCCTCATTGATGGTTATGGTTTTTCCGACAGGATCGTTTTCCTTAAAGTACTTTTTCGCTAATTCTTCTGTCAAAACGAGGGCATTGAGCTGATTCTTAAAATCGTGAACCGATCCTGACACCAGCGGAAAGGTGAACATGTCGAAGAAGTCCTTATCCACCCACAATCCTGGACCTTCGCTGATTTCTCTGTCTGCGATTTTGAAATTGTCATAGTTAATTGCTGCACGGGTTGATCGCACGATTTCGGGGTAGGTCTCTCTTATGACTGGTGCCAGCGGAGTGGGGGTCACGGCGACCGGGAAATCATCCTGACCTTCATAGTGCTGAGTCTCAACTATTCGGTAGAGCACATCCTTTTTTTCATGAAATTGATCAAAGCTCAGTTCGTCCGTAACGAAGAATGTAATTAGGAATACTACAGTGATCCCTAGGGTAAGCCCGACAATGTTTAAAAATGAAAAGGAGGCATGCTTTCTGAAATTTCTGAATGCCACTTTGAGGTGATTGAATAGCATAATAGTAGCGTTTGAGTAGGTACGTTTGTTTACATAATGGCTTTCGGTGGCAACCTTGGAAACGGATCCAAACGAGGTTATCGCCTGCTCGAATGCCTCTTCCTCAGTGAGACCGGAACCCAAAAGATCATCTATGTGGTCTCGAAGATGTAATTCCATTTCGTGTCTGGAGGCATGATTGAACGCCTCATATTTTTGAAATGACTGGAGCCAGTCTTTGATGGATTTTTCGAGATCGAACATGGATTAGGTGGTTGAATGATTTTGTTTCCATAAGACTGAGAGCACCGCGTTTACCTGGTTCCACTGTTTTTCTTCGTTGATCAGCTCCTGTTTGCCAAGGTCTGTAATGGTATAATATTTTCTTGGACGTCCATTTTCTGCCAGCTCCCACTTGGCTTTAATCAGGTTTTCCTTCTCAAGTTTGTGAAGTACCGGATAGAGCATACCGTCCGACCATTCGATTTTTCCACCCGAAAGTTCCTTCAGCTTCTTTATGATCAGATAGCCGTAGCTGGTGCCCTGTTTCAGGATTCCCAAGATGATAGGCCGGGAGGAGGCCGCAGTTAAATTTTTTGATAACATAGAAGTTCATTATACATAGAAGTAAAAGGTATAACGATAAATTTGTGAAAAGGGTTGTGAACACTTAAATTATGAATAAATGCCTTTCCTAATATTTTTAGCAAAATAGCTTTTTCGGTAGGGGTGAAAAGACTAATTTTGTTTGATTTTAAAAATAGACCCAACGCATATATGGCCGAATCACAAGACAAACTGAAAGCCCTCCAGATCACCATTGACAAGCTGGAAAAAACCTACGGTAAAGGAACCGTGATGAAATTAAGCGACGAGAAGGTAATGGATGTTCCAACCATCTCTACCGGATCCTTGAGTCTGGATATGGCGCTTGGAGTGGGAGGTATCCCTCGAGGACGGATCATCGAGGTATATGGGCCGGAATCGTCTGGTAAAACTACATTGGCCATGCACTGCATTGCCGAAGCGCAGAAAGCTGGAGGGATGGCTGCTATCATCGATGCTGAGCATGCATTTGATAAGTCCTATGCGGAAAAACTGGGCATTGATACCGAAAACTTATTGATCTCACAGCCGGACAATGGAGAACAGGCGTTGGAAATTGCCGAGCACCTGATCCGATCGGGGGCTCTGGATATCATTGTGATTGACTCGGTGGCTGCTTTGGTACCTCGAGGTGAGCTGGAAGGAGAGATGGGCGACAGCAAGATGGGCTTGCAGGCACGATTGATGTCACAGGCCCTGAGAAAACTGACAGGTACCATTAATAAGACCGGCTGCTCGTGTATTTTCATCAACCAGCTACGTGAGAAGATCGGGGTGATGTTTGGTAACCCGGAAACAACGACCGGAGGTAATGCACTTAAATTTTATGCATCTGTTCGTTTGGATATCAGACGCATTGGGCAAATCAAAGAATCGGCAGATAATGTAATGGGCAACCGCACACGAGTGAAGGTGGTAAAAAATAAAGTAGCACCTCCATTCAAAATGGTGGAGTTTGATATCATGTATGGCAAGGGCATCAGCAAAAGCGGGGAGATCATCGATATCGGTGTGGAATTGGATGTCGTTCAAAAATCAGGCTCCTGGTTTTCGTATGATGGAAACAAGCTAGGGCAGGGACGTGATGCGGTAAAAGCCCTGATAGAAGACAATCCTGAGTTAATGGATGAGCTTGAGAAAAAAATAAAGGAGAAGCTGAACAGCTAAGAAACAATCCTTGATCGTTTTAAGGGAAGGTAAGCTAGGAGGCTTGCCTTTTTTGTTTGTTAATTTTAGTCTCGTATGCAACCCAAAAACAGCATTTACTTAGGCGTCAGCCTGGATGGCTACATCGCAGATAAAGACGGTGGGCTGGACTGGCTGGATATGGTCCCCAATCCGGAGGGAGACTCCATGGGGTATTTTGATTTCATGGATCGGATCGATGCGTTGGTGATGGGCCGAAAAACATTTGAAGTGGTGGATGGATTTGATGTAGAATGGCCCTATCAAAAACCGGTGTTTGTCTTGAGCAATTCACTAAAGGAGCTGCCCGGGAAATATGAAGGCAAAGCCTTTTTGGTAGGAGGGCAGTTGTCAGACGTTTTAGATGCTATCCATCAAAAAGGATATCACCGGTTGTACATTGATGGCGGAATCACCGTGCAGCAGTTTCTCCGGGAAGACCTGATCGATGAGATGATCCTGACACAGATACCCATCCTGTTAGGTGGTGGTGTGCCGCTCTTTGGTGCATTACCTCAGCAGCTGAAATTTAAGTTAGTTGATTCCAGGATTCATCTGAATCAGCTGGTTCAGAGTCACTATTTAAGGGATCGAACTGAGCAAATTACCCGGTCGTCCTAATGGCGATCACCGGATCCAGCCTTGCCGCCATCAATGCAGGCACAATCCCAGAGATCACCCCGATGATTCCTGCCACGCCAAGTCCCAGTACCACATTACCTAAAGTAAGCACCAGGTCAAGATTGCCCAGACTGGCAAGGGATAGCAACCACACCAGGAATAATCCCACGCCACCGCCAATCAAGCTGAGGAAGATGGCCTCAAAAAGAAATTGAAACAGGATAAAGTAGTTTTTCGCCCCCAGTGATTTTTGTATACCAATGATGTTGGTTCGTTCTCGAACAGACACAAACATGATATTGGCGATACCAAATCCGCCTACCAGAATGGAAAAGCCACCGATGGCCCATCCGGCCACCCCAATTACATCAAACGTAGAGCCGATGATGTTCATGATGGCATCCTGTCGATTGACTGAGAAGTTGTTTTTTTCTTTGGGTTTCAGTCCTCTTTTCGTGCGAAGTAGACCGGTGATTTCGGCTTCAAGCTCAACTAATCCCACATCATCTGGTCGGCCTTTTACGCTCACCAGCGTTTCCACCCCCCGGTTCCTGCCGGAATAAAAAAGCTTTTTAAATGACGTGTATGGAATGTAGATACTTTCATCATTGCCAGTGTCACCAAAAATGCCCTCTCCTTCTTCTTCCATCACTGCGATGATGACATATTTCAGCCCTTTGATTTTGATTTCATTCCCTATTGCATCTCCTCGAGGAAAAAGCTTTTCAGCAATCAGATGCCCGACCATCGCCACATTCTTGGCAGTGTACGATTCAGCAGCGGTAAAATATCTCCCTTCACCCACATCGCTTGCCATGTCATACACATCTTGGTGCGTGTGAGCGATTCCAAATAGCGAAACATCCGTGTAGCTACTGCTTTCAAATTTCACTGTTTCACCACCGGTTACAGCAAAAATGGTAATGCCTTCTGCATTCTTCAGGTTCTTTCGGAGAAACTCATATTCTTCATAGTTCGTGTATGGCCGCTTGATGTATTCCCACCAGGGGATGTCAGGTCCAAATTCGTATGGGAAACGACGAATATCCAAATTATTGGCATCCAAAAAGCTCAGGCTGTCTTTGATGCTTCGCTCGAGGGAATCTACCAGGGTAAATACGGCAATGATGGCAAAGATCCCGATGGTTACCCCAAGGAGGGATAGCGTTGTTCTCAGGATATTCTGTTTCAGTGCCCCCCAGGCAAATCGGAAACTCTCGATGATTAATTTGAATACTTTCACGTGTGTATTTTATCTCAAAACAAAAGTAGCGAATCAGAACCCACTTTTTTCTACAAAATAGCGATCGGTCAATGCGCTTTTCAAACGGTTAATAGGTAAGTTGACGAGTTTCACGCAGGATACGTTACAAACGTGAAACATATTTGCTAATTTTGCGCTCTTTTGATCATTAAAATAGATCCTTTTTCCTATGGGAATGAAATTATCCGAATTCAAATTCGACCTGCCATCTAGTCTTATTGCCCTACACCCAACTGAAAACCGTGACGATTCTCGATTAATGGTTGTCCACAAAGACACGGGCGAGATTGAACACAAAACATTCAAAGATGTTGTCGACTATTTTAAAGAGGATGATGTCTTTGTAATAAACGATACTAAAGTATTTCCGGCTCGCCTTTATGGAAACAAGGAGAAGACCGGAGCAAAGATTGAAGTATTCCTGCTTCGTGAACTGAACAGCGAGATGAAGTTGTGGGATGTATTGGTGGATCCGGCACGGAAAATTCGTGTAGGAAATAAGCTCTATTTCGGTGATGGAGAGTTGGTTGCCGAGGTAATCGACAACACCACCAGCAGAGGTCGTACCATTCGATTCCTGTTTGATGGAGATCATGAACAATTTTACAAAATGATCGATGCATTGGGTGAAACCCCTCTGCCGAAAGAAATTAAGCGTTCAGCTGAACCTGAAGATCGCGATCGGTTTCAGACGATTTATGCCAAGAATGTAGGAGCAGTGGCAGCTCCAACAGCAGGTATGCACTTTACTCCTCAATTGATGAAGCGTTTAGAGCTTATCGGCATAGACACTGCCCCAATCACCCTTCATGTTGGGTTAGGTACATTCCGTCCGGTGGATGTGGAAGATCTGACGAAGCACAAGATGGATTCTGAAAATTACTGGGTAGAAAAACCAACCGCTGATAGAGTGAACAGAGCCTTGTCTGAAAGATCCAAGATTTGTGCAGTGGGAACTACAGCAATGAAGACGCTGGAATCATCTGTCTCTGCTAATGGATTGTTAAAAGAGAATTCCGGCTGGACAGACAAATTCATTTTCCCTCCATATGAATTCAAAATCTGTGACGCACTGATCACCAACTTTCACTTGCCAGAATCAACCCTTTTGATGATGGCATCTGCTTTTGGTGGATATGAATTAATTCAGGAGGCTTACCAAATAGCCATCAAAGAAAAGTATCGTTTCTTCAGCTACGGAGACGCGATGCTGATTATCTAATGGTTTGAAAAAATATGCCGTCATAGTGGCCGGAGGCAAAGGCACACGTATGAAAAGCGATGTGCCTAAGCAATTTCTGCCAATTGATGGAATACCCATAATCATTCTCACCATCCGGAAGTTCTTCGCATATGACCAAAATATTGGCGTAATTGTCGTACTTCCTGAAGCTCACATCAAGCAGTGGGAAGCCATCCGGTTTCAATATTTTCCCGATGCAAAAATTCAGGTTACCACCGGAGGTATCACCCGAAGTGCTTCTGTTTTATCTGGTCTTGGGCTTATTTCTGAGGATGGACTGGTTGCCATTCACGACGCGGTTAGACCTTTTGTATCTACGGATACCATCCGTGATTCTTTTGAGGCAGCAGAAAAACATGGGTCGGGTGTGGCTGTAGTGGCGTTAAAGGACTCCATCAGGGAGTTGGAGGGGACAGCCTCCATTGCGCGTGACCGCTCCAACTACGTATTGGTACAAACACCGCAAACATTCGATGTAAAAAGGCTGAAGGAAGCTTACAAGAAAGCCGGAGCTGGAGTATTTACAGATGATGCAAGTGTGTTTGAGGTAGCAGGAAACGTTGTTAGCCTGGTTGATGGAAGCTACGGCAATATTAAGATTACGACACCTGAGGATTTGAATTAGGCTTAAATAGCAATCTTTTATTAGATTGGTTTATCAATTGATAATGTTTATCAAAACCAGTCTATGAAAAGGAGGATTGTTGATTCGTATAGTGACATTTTTGCTACGTTCAAAGAATTCAAAGGAGAGACCCTTGAAAAACATGTAGAGAAGCTTAGGCAGCTCGATCAGCTTATTCCACACAGTGCTACTTTCTTTTGTGTGACCAATACCAGTGACCAGTCTTTTGAATATGTAAGCAAAAATTTTGAGCCGGCCATACGTCTGGATATTGATGATATGGTGGAAAATGGTATGAAATTTTGGTGGAGCCGAATGCATCAGGAGGAAATGAATACCTGGCTACAATCGCTAAAGGATTTAATGGATTTCACCATGGAGAATATTGCGTTGGAAGATCGAAGGAGAATGACCTATACGTGGAACTATCGGGTGAAAGATGGAAACGAAACGTTCAAAAACATCATTCAGCATACCACGCCGATGTTTTTTGATGACCAAGGAAAGCCAATAATTGGCTTGGCCCACTACTCTGTATTGGAGGCGCATGAAACCTTGCCTATCCAGGCCACCGCTAAGATTTTAAATGCCAACGATGAGTATGAGACCCTTTTTTATCAAATGTATGGAGGGCAAAAACTATTGGTTCAGGATATCACACATCGGGAGCGGGATGTACTCAGGTTGTTATCATTTGGCAATAGCAATGAGGAAATTGCTGACAAACTGAACATAAGCTCACATACGGTAAAAACCCATCGAAAGAATGTGATGACCAAGACGGACTGCAAGAATACGACCCAGCTGGTGGCTATGTGCATTCGGCAGGGGATCATATAAACAAAAAAAGCCCTGAATACAGGGCTCTTCTTTTCAATGTTTTTTATTTCTAGTATTCGTCTTCATTGAAGAAGAAATCTTCCTTTGTTGGATAGTCAGGCCAAATTTCTTCGATGTTTTCGAATGGCTGTCCATCATCCTCTAGCTCCTGCAAGTTTTCTACTACTTCCAGCGGCGCTCCGGATCTGATAGAATAATCAATAAGTTCATCCTTGGTGGCAGGCCATGGGGCGTCTTCTAAATAAGATGCAAGTTCTAGTGTCCAGTACATATTCTAGCCTCAGTTTTTAAGTCCTATTCTAATAATGCGCGCAAATATATATTATTATATTTTATACGAGCCTTAAGAAAAAATTCCTTTATCGAAAGGTAATTTTCTTACACTAAAACGCAAGAAAAAGTTGCTAAAAAATTCAAAATTCTCCTGAGTCTACCCAGTCGAGCAATTTTGACTTGATCTCAATCTTACGCTTCTGACTTCTAATCTTATTTTCAACCATTTTGTTCATTTTTCCATCGGCAGAGGAAAAATTAGCTGAATTTTCTTCATAAATCTTCAAATCTTCCTGATCACGGGAGATTAGATCGTTAATGATACTCTTGCGGATACTTTTCTTTTTATCTGCTTCCAGCTTAGAGAAGTCAGGGAATCTCTTCTGCGAAAGTTTGATAACAAATGCACGCTCATTAAGCAATTGGATCAGTTCCAGGCATTTCTGTTTATCCGGATTTCTGCCTTTATCTCTAAAAAGGAATTTTTTTATTTTCCCCAGCTCCTCACCATCAAATGCCTCTTTCCCTGATTTTATAGCCTCTAGCTTTTGGAGCGTATCAGAGTAATCAATTGATGGCTTGAATGACCTTCCTTTGAGGTTTTTGTTAAACTCAGTGTTTAGCGGTTTATAAAATTCAGCTGGTATTCCACCGGTTTCTTTCCATTGTTCCTTTAGCTCCTTCACTTTATTGAAACGCTCTTGACCATGCAAATCAGCCAGTTTCTTAGCTTCTTCAACCAACTCCTCGTACTGTTTTTTACGGTGCTCTGTCAGTTTTTGCTTGTCTTCGAAGAATTGCTTTTTTCGATCAAAAAATTCTTTTACCTGCCCCCAGAACGCTTCCTCCAACTCTTCGTTTTTTTCTTCTTCTGCGCTTCCGGTTTTAATCCAACGACTTTTCAAGTCATTAACTAGTTCGGTTGCCTCTTTCCAATTTACAATTTCAGCAATCTGTTTGCCTTCCTCCAGTAGGGCTGTTTTTATTTCGGTGTTCCTGACCCGATTTTTTTTGATGATATCTCTAACCAGGTTTTCATACTTTATAATTTGATCGTGTAAAACCTGATAATCACCGAGTCCGTCGTGTTGAGGTAGGTGCTCTTTGAGGTGCACAAGCTTCATTAAGAATGAGCCCTTGTTTTCTGTAGAGTCAATTTTTTCAGTGACCTCTCTGATCTTCTTCTCAAGGTCGGCAAATCTGTCCTGAAAAAACTGCACGGATTTTTCAGTGTCTTCATCACGAACTTCACCGATCTCCCTGTCAGCGTTTCCGCCCCAGCCCTTCTGAAAAACTTTGCTGTCTTTTATAAATCCAAATGGTACCTCTAAGATGTCCAAGGGTGAGTGTAATTCTTAAATTGCGTGGTATATTCGATTTCTAATCAAACTTAAGCATGTCAGACGAAAAGATCATCTTCTCAATGTCGGGGGTGAACAAAATTTACCCGCCGCAAAAACAAGTACTCAAGAATATTTATTTGTCATTTTTCTATGGTGCTAAAATAGGTGTCTTAGGACTAAATGGCGCAGGAAAGTCCTCTTTGTTGCGAATAATTGCAGGAAAAGACACAGAATATCAGGGGGATGTGGCGTTTTCAGATGGATATTCTGTGGGAATGCTGGAACAGGAGCCTGAGCTTGATCCTGAAAAAACGGTGATTGAAGTAGTTCGCGAGGGCGCGAAGGAAATCAATGATCTTTTGAAACAATACGAAGAAGTAAACGCCAAATTCACGGAACAAGAGGTGCTGGACGATCCGGATAAAATGAATAAACTCATCGAAAAGCAGGGACAGATCCAGGAAAAGCTGGATGCGACAGGCGCCTGGGAGATAGATCATAAACTGGAGCGAGCGATGGATGCACTACGTACTCCACCAGAAGATGCAGTGATTAAAAATTTATCAGGAGGAGAGAAAAGGAGAGTGGCTCTTTGCCGCTTATTGCTAGAGCATCCAGATGTTTTACTTCTGGATGAACCTACCAACCACCTGGATGCAGAATCCGTGTTGTGGCTAGAGCAACATCTACAACAATACGAAGGAACGGTAATCGCCGTGACCCACGATAGATATTTCCTTGATAATGTGGCTGGATGGATTTTGGAATTGGATCGGGGAGAGGGCATTCCTTGGAAAGGAAACTACAGCAGCTGGCTGGAGCAGAAAGAAAAAAGACTTGCACAGGAAGATAAGCAGGAATCGAAACGGCAGAAAACACTTCAGCGAGAGCTGGAATGGGTGCGAATGAGCCCAAAAGGACGTCAGGCCAAAGCCAAAGCCCGTTTGAGTGCTTATGATAAGTTGCTAGGAGAAGAAGCCAAAGAAAAAGAAAAGAACCTGGAGCTGTATATTCCACCTGGTCCAAGGTTAGGATCTAAGGTGATCGAAGCAAAGGAAGTAGCTAAAGGGTATGGTGATAAGCTACTTTACGAAGATCTGTCATTTAGTCTTCCACAGGGAGGTATCGTTGGGGTGATCGGACCAAATGGTGCTGGTAAGTCTACCTTGTTCAAAATGATCACAGGACAAGAGGAGCCGGATAAAGGAACCTTCGAGGTTGGTGAAACGGTAGTGATGAGCTATGTGGATCAGGAGCATGATCAATTGGATCCAAACAAATCAGTTTATGAAGTGATATCCGAAGGAAATGAAGTCATTGATCTGGGTGGTAAGGAAATGAATGCTCGTGCATATGTGAGCAAGTTCAACTTCTCCGGACAGGATCAGGGCAAAAAGGTGAGCGCCTTATCAGGAGGTGAGCGAAACAGGGTGCATTTAGCTCTGACTCTGAAGCGTGGAGCTAACCTAATCCTGTTAGATGAGCCAACGAATGATTTGGATGTGAATACCCTCCGGGCACTGGAGGAGGCGTTGGAAAACTTTGGAGGTTGTGCGGTAGTCATCAGTCACGACCGTTGGTTCCTGGATCGTATTGCAACCCATATATTGGCGTTCGAAGGCAACTCGCAAGCGTATTGGTTTGAAGGAAATTTCAGTGAATACGAAGAAAACAGGAAGAAGCGACTTGGGGACGAAGCACCGAAACGGATTAAGTACAAGAAGCTTTTGGCCTAACTAATATGAAAAATCTAGCCCTAACCTTATTCATTTTTTCTGCAGCTGTATCACTCTATGCTCAGCGAACCATTCTTCACGCTGGCAAAGTCATTGATGGCGTATCCAAAAAGGTGATGACCGAAAAATCCATTATCGTGGAAGGAAAGCAGATCACTGCGATTGAAAATGGCTATACGAATCCTGACGATGGTGATCAGGTTATCGACCTCAAGAATCATACAGTGATGCCCGGATGGATAGATATGCACGTGCATATTGAAAGTCAAACAAGTCCGGATAATTACCTTAAAAGGTTTACCAACAATCCAGCAGATATTGCTTTTAACTCAACAAATTATGCTAGGGAAACTTTAATGGCTGGGTTTACCACCGTAAGGGATTTAGGCGGGAGCGGAGTAAATATAGCTTTAAGAAATGCAATCAATGAGGGCGTGGTGGTCGGGCCAAGGATCTTCACTTCCGGTGAAGGCTTAAAAATTACCGGAGGTCATGGCGATCCAACGAATGGGTACCGTCAGGATTTAATGGGCGATCCGGGACCAATTGAGGGTGTGGTAAATGGTGTTGAAGATGCTAGAAAAGCAGTTCGGATGAGATATAAAAACGGAGCTGACGTTATTAAGATATCAGCGACAGGAGGCGTGCTCAGTGTAGCAAAAGATGGAGATGGTGCTCATTTTCAGGAAGAGGAAATCAAAGCGATCGTAGATGCTGCTACAGATTTAGGGTTCCATGTTGCTGCTCATGCGCATGGTGATGAGGGGATGAGACGGGCTGTTGCAAATGGAGTAAAGACCATTGAGCATGGTACCTATATGAGTGATGCAACCATGGATCTGATGATTCAGAAAAATGCCTTTTTGGTACCAACAATCACTGCCGGGATGGAAGTGGCTGAAAACGCCAAAAAGCCGGGTTATTACCCGAAAGTTGTTGCAGACAAGGCCAGGGTCATTGGACCAAAGATTCAGGGCACTTTTGCAAGGGCACATGAAAAAGGAGTTCCTATCGCCTTTGGCACAGATGCAGGTGTTTTTAAGCATGGTGAAAATGCCAGGGAATTTATCTACATGGTTGAGGCTGGTATGCCGGCAATGGAGACGATCATTTGCGCCACTTCAAATAATGCAACTTTACTTGGAATGGGAGATCAAATAGGAACTCTGAAAGCCGGTTTTCTGGCTGATATTGTAGCTGTGCCCGGAAATCCACTGGAAGATATCGAAGTGATGAAGGATGTGAAGTTTGTGATGAAGGAGGGTAAGATCTATAAGAATTGAGAATAGGATTTTTCTTTTCAGTAAAAACAATTGGATTACTTTTTATAATTCTTTTTACTGGCTCTAATTACCTTGAATTAAGATTTACTGACCGGGTTAGGGTAGAAGGTAAACTGACAAATCATGAGGGGCCATGGGATAGAATCAGAGGAGGAGAAAAAGAGCTTTTTCTCAAGCTTCACTACACATACTATGTTAGAGGAATCGGATATCAGAAAAAAGAAGAAATCTCGTTAAAAAATAGGGATGAGGTAGATAATTACTTAAGAGAAAGACAATAAGTCATCTTTTTTGTAGATAATAATGATCCAAAAAGAATGGTAAATCCTTCAGATGATGGGAGTGGTATTTTGCTATACTTTTCGTATCAATTCTGTTGTTTGTTCTTCGTATTGTTTCACATTTTAAAACTAAAAATCAAATTATAGAATACTAAAAAAGCCCGGTCTCCCGGACTCTAATTATTCATTTTCAATTTTTCATTCATTAGATCTTTCTTACTTTCCCACTACCTGAAGAGTTGCTAATTACCCTTTTTGGATCACCAGCATAATACACGCTTCCACTTCCGGAAATACTCGCATCAATTTCATCTGTTGCTGTGATATAGCAGCTGCCAGACCCACTGATTCTGGCTTGAAATGTTCTTACTGTTAAATCCTCAGCTTTGATTCTTCCGGATCCACTGATTCTGGCTTCAGCTTCTTCTGCAGTGCCATTCAGGCTGATGCTACCTGAGCCAGAGATGCGCAGGTCCAATTCATCACTTTCCATTTCCAGATCCATATCTCCTGACCCACTCACGGAAAGCCGGACATCCTCCGTTTGTAATTTCCCCTCTCCTTCAATGTTTCCACTTCCACTTACTGAAAGGCCCTCAATTTTGTCCATTGTCACATAGATAGTTACTTCGGATTTCCTCCAACCATTGCCCCAACTCCAACTGCCTTCCTTCTTTATCACCAGCCGGTCGCCTTTCACTTCAAATTCTATGTCTTCAAAGATTTCATCGTCACATTCGATTTCCACACGCGTGTTTGATCCTTGCTTTAGGTACAGATTGGCTGCCACTCCCAAAGAGAGTTCTGAAAAGTTTCCAACATCCACTGTTCTTTTTTGTCCGAATGACGGGCTAATTAAAACAGCGGTGAGTAGTAAGGTTATAAAAGTCTTCATTTTGATTTTTTTAGTTAGAGACATATTGTGTTTAGTAAGGTTGCATCAATAAGGCTTTTCTCCCACCCAATTGCCTGGAGGATCGTAATTGCAAACCCAAATATCCATCCCATCGCAGGTGATTTTGGCACAGCCTACTTTTTTTGTGGTGTTCCAAACGATCTGGGTGTAATGACCACACATTTTTCCTGGTTTGCATTTGTTTTTGTTGTAATTATAATCCGCTTTTTCACTGGCCCATGCATCCACGACATATGCAGCGTCAAAAGCTCCAGCTGTTCCCTTGAATAAATTTTCGCCGTACTTATTGTCCGGCCGATGTTCCCAGCCGCATCCTTTTCTTTTCAGTTTTTTAGCCCAGTCTGCGGCCAGGTCAGCCATCTCGTCCGACCATTCAAGTTTCTGAGTCACACCTACATCAGCACGCCAGTAATTATGCCGATCCAGAATCATCTGGATTTCTTCTCCGGTCAGTGCCGTTTGGTCATCGGTGTGGTTGGGAAAAATCCACAACAGACTAAGAATTAGGAAGAATATTTTCATAAAATTTTAGTTTCAAGTTCATCCTTACGGATCAGGTAAAGGTACTTTGCTAAATAAAACGCACCAATGCCACTAAAGATGTGCCACAAGAAATGTGAACCCATAGGAATCCATTCGGCAAAAGAATAATCTACTCTTCGCATCACCAGACTGAGTGATAGAAAAATAACTGAGACTAATATGGCTGAAAAATGACAATACCGGTGCTTTGACAGGTAAAAGAGGATGGGGAAGAAAATAAGAAATCCCGTGATGAAGTAGTTCAAGTTAACAGCGAATTGGCCGCTATAGAAATCAAATACCGCAAACCGTATAAATGTGAACGGGATTACTACCGTAGCTACCTGCCATCTTTTTGGAAGAATTTTATCCCAGAAGTAAACACTTACAGATAGGGTAACGATTGCCGTTGGTAATACATCCATCCATAGAAGGAAGGGTGATGATCTGGATGCATGAAAAAGTAAGCTTCCCGTTCCCCCCAGAAAGAGCAGTGGCATGAGATAATACAAAAAAGAAAATTCTTTTATTCGCCATTTGAGTCTAAAAGCCCAATAGATAGCTGGCAAAACAATAGCCAGTGATGAAATGGCATTCCAAGGCTCGGAAATAAAGGCGGTAAGATCTGTTTCGGCGTAAATGGGGCCACCATCGGTCGGTAGCATGGTTTGCATAAGCACTTTTTTAAGATTCTTTAACACTATACGATAAACTAACTGGCAGGGATTTTGATTCCCTTATCTCGTAGCAATTAGAACAATATGTTCTAGTCTTTTTTGGTTAGTTGAGGGCCCTGTCTCGCTTACGCGGGATAGGGTTTCTTTTTTTAAGAAAAGACATTTTTTCATGGATTGTGTTATTAAGATTTATAAATTGAAGAAAATCCCGAAATAGTTTTGCAATCAACAATTTCTACTCAGACCGATCTCTCAGAGCTATTTAGGAGCGTCAGAGCTCACACGCAATACTTGTGCGAACCTTTGGAGATCGAAGATTTTGTGGTTCAGCCAGTAATGGATGTGAGCCCCCTTAAATGGCATCTTGGTCACACCACCTGGTTCTTCGAAACCTTTGTTTTGAAACCAAATGTGAGTGATTATGAAGAGTTTCATCCAAAGTATCCTTTCCTGTTTAATAGCTATTATATCTCGGCCGGGGAAAGATGGACTCGTGCCAACCGTGGACAACTCACACGTCCGACAGTTAAAGAAGTTTTTGAGTATCGCGCTTATGTTGATCAGGCAATGAGCCAGTTTCTTGAAAGGAAAGAGTTTTCAAAAGAGATAAGTGAGGTGGTCGTACTTGGATGCAACCATGAGCAACAGCATCAGGAATTGTTTTTATATGATATAAAGCGAATACTGGGAGATAACCCACTCTATCCACCATACACACAAAAAGCAAGAAAAGTAAAGACGGTCGATACGCCTAAGGAATGGTTAAATGTGGATGAAGGCCTCTATAAGATAGGTTTTGAAGGGGAGGGCTTCCATTTCGATAATGAAGAAGGCCGGCATAAAGTGTTCCTTCACGAATACCAGATAGCCTCGGGTTTGGTTACCAATGGGGAGTATATGGAGTTTATGAAAGCCGGTGGCTACCGGGATCATATGCTTTGGCTCTCTGAGGCCTGGGATTGGGTCAATGAAAATGAAGTTAAAGCACCACGCTACTGGCATCAGGAAGATGGAGGGGAGTGGTGGCATTACACATTAGATGGGTATGAGCGTGTAAATGAAGAAGATCCACTCTGTCACATTTCATACTACGAAGCGGATGCTTATGCACGGTGGAAGAACTGCAGACTACCAACAGAGCAAGAATGGGAAGCTGCGTGTAACATTTACTCTCCCAATATCTTGCCTGAAACCAATTTTGTGGATGCTCATCAATTCAGACCAATCCAAACTTCTAATTTTGATTTTTTCGGGAATGTTTGGGAGTGGACATCCAGTCCATACATAGCATATCCGTTCTACAATCCTCCCGAGGGCGCCCTTGGGGAGTACAATGGAAAGTTCATGGTGAACCAAATGGTACTCAGGGGTGGTTCTTTTGGAACAACAAAAAACCATATTAGATCGACTTATCGTAATTTTTTTCATCCACATCTGCGATGGATGTTTTCGGGCATTCGTTTAGCAAAGCATATTTGATACTCACATGACAAAAGAACTAACGACCCTAACACCCCTGGCAGAGGATGTATTCGAAGGACTGCAGGCTGAAAACAAATATTTGTCGTCAAAATACTTTTATGATGCAAAAGGTGATGAGTTGTTTCAGCAAATCATGCACCTGGACGAGTATTACCTCACGCGAAAGGAACTTGAAATATTCCAAACCCATAAACAGGCAATTCTGGAGGCCATAAATGGTACTGAACCATTTAGAATTATCGAGTTGGGAGCTGGTGACGGGCTAAAAACCAAAGTTCTGTTGAAACATTTCATTGATGCAGGTGTGGACTTTACTTATACTCCGGTTGATATTTCAGGGAACGTTCTGGAAATATTGGAAGGCAACCTGAAAGCTGAAATTCCAGGATTAAAAATCGAACCCTATGAGGGGGATTACTTTGATGCTTTGGCAGAAATAGCAGAGAGTCCGGAAAAGGATATTGTGTTTTTCCTTGGTTCTAATGTTGGAAATTTCACTGAGTCAGAAGCTGTTTCTTTTCTTTCCAAACTTCAGAAATTTCTTAAGAAGGGAGACTTGCTATTCATGGGAGTTGACCTTAAAAAAGATCCTGCCATCATTTTAAATGCGTATAACGACAGACAGGGAGTTACAAGAGCGTTTAATTTAAATTTACTTGACCGCATCAACGCTGAGCTGGATGGCAACTTCGATACAGATCAGTTTTTGCATTACCCATATTATAATCCACATACAGGAGAATGCAGAAGCTATCTGATCAGCAAAATTGATCAGACGGTGACGATCATGGATGAAGAAATTCACTTCAATGCCTGGGAGGCGATCTTTATGGAAGTCTCTAAAAAATACGATAAGAACCAGCTTGCTGAATTGGCCGAAAAGTCAGGGTTTATCCAGTTACATTCATTTAACGATGAGAGATTCTGGTTTGCCGATTTGTTGTGGCAGAAGGATGAATAATCTAATCAAAGGGAGGGTTTTCTCATATCTTGTCGTCAATTAAGAAACAAAGAATGACGATAATGAAAAAAATGAATTTTAAACTCACTGCAATTGCCTTCTGTGCATTTATGTTGGTGGCCTGCGGTAGCGATGATGCTGCTGATGAAATGGAAGACGAGATAGAGGATGAAATTGAAGATGATGAGACTGAGCCAGACCCGGTTGATATCAGCACTTTGGCCTCAAAGTTTTATCATACAGATGCTGTGAGTGTCACTTTTGATGATACCTGGGTGACTATCACCTCATCAAATCTTCCTGACCATAAGAGCATGTATTATCCGGAGGAGGACCCCCTGTATGAGCCGTATGATGAGCCGGACAATCCTGACTTTAAGAAGAATCCGGGTGAGATTGCCGCACAAAATTATGTTTTTAAAATACCACGGTATCCCACGGAGGCTGAGACAAAAGAATCCACTCCAATGGGTCCGATGGGTGTAGCGATAAATAGCATCGTTTTCTTTAATCAAGAAGCTGCACCTGGAGATGATATTTTAGAAGAGCTAAATACATTTGATCAGTATGAGGGACACCCGGCGGGGGATGCTTATCACTATCACATAGAACCTATCTGGCTAACGGAAAACAAAGGATCTGATGCTTTTTTAGGTTTTCTTTTGGATGGGTTCCCGGTATATGGCCCAATGGAAAACGGTGAAACAATCACTAACGATGATCTGGACGATTATCATGGTCATTCCCATGCTACTGCGGATTTTCCTGATGGCATCTATCATTATCACATCACCGAGGATCTTCCATGGATTAATGGAGATGGCTTTTATGGTGAAGCTGGAACTATTACTCAATAAACAATTGTCACGAGCCAACTTTCCGGTTGGCTCTTTTTTAGACTATGAATCGAATTTTGCTTTTAGGATTTTTGATAATTACTATGTTGGCATGTGAGGAGTCACACTCTGGCATTGTAAATCTTCATCAGGAAATCAAAATAGATATTCCTGAAGTTTTTATTGCAGCTTCAAACCCCATGATCACTAAGAAACAAAACGGAGACATTTTCATGGATGGACAATCCTTTTCAGGTTATTTGATAGATAGATATAAGAACGACACCATCGCCTTGAAAATCGGTTATCTGAATGGTAAGCAGAATGGTGACATGACTGCATTTTATGGAAATGGAGATGTTCGTTATGTCAGGCCATATTTCAATGGGGAAAAACATGGAACCCATGTAGGATTTCATAAGAATGGTGTCAAAGCTTTCGAGTATTACTTTGTAAACGGCTTTAGCGAAGGGAATCATAAAGAATGGTATAGCGATGGTGAACTGGCTGCAGATATGAATTACGTCAATGGGAAAGAATTTGGAAGACAGCAGGTTTGGAGGCCGGACGGCAAAGTCAGATCCAATTATATCGTTCGTGAAAATGGAAGAAGGTATGGGCTGATGGGCATAAAGAGATGCACGAAGCTGGATGGAGTGACCCAAACGGTTGATCCATATAAAGGAGAAAAACAATGAAAAATTTCATGCTTATCATTGTCATTTTAATTGGCGCATGCACATCTAAAAAGGAGAAAGCGGAGATTGATCTCCCCTTTTACAGTGAGGAAACCTTCACTGCAGAATGGATTGCCGAAGATGACCCACGCTATGGGAAGATTCACACCATCTCTGATTTTGAGTTTATCAATCAGGAAGGCAAGTTGATCACAAATAAAACATTTGATGGTAAAGTCTATGTAGCCAACTTTTTCTTTACGCTTTGCCCCACGGTATGCCCAAAGATGGAAGCCAACCTTTCTTTGATACAAGAGGAATTTCAAGGAAATGATCAGGTGGGAATATTGTCCCATACGGTGATGCCATGGGCAGATAGTGTTGCGCGGCTGAAGGTGTATGCGCTTCAGAATGACATCAATTCAGATCAGTGGCATTTGGTTACAGGTGAACAGGAAGAAATCTATAAGATGGGACGTTTGGATTACTTCGCGGATGAAGGCTTTGGCAAAGGGGTGACTGATCTGGATGATTTCCTCCACACTGAGAATATTGTGTTGGTGGATCAGAAAAGAAGGATTAGGGGAATTTACAATGGTACGCTGAAACTGGAAATGAGACGGATGATCGAGGATATCAGATACCTACTGAAAAATTAAAAGTGCGCCTGCCTGACCGACCGGACAGGCATGAGAAGATTCGAACCTCTCCATAATTTTTAGAGATTTAATGTTTTTATAAACCTTCTTCCAGCAGCGGTTTTAAAATACTTTTCTCTGAGAATAGCTTCTTCTTTAGTATCAAAAGATTCAAAGTAAATCAGTTTCCATGGGATTCTATGTTTAGTGCTCTTTGTCTGGCCGGCATTGTGCTGCTTAATTCTCTCATCAAGATCTTTGGTGTGACCTTTATAATGAGATTTGGTCTTTATGCTTTCTAAAATATAGGCATAAAACATAGTGCCCAGGGCGGGAGTCGAACCCGCACGTCCATACGAACACATGGCCCTCAACCATGCCTGTCTACCAGTTTCAGCACCTGGGCAAATCTTTATTTCAACGTGACTGATGCGCCCAATTCCCCGTCCGAACGGAAGTTCTTCCGGGCGGGCACCACGTGCGCAAGGGATCGCAAAAATAACTTTTTGATCGTAAATCCAATCCAAAGCCAATAAAAAAGCCGGAAGTTACAACCTCCGGCTTCAATGTTTTTCTTATTAATCTTAGTGACCATGATCATCGTCCACATCATCATGACCATTCGGAGCATGAGATGCGTGGTAACTATGCGTAATTTTTTCTGTTTGTGATAGTAGTAATGCCGAAACAATGAAAACCATGTGGATAACGATCTCAATTACGATCCCTTCCGGGGATGTTTTCTGTACTTCATTTCTATAGTCAATGAATGTTTTCAAAAGGTATACCCCGGAAATAGATGCCAGGGAAGTGGCCAGCTTAATTTTCAATTGACCTGCATCCAAACCTTCCAGCCAAAGGGGCTTATCGTCGTGCATGTCTACATCTATTCTACTAGTGAATATGGAGTACCCTCCAATGGTCACCATGACAACAAGGTTCATCACCATCGAAATATCCACCAGCCCAAGTATACTAAGCATCATTTTAGTTTCATTCCACATGGTGGTGTATTTCACCATATAAAGTAGCTCCTCAAAAAACTTGTATAGGTAAAAGAAGGAAGCAATGATTAGCCCTGTATATAGGGGTGCTTGCACCCATCGGCTCCAGAAGATAAATCCTTCGAAAAAGCTTTCAAACCGCTTAATTGGGGTGTTTTCGTTACTCATAGTACTTAGACCGATTAAAATTTAACCTGAAATATAAATGATAATTGGAAGGAAGACCTTTCACTGGGCGAAATTAAGTCAATCTTCGTCAAATAATACCACTGTGCCACCGATATAGTCATGTAAAGCACGTCTTTGGCTATTAAAAAAGATCAAAACGAATCCTCCAAAAAAGAGCAAAAGTGAGAGTACCTTCGAAATATTCCTTATCATAGATTGAATAAAACGGGGTGTACCCGGCTTGAGACTATCCACATGAATTTTGGCCCATTTTTTCCCCGGTGTGGCCTGCATACCAGAAGCTTCAAAAAAAATATGATAACCAAAATAAATCCCACTGATAATTAAATAGTCGTAATCCGAACTGGGAACGATATAAGACACACCGTAGAAAAGAAGTAGAATAGGAAGTAAATCGATGTTGTGAGCAAGAAGCCTCGGCCAGAAGCCTGCATATTTATTTATCCCTTTCAAATGATCTATCTTTATATAAATAGCAAACATCAACAATCTAACTATGAAAATCTTAAAAATTATTGGAATCATCGTACTGGTGATAGTCCTACTAGGGGTGGGAGTAGTAGTATTCGGCCCATCATCAGCTCACCTTGAGCGACAGACCACAATTGAAGCACCTGCTGAAGTTGTTTTTGCTGAGGTAACCAACATGAAAACATTTAATACATGGTCTCCGTGGTTTGCAATGGACCCTAACGCAGAGTATGTATGGGAAGGCCCCTCTTCAGGGTTAGGAGCCAAAATGACATGGTACAGCAATGATGAAAATGTTGGAAATGGGTATATGGTAATTTCTGATACCCGTGCAAATGAATTTGTGGCAATGGATATGGGGTTTGACCAAAATGGAAATAGGGATTTCACTGATGAGGGAGAGGAAAAACCTAAGGCATCTTTTATTCTCGAAGAAGATGGCGAAAAAACCGTTGTGACCTGGACTTTTGATATTACGGGTGTTTCAGGAGGAGGGAAATTTTTCATCCTTATGTTAGATACATTCCTAGGCTCCTTTTATGAACAAGGTCTTGCATCTCTGAAAGAGCGGGTAGAGTCTCGCCCTGCCTTCACTTATGATATTGTGCAGATAGAAACACAAGCTCAGCCTTATTTAGGAGTATCGGCAGCCTCATCATCTGATCCCACTGCGATAGGGGAAGCTATGGGAGAAGCATATGGCAAGGTCATGAGTTATCTCAGTGCAAATTCAATTGAATCGCAAGGTGCGCCAATTTCAATCAATATCAGTTATGATGAGCAAAACGCTGAAATGATTTGTGGCATTCCAGTAGCTGAGGTTATCGAAGTTGATGGAGAACTAGTAAGCGGTCAGACATATGAAGGCCAGGCATTAAAAACGGTGTATTATGGAAATTACGATGACATTGGAAATGCACATGAGGATATTAATGCTTATATCTCTTACTATCAGTTTGAACGGAACGGACAACCATGGGAGGAGTATATCACAGACCCAATGTCTGAACCAGACACCAGTAAGTGGATGACTAATGTCTACTACCCGGTAAAATAGTAGTTCTTTCAAACTGAAAGAAAATTGACCTCCCTCGTGGAGGTTTTTTTTGTGAATTTTTCAAGCGCTAATAACCAAAATACCTCAATGTGGGTAGTGTTAAATGCACTTCGATTTTTTACCTTTCAGATTGAAACCTAATACTAACCATGCCATCAAAAAATTCTCTTAGGAGATTGTCTTTCATTGGCCTGACAATATCAGTATGTCTTTTTCAGGGATACGGTCAAGAGCTCAATAGTATCAATACCGGAGCGGTAGTGAAACATGCCAAAGTGAGCTACGATGGAACCAAAATGGTTTTTATTGCTAATTACTTCGGCAGCTTTAAGCCCTACATGTCTGGGTTTGATGCAGATTCGGCAGTATGGGGTGAGCCGATCCAAATATTTGAAAATGCAGACATTGCGAATTTCGATATCCAGCATCCACAACTGAACTTTGATAATTCCAAACTCTATTTTTCAGCCAGGACCTCTGCTAAACCTGATTATGATATTTATTCATCAGAATTAAAAAATGGATCGTGGACAGCTCCTCAATTAGTAGAAATAGGAATAAACTCAGAAGTGGATGAATTAAACCCAGCTTTTTCTGCTGATGAAAAAAGAATCTTATTTACCCGACCATTTCCAGCCGAAGCAAAGACAGATGAGTTCTGTGGACAACTTTTCTATTCGGAGCTTACTGAGTCTGGATCATGGTCTGAACCCGAGCTGTTACCTCCGGCCTATAATACGGGCTGTATTTGCTCACCTTATTATTCCCGGGATAACAAAACATTTTTCTATTCATCTTATGAAGACGTTTTTGATAGTGAAGGAAAGCGAATCGCACGAAAACAATTTTCGATATTTTGGGCCCGAATAGATGGGTTATTCAGGTACAATCCAAAAGCCATCACTTCAATCATTGCAGATAATGATCTGGTCTCTCCTTCTTTGGATAGAGACAGCACCTTGTATTACAATTCTGGAGTGTTTACCAAAGGGCAGGATCGAATAGAATCGCAGATTTTATCTAAAAGTATCACACAAGCTTTTCATCCTGGAGAAATGACCCTCGTTAGCGGATTTGTCACCGATTTAGAAGGGAATCCACTGGAAGCAGGTATACAGGTGATCAATCCTTACACTACCAAAATCTACCAGGAAACACAGAGTGATGAGAATGGCTATTATCAGGTGTTTGTACCTTCTAGTGAACAGTATTCATTGTTGGCCTATAAAGATCAGTATTCTGCACAGTCAAAGCTAATTGAAACAGGGGAAGGCTCATTAGAAAGTAATTTTGAATTATTCCCTGGTGTGGATGTAACATTTAATGTTTTTGATGAGGAATTCTACTTTCCAATAGAAGCCAATATTTCGTTGTACGACTCAGACTTTAATTTTTTAGAGACCATAGAAATCACACGGGGGGAAGAGACCGAAATTTCACTAGGAAAAGAACTCAACATTATTTTCAACTCTGAAAACTATTTTAGGGATACACTTAATCTGCCTTTCGATGAAGAGGTGATTTTTGACTTTTTCGATTTTGATATTGAATTGAAGAGAAAGCTTAAGGATGTTTCACTATCCTTTTCGGATGAATCCGGAAATAATCTAGGTCTGGAGATTACTGTCTACAATGTGACCAGAAATGAGAAAACGAAACGTACAGTAAAAGATGGAAAAGTGACCCTTCAACTGAGGGACGGAGAAGTATACGAAATCAGTACTTCTGCCGAGGGATACAGCTACTACTCAGCGGAATTGGACCTATCCAGAGAGGAGGAGGTAAAAGAAGTTAGTGCCACACTCCAGTCTGTGGAGAATATTTCGCTTGTATTGGACAATATCACTTTTGCTTACAACTCCTATGAGTTGAATGCTGATTCATATGAAGAACTGGACAAGCTTGTCAATTATTTAAAGGAGAATGATCAATATAAAGTGGAGATTTCCGCACACACTGATAATGCAGGTGCGGAAAAGTACAACCTTCAGCTTTCGAATTTGAGGGCTAACTCGGTATTGCAATACTTGCAGGATAATGCGATAAGTAAAGGTCGATTAGTAGCGATTGGTTATGGAGAATCTCAGCCAATAGTTCCGAACGATACGGACGAAAATATGGCTAAAAACAGGCGCGTGGAGTTTAAAATTTTAGCAACGAACTAATATGAAAAAGACATTTATCATAATATTTCTACTAGCTTCAGTTGCTTACTCTTTTGGACAAACCGGGGCTTTCAGGAAAATCCTAAAAGAAAAATCGACAGTAGATCGCGAAACATTCTATGATCAGTTGATTCAGTTTCAACAGGAAAATGTAGAATTCTCTAATGTCTACTACCAGTTAGCCAAGCTGGAGCTGGACATCTTCTCATCACTCGATCCGATCGTAGATCGAGTGGCGTCAAGGCAGAGAATTTATAATGCTAAAACAAACTTTGGTCTGGCGAGCAATTACCTTGACGAAAGAGAAATATCACGTTATCCCGATTGGTACGATGTTCCGGATTTGCCAGACAAAGATTCGGTGACAACCATGGGCAAAAAGAAGGTGGAGAAGAGCTATGAAGATGTGGTAAACTATGCCGAATACTACGAGGAGCTGATTTTGAATTATGATCGAGCTGTCTATCACTACCTCAAAGCAAGAGAAGGATTTATAGATATTAATACCAGTGCCGATAACCTCAGACAGCTATTTCTGAAAGCAAATGATTCGTTGAAAACAGAAGTAAAAGCCGTTGGTATCAGCTTTGATTCATCCATGTATCATATAGCTATTTACAGGGATATCTATCAAAAACTTCCTTATAAGAAGAAGAGAAAAGTCAACATTATAAAACTAAAAATCGATCACTTTCGAATGAATGGTATTACGCCGGCCAACTTCCTGGCGGATGATATTGAAGTGTGGGATTACAAGGAGTGGTCGGATCGATTCCTCGAACTTTTGAAGGAGGAAGTGGATGGGCTGCATGAGGAAATCATTTCTGCCTATAAGTTTTTCATCGCCACCAATCAAAAGATGATTAGTGGAGAGGACTGCATTCAGGCTGAACTCGATGACTTGAAGTTTCAACGGATCATCAACCTGATCACTAAGTATGATAATGAGTCAGTCTTGATAGATATCTTTCAATACCTGATTGCGAAATTGGAATATGGCAACAAGCTCGTTTATGAGCGAGTCTGTAATGAGTTGGATGAGCCTCCAACAGATGATTTCCTTTCCAGGAAAGCAAGGATTTACCAAAACCTCTATGCTTCATTTGATGAGGCGGATAGTTTAAATGGCGCTATCGTTTCTTCCGGACATGGACAAGCTACCTTCCAATGGTTTTTTGATGAGATGATGCCTGGTGAGAATGGGAGTCATGTATTTTCAGATGAGCAAAAACAGGAAAACAAACAGTCTTTTAAGGCAGAGTTGAATGGACTCTTGGAAGGCATCAAACAGCAGCGATTTAAAACAGATTCGCTGACAGAATGCTATGAAATGGATAGTGTTTTTTTAATTCCCGGGTCACTTCCTGAAGGAGGCTTTTGTGTGCAAAGAAAATTGCCGTTGAATGACAGTCTGCACTTGCTTTTAGGAAAAGTGGATGATAAAAACCTACTCCTTGGAGCCATGCCAATGGAGGAGGACTATCAAAAAATATGGGCATACGAGCCGACTAAAAACTCAGTGCCATCATTCTTTAAGGTAGTTGGCGATAGTAGCTATCTCATAGGTGGAAGCGAAGACCGAAGCTGGCTTACTCAGTTGTCAAAAAGCGGAACAGCCTATTTTTCCACCACGCTTCGAAGTGGCGATCCTATTCAAAATGTGCTTGTAAATCAGCTTCAGGGAGTTGCTACTGTTTTGCAGAAAGGAAGTACTGGTTTTACACTTTCCAAAGTGAATTTTAATGGAAAAGTTGAGTCGTCAACGACTATCAGCTTAGAAGGAGAGTATGTGGGGGTGTTCCGTCAGGAACAGAGTTTATGGTTTTTTACACTTAAAAAGACTCCTGAAGGTTCGGAACTACTAACCTCAGTTTACAGTGAAGCGGATGGAACGATTTTACAAGAGCTCTCCTATACTTTCAACACCGATCTGGAAGATCCGGCAATCATTAAAAATGACAATGAGTACATTACTGTACTTTCTCAAAGTGCTTTTGCTGATGATGAGATTGTGTACGCTTTGATAAACTATGATGGGGAAATTGAATATGAAAAAGTTTTTTAGCTGGGTAGTGATTGGAATGATCAGCATTGGTTTGGTCATTGCCCAGCAACAGGTAGATTTCAATTCAGAGGTTGATCGTATTGAAACACTGATTGCTGATGGTGCCTTTGAGGCGGCTAGCAATAGTCTGATTGAATTAAAGGAGTCGCTGGCTAATACCTCTCTGATAGAACAGGATACGGTACAACTCTTCTTTTCTTCCAAACTGGCATTTATTGCCTCACAGCTTGGCGATTGTGAAAGCACCATCCAGCGTAGTAAAGAAGATGTTGCTCTCCGTACGGAGGTCTATGGTGTGGGCGATCCTATTACTCTTTCTGCTAAACGAAATCTAGGCATTTACTACTTGAATTGTGATTCTACTGAACGTTCACGTGAAATCTTGCTGGAAACGGTAAACACTCATCGTTCAGCGATTGGGCAGCCCGACGAGCTGTATGCCCGATCGCTTGATGATCTAGCCTATGTTCAGGGGAAACTAGGTGGGATTGAAGAGGCCATTGAAAACTATGACGAATTGATTGGCCTGCTGGGTGATAATAAAACATCCTTTTATCTCCATGTTATAGAAAATTACAGCGCACTTTTAATGACCTCTGAGAGATATCAAAAAGCTGCGGCTTTCTACGACGATTTGAAACCATATATGGCTCAAAAGGATGAGTACCCATTTTTTCTAAAAGACTTTTATAATGTTTTTGTTCATCAAAAAGAATATGTGAAAGCCCTGGAGAGTGCCAGTGAGTTGCTTTCCTGGTGCGATCAAAACCCTTCCAAGTGTGCCGATACCGGAATTGAAATGTCGGAATTCAACCTGAATAGTGCGAGACTTGCTGTGTTGCTGTTTAGATACGAGGATGCAGAAAAATACTATTCCCAAGCAGAGGAGGCATTTAAAACAACTCCAAAATATGTTGACATTTTACTCGAACAATCTGCGCTTTATGGAGCTAGCGGAGAAAAATATAAGCAGCTAAATGCATTGAGTAAATCATTGATCACTCACCGTGCTAAAAGCATGACTGACAGTGCCAGCTATACCAAGACAGTTCTGGAACTAGGCAAGCTTCACACGGAAATGGGGCGATTCGAACGGGCTGATGAATTATTTAGCGATTACATCTCTGATCTTGAATCAAATGAAAGCACGGAACCTGAAAAACTAGCTGTGGCCTATCAGTCACTCGGGAATCAGAAATATTTACTTCAAAATTTTAAAGATGCTGACAAATACTTAACTCAAGCAAGAAACCTTTTGGTTGAAAAGGACCTGCAAAAAACAACTGAATATGCATCTATTCTAAATAGTCTGGGCGCGTTGTATGAGGCGCTTGCCAATTACAAAAATGCCGAATCTAATTACCGAAAAGCGCTGCGGATATCGTATGAAGAAGAATCAGGCTTGCGAATTGCACTTGCTACTAATTTGGCTAATATCCTGACAAGAACAGATGCTCAAAATGACTCTATTTTGATCTTGTTGAATCAAGCCATCAAATGGCAAAGCAATTCCTCAGGACAGGATCACCCGGCTTATGCCAATTTATTAAGCAATAGAGGGGTTTATTATCAAAAAAACGAAGTATTTGATCTTGCTTTGAAAGATTTTGAAGAGGCGATCACCATTTTTAAGTACACCGTACCGGAAGATCATCCGCAGTATTTATCAGCGCTCTCTAACCTTGGATTATTATACGATCTAATGGGTCGGAGAGAGGAAGCAATGGCAACCATGGTTGAGGCTAAAGGTTTTTATGAAAAGTATTATTCCGAATCGCATCCCGGATATATAAGAACGGTTAACAACCTGGCCAATTTGTATACCAAAACGGAACAATATGAACTGGCAGAACCGCTCTTACTTTCCCTGGCCGACGCTCAGGTTAAAGAGATTAATGAGTCTTTTACCTACTTATCAGAATCTGAGAAAAAGACCTTTGTCGAAGAAAAGCAAAAGCTACTGAATAATTTTAAAGGGTATGTAGTTGCACGGTCTACTAATGAAGAAGGGAGTATCAAGCCAGATGTGGTGGAGGAGTGGTACAATCTGGAACTTAGCACCAAAGGCATGTTGCTTAATTCTACCAAAAAGGTACGTGAACAAATCTTTAATAGTGAAGATCAAGATCTTATCAATTTATTTTCTGAATGGACTGTTGCAAGAAAGCAGATAGCAGATTTACAATCTTTGAAAAGTGAGCTAAAAGAAAAAAGTAAAGCTCGCTTGGATAGCCTTTTGCAAAAAACAAATGACCTTGAAAAGGAACTTTCAAGAAGGTCTGCTGAGTTTGATGGTTCCTTTGGTGGCACTGTTCCTACATTTGATCAGATCAGGCAGAGACTTCAGGCAGGGGAAGCCACGGTCGAGATTATCCGTACCGAAATCAATGATGAAGGCATCTACACAGCGCTCATTGGCACTCGGGATTCCGAGTATCCTAATTTAATTGTGCTTGGTAAAGGAAGCGAGTTTGAAAGTAAGGCTTTCTCAGTCTACAAGAATGCGATCAAGTTCAAGGTGGATGATCCTAAATCCTTCGATACATACTGGAGAAAAATACACAATCACCTTACTGACAAGGGAATAGCAAAGATATTTTATGCCCCTGATGGAATTTATCATAAGATCAGCGTAAACACTCTTTATGATCCTGCTACGAAGAAGTACCTTATCGATGAGCTAGAAGTGGTGCAGTTAAGCTCAACAAAAGACATCTTAAACCTTGATTTTTCCGGCAGTCAAGTAGATGAAATAAACAATGTCCTGCTGGTGGGTCGTCCCTCTTATAAAATTGGGGAGTCCAATGGACTGACTGGTACTACACGCGGTTTTTCTATGATCACTGATGTTTCGGATTTGCCAGGTACTGAAGAGGAAATTAATGAGATCAACAAGCTGATGGAGAAATCTGATGCTCAATGTAAGGTGCTATTGAAAGATGAGGCCAAAGAAGGATCAGTCAAAGAGCATCTGAATAGGGAATTGGTTCACATTGCGACACATGGTTTTTTTATGGAGGATGAAAAGGCTCCCAGTGAAGATCCTATGCTGAGTTCAGGATTGCTACTTGCGGGGGTAAGTAATGCACTTCAAGGTAGTGATGAAGATGGTGTTCTCACCGCTTATGAAATTATGAACCTTGGGTTGAATGATTTGGAGATGGTCGTACTTTCAGCATGTGAAACAGGACTTGGAGAAATCGCCTCCGGAGAAGGAATTTATGGTTTGCAGCGTGCTTTTTTTGTAGGCGGTGCGGAAGCGGTCGTTATGTCTCTTTGGAAGGTAGATGATGATGCCACTCGCGATCTAATGACGATATTTTATAAGGATTACCTCAAGAATGGGAATAAACGTGAGGCATTTCTGGATGCTCAGCGCAAAATAAAAAAGAAATACAAAGACCCGATTTTCTGGGGTGCATTCGTGATGCTGGGTGGATAATCAATCTTTAAAAGCTAAAATCAATCCACTCCTCGGAGGGGTTAGGGGTGGATTATTATATTGGCTGCAATGAAAGTGTAAGTAGATCGATTATTGGTTCAACTCTTATTGCAATCTTATTATTGTTTAAATACTTTTGCCGTCCGTTTACGGATGATGCCTGAGTGGCGGAACTGGTAGACGCGCACGACTCAAACTCGTGTTCCGCAAGGAGTGCCGGTTCGATTCCGGCCTCAGGTACGAAACCCTTCTCTTGTAAAGAGGAGGGTTTTTTTGTGAGTGTGCACTAATAAAGAGATCCGATTTATCCGTAACTATGAACCGTTGGTTTCAGACACTAACTCTTTTTCAGTTTTTCGAGGAAGATTTTATGGTCTGAAACAAGGGTCTGATTTTTTTGTTTTGCTACATTCATGCTTCGGTTTCTTACTATCGATCTTAACTTTAACGCACAAATCACCTGATATGCATATCTCTTTCAGTAAGCTGTTTTATGCCATTGCATCCATCGTAGGGATTGTGGCTATCATGCATTTTGCCAAGGTTATTCTGGTGCCTATTTGCTTTGCAATGCTCTTTGCTTTTATCCTTTATCCTATGGTCAAATGGTTGAGCAAAAAAGGGGTTAAAAAGGTGCTTGGAATTATCCTAACTATGGCAGGGGTATTCGTTCTTTTTTCAGGAGTTTTGGTGCTTTTTTCAGCACAAATTATCAATATGGCCAGTCAGTATTCCAATTTTCTGGATAAGCTGAAGGAAACATTGGAAACGTCTGTCAGATTCCTCAACGATAAGGTTCAAATCATACCGGACATAGAAACGGAAACAATCCTCGATCGTCTTTCTCACCTGTTTTCGGACAGTAGTTTTCTCATCATTTCGGATACGGTGAGTGTTACAGGTTCATTTTTTTCGTTTTTGGTACTCGCAAGTATCTACACCTTCCTAATTCTTTTTTATAGCGAACACCTCACGGAAGCACTTACTCGATTTGCACATAAGAGCAAGCGTCGATCATATATAAATATGCTGAGGGAGGTGCAGCAAGTAGGTCAGCAATATTTTACCGGTATGCTACTGTTGATTTTGGTGCTCGGCATCCTCAATACCGTAGGCCTTTTGATTCTGGGTATGGACTATGCGTTCTTTTTCGGTTTTCTGGCAGCATTACTTGCCATTATTCCATACGTAGGGACAACTCTTGGTGGACTAATTCCGACCATTTATGCATTCATTGCTTTTGATAGCTACTGGTACCCCTTGGGAGTTATCTTGATTTTTTGGTTTATTCAGTTTGTAGAGGGTAATTTTTTGAATCCCAAGATTGTGGGAGGTAACATGCAAATCAATGCACTTTTCTCCATTTTCTCTTTGATAGCGGGAGGTGTGCTTTGGGGGATTGCCGGGATGATTCTCTTCCTTCCGATGGTAGCAATGCTTAAGGTTATTTGTAGCCACTATGACGAGCTCGAGCCGGTGGCATCACTTATAGGTGAGCGGATCACAGAAGTGCAAAGAATAGAAGAGGAGAAAGGGGTGATTGAAAAAGTATTGAGTAAGATCAAGAGGTAATTAATCAAACCTGTTATACCTGCATTCAAATTGGCACTGAAGGTACAAAGTTGTTAACTGACGCTCCAGGTCATCAGGCACATCCATAAAGATAATTTTCATTTTCTTCATTTTATTTAAGGCACTTGCTGAGGTAAATGAGGAATCGGAAGGTTGATGAGTTGCCACCATAAGAGTTGCCAGTTTAAGCTGGTATTTACTGTTGCCTTTAAATTGTCTTACAAGTCTTCTGATTACATAGGATGATTCGTCTATGTATACGAGCTTATCTCCATCTAAAAAGCCATAGATACCCTTGAAGTCTGTGAGTCGTCCTGTTTTTTCCAATATAAACTTTACTCCATTACCTTTTTTATAAAAAAGGTCTGCAGGCATGGCGTTTTCTTTTAATACCCTAATCATTTCTTTGCGCTTAGGGAGGTTTTCATTTACAATTCTTTCAAACCGAAGGGCAAGTGGCTGTTCCATGGCATTTATTTAGACTTTTAAGATAAAAAGATTTGTGTTGATAGTTTTTTACATCACCCCGTTCAGTTTTTTCGTCCGCGAAAAAGCCCTATTTTTATCACGGTTTAAAATCAAACAAAATATCTAACCTTGAGCGACCGAAAGTATACATGCTTAATCATTGAAGACGACCCTGCTTTTGTGGAAATATTAAAAGTGGTGGTTAAAAAAGTGACGGAAGTAGACTTACTTGGAAGTTGTGACAACACCCTCGAAGCAGCAAAACGAATCGACATGGATAAGCCGGATATCTTGTTGCTCGATATTAATATTTCTGGACTTGAGGGACCTGAAGTGCTGGAGATCAGCGACCATAAACCGAAGACTATCGTAATATCCAGCCACCCTGAGGAAGTAATGGATAATTATGAAGTTGACTATGTCTCCTTTATTCAAAAGCCACTCAAAAACTCTGATCAATTAGTAAATGCCATTCATAAATGCATTAAATTAATGGGTCATTAGGATCCGGCAGGTAGCGCCTGCGGCATGAAGAGCATTTTTAGAAAGATTAACCACGCTGGACTGGAGGGACTGGAAAATCCTCTGGACTACAGAAGGGTATTGTTTGTCAATAGTCTTGCGCTTGTAAGTAGTGCCATCTCACTTTCCGTTACGCTTCTAATCATTTTTGAGGGGCTATTCCCCCAATTTATAATTACCCTTTCTGGTGGTCTTCTATTCCTGCTGGTTGTATACTTCAACCACCTCAGACGCTACATTCTGGCTCGAACATATTTTTTATGCCTTACTGTGGCAATGCTCACCACAGCATCTTTTGTAGCTCTGAAACAAGGAAGATTCAACGAGGTTGAGAATATTCTGGTCGCTTTTATGGCGGTCAACTACCTGCTGTATGATGGTAAGTTCCGGTATGTTGGCTTTTTATCCATCTATGGTGTTTTGATTTGGTTGAAGTTTGTAAAACAGGATTTTTCAGGCCAGCCATACGATTTGAATTTTTATCTAACCATTCAGAATGTTTCCATCCTTTGTCTCATCATATTCCTGTTTTCGGAGGCATTTCGAAAATCATTGTTACGATCATTTGTGCGGCTGAAAGAAAAGGATGAGCTGCTGTATTCCATGATCGATAATGTCCCGCTTTATATTGGACTGGTGGATAAAAACCTGCGTTACAGGATGGTAAATCTAAATTATGAGAAATCTTTTGGTTTAGATAGAGATAAGATCATTGGCTCTCATATTAAAGATGTATTGCCACCAAATATTTTAAAAACTCATCAGCCGCTTGTTGAGCAGGCGTTGAAAGGAGAGAGCCCGGAGTTTTTAGAACATACCAAGATGCCAGACGGAAGTTCTTTTTACGCAGGAGGTAAATACATGCCGGTTTATGCAGATAATGGTGAGATTGTGGGGGTATCGGTATTTGTGAGTGATGTTACCAAACTTGAAGTAGCGAAAAACAAGTTAGCGACAGCAAACACAACAAAAGATAAGTTATTCTCGATTGTTGCTCATGACATTCGCGGACCCCTTGATTTGTTTGATGGTCTTTTGGATGTTTCTCAGCAAGTTGAGATGTCACCTAAGGATTTCAAAAAGCATCAAAAAAGGATCAAGGAGAAGCTTTCTGAATTAAAAAGCACGGTAAATACACTATTGGATTGGGCACGGACTCAACTGGATGGGGTAAACTCACTTCCTGTTTCCACAGATATAGCAGAAGTAGTGAAGTCAAACCTGGATCTGTATAAGGAGTTAATCGATCATAAAAAGATCTCGGTACACGCCAAGATAGAACCCGAAATCAAAGCCTGGGTGGATAGTAATCATCTGAAGATTGGAGTAAGAAACATTCTTCATAATGCGTTAAAATTCACTCCGGCAGGCGGGGACGTTCAATTAATTGGTCTTAGAAAAAATGGTTCTATCATCCTTAAAGTAAAAGATTCTGGAGTGGGAATGGATATGGAGCGGGTTAAATCCATTCTGGAGAAAGAGCTTCAGCCATCCAGCAGTGGAACCGAAGGTGAAATGGGAACTGGTTTAGGCCTTAGCCTTAGTCTGGAGTTGCTCGAAAAAAATAATTGCAAAGTAGAAATAGATAGCAAACCCGGAAAGGGTACGGAAGTGGTGATTGAAATGCAGGTAAGCGAAAAACCATCGACTCAAAATATCTCCGACAATTAGACTGGAAAAATCAGCCACTCATCGATTGGTTTTAATTAAAAGTTAATAGGTGGTTACCTTTTCGTTGTTATTCATATTTAACAATCTAGAAAGCCAGCTTTCAATAGTTTTCACCATGGAACCCTTCTCGTTTAAGAAAATTCTGAGGATAGGTATGAGCTATGCTCAAACCCCGCTTGAAAAGCGCCGAATCGCGCTTTTCAATTATCTCATTATTTTCTGTGTGTGCACCAGTCTGGTTCTGGGTGTGATTACGCTATCCTTCGGTCTGATTGTCCAGCCAATTCTTTGTTTGGCTGCAAGTATTATCCTTTCACTTTCACTTCAATTTAATAGATCCGGTAAGATCCAATTTTCTAAAAGCTATTTCATTTTTGTGGGGGTAGCCATGATCATTAGTGCTGTGTTGATCTATATAGATGAAGGCATCTATGCAGATACGGAAAATATGCTATTTGCTGCAATGGCAATATCCATGTTTTTGATAGATGGCATAAAAAAGCACTTTGCGTTCTGGCTCATCTTTGCCAGTTATATCTTGCTCAAAATATTTACACTTAATAGTCAGGGGATGGAATTTGGTGATACCTACGGTTTAATTATCGTGAATAACCTGGTGGTGGCTTCTATTCTTTACTTGTTTCTTTACGTCTTCCGATCGATTCTCATTAAGGCATTTGATCGATCAGACCAGCATGAACAAACACTCAGATCTTTGCTGGACAATGCTCCACTATTGATGGCATTGGTGGATCAGGAAGGAAACTTTATTTTGGCAAACAACAATTATGCGAAGCGTTTTGGATATTCGAGAAGAGAGCTTCTCGGAAGGAATAGAATTGAAGTTTTACCAAAACAAATATTCGATAAGCATGAGCCAATGTTTCAGGAGGCAATAGCTGAAAAAAAGCAGGTTTCATTTTTGGAGGAAACCAATCTTCCGGATGGGTCAACAATCTCGGCTAATGGCAAATACGAACCCATTCTTAATTCAGAGGGAGATTTGGAGTCCATTGCCATATGTGTGGATGATGTGTCAGAACTGGTTAGAGCGCATAAAGCGCTCAAAGTAGCTAATGAAACGAAGGATAAATTATTCTCAATCATAGCTCATGATATTAAAAGTCCACTGAATCTGTTTCATAGCATCCTGAATCTTAATCACGATGACGTAATCTCAATGGAGCAATTCATAGAATATCAGGACAGCCTGAAGAAGCGACTTGAAAGCTTGACGGGTACTGTGGATGAATTGTTAGAGTGGGCACGTATGCAGCTCGGAGGTATCAACGCGTACCCTGCAAAAGTCAATATTAGTGAGGTGGTTAAAGAGAATGCGGATTTGTTTCATACGCTCATTAAGCGCAAAAACATCGATTTTAAAATAGATACGCCCAAAGATATGGAGGCCTGGATCGATGAAAACCATTTTAAAGTAGCCATTAGAAATTTGATTCATAATGCAATAAAGTACACCAATGGCGGTGGAAAGGTGCAGGTTGTAAGCGATCAAAACGAGAATGAAACGATTGTCAGCATCGTAGATTCAGGCGTGGGGATGTCTTCTGACCGAATTCAATCGATCATAAATAAAGAAATTCAGAAGTCAAAAGTTGGTACAGACCAGGAAATGGGTGCCGGTCTTGGTCTCAGTTTGAGTCTGGGGCTCCTAGAAAAAAATAATTGTGATGTGTCTTTGACTAGTGAACCAAACAAAGGCACGAAAGTAGAAATTAAGATTCCGAAATCAGCTACGGATTAAATGAGAAGCCTCAGTATTTACTGGGGCTTTTTTAATGATTCAGGCTTTGTGTTTGGTTGGTCTTGTACCTTCATACAAAAAAAGCTCCAACTTACGTTGAGGCCTTAAGAGTGACTGGCCTGGGGCTTCCTTCGTTTTCACTCAGGATAAACTTCTCGCCCTAACGGCTCTTGTAGTTTTTAAATAAAAAATCCTGACCAAAAATTGATCAGGATTCTTGAGTGTGACTGGCCTGGGGCTTCCCGTAGATCATTTCATTCTTACGGGACAGGCTTCTCGCCCAGAAGATTCAATAAAAAAAGCCCCAACTTGCGTTGAGGCTTTAAGAGTGACTGGCCTGGGGCTCGAACCCAGGACCCACGCCTTAAAAGGGCGTTGCTCTACCAACTGAGCTAGCCAGTCATTTTAATTCTCCTTTCGTATAAAAAGAAGTGCAATTCAAGACCCTTGCCTTAAATTGCGGATGCAAAAATAGAAATCTTAATCAATTTTACCACATGATTAACCGAATAAAGGTGAGATTATTTCTAGGAATTTTGTTCTGTTGCGCTATTGTGGATTTAAATGCTCAAAATCTACTTTTAAATCGGGCAGATTCTTTGTTTGGTCAGCAGAAATACACGGAGGCTCTCAGTCTGTACGAAAAAATTCATGACTCAGGCCAAGCCTCATCGGCCATGTTGCTGAAAATGGCATTTATTCAAGACGGCCTCAATGATTATGCAGAAGCGCTCTTCTATCTGGATAAATACTATCAACTATCTGCAGACCGAAAGGTAGTGGGTAAAATTGAGGCCCTTGCAGAGGCAAATGATCTGAAAGGTTACCAATACAATGACACCCATTATTTCCTGACGCTTTTGGAAAAGTACCGCATTCAATTCACGGTACTTCTATTAGCCGTTTCTCTGCTACTGTTGACATACGTCATCCGAAAGGCAAGGGAAGATGAAAAGCCGATCGCTGCAGGAATTATCCAAATAATGGTTGTGGCAATGATTTTTGCAATCAACAACATACATGGAACTACACGTGGCATCATCGTTTCTAATAACACCTTATTAAGATCAGGGCCATCTGCTGGTGCTGAACCCTTAGAAGTCCTTTCAAGGGGCCATAAAGTGAAGGTGCTCGATCAGGATGACGTCTGGACCAAAGTACAATGGGAAGGGCAGGAAGTATTTGTGAGACGAGGCAGGATAAAAATTATTTAGAACTAAAAGCAAGGCTAAGGATCAATACAAATACCCAAAATGTCAACAGCGTTATGGCTGCATTTTTAGTGGAGTATTTATTGGTTTTAGCCAATCCAAGAATTAAAATTTTTAATGAAACGCATTTCATTATGAAATTTAAGAATTCACTTGATCTGATAAAATTGCCTGAAATTTCAGAATAGGTCTCAAATAATAATGCAGGAAGCAGTGGAATAAGACTAACTGATAGAACATGACTCAGGTCTTTTTTATCCGAAATACCATCTGACCATTTTGAAATCTTATTCAAAACGAAAGGGACAATATGAACAAGTAGTAAATAGAGTAAGCCAATTATGAACACTCCTCCTATAACTGCAAATGCCCATCCACCCTGTACAATTCCATTGTAAATTGAAAAGTTTAAAGCCACTAGGACAATTACAAACCACCTTATTAATATGTAACCACTCTCATCAAGTGTTTCAAACAGTTTGCTGGAACGTATAAAAAGGTATCTAAAGAACACTATTTAAGCGGATTATCCGGTTCCTTTTTCATCATTTTGTAAATCATCCGATCTAGTCTGGATGGAATGATTTTGTTTAGCAACACCGCCATCTTTCCTTCGAATGTTAAGATCAAATCACGCTTTTTCTTATTAGCGGCTTTGAACGTTCGTTCGGCCACCTCTTCAGAGGTCATCATTTTCTTCTCGTTGCGAGGGGACTCGCCCTGGGCCTTTCCGTCTGCGGTTAATGCCGCGTTTCTTATGTTGGAGCTAGTAAAGCCGGGGCAGACAACAAGTACATGAACACCTCTGGTCATAACCTCTGTTCTGAGTGCCTCAAAGAATCCTTGCATAGCAAATTTTGAGGAGGAGTATGCTGTTCTGGCAGGTGTGGAACGCCAGCCGTTAATTGAAGATATAGCTATGATCGTTCCTTTGCTCTCCAACAAATGAGGCAAGGCAAATTTTGTAGCGTAAATAGCTCCATAAAAATTGATGTTCATCAGTTTTTCGAAAACCTCCAGCTCTACCTCTTCGAAAAGTGCACGCATAGAGATTCCTGCATTACAAACGAGCACATCGATCCTGCCAAATTTTTTGATGGTTTCATCCACCATTTTTTTATTGTCCTCTTTTCCTGCAGCGTTTAGTTCCAATGCCAAGTGCGGCCGTTCACCAAGTTCTGATGCCACTTGCGCCATTCGTTCTCCATTCCTTCCGGTAAATACCACCGCGTATCCTTCATTGGCGTATTTTAGTACCAATGACTTACCAATACCTGATGAACCACCTGTTATTATTGCTACTTTTTGCATGTAAAAATTTTACCTCTGGTATAACTTTTGCCAAGATAAGCACATTGAAAAACTTTGGAGAAAATATCCACGATGCAACCTAATTAGGATCTGATGCATTATCACTAAAATTTGGAGTACTGACCTAATATGAAATTAATCACCTACGCATCCATCATTCTCGTTTCTATCAGCGCCCTTGCACAAACCGGAATCAAAGGGACAACCAAAAGTGATTCCGGGGAAATCCTTCCTTTTTCAACAGTCTACATCAAGGGTACGACCAACGGCACCACATCAAATAGTGAAGGCGAATTTTTCCTGAAGATCCCTTCCGGGTCTCACACAATTGTCGCCCAGCATGTGGGATATCGTGTAATGGAGAAGCCCGTGACGGTCAATAATGACCAGACTATCCGACTTGATTTTACGCTAAGTGAGCAGGCACTCCAGTTAAAGGAAGTAGTGGTCACTGCTGGTGACGAAGATCCTGCGGAGCGAGTCATTCGCGAGACGATGAAAAAAAGAAAATTTTATGAAAATGAAGTGAGCGCATTTCATACAGATGCCTACCTGAAGGGGCTGTTTCGGTTAGATAAAAAGCCAGACAAAATCTTGGGGCAAAAAATTACCATTGATACAGGCATATTGTATCTCTCAGAGTCCGTTTCAGAGTTTTCTTTTGAGTTACCAGACAAAGTATCCGAGCGGATGATCAGCTCGAAAGTCAGTGGAAATGAACAGGGGTTTAGTTTTAATCGGGCATCTGATTTTAATATCAACGCATACAGTAAATTCATAGACCTGGATATGGAGCGCGAATATGTTTCCCCTATAGCTCCAAATGCATTTCTCTTTTATGATTATGAATGGCTGGGCTTTTTTGAGGAGAATGGAAAGCTTATAAACAAGATTAAAGTAATTCCTAAACGCGCCACTGACCCGGTGTTTGAAGGAGTGGTATACATCGTGGAGGATGAATGGCGCTTCCATACCATAGATCTTTTTGTGACTAAAGCACGGGGGCTTGAGTTCATTGATTCGCTTAAAATCAACCAGGTGTTTGCACCGGCCGAGCATGACATTTGGATGCCCATCTCACAGAAATATTCTTTCAGGTTTGGTGCTTTTGGTTTTAAGGGAAGTGGATATTACGTGGGTATATACTCTAATTACGAGGTAGAACCCAACTATGATGCTTACCGTGAGGCCGGATTGTATGAAGATAAATTCGGTCAAAAAGAAGAAAAAGACATATTCCAGCAAGAAGACTTTACTGCCGAAGTTCTCGTCGTAGAGGAGGGATCCAATGAGCGGGACTCTACCTACTGGAAGGATATTCGTCCAATTCCTCTCACAGAGATAGAGGTAAAGGATTATCAGGTGAAAGATAGTATTCGACTAGTGAAGGAAAGCCCGGCTTACAAGGACTCTGTCGATAACGAAACAAACAAATTGACCCTTGGAAATATTTTTCTGAGCGGATACACACACTCTAACAGTATAGATGAGAAATACTGGTCCCTTCCAGCGGTCATAAGCATCTTTCAGTACAATACAGTAGAAGGGTTTGTACCTGAAATCCAACCAACCATTTGGAAGCAGGTGGATGGTAGAACGAAGTATTGGATTAGACCTGCGCTCCGTTATGGATTTTCGAATGAGCAATTCAATGCGAAGTTTGACGCCAGCTATCGAAAGCTAGATAACAAGTTCACTCGCTTTTATGCCGGAGGCGGTCGATACATTTCTCAGTTTGATGAATCTGAATCAATAACTCCGTTCATCAATAGTTATGTAACCCTCGTGAGTGGTAACAACTTCATGAAGATTTTCCAGAAGTCATTTGGCTATGTGCGATTTCAACAAGAGGTAAAGAATGGAATATTATTCAGTTCTCGGCTTGAATATGCACAGCGCGATACGTTGACCAATACCTCAGATTTTACCTGGGCATCAGAAGAAAAAACTGATTTTACCAGCAATCAACCTGCGAATATGGAATTGACCGAAACAGGATTTCCAAAACACCAGGCTTTGATTCTGGAGGCAACTTTTCGTTTCAGGTTCAAGCAGACATATGCCACAAGACCGGATCGGAAATTTATCTATTCATCCAAGTATCCAGAGATATTTCTAACTTATAAGAAAGGGATCAAGGCACTTGGAAGTGATGTGAACTTTGATTTTGTACAGGTCAGGGTAGAAGATGAGATGAGCTTTGGACTGGTTGGAAAAAGTAATTATGCAGTGGCGGGGGGAGCCTTTCTGAATGATGAGGCACTCACGTTTGTCGATTTTAGGCATTTCGCCGGTAACCAAACCTCATTAAGTCAGGTGGGAAAAACGATGAAGTTTGAGCTGCTTCCGTTTTATCAGTTCAGTACCACTAAGCCTTATTTCGAGGCGCACTATGAACACCATTTCAATGAATTCATATTCAACAAAATCCCACTGGTAAAAAAACTAAACCTGCAGGCCGTTGCTTCAGCAAATTTCCTAACCAACGAAACAATTGGAAACTACGTGGAGGTAGGTGCTGGAATCGAGCACATTTTCAAATTTATGCGTGTAGACTATTATTGGGCATTTAGAAATTCAGATTTCTTTGGAAGTGGCTTGAGGATTGGAGTTGGTTTTTAATCACCTCATCAAATGCACATAGCCTTTGAATTCGGTATTGCTGAATTTGATGACGTAGTAATACACTCCGCTGGGGAATTGATTACCTGTCCAGACAAAATCTCTTGATTCTGATCGAAAAACCGGAGCGCCGGCGCGGTTCGAAATGACGATGTATTCGAAAGTGTTGTCACAATTATCGGGCGGAAGGTTTTGATTGATTTCAGGGTTTCCTGACATACTGAAAAAATCATTCAGACCATCACCATTCGGAGTAAAGACATTTGGTGGTAAAAACTCTTTCTGTCGATCTGAATCATCAAAAATCTCAAAGGTAAGAATTAGTGTATCAGTTTCCTGGATGGGGCATGCATTGTCGGAAACCTGAATGACTACATCCTGCAGGGAGGACGTTTCGCCAAACCTGAGGAGAGAACACTCCGGCTGCCATTTGAGGATAGCGGTTGCCCTCCCTTGGCCTGTCACCGGTTCTAGCTCCAATGTGTTCGAAGCAGGTGTGCGAATACCAGGAGCAAATTCAATGGTAATATCCTGGTTGTCGGTATCAAAAGCACCAATTTCTATTTCCGTGTACTCATTCACTCTCAGTGATTGATTCCGATTGATTGGGTCGAACTGGGGTTCATCGTTTGGTGGGTAATTCACCTGTATGACATGGCGAAGCGTATCATAATTTTTCACTTTGCATTTATCATCATCATCAGCAATAAACAAAAGCTCAAATTGTTCTCCATCTTCAAATACAGTTGCATCACAAACCAGATTCCAGGAAAAGTTGGTGTTAACAGATGATTCACCGCTGACTTCATCAAAACTGACACCATAAAAATCTGCATCAAAGTTTCCGGCGGCAAAAGATAACGTGACATTATCACCATCGGCATCAGCTGCCATCACTTTAAGGTTCAATGTATTCCCCAGCTCTATTTGAGAGGGGAGTGACCCAACGATTGAAACTTCTGGGTTTGTATTAGGGGGTAAAATGACTGTCGCATCTATAAAAACGGTATCTCCCGGCACATCACATTGATCGGCATCATTGATGATCACGCCAACATTGAAGTTTTGAAACTCCGAAAAATCATACGTTTCACAATCGGTATCCCAGATCAAATCACCGGAAATATTACCGGCTCCACTTGTGATATTTATGATATCAAAACCATGAACTGTTGGGTCTTCAATTCCTTCGATGTACAGTGTTAAATCCAGCTCATCTCCATCCACATCGGTTCCGCTGATGGTTCTTAGATCACTGTCATTTTCTACAACAGTCAACACATTATTGCTAACTGAACCAACCGGAATTTCATTAGGTGGAGGTTCTACCTCAATGGTGAGACGAAGCGTGTCTAGCTGAGGGAGAGGGCAGGCATTGTCAGCAGCAATTAAGTCAATAATGAAAGGTTCATCGCGTATAGGTGGGCAGTCGGGGATACAGATTTCAACGATCAATTCATTTCCATTTGCCAGTGAGTCGTTGAAGGAAAAAACTTCATTTAACTCTTCATCAAAATTGACACCCTCAGCCTTGAAGGAGATCGTTTCTCCCGGGGTAACATTAGAGACCAGGAAATCAAAGCACTTTTCAGTGTCACTGGCAGTGTAGGAGAGGATGTCTGTCTCAGGGTTAAAAGTAGGATTGCCAGGTATATCAATATCTACAACAGGGGGATCGGGGGGCTCACACCCATCCACTACCAGCATTTGAAAATCTCTTCTCACTTCTCCTATTTTTTCATCATCCCGATATTCTTCCACTAAAACGGAAAAAACGAATAGACCAGTTTCTGATGGATTTACTGTTATCAACCCTTTAGTTGAGATTCTTAGTGGAGGACTTCCCGGTATCATGTTGTTAGCTGAGTATCCGGAACCAAAACCAACAGGAAAATGCGGTTTGGGTTGGGGCGTTGGGACAGCAATACCACCAGCAGAACTATTTAACGGAGGCACCAGCGAATAAACCAATGAATCGCCATCAGGATCTGTACCCGTAAATTCAACATAATACAATTGGTTGATGCAAGCATAGTCGCTCAAGGGTTTAAAAAGAACAGGAGAGGAGTTCTTAAAAATCTTACCGTTTCTCATAAGTGGAGGAAACTCCAATGTGTATTTCATCCCCGCATTGCTAGGATTAATGATGTTTTTAACGCCCTCATTTCGGCAGCATCTTTCCCAAACAATATAATATCCCTCATCATCAGCATAGCTGGCAGGGCTTAGGGCTATTTCCCCTGAATAGAGTACTCGGGAAGTTTGTAATTCATCAATTGCACATTCAATGTTGGTGTACTCCACATTTTCCTGAGAGAACAAATTCAGGGTATGTGTTGACATCAATTGATTATCACTATTTCTAAATATGTAGACGGTCACAAAAGGATCCGGTCCTGGATTTTGAAATTGAGCCTCATCGAAATATTGGATGAGGTTAATGCGATAGAGTCCATCACTGACATAAATAAATTCCATTTCACCGCCCACAATATGAAAGGCGTGTGATATCCCAATAGATAAGACAAGGCAAAATGTGATCAGTAATTTCCTCAGCATATTAAATCACAACAATGAAATGAACTAAATCCCTCAACATCAACAAATCAGTAAATAAAATTTAGTGAATTCCATGTGTCCGTTTAAAAGCCAATATTAACACATGAAACAATGAAAAACCTGTAAAGCAGTGTTGGGCATAGTAATTTTGCGGCCATGAAGAAGGGAGCAACAATTGATGAGCTAGAGATAACCGGAATATCGTCTGAGGGAAAAGGAGTAGGACGTGTAGACGGAAAAGTAGTGTTCGTGAAAGAAACCGTGCCCGGGGATGTGGTAAAAGCCAGGATTGTAGGCAAGAAGAAAAAGTTTCTGGAAGCCTATGCGGAGGAGTTGATTGAGAAGTCAAGCGAGCGTATTGAGCCTTTTTGTGAGCACTTTGGATTGTGTGGGGGATGTAAATGGCAGCATATGAATTATGCCGCTCAGCTGAAATACAAGCAGGGACATGTAGAGGAGAATTTGAGAAAATTGAGCGGCTTGAACCTACCTGATGTTATGCCGATTTTGAGCTCAGATAAAACGTCATTTTACCGAAATAAGCTGGAGTTTACATTTTCGAATTTTCGATGGCTAACGAAAGAAGAGATTGAAAGCGGTGAAGAACATGTTAGAACCGGGCTTGGATTTCATATTCCAAAGCAGTTCAGTAAAATCGTAAATATCAACAAATGTCACCTTCAACCAGACCCATCAAATGAGATTCGTTTGAAGGTTAAAGCATTTGCTGATGATCACAATGTTCCATTTTATGATGTGAAAAAGCAAGAAGGGTTTCTGAGAAACCTAATTATCCGCACAGCATCCACTGGTGAGGTGATGGTGATCCTTCAGGTTCATTACAAAGATCAAAAGTTAATTGATTTGATGATGAACTTCATCAAAAAAGAATTCCCGGAGATCACCTCCCTGATGTATGTGGTAAACGAAAAAGGAAATGATTCCTTTTCTGATCTTGAAGTGGAGTTGTTTGCCGGAAAGGATCATATCATGGAAGAAATGGGTGACCTGAAATTTAAGATTGGTCCTAAGTCCTTTTACCAAACCAACTCAGCCCAAGCACATGAACTTTACAAGGTGGCTGCTGATTTTGCAGACTTAAAAGGTGATGAGCTGGTATACGACCTGTACACGGGAACCGGAACCATCGCCAATTTTGTTGCTCGTTCGGTAAAAAAAGTGGTGGGTATTGAATATGTGGAAGCTGCCATTGAAGACGCGAAGATCAACAGTGAGATTAACGGGATCACAAATACGGATTTCTATGCAGGTGATATGAAGGATTTGCTGGGCAATGAATTCATCAATACCCATGGAAAACCTGATGTGATTATTACTGATCCACCAAGAGCTGGAATGCACCCAAGGGTAACGCAGCTACTGGCTGATTTAAAAGCCGATCGTATTGTGTACGTGAGTTGTAATCCGGCTACACAAGCGCGCGACTTAGAGGTGCTGGGACAATCTTATGATGTGATTAAAATTCAGCCGGTAGATATGTTCCCACAGACTGTCCATGTTGAGAACGTTGCTTTATTGCGATTAAAAGATTGATTTGATTGACGAATAATGCGATTTATTTATGACAGCTGAAGAATTGAAAAAAAGTACTTTAACGTTCGGAGTGGATGTAGCTCTTTTCTGCAAAATAATCTATCCTGATTCCTTACTTAAAGCATACGCCAATCAACTTATTAGAGCGTCTAGCTCAGTTGGAGCAAACTATCGAGCTGCGTGTCGAGCTAAGTCTGGAAAAGACTTCATTAATAAGTTAAAAATCGTCGAGGAGGAATGTGATGAATGCATGTTTTTTCTGGAGCTGATCAAGGAACTTAAACCAGGCAGCAAACCTTCAATAGATCCAATTTGGAATGAAGCGAATGAAATCCTATCAATAGTTGTAGCTTCAATCGCAACAGCTAGAAGAAACAACCAATCCAAATAATCGTAAATCCAAAATCAAAATAATCAGTTCATGCATAACGATCCAGAATTAGATCCAAAATATTTAGGTCAGATATCCTCTGATTTTGTGAAAATAGCCGAGCCCCTGAAGGAGGCTTCCTATGCAATCAGAAGACAAGAGTTTTCTGAGTATCCGGTTTTTGCCATGTGCAAGATTGATCAACCGATCGGACAGATGCTAGTAGATAAAGGTCAAGCGGAGAATGATTGGAAGTACTTTGCCTCTATGATGGAAGAATTCACGCAACGCGGATTAATTGCTGAGGAGAAAGCTTTTAAAGAAAACTACAAAGATCCGGATGAGTACTGTTGCCTGTTTGTGATTGACGAGCAGTTTACTAACTTCCTTTTCATTCCTTATCCAATCGATTAACCATGACACCAACAATTGAATTTGTTTACGAAAAACTCACGGAGGATAGGAAACAAGAAGTAATCAATTTCTGGACTTCTGAAAAAGCGCTGAGTGAAGAACAGGCAAAACAGCGAGTGGATCAAATTGTGCTCGTAGCACGAGGAGAGCAAGATCAAATCATTGGGGTAAGCACGATGGTAAAGCGCTTGTATGAGCCGATCGGAAAAACATTTTGGGTGTTTCGTGCTTTTGTAGCTGAAAAATACAGACAACAGGGAGTGGTGCTTCAGTTGATAAGCAGTGCCAAAGAAGAATTAAATGCTCGATTTTATGATGGAAAAGATCCTGAGGTGATTGGGATTCTTTTAAAGGTACAAAGTCCTATTTTAATGAAGCATTTCCCACAAGCTACCTGGCCCAGAACGCAGTTTCACTATGTAGGCACAGAAGATGGTTGTCATATGCGGATTAGCTATTTTGATGGAGCGAAGATTACGTGAATAGTATGAGTTCAGAGGAGGAAGTTTTTCGCTCCAACACCGTGATGATTTTGGTGCCCGGTGCATTTTTCGGAACAGCTCTAATTCTGCGAAATAGTGAGTTTGAAATCTTGACTTGGGTCTTACTAATTATTGGACTAGTCACCACGATAGCGGTGGTTAGGAGCTTTACGACCATCACTATATCCAATGGGGTGATTAGCATTAAAAACTTACGGAAAAGTCAAGCGGTGCGAAAAGAAGATATAGAGAAATATACCCGCACCATTTCAAGAGCGAAAGGAATTGAAACGGTGGTTTGGACACTACACCTGAATGAGGAACAACCTCTATCCATCTCGAGTGATCTGATCAAAGATAAGGACGGTCTTAAACAGGCGATGGACAATTTTTTGGAAGGAAAGCCAAAGAAGTCATAAACTAGGACTTCTTCAGGTGGCGTTCCATCAACTTAGCTTCAACATCCTCAAGTTTCAATCCCCGGTCAGTCAACAATACAAGAAAGTGATAAAGCAGATCTGATGATTCTTCGATAAGCAAGTCCTTTTTCCCATCCATCGCCTCCAGTATCACTTCTGTCGCTTCTTCACCTACTTTCTGAGCAATCTTTTTTGTTCCCTTACTGAACAGTTCGGTCGTATAAGATTTCTCAGAAGGATTGTCTTTTCTTGATTGGATGACCCCTTGCAGTTCGTGCAAAAATCCAGACGGCTCTTTCTCACCGAAGCAGGTATAAGAGCCGGTGTGACAGGTTTTGCCCTCGGGCATCACTTTGATTAAGTAGGTGTCATTATCACAATCTTCTGAGATACTTACAACATTTAGAAAATTGCCTGAGGTCTCGCCCTTGGTCCAAAGGCGTTGCTTTGAGCGACTATAGAACGTTACTTTTCCCTCTTTTTTGGTTTTAGCAAGCGATTCATCATTCATATAGCCAAGCATCAACACTTGGTTGGTTTCCGCGTGCTGAATGATTGCGGGAATGAGATTATTTGATTTTTGGTTCATTCGATTATTCTTTTTCTTTCTGGTTCATTGCTGATTTAAAAAATTCAGAACCTTCAGATTCTTTTAATTGAGCATAAAGCTTATGGTCCTGATTCGCCTTTGCAGCTAATCGTTGCTTAAGCTTGCCGTACTGTTTAGTAAGTGCCTGATCACTTCTGAGTTTATCTCTAAAAATTAAATGTTTTTTAAGCTCTTCACTATCCTGGTGGCAGACATACAGGTGATGTTTGATAACATCTAGCACCGGATGAGATGCACCATTATTTCTCTTGAAAACCTCTCTGCTTGCTATTCCCTGATCTCCATTATGGAAATATCCAATAGACTCAAGATTTGCTTTTATTATATTAAAATCTTCTTCTTTTGCATAGATCAAATCAATATCAATAATTGGTTTAGCAGATAATCCGGGGATGGCAGTGCTGCCAATATGCTCAGCCTCAATTTCTAAGCCTCGATTAGCACTAGTTATTACGCTTTTGATTGCCTCAAAATCTTCCACCCACCTATCCTGATAGTCCGATAACATCATTTTTCTAAAGTCTTACGTCTATTGTTTTCGCTCTCAAAAACTCCTTAAGTATCGGTATCGGGATCTCTCCAAAGTGAAACACACTGGCAGCCAAAGCTCCGGTTGCATTCGTTTTTTGAAATACTTCAGCAAAGTGTTCGCTAATGCCAGCACCTCCTGATGCTATAACCGGTATATTTAATTCTTCAGCTAGCTTTCCAGTGAGCTCAAGTGCAAAACCAGCCTTTGTGCCATCATTAGCCATGGAAGTGAGCAAAATTTCTCCAGCACCTAGTTCCTCTACTTTTTTTGCCCATTCAAACACATCGATATCGGTAGCTTCTCTTCCTCCTTTTACAAAGACTTTCCACTCATCATCCACCAGACCGGCATCTATCGCCACCACCACAAACTGACTACCAAATTCGTCTGCTATCTCTTTCACCAATTCTGGTCTTCGCACTGCAGCTGAATTGATACTTACCTTATCAGCTCCGGCATTAACTAAAACTGCAGCATCTTCTACTGATGATATTCCACCGCCTACAGTGAACGGTATATTGATTTCATGCGCGATTTCTTCCACCAGCTTAGCGAAGGTTTTACGTCCATCCACCGTAGCGGTGATGTCCAGAAACACCAGCTCGTCAGCTCCTTCATGAACGTATCGCTTAGCCAGCTCGATTGGATCACCGGCGCTACGGATACCTACAAAGTTCACGCCTTTGACAGTTTCGCCATCCTTGATATCTAGGCATGGTATGATTCGTTTTTTTAGTGTCATTATCTTCTATTTAACACCTCTGTTGTCCCCTCAAGGGGACAGTCGCACAGAAATTAAATCGAGCGACTCCCCTTTGAAAGGGGTTAGGGGGATGTAAACATTTGTAAATCTTTTAAATCAATTCTATTCTCATAAATCGCCTTACCAACGATCGCTCCTTCCAATCCTTGCTCCTTTAACTTCACCAAATCATCAATGGAACTCACTCCACCACTCGCAATGAGCTTCAAATCTGGAAGTTTTTCCAAGATTGATTGATACAATTCAAACGAAGGCCCTTCCAGCATACCATCCTTTGAGATATCTGTCGAAATCACATATTCGATTCCTTTATTCACATAATCCTGAATAAATGCCTCAATCTCAAGATCAGATTCCTCCTGCCATCCGGATACCGCAATCTTGCCATCCATTGCATCTGCGCCAAGTATGATTTTACCCGCTCTATACGCCGTGATCCATGACGTGAATTTTACTGGTTCCTTTACAGCTATACTTCCTCCGGTGATTTGCTGTGCACCACTTTCAAAGGCAATGCGCAGATCCTCATCCGACTTGATTCCTCCTCCAAAATCGATTTGTAAGCCTGTTTTTGTTGCTAATTTTTCCAGCACTTTCCAATTGACAATGTGTTTGGCTTTTGCCCCATCGAGATCAACCAAATGAAGGTACTGAAGCCCCGCATCTTCAAATTGTTGAGCAACCTCAAGCGGATCTTCATTGTAAATTTTCTTGGTGTTGTAATCGCCTTTAGAAAGACGCACGCATTTCCCTTCGATGATGTCTATGGCTGGTATTATTCGCATTTTAATGAATTAATATTCAGTTGTCATTCTGAGCAGCGCGAAGAATCTAGTTGAGATGCTTCCTTCGTCAGCATGACAGTCATATTTTTAAAAAATTCTCAATCAACTTCCTCCCAACATCCGCAGACTTTTCCGGATGGAATTGAACCCCGTAAAAGTTGTTCTTATGCAAGGCAGAGGTAAATGGGATCAGATACTCCGTCTCACCAATCGTGTCTACTCCAACCTCCGCATAATAGCTATGGACAAAATACATGTTGTCTGCTTCGTCAATCCCTTCAAATAATGGGCCTTCTACTCTCGTAAAATCATTCCATCCCATGTGAGGAACTATACCTTTTGGAGGAAATTTGCGGACGTTTTCCTTAAAGATTCCAAGGCACTCTGTATCCTTTTCTTCTGAATGTGCACACATGAGCTGCATGCCTAAGCAGATGCCAAGGAATGGCTGCTTTAGTGAAACAATGACTTCATCAAGTCCTCTTTCTCTCAGGTAACTCATGGCTGTCCCTGCCTCTCCGACACCTGGAAAGATAACTTTTTCAGCAGCCCTCAGTGTGTGAGCATCATCCGTGATCACCGACTCCACACCAATTCGATTCAGCGCATTTTTTACAGACCGAATGTTGCCGGCATTATATCTTACGATTGCTATCAATTGTCAATTATTAATTGTCCATTATCAATTCTAAAGAACTCCTTTAGTACTAGGCAAAACCCCACTATCATCTTTTCTCACTGCCATTTTAATTGCCCTGGCAAATGCCTTAAAAATGGATTCAATTTTATGATGATCGTTTTCACCTTCTGCCTTCACGTTTAGATTACATCTTGCAGTATCTGAAAATGACTTAAAGAAATGAGATACCATCTCGGTTGGCATTTCTCCGACATGAGTTGCTTCAAATGCAGCATCCCATTCAAGCCATGGTCGTCCACCAAAATCAATCGCGACTTGCGCCAGACTATCATCCATCGGAAGTAAAAATCCATATCGCTCGATTCCTTTTCGATTTTTGAGGGCATCATTAAATGCTGTTCCCAATGCCAGCGCAGTATCCTCGATCGTGTGATGTGTGTCAATTTCAATATCTCCTTCTACTTCCACATAAAGTCCAATTGCTCCGTGTCTGGCTATCTGATCCAGCATGTGATCGAAGAATGCTACTCCGGTAGATATGGACGTATTAGAAGGTTCATCCAGATTGACTTCAATCTTGATTTTCGTCTCTGAGGTCGATCGAATACATCTTCCAACACGTCCATTTTCCTCGTAATTTTCTTCTTTCAGAGCAGCAATGAATCGTTGATTTTCTGTTGGTGTACCAATGGTGATTCGCAAAGTATCCGGCACCTGCCCGGAACGATCGCGAACCACAATGCCTTTGGCCATTAGATCTGAATAGATTTTCTGAGCATCCTCAAAAGCGACTAAAAGGAAATTGGCTTCTGAAGGGTAGATTTTTTTCACTGAGGGAATGTCCTTCAATGCTTGCTCCATTTTCGACCGTTCTTCAATCAAGATTGCAACCTGCTTCTTGATCGACTCGGGTCTATTCAACACGTCGATCGCTTTTTCTTGTGTCAATGTGTTGACGTTGTATGGTGGCTTGATTTTATTCAATACATTGATAACTTCTGCCGACCCAAAACCCATGCCCAATCTTGCTCCGGCAAGCCCCATTGATTTCGAGAAGGTTTGCAAAACGAATAAATTGGAGATGTCTTGATCAACTAAGCTTTCTCCCCCAAAATCAATGTAAGCTTCATCAACTACCACTAAGCCTGAAAAAGCAGCAGTGATTGAAAGGATCGTCTCCTTATTGATACAATTACCTGTTGGGTTGTTTGGGGAACAGATGAATACGATTTTCAGGTTTTCATCTAATAGCTTGGGTTGTAGGCTTTCAAAATCTATTTGAAAGTTATCCGTTAATGGTTCGCTAATCACCTCTACATCGTTTACATCAGCAGCTACTTTATACATGCCGAAAGTTGGAGGGAAGATCATGACTTTGTCTTGACCGGGCTCACAAAATGCGCGAATGAGCAAATCAATTAATTCGTCGCTTCCATTTCCAAATATCAATCGCGGGATCTCCACATTACGATGCTTAGCAATGGCAGTTTTCAATGCACTCATTGTTCCATCAGGGTAACGATTTAAACCAAAACCAAATGGATTTTCATTGGCGTCCAGGGATACCTCAGCAACCCCGTCAAATTCATCCCTGGCACTGGAGTAGGGTTTGAGTTTCTTGACGTTCTCTCTTGTGATTTTATCTATGTTAAACATTTTCGAGTGCTTTTAATCTTAATGTGACGGCATTCTTGTGAGCTTGCAACTGCTCTGCTTCTGCCATCTTTTCGATCGCTGGACCTAAATTTTGAATACCTTTTTTAGAAAGTTTTTGAAACGTAATTTTTTTCACAAAGCTATCCAGCGATACACCACTGTAATTTCGAGCATATCCATTGGTAGGCAGGGTATGATTGGTGCCACTGGCATAATCCCCTGCACTTTCACAACTCCAATTGCCTAGAAATACACTTCCGGCAATCGTAATCTGCTCACCTAATTCTTCGGCATTTTCAGTAGCAATAATCAGGTGCTCGGGAGCATATATATTACTAAAAGCAACTGCCTCATCTAAATCCTTAACGAGAATCGACTGACTGTTTTCAAGTGCTTTCACCGCAATGTCTTTTCTAGGTAATGCATTGACTTGCATCTGAACCTCGACATCAACTTCAGAAACAAGTTTTTCTGAATTACTTACGAAAACCACCTGGCTATCTGATCCATGTTCTGCTTGAGAAAGTAAGTCAGCGGCAACAAATTCAGGGTAAGCAGTCTCATCAGCTATTACCAAAATTTCACTCGGGCCTGCAGGCATATCGATAGCTACTCCATAATTCTGAGCTAGCTGTTTAGCAGCGGTAACGAATTGGTTACCCGGACCAAAAATTTTGTCGACTTTAGGAATCGTTTCTGTTCCAAAAGTCATGGCTGCAACAGCTTGTGCTCCGCCTGTCAAAAATATTTTTTCAATACCCAATAGCTGGCTGGTCCAACCAATGACTTCATTAAGCTTGCCTTCTTTCGTTGGAGGAGTGCAAACGACAATGTTTTTGCATCCGGCAATTTTGGCAGGGATTGCAAGCATTAATAATGTAGAAAATAATGGAGCAGATCCTCCCGGAATGTAGAGCCCTACGTTTTGAATAGCTACACTTTTACGCCAGCAACTAACACCTTCCATGGTCTCTACTTTTAACGAATCCTCTTTCTGCGAAAGGTGAAATGTTTCGATGTTCTTCTTAGCCGTTTTTATTGCTTCTGCCAGCTCATCATCTATCTTAAATGAGAGTTTTTGTATGTCAACCTCAAGTACATCCAGAGCAACCCCATCAAATTTTTTTCCCATTTCTAGCAGTGCTGCATTGCCTCTTTCTCGCACATCGGACAAAATGTCTTTTACTGTCCTCTCCAACTCAGAAATATCGAAGGTCGGTCGTTTGCAGAGTGACGGCCATTGAGATGTTTGCGGATATTTTATTGTTTTCATTTTTCCTCCCCCTTTTATCCCCCTCAAGAGGGGAAATTGATTATTACACAATCATTTTTTCAATTGGGCAAACCAAAATTCCTTCAGCTCCCTTTTCCTTGAGTTGATCGATCACTTCCCAGAAATCATCTTCCTTGATGACACTGTGTACGCTACTCCAGCCTTCATTCGCCAGTGGCAGTACAGTAGGGCTTCTCATCCCAGGGAGCAAGTGAATGATATCATCAAGGTTGTCATTTGGTGCGTTTAGCAAAATATATTTATTCTGCTTGGCTGATTTTGCCGCTTCGATACGAAAAAGCAATTTATCCAACAATGCTTTTTGCTCACGATTGAGATTTCGATTGGATATTAAAAGGGCCTCACTTCGCAGCACCACTTCCACCTCTTTCAGACCATTAGCCAATAGTGTACTTCCTGTACTCACAATATCGAATATGCCCTCAGCTAAACCAATGCCAGGAGCAATCTCTACACTTCCGCTGATCTCCTCGATGGTGGCATTAATGCCTTTTTCTTCTAAGAACTTTCGCAGTATCACCGGATAGCTAGTTGCGATCTTCTTTCCTTCAAACCACTCTAACCCATTGTATACTTCTTCTCTTCGAACGGCCAGTGAAAGTCTGCATTTGGAAAATCCAGGGCGATTGATGATGTCAACCTGTTCATCTTTTTCCAGAAATTCATTTTCACCAACGATACCGATATCAGCAACACCCTCAGCTACATATTGAGGAATATCATCATCCCTGAGATAGAATACTTCCAACGGGAAATTGGAAGCCGTAGACATCAGCTTACCGCCATTGTTAATTTTGATTCCACACTCTTTGAGCAAGTCCATGCTTTTTTCATTGAGTCTTCCGCTTTTCTGTACAGCTATTTTTAATACTTGATTCATTTTCTTTTTATCAATTTCAAGGGTAGAACTAATTCGTTTTCTCAATGTTTCTTGCCGATAAGAAACAAAAAAGGCCCGACGGTAATCCGACGGGCCTTAGTGTTTTATTTTATACAAACTACAGCATCATCTTCTTACCTCTTCAGTGAAGTGGGTATGATGTACATGATGATGTAGTTGTTGTGTTCTCATTTCTGGTCGCAAATATAGACGACTTTTTTAAATGATATTATCCTTCAAATTTTTTACTTACCGCATCCCAGTTGATCACATTGAAAAAAGCATTGATGTAATCGGGTCTTCTGTTTTGATAGTTTAGGTAATAAGCATGCTCCCAAACGTCAAGGCCAAGAATAGGTGTGCCTGAGCATCCGGCATCCGGCATCAGCGGGTTATCTTGATTAGCCGTGGAGCAAACCTCAACAGACCCTTCACTTTTTTTGCATAGCCATGCCCATCCACTACCGAATCGGGTAGCTGCTGCATTACTGAATGCTTCTTTGAATTTATCGAATGAACCAAAAGCAGTATTGATTGCGTCCGCTAAAGCACCTGATGGCTCACCACCACCATTCGGACTCATCACTTCCCAAAACAACGTGTGATTCCAATGTCCACCACCATTATTTCTTACTGCTCCATTGTCAGAATGGTTTTTCACCAAATCATCCAAAGATTTACCTTCCATGTCAGTGCCTTCAATAGCCGCGTTCAATTTTGAAACATATCCGGCATGGTGCTTACCATGATGAATTTCCATGGTTTTCGCATCAATGTGTGGTTCTAATGCATCGTGTGCATAAGGTAGGTTTGGTAATTCAAAAGCCATAATTATGTGATTTATTTTAGGTTCTAAAAAATGATTTGTGAAGATAACAAGGATGAGTGACGTTTAGTTGCCTCGCAGCTTCTTAAAAAAATCTTTAATTAAAATTTCGCATTCGTTAGCCATTACGGCCAACTTCAAATCCGTTTTTGGATGAATGATGTTTTTGTTGAAGTTGGAGAAACCACGCTCTTTATCCAACGCTCCAATCACCACACGACCTATCTGCGTCCAGAAAAGTCCGCCCGCGCACATGCTACATGGTTCCAGGGTTACAAATAAGGTGCATTCATTTAGATATTTCGAGCCCAGGTGATTTTGCGCGGCGGTAATTGCCAGCATCTCTGCATGTGCAGTGGCATCATTAAGTCGCTCTACTCTGTTATGATCTTTTGCAATGATTCTATTTTCACAGACTACCACTGCACCAATGGGAATTTCACCTTCTTCAGCAGCTTTTTCAGCTTCATTCAGAGCCTGCTTCATGAAATGTTCGTCACTGTAGATGCTAAGACCCATTATTTCATTTTCACTTTAACGCTGTTCATGATTTCATTCGCAATGGGTTGCCATTGACTCATCAACCATGCATTACAGGCAAAATTGAAGAGCAAAACCTGGTCATTGTAGGAGGTGTATTGAATGTACGTGTAGTTGCGTGATGACTTATTGGAAAATGCGTTTTCGCTGCTTAGCAACGAGACAAATTCAAAAACAACAAACTTTTTTCCATTGACCTCTTTAATTTCATCCTGAATAAATTCAACTTCATCAAACATGCTGAGGATGCTGGCTTTATAGAAGTCATGGATCATTTGTTCATCGCCATCCATCCATTGCATGGGGTTCCAGTTCACACCATAGTTTATCTCTCCATCTACCGAAGCATGCATGGCCAGTGGCTCACGCGATGAAACATACTTTTCAATGCGATCTCCTTTGCTCATGAGGGTAAAAGATTCTGGCACCACATATGAGATTTCCTCATTGACTCTATGTGTTACCATTTTTTCCTGAGCAAACAGACACGAGGCATTCAAAAGAATAGCAAGACAAATGATTTTTTTCATATGGCGAAGGTCAGAATTTTGATTGATTTGATTAAATGATTTCATGATTTTGATCGTGGTTTTCTTTGCAGCCTTTTGAACTGGAGGCTAGTAGATCCAAAATTCAATAGCAATCCCACTTCCATATTAAACGCTTCCAGATAGTTGATAGCTTGTGCTAAGTGTACATTTTCCAATTCTTTCACAGCTTTGATTTCAACTAGGATTTTGTTTTCAACAAAAAAATCAACTCTTCTTGTACCAATTTGTACGTTATTGTAGAAAATTGATTGTTCTTGCTCTCGCACAAAACCTAAATTGCACTCTTCAAACTCTATTGCTAAGGCTCGTTGATAGATGACCTCCTGAAATCCATTTCCAAGTGTTCGATGCACCTTCATGGCGTACCCAATAATCTTTTCAGTGATGTCAGAATGTTTGTATGTATTCATTTGAAAAATTTCTAACCTTGAATCTAATGAATCTTATAAATCCTATTAATCAAGGTTTACTTTTGCACCTCTTTTTAAAATTCAATCAAAGGAAAGATTTATGCTACGCACACATACTTGTGGAGAATTACGATCAGAACACGTTGGAAATACAGTCACTCTGACCGGATGGGTTCAAAAGCAACGAGATAAAGGAGGCGTGGTATGGATAGATCTCAGGGATCGATACGGGATCACTCAGCTGATTTTCGAAGAGGGAGTCACTGAGCAGTCGATCATAGATCAGGCTAAGAAAGTAGGTCGGGAGTTTGTTGTAAAAGCAACAGGTGAGGTTGTAGAGCGATATTCAAAGAACGATAAGATGCCTACTGGTGATATTGAGATTCGGGTAAATGAGTTTCAGATTCTAAATGTCTCAAAAGTCCCTCCTTTTACGATCGAGGATGAAACTGATGGAGGAGAAGATCTTAGAATGAGATATCGTTATCTCGATATTCGTAGAAATCCTGTGAGAGAAAAGCTGCAGCTGCGACATACCATGATGCAGAAGGTGCGCGAGTATCTAAATAAAGAAGCATTTGTAGAGGTGGAAACTCCTTATCTCATCAAATCCACTCCGGAAGGTGCACGTGATTTTGTAGTGCCTTCTCGTATGAACGAAAATGAGTTTTATGCATTGCCTCAATCACCCCAAACATTTAAACAGCTTTTGATGGTAGCTGGCATGGATCGTTACTTTCAGATCGTGAAGTGTTTTCGTGATGAAGATTTAAGGGCAGACCGTCAGCCTGAGTTTACTCAGATTGACTGTGAAATGGCTTTTGTGGAACAGGAAGATGTGCTTCAGACTTTTGAAGGCATGACAAAGTTTCTATATAAACAAATTAAAGACGTTGAGTTGGATGACTTTCAGCGTATCACATATGATGATGCGATGCAGAAATATGGTTCTGACAAGCCTGACCTACGATTTGGAATGGAATTCTGTGAACTGAATGACCTGGCCCAGGGAAAAGGATTTGTCGTCTTTGACAGTGCCGAACTGGTGGTAGGGATTAATGCGGAAGGATGTGCAGAATATTCACGAAAACAACTGGACGCTTTAACTGACTTTGTGAAGAAGCCACAAATTGGAGCTAAGGGCCTTGTTTATGTCAAGTATAACGAGGATGGATCGTTCAAATCATCTGTAGATAAATTCTTTGATCAGGAAGCACTGAAAGGTTGGGTTGAGAAGTTTGATGCCAAGCCTGGTGATTTACTTTTGATTCTTGCAGGAGAAGCAAATCAAACAAGAAAAGCACTTAACGAGCTTCGCCTTGAGATGGGGGAGCGTCTTGGGTTGAGAGATAGAAATAAAGTGGCAGCTGCATGGGTACTGGATTTTCCATTGCTGGAATGGGACGAAGAAACCCAGCGATATCATGCGATGCATCACCCGTTCACTGCTCCTAAACCAGAGGATATTGATAAACTTGACTCAGATCCAGGGGCTATCAGAGCAAACGCCTATGATATGGTGATCAATGGTGTTGAAGCAGGTGGTGGATCTATCCGTATTCATGATCGGGAACTGCAGGCCAAAATGTTTGAAGTATTAGGTTTTAGTAAGGAGGAGGCCGAAGAGCAGTTTGGCTTTTTGATGGGCGCTTTCGAATATGGCGCTCCGCCCCATGGAGGTATCGCGTATGGATTTGACAGAATGTGTGCAATCATGGCTGGAGAGCAAAGTATCCGTGATTTTATCGCATTTCCGAAAAACAACGCGGGACGTGATGTCATGATTGATTCACCAAGCAAGATATCTCAGGATCAGCTCGATGAGCTTGGCTTAAAACTGGTAGAACCTAAAAAACAGTAGTATTTAGTACTTTTTTACTAACTTTTGCGGTTAAATAATCACACCTGATGACTAAGAAATTTCTTCTTTACTCCGCGCCTTTTTTCATTTTGTTTGGAGCTTTCTCCTTATTCGAGCCTTGGTTTTACCGAAACCTGTTCGCCAGCACGTCTATCGACCGACTGGAAGGGAAAGAGTTTCAGATCATTGCTCACAAGGGCGCATCTGGACTGGCTCCTGAAAACACCATGGCTGCTTTTGAAAAAGCACTAGATCTTGGCGTTGATCAAATTGAGCTGGATGTTCGACACACAAAGGATGAAGAGATCATCGTATTTCATGATCAGCGGCTGGATCGTGTAGCACGTGATACTTTAGGAAATCCGGTCACTGGCGATGTGCACGACTATACCCTGGAAGAAATCAGACAGTTTGATGTTGGCTCGTGGTATGATTCACATTATGCCGATCAGCGAATTCCTACATTGAAAGAGGTGTTGGATTTTATTGATGGTCAGGTAACAGTGCTGATTGAGATTAAGCACATGGATCACCCTCACTACCATGATTTTGCAGAAAAATTAGTAGAGGTTGTAATGAGTGAAGAAAATGGAGAGGATTGGATCATTTTACAATCCTATGAGCCCAAATACCTGGATGAAGTTCATGAATTGGACCCATTCATTCAGACGAAAGCTTTGATTGTTGGAGAGGATTCGGCTCCATTGATTGCCTTCTATTTAGAGACCAGAATTCACATGGGTCGTGCCAAAGAAAGTAATCGGATGAAAGCCATTAACCCACAGTGGGAGACACTTTCACCACGCCGTGTTTTTCAAATGCATGCAAAAGGCTATGAGGTTCACGCGTATCCAGTGAATAGCCGGGAGGATATGATCAAGATGCTAAATGCAGGAGTAGATGGCATTATCACGGATTATCCAAATGTTGCTATCCAGCTTAGAAACGAGATCAGGAGACTGGGACAGGAAACGCAGTAGTAAGCTCAGCTTCTGCTGCAATATATCCGAAAGTATGCCAGCTTGGGCTATCCAGAATTTTCAGGAAAATTTCATTGGCTTTTTCCGTATTCCCTTGCTGTTGATACCAGTTGCCGATCCCATATCCAAGGGTAGGATCGATTTTTCCATCTTCCGGAAAGGCACGTGATAATAATGTTTCTGCTTTCTTCTCCCCTTTAAATAATAGCAAGAGATCCAGGTAGGCATCATTTTCAATAATTTCCATGTTTTCATCTATCTCAGCGAGTAGCTGATCTGCAAGCTCTGCATTGCCGATTTTTTTATAGGTCATGTATAACCAATAAGAGGTGGCGCTCAACAAGTCATCATTGTCACTAAACTCCATGCATTTTTTATACGCTGAAATCGCTTTGTCATACCTTCCATTGAGGTAATGAGCCAATCCGTAGTGGTACCAAATATTGAATTTATCGTTACCAAGAGGCTTATTTAGTTTGTTGGGTAATCCATCCGGTTCAATCGTATTTTCGGCATTAACGCTGTAAAAGGCCGCCATTTCAAAATCATTGACAGCTTTTTCAAGCTGGCGGGTGGTGATGTAACGATGGCCCCTGTGTCTGCGCAACTTGTATGATGTAGGAAATTTTTCTAAGCCTTTCGTATAAACATCAATAGCTTCTAAATATCTACCCAGGTATGCCAACCTCCGACCATACCAGATGATAAGTTCCAGGCTATCTGGATTAGCTTCATAATTGGATCGTGCTTTCTGCAGATTATTATCATGCCTGGCTCGAGCTTGATCGGTTAGCTGCTTTGCAGGCAGCTCCTCGCCCATCAGGTTGTAGATTTTAGTAGGGTCTTTCGTTTGGGCAATAGGCTCTTCATCTCGAGCATCCGCACGATTGCTACCGGACTGACAGCTGATTATTAGGATTGGAAGTATTATCAGGTATTTAATCATCACGTTTACTCTTTCCAGTTGGGGTATCCCGGTTGTTTCAATTCTTCACCGTTTTTGGCCTCTTTCACCATCTTGCGCACATCTTCGAGTAGCTCTTTTGCTTCATAAACCACCCCATCCTTTACGGTATACTTCACGCCACCCACTCTGGTGACTTCATTTCCTTCGGTTAATTTGATGGCTCCTGTTCCGTAAAGCACCTTCAGATTGGCCAGGGGATTTTCCTCCACAATTACCAGGTCAGCCAATTTCCCTTTTTCGATTGTGCCAATCTCCCTTTCCATTCCAAGTGCCTGAGCTCCCATCAAGGTAGCTGAGCGGATAACCTCAAGAGGATGAAATCCTGCCTCTCTCAGCAATTCCAGCTCACGTATATATGCAAATCCGTACAGCTGAAAAATGAAACCTGAATCAGATCCGGTAGTCACTCTTCCCCCTCTGTTTTTGTATTCATTCACAAACGTCATCCAGAGTTTGTAGTTTTCTTTCCAGGCCACCTCTTCTTCGGTACCCCAAAAGTGCCAGTAAGACCCATGTGACACTTTGCTAGGTTGGTAAAACTTCCATAGTGATGGAAGGGTGTAGTCTTTATGCCAATCGGCATTTCGTGATCGCATGAGGTCACGACTTGCTTCATAAATGTTGAAGGTTGGATCCAATGTGAAATCCAACTCAAGCAGACGGTTCATCACTGCATTCCATTTTTCAGAATATGGCTTGGCTGCCTGCTTCCAAAGTTTTCCAGCCTCTCCAAAGCGATGCTGCTCGTTTTGATAATTGTAATCAACCGGATAATCCTGAACGATACGATCATCAAACAAAGCTTCCGGCAACCCATACCAGTGTTCCATGGTGGTGAGGCCGGCTTCAGCAGAGTTCAGTACATTCCACCAGCCAACGTTTAGCTGGGCATGATGGCATGCAGATCGTAATCCCAATTTCTTATTTTCTTGTAGTGCAGCCGCCATCACTTCCGGTGATGCACCGAAGAATTTAATTCCATCAGCCCCACGACGATAATTTGCACGAACCCATGAAATTGCTTCCTCTGCGTTTGTGATCGGCCCTTTTAATACCTCGTTTCCAACCGATCTTTCCCCGGGAATATTTCTTACTACTTCAATTCCTTCCAAATTTTGGCCGAATGAGGTGTAAGCTAGAATTCGAGGGGCTGTAATTTCATTTTTGATGCTACGATTCCTGTGTCTGAGCACCCAATCCAACCCATTTCCAGCTGAAGGGTCACGGATGGTAGTAATCCCATGTGCTAGCCATAGTTTAAAAACATACTCGGCAGGGGTGCCCTGGCTGGAACCCCCGATATGCCCATGCATATCTACAAATCCTGGCAAAACATACATACCTGCTGCATCGATCTCTATCCCATTTCCTTCCAGTTTTGGTCTTCGGTCTGGATTGATCTCAACTCCGGGGTAACCTACCACCTGAACTTTCGTAATCTTATTTTTTTCAATCACGATATCGACAGGCCCAATTGGAGGGGCACCATTTCCGTTAATGACAGTAGCTCCTCTTATGATGGTCATATCATAGGGTCCGTCACCTGTGGTTCTGGATGGGGCCGGGGTGATTTGAGCCACTGTTGCCCTTATGGTAATAAATGATATAAGTATGAGAAGGAATTTTTTCATATATCGCGATGTATTAATTTTTAGCTTAGATTTAAAAATAATCAAATAACTAGTATGGCCGCAGTAGAATCGAATATGATGCCGCTTGGTACGGTAGCTCCTGATTTCAATTTACCTGATGTTATTTCTGGAAAGAATCTTTCTCTTGAAGATGTAAGAAAGGAATACGGATTGGTAGTAATGTTTATTTGTGCCCACTGCCCGTATGTGAAGAATATTGAAGAGGAAATAGCGGTGATAGCTCGTCAATACATGGATTTAAAAGTTGGGTTTGTAGCCATATGCTCAAATGATCCTACTGACTACCCTGAAGATGCTTCGGACGGACTCAAGGCTCAGGCAGAAGAGTTCGAATTCGGCTTCCCATATCTTGTAGACGAAAGTCAGGAAGTTGCAAAGGCCTATCAGGCCGCCTGCACACCAGATTTTTTCTTATTTGATGAAGATTTGAAGTGCATTTATCGTGGCAGATTTGATGCCAGCACCCCGGGAAATCCAGAACCGGTGACCGGTGATGATTTGGTTAACGCTTTAGAGGCTCATCTGGAAGATGAGCCTGTATTTGAAGATCAGAAGCCCAGTATCGGTTGTAGCATTAAATGGAAGAGTTAATACTTTTCGAGTAGCTTAGATTGTTCGGTCACGGCTTCCTTGAATTCAGTCTTAAGCCTTTTTACTAACTCAGTGACGGAGGGAGAATCATCAATTTTGGTGACTCCCTGACCGGCAGACCAGATCGTTTTCCAGGCTTTGGCTTCATCATTTGAAAGCTCTTCTCCAAAATCAACTTTCGCACTCTGCTTCCACATTTCTTCGTTGATCCCCATTGCTTCAAGACTTGGTCTCAGAAAGTTTGCATGAACACCAGAAACAGCTGCGGTGTAAACAACATCACTGGCGCCTGCATTAATAATCATCTGTCTGTACTCTTCCGGAGCTTCACTTTCTTTGGTATTGATAAAACGTGTACCCATATATGCTAAATCCGCTCCCATTTGCATGGCTGAAGCGACATCTTTTCCGGTAGATATACATCCAGAAAGTAAAATAGTCTTATCAAAAAATTTCCGCACCTCGCCTACAAAAGGCATTGGGTTTAATGTTCCTGCGTGTCCGCCTGCGCCTGCACAAACGAGAATCAATCCATCTACACCTGCTTCCGCTGCTTTCTCTGCGTGTCTCTTCATGATAACGTCGTGAAAAACCAAACCGCCATAGCTATGAACGGCATCAACAAGCTGAGTCACTGCTCCCAAGGAGGTGATGACTAAAGGCACTTTGTGTTTTACTACCACCTCAAGATCAGCTTTTAGCCTCGGATTTGTTTTGTGCACAATAAGGTTTACACCAAAAGGAGCCGCTTTTTTCCCAGTCTCTTCTTCCCATTTAGAAAGCTCTTCCTTTATTTCAATCAGCCATTCTTCAAATCCTTCGGTAGATCGGTTATTAAGCGCTGGAAATGTTCCAACGATTCCATTCTTACAGCACTCGATAACCAGCTTAGGGCCGGAGATTAGAAACATGGGTGCTGCTACTACAGGCAATTGTAGATTGGAAATGAATGGAGCTTTCATTGCTTGGATTAGGTTTTGATATATAAAAAAAATATTGAAGGGCAATTTAATCTGTAAGAGGAGAACATTTAGCAGGTGGATTACTCACATTCACCCAATTGATCATAAAGTTCTCTTATGTCACCAATGAAGGATTTTACAGCATCAGGCTCTTTACCAAACTCATAAGTCACTTTCTTTGACCTTTCCGGAGTGCTAATTTTGATCCATTCCGCTCCACCATCGGCACAATCCGGACAACCAATGGTTTCTTCAAGATCCATAAATGCAACAAGATCCACTTTTGATAAAAGTGAGCTGAAACCATTGCTAGCGGCACTACACGTTTTTTCCGTAAGGTTTTGATCCATTCGAGGGATTACTGTTTTGGAAACTTCTTGCTCTGATATTTTTAATGTTTGGATACAATAACCCGCACACATGCCAAAACTGGTCCCAAATTCAATTTCGATAACTTCTGAACTTTGTACTTGTTCCTGACAGTTAGACAGTAGTGCTGCGAAAAACACAAAAAGCACGGAAAGTAATTTCATTGTCATTTGAATTAATGTTTCCAATTTATATCAAATAAAATGCCACACCCAATTAGTGCATTTTATAGTCCATCCGTGATTTAGTAAATTGCGCATCCATTTTTACGCCATGAGTATACAAGGAAAAGTTAAAATCGTAACCACCCATCAGCTTCAGGAAATGAAAGCCAAAGGTGAGAAAATATCAATGCTAACAGCCTATGATTACTCCATGGCTAAAATCATTGATCAATCCGGGGTAGATGTCATATTAGTGGGCGATAGTGCGTCCAATGTAATGGCTGGCAATGAAACAACACTCCCCATCACCCTGGATCATATGATCTGGCACGCAACCTCGGTAGTAAAAGCTGTTAATCGTGCACTTGTAGTCGTAGATGTGCCTTTTGGTAGTTACCAGGGCAGCTCATCTGAAGCCTTGCGATCATGTATTCGTATCATGAAAGAATCTGGAGGTCATGCGGTAAAAATGGAAGGTGGCGTTGAAATCAAAGAGAGCATCAGTCGTGTGCTTTCTGCCGGTATCCCCGTAATGGGACATCTGGGATTAACTCCTCAATCCATTTACAAGTTTGGCACTTATACCGTCCGGGCCAAGGAAGAGGCGGAAGCTCAAAAACTTATGGAAGATGCAAAAATCCTGGAGGAGCTGGGTTGTTTTGCAATTGTCTTGGAGAAGATACCTTCCAAGCTAGCTAAGAAAGTTTCCGAATCTATCTCTATCCCAACGATAGGGATCGGAGCAGGCCCTGATACAGACGGTCAGGTACTTGTCGTTCATGACATGCTTGGCATTACCCAAGACTTTAAACCGCGTTTTTTACGCCAATATGCTGATTTGAATAAGATCATGAGTGAGGCTTTTGAAAACTACGTCTCCGACATTAAATCCCAAAAATTCCCCAACGAAAAAGAGAGTTACTAACAGCCTAGGGCTGATGAAACCAAGAACAATTGAATTACTGAATTTAAATAACTAAAAAACGATACTGATAGAAGATGGCGAAGATCATTTACACACACACCGACGAAGCACCTGCTTTAGCAACCAAATCTTTACTGCCGATCATTCAGGCATACGCCGGCAAAGCTGGTGTAGAAGTTGAAACACGGGATATTTCACTTGCAGGAAGAATCATTGCAGTTTTTCCTGAATTCCTATCTGAAGATCAAAGAATCGGGGATGCACTTTCAGAATTAGGGGAAATTGCAAAAACACCAGAAGCGAACATTATCAAACTTCCAAATATTAGTGCTTCCATTCCTCAGCTGCTAGCCGCTATCAAAGAGCTTCAATCTCAGGGGTATGCATTACCTGATTATCCAGTGGAGCCAAAAACCGATGAGGAAAAGGACATTAAAGCGCGATACGATAAGGTAAAAGGCAGTGCGGTAAACCCGGTGCTCAGGGAAGGAAACTCTGATCGTAGAGCACCTAAAGCAGTAAAAAACTTTGCCAGAAAGTTCCCACACTCCATGGGTAAGTGGAGTGCAGATTCTAAATCGAATGTTGCCAGTATGAGCGAGGGTGACTTTTACGGCAGTGAAAAGTCAACCACGGTTGTGAATGAGACGCATGTAAAAATCAAATTTCATGGTCAGGATGGGGAAACAGTTGATTTAAAAGAAAGCTTCCCGATCCAGGCAGGCGAGGTGATTGATGCTTCTGTGATGAACATGTTTAAGCTGAAGTCATTCATCGAGAAGGAGATTGAAGATGCGAAAGAGAAGAATATTCTTTTCTCTCTGCACATGAAGGCAACCATGATGAAGGTATCAGATCCTATCATCTTTGGTGCGGCAGTAGAGGTGTATTACAAGGATGTTTTTGAGAAGCATGCTGACTTGTTCAAGGAAATTGGTGTAGATCCGACCAGCGGAATTGGAGATGTCTACAATAAAGTACAATCGCTGGATGAGGCTAAAAGAAAAGAGATTGAAGCAGACATAGAAAAGGTATATGAAACCCGTCCGGCATTAGCTATGGTTAATTCTGACAAAGGAATCACCAATTTACATGTTCCAAGTGATGTAATCATAGATGCATCTATGCCGGCCATGATCCGAACATCCGGTCAAATGTGGAACAAAGACAACAAAACGCAGGATACGAAAGCCGTCATCCCGGATCGCTCTTATGCTGGTGTTTATCAGGCAGTAATTGATGATTGTAAAAAGAATGGAGCCTACGATCCTACCACGATGGGGAGTGTTCCAAATGTTGGTCTGATGGCTCAGAAAGCTGAAGAGTACGGATCGCATGATAAAACATTTCAATTTGATAAGCCTGGCAAAGTACATGTGGTGGATGCGGATGGAAATATACTTCTTGAACAAGAGGTACACACTGGGGATATTTTCCGCATGTGCCAAGTAAAAGACGCGCCTATCCAGGATTGGGTGAAGCTGGCAGTGAATAGGGCAAAGGCGACAGGATCTCCTGCTGTTTTTTGGTTAGATAAGGATCGTGCGCATGATGCAGAGCTGATCAAAAAAGTGGAAACGTATTTGAAGGATCATGATACCTCAGGTTTGGAAATTCACATCATGTCTCCAATAGAGGCCACTAAGTTTTCGGTGGATAGAATTAGAAAAGGTCAGGATACCATTTCAGTTACAGGAAACGTTTTGAGGGACTATTTAACTGACCTATTCCCAATTCTTGAGGTTGGAACAAGTGCGAAAATGTTGTCGATTGTTCCTCTGATGAATGGTGGAGGACTCTTTGAAACAGGAGCAGGAGGATCTGCACCAAAGCATGTTCAACAATTTGTAGAAGAGGGTCACCTAAGATGGGATTCACTGGGTGAATTCTTAGCTCTTGCTGTGTCATTGGATCACCTGGGCGAAAAATACGGTAACAAACGAGCAAAAGTTTTAGGCGAAGCGCTTGATAATGCTACATCAAAACTGCTTGAAGAGAATAAGTCTCCATCGAGAAAGGTGAATGAGATTGACAATCGAGGTAGTCACTTTTATCTGGCAATGTATTGGGCAGAGATGCTGGCCAACCAAGAGGAGGATGCTGCGTTGAAAACAGCTTTTGAAGACGTCTATCGACAGTTGGCGGCTAATGAAGAAAAAATCAACGAAGAGCTACTTGCTGCACAAGGAGAGCCTGTAGATATTGGAGGATATTATCAACCTAGTGATGCAAAAGCTACCGCTGCAATGAGGCCGAGCCAAAGTTTAAATCAGATAGTCAATAATATTTAGTTGTCGAACTATTCAAATCCTTGAAGCTCACCTAATCGGTGAGCTTTTTTGTTTTTGTATTATCCATCTATCTAAAAAAGAAGGCGAATGACCGAAAAAGTTTAATTGATTAGAAAAACAAACGATAATTTTTGATCTTTAAAATGGTTTGTCATTAACTGATTGAAAATACAATAACGGACCTTGGCTAAGGATCATAGAAATACTTTTGAATATAACGTACTTACTGTAGCCAGTGGGATTGGCTTGCTACGAGCAGTCCTGGAAGTCATAAGGGATTTGACAGAAACGAGTACAGGCCCTGATTTTTATCTGGATTTATGTCTGGTTGTTTTATTTATCTATGGATGCTATATCGGTATCACTAAACGAATTCATTCATCTTTATTAGTTTTTTCTTTTTATGTCCCTTTTGTTGGGATGATGATTTGGATGTTTTTTGACGGGGAGGGGTTAGTACATTCATCGGAGATAAACATCTATGCAAGTATTATCATTATTTCATTGACACTCAATTTTAGATGGTCGGTCATTCTTAATGCTGTATTTGTAGTAGCTATTTTCTTGGCTCTAGTTGCAATAGAATACCAATACCATTTCCTTGAGAATTTTATACCTATCGGTAACGGATCATTAAACTTCATTTTCTCATCATTCGGAACAATTGCTTTCATCTTATATGCTAAAAATGAATTTGTAAGAAGAAAAAAATCTCTTGCATCCGGCATTAAGTCATTGCACGCAAAGAATAGAGAGATAACTGAAAAAAATTCCTACTTACTTAAACAAAAGGAGGATCTGGAGCAGTTGACTACACAGCTCGACGAGAAGGTACGGAACGGAAACAAACTTCTTAGAAGCCATAAAAATCAGATGGAGCAATACCTGTCTTTATCCATCACCGAACTGTACGAAACATATGAAAATACGATTCAGTGCATTGATGATCTGGAAAAGGAAGAGGATGATATTGTTCAATTGATCATTCAGTCTGGTGATAACCTGAAAAAGGAAATGTCTAACTTAAGTGGAAAGATCGAGGAGGGGGTAAATGAATTCGCTTAGAAAACAAATAGCAGTCAAAAGCCTTGAACATCAGCTCTTTCTAATCACACTGTTCATCGCGATCCCTTATTTCGTAATGAATATGATCTTCGACGTTCTCAATGAGTCTTTTGGTGTTCCTTTAATAATCGACGCGACTTTTTTTGTTATTTGTTTACTGATGATTTGGTTGCAGGGGAAGACAAAGAATCGGAATGCTCTGATCAATATCTTTTGTGTGTTGATTGTAATAGGATTTGTGTTTTTCTGGATTTCTTCAGGGGGGATCAATGGCGCAGGCCCTTATGTATTTCCCATCATCTTAGTTTTGATTGTCCTGATCACAACAAAAATTACCAGTTACATCTTCTCTGCGTGTTTAGCTGGGTTAGTTCTATTGCTTACTACAGATTTAATACCTGTCAATGAAGAGATTGTTTACTCTGGTTTGGTGTTTGATTTTTTCATCAATCTGGTACTTGTAATTGTGCTGATGGCCACATTCAAAAGAGCTCTTGATAAGGAACAAAAAGCGTTGATAAGACAGAATGAGGTGATAAGAAACCTTAATAGAAAGCTTAGTCAAAAAGCAGCCGAAATGGAGCTTTATAATAGGGATATTTCGGCAATAAAAAACAACCTTGAAAAAGTAGCAGAACGACACACAAAGGATCTGCACAGAGAAAATCAACGCATTATCGAATACTCATTTATAAATGCTCATTTGGTACGAGCACCTTTAACGAACATTATGGGGCTTGTTGATCATGTAGAGGACAGGGCCAATTCTGAAAGGATTGAGGAACTGAAACAAAATGCACACAACCTTGATCGAGTGATCAGGAAGCTTGCTAATATTTTGAAGAGGTAAAGGTTGATTTTAACTTAATCCTTTTTTCGGAAAGAAAAATTTGTTCGATAACCTCTCAGGTTTCCTCTGATATCAAAAATGTAGGTGGTTTGAATTTGTTGATTTCCAAGTTGCAGTGTGTTCGAAAATGAAGTTCCTAACAAAAGGTCATCCATTTTAGCAAGATCCCTCATCGGGTAGTTTGTAAGGTTATATTGTTGGGGTGTAATTATTTTGAAATCATCAGGGGTGATTTCCTGACTGATCAGGGATTGACTCGGTAAATTGATTTGAAGAGGAGAAAGATTCCTATTAGAAAAATGATCCCTTTTAAAATCCAATGACTGATTGTCAAAAGATTGCAGATTCTTGAATGTAATCTGAGCATTTAGCTCATTTGCGAAAAGGAGAAAAATAAACGTTAGGTACTTCATGACATTAAAATCTACTTTAATGTAACGGCTCTCAAAACCAGTTTGTTTAAATAAAATAGGAGGGTGCTGGGAATTTATTCACTGGAAGATCGATGATATTCAATCATTAAGAATTATTTTGAGAGTCATTCCAAGCGAATTGAATTTGAAACGAAAAAACATATTAATAACAGGTGCCAGTTCAGGACTGGGAAAAGGCATGGCTAAGGAGTTTGTTAAACAAGGATGCAACCTGGCCTTATGTGCCCGAAGAGTTGAAAACCTGGAGGCATTGAAAAAAGAGCTTCATGAAATTAATCCTGATTGCAAGGTTTTTCTGCGCTCATTGGATGTGACAAATGCCCAGCAGGTGTTCGATGTTTTTAATGGGTTCAATCAGGATTTTCATGATGTGGGAGAACGACTGGATCGGGTGATCGTGAACGCGGGGATGGGGAAAGGTGCATCATTGGGCAAAGGACATGCTGAGGCGAACATGCAAACTGCCGTTACTAATTTCTGCGGAGCAATCAGTCAAATGGAGGCTGCAATGGAAATTTTCAGGGAGCAAAATCATGGGCACCTGGTAGCGATTTCATCCATGTCGGCATTCAGAGGTTATCCATTTGCAATGACCGTTTATGCAGCAACCAAAGCAGGACTTAAAAGTCTGGCTGAAGGAGTTCGCATAGACGTTTTAAAACGACCCATAAAGGTTTCATCTATTTTTCCGGGCTACATCGAATCTGAGATGACTGATAAAGTGGAAAAGAAGCCGCCTTTCATTATAAGTTTGGATAAAGGATCAAAACTGCTTGTGAAAGCAATCAATAAAGAAAAAGCGAACGCCTATGTGCCATTCTGGCCATGGTATTTCTTCAAGCTTTTAATGCCATTTATGACATCCAAAATGCTTCGAAAATTTTAGTCATTCAATATGAATTTTCAACCATCTCAGCGATCTCAGGAGTATCTTGAAAAATTAAAATCCTTTATGCAGGAGTATGTATTTCCCTTCGAACGGGAATACATCGAATATCATAAGAAACACAATGCTGATGGCAATTGGCAAAACTGGACCGAACACCCAAAGCTTGAAAGCCTGAAAACTAAAGCGAAGGAGGCGAAACTCTGGAATTTATTCTTACCGGATTCAGAACTAGGTCAGGGACTTAGCGTATTGGAATACGCTCCCCTTGCGGAGGAGATGGGACGAGTGTATAATTCTGCAGAGATTTTTAATTGCAATGCTCCCGATACGGGAAACATGGAAGTACTCTATCATTTTGGAAGTGAAGAGCAAAAAGAGCAATGGCTGAAACCACTACTCACAGGCGAGATAAAGTCTGTCTTCTGCATGACCGAACCGGATGTTGCTTCCTCCGACGCAACGAATATTGAAACTTCCATCGAGCCGGAAGGAGACGACATTGTCATTAACGGGAAAAAATGGTGGTCGACAGGACTGGGACACCCAAATGCGAAAGTGGCTATTGTGATGGGAAAGACGAAAGGTTCAGAGAACAAGCACCAGCAACACAGCATGGTGTTGGTGCCACTGGATGCGTCAGGTGTTGAAATCAAACGTATGCTAACCACTTTTGGAGCATACGATCCCCCTGCAGGACATGGTGAGGTGCATTTTAAAAATGTACGGGTACCGAAAGAAAATCTCATTCAGGATTTTGGGGCTGGTTTTGCAATTGCTCAGGGCAGATTGGGACCCGGAAGAATTCATCATTGTATGCGCTGCATTGGTGCGGCAGAGCGAGCATTGGAACTAGCAATTATTCGTAGTGGTACACGTCAGGCGTTTGGTAAATTATTGGCCCAATTAGGAGGGAACTCTGAACGATTTGCGAAAGCACGAATAGATATCGATCAAGCCAGGTTGCTTACGCATTATGCTGCATGGAAAATAGATCAGGCTGGGGTAAAAGAAAGCATGACCGAGATATCTGCGATTAAGGTGGTTGCTCCAAATGTTTTACAGGAAGTGACCGATATGGCTATGCAGATTCATGGTGGAGCCGGTCTTTCAGATGATTTTCCACTGACTAGCTTTTTTATTCAGGCCAGGGCCTTGCGGCTGGCGGATGGTCCTGACGAAGTGCACCAACGAATGATTTCTCGGTTAGAGTTTAAAAAATACCTCTCATAGCCATGGAAAAGGAGCAGCGTCCGGGTGAAGAACTGGATATGGATCGACTTCTTCCATGGATCAATGAGCACGTGCAGGGTTTGGAAGGAAATCCAAAGGTCACTCAATTCTCCGGAGGTGCCTCCAACTGGACCTATCGATTGCAGTTTGAGAATCAAGACCTGATCCTGCGTAGAGCTCCTTTGGGGAAAAAAGCTGCAGGAGCGCATAACATGCCGCGGGAATATTATCTTCAAAAGAAATTAAAGCCACATTACTCCTATGTTCCGGAGATGATCGCTGTTTGTGAGAATGAGGAAGTGCTGGGGTCTACCTTTTATTTGATGGAACGATTAGAAGGAATGATCCCCCGAAAAAACCTGCCTCGAGAAGTAGAATGGAATTCGGCAATGGTTAAAAACCTGTGTCGTTCGTTTTGGGATAAAATGATCGAACTACATCAGGTGGATTATCAAAAACATGGTCTGGATGATCTGGGAAAAGGTGAAGGATATGTGGAGCGACAGGTCAATGGGTGGAACAAGCGATTTGCAGATGCAAAAACCTGGAATGTGCCATCTGGAAAGAAAGTGATGAAATGGCTGGAGCAAAACATGCCTGAGGAAGAAAATTTGTGTGTCATTCACAATGACTTTCGCCTGGATAACGTGGTACTTGATCTGACTGATCCTTCAAACATCATCGGCGTGTTGGACTGGGAGTTGGCTGCTATTGGCGATCCTCTGATGGATTTAGGAAGCAGTTTGGCCTATTGGGTGCACGAAGATGATAATTTCTTTATCAAATCAATGCGGAGACAGCCAAGCAATGCCCTGGGAATGATGAAAAGACAAGAAATTATCGATTATTATGCTGAAAAGACGGGAAGAACCATAGAGGATTTTCGATTTTACAGAGTGTACGGGCTGTTTCGCCTGGCCGGCATTGCACAGCAGATCTATTATCGATATTCAAAGGGCTTTACCAAAAACAAGGCATTCAAGAACTTCTGGATGATTTCTATCTACCTGATAAAAACCTGTGAAAATGTGATGAAGCAAAAGCGATAATTATGGGGATGATCTACCTAATTCGTCATGGTCAGGCCGGTTTCCTGAAAGAAAACTACGATCAGCTATCAGAGCTTGGTGCTAGACAAGCTCAGCTACTGGGGAAAGCATTGAAGGAACGTAATCAATCCGTTTCCAAAATTATAAGCGGCTCCCTGATCAGACATAGAAAATCAGTGGATCACTCCCTGGAAAGCTACGGACAAAAATTATCGTTTACGTTAGATGATCGCTGGAACGAATACGACCACATGGAATTGTTGGCTAAGTACAACCCAAAATTCACGGATCACAGTGTGATAGGGGATCACCTGATGAAGGAAGAAAATCCCATGCGATCCTTACAGCAGATACTTAATAATTCCATTTCTGACTGGATCAAAGGGGAGAAGGAATACGTGCTGGAATGGCAATTATTCAAAGAAAATAGCTGGAAAGCCCTAAAAGAATTAGCAGATCAATTGAAGAGCGGAGAGAACGCCTGGGTATTTACTTCCGGTGGTCCCATTTCAGCGATTTTGATTCAGTTGTTATCCCTTAAAGACGAACAGTTTATTGACTTGCAAGGGAGGTTGGTTAATAGCAGTGTAACCAAAGTACTTGTTGGAAAGAATGGACTTTCTTTAAGTACATATAATGATTACAGTCACCTGGATCACAATCGCAACCTAATTACCTATCGATGACCACTTTGAAAAAACTGAATAGCAAGTATCCAAATAAAACAGTTTTCATCACCGGAGCTGCATCAGGTCTGGGTGCATCATTCGCCCGATTACTAGCTGAAAATGGATGGTCGCTCCATTTATCTGATATCAATAGCTCTGGGCTTGAAGCGTTGAAAGTCAAATTGAAAGAAGCCCGGGAAGTGCACATCTATGAGCTGGACGTAAGCGATAAGTTATCCTACCAACGAACCGTAGAGGCGATCCAAAAAAATACCTCCGTGGTTGATTTGGTTATTAACAATGCGGGTATCGGGGACGGAGAATTCTTTCAGGATTACAAACCGGATTTGTGGGAGCGCATGATTCAAATCAACCTGATAGGAGTGTACTATGGTTGTCACCATTTCATTCCATGGATGATTAACCAATCTTCCGGAACGATAATCAACATTGGAAGTGCAGCAGGATTCATGAATGCCCCGGGTATGTCCGCCTACAATGTGTCCAAGGCTGGTGTCTATGCACTTTCGGATACACTGTATCACGAATTGAAATCAAAGAATATCCACGTGAGTGTAGTTACGCCAACTTTTTTCAAGACCAATATCATGAGTCAGGCACAAGGCTCTCAGGCATTTGTGCATTTTGCTGAAAAGCAGATGCACCACTCGACCACCGATGCAGAAGAAATGGCACAAACTGTTTTAGGGCAGGCAGCCAACGGTAAATTCCACATCATTCATCCTAAAGAAGCAAGAAGAGCCTATTTTTTCAAGAAATGGTTTCCATCCCTTGTTTCCAGGCAGTTTGAAAAGATGATGGCTAAATTTTTACGAAAGCGATAGGAAACTCATCAGTCCTTTATCTCTTGCATTTGTCTCACCTGCCTCATCACAATTTTCTTGGGAGTGATTGGCAGGAATGACATCATGATTTTTTGAGAAAGCTTAAGACCAGATATTTTATCCATTTTTCCCTTGATCATGGCATTATATCCATCCTCCGCTACTGTTCGTGCACTTGTCAAATCAGTAAATAAATCAGTCTTATCCATACCGGAAACTTTACCAAAATCAGTCTCCGTGGCACCAGGCATCAGGTTGGTTACGGTAATATTGGTATCCTTCAGTTCTTCTACCAATGCATTGCTAAAAGAGGTTACAAAAGCTTTAGTTGCATAGTACACAGCCTGTAACGGACCCGGAAGGAGGCTGGCAGTAGATGAAACATTAAGAATTTTTCCTTCATTGCTTCTCACGAAATCCTGAAGGAAATAATGGGTCAGTTCAGTAAGTGCTGATACATTCAAATTGATCATATTAAGATCGTCATGAATATTTCGCTCATGAAACTTACCAACGCCTCCAAAACCAGCATTGTTGATTAGGTAACCCACTTCAATACCCTGCTTTTTCACTTCATCATAAAGCTCTCTAGCGGCCCCTGGTTTAGAAAGATCCTTCACTACTACATGTGCGGTGATACCATGTTTCTTTTCCAGCTCTTCTTTAAGCTCTTTCAGTTTTTCTTCACTACGTGCTACGATCACAACATCTCCACCTTGCTCAGAATGGATGTGCGCAAGCTCTTTTCCTATTCCGGATGATGCCCCGGTAATCAATGCAATTTTATTGTTCATAATATTTTATTTATCAGTGAGTAATCACTTATTTTGTATGTAAATTTTTTATAATTTGTATTTCTGCTTTAAAAATCGAACGGTTTCATCCATTTCATAAGATTCCTGAAGGATGCCCCGGGTGGCCAAACCATCCATTAGTGTGATTAGTAAGTTGGCCTCTTTATCGGGATGATTATATCTGAGCTGATCAAACGCACGAATAAGGGCTTCCTCAACTTCAGCCATTTTATGCTCTCCGTATAGTTCTAGCTCCCATTTGATCTTGAATTGCAACTTCCAAAATTCCAAAGCGGCTTTATTGTTCTTTACTTTGATTGGAAGTTCTACATACTTTTTTAGTAGTTCTTTAGGATCTGGCTCCAATACAATATCCGCAAATAAATCTTTGGCTCGTTCCTCACCGAGTTGAAGGATTGCTTGCAGCAAACCTTCTTTATTTGAGAAATGTCGAAAAATTAATCCCTCCGATACGCCAGCCCGTTTTGCCACCTTGCTCGTAGATGTACTCTTGTACCCTTCTTCAGCGAAAAGAGCCAAGGCGGCATTGATTATATTCTCTTGTTTTTCAGTCATAAAAGTGAGTAATCACTTACAAAAATAAGAAAATGTATTTACCTTGCAAAATATTATGAAATTATTCAAACGGATCATGCTTATTCTATTCACCATAGTGATTCTAGTCCTGGTTGCTACAGTCATCTTTTTTCGTACTGCACCACAGATCGGAGGTAAGCCATCAGGCAATCGTCTGGAGTGGATGCAAAAAGCCCCCAATTTCATTGATGGAAAATTTCAAAACACCGTAGAAACGAAGATGGAGATGTCCTGGGAGATGATAAGAAAGCCACTTAAGCACTATCTGTTTGAGGATAAGAGTATGAAGAATCCCAAAGAGCCAATCTCAGTTCAGACTTTTGATAAGGATGAGTTTGATAGCATTCCTGATGATAGCCTTGCATTTGTTTGGTTTGGTCATTCTACTATCTTGATGAAGATCAATGGCGTAACCTTATTGATTGATCCTGTTATTGTTGGTAAACGTGCTTCGATGTTTTCTTTTATGGGACCAGAAAGATTTGACTATTCACACCATATCACGATTGAGGAATTACCAAAAATTGATGCAGTGATTTTGTCTCACGACCATTATGATCATCTCGATTATCCAACAATTAAAGCGTTGAATGATAAAGTTGACCGATTCTATATCCCTCTGGGAGTAGGGGCTCATTTAGAAGAATGGGGGGTTATGCCCGAGCATATTAGAGAATTGAATTGGTGGGATGAGATAGAGTTTCAAGGCCTGAAACTCGCATTAACTCCAACCAGACATTTTTCCGGTAGGGGATTTGGTGATCGGTTTAAGACGCTTTGGGGTTCGTGGGTAATTATTGGATCAAACAAGAAGATGTATTTCAGTGGAGATAGTGGATACTTTCCCGGATTTAAGGAAATAGGTGAGAAGTATGGCCCATTCGACCTGACATTTATGGAGTGCGGGGCTTACAACGAAGGGTGGAGTGAAATTCATATGTTTCCGGAGGAAACAGCCCAGGCACATCTCGATGTGAAAGGGAAACTATTGATGCCTATCCATTGGGGAAAGTTTGATCTAGCGCTCCATCCATGGAAAGAATCGGTAAATCGACTAACTGAAAAAGCAAAAGCGGAATGCATCCCATTATTCACTCCGCAGGTTGGGCAGATGGTGTCTTTATCAGATAGCAGTGATTTAGATTCATGGTGGAAGAACGTTGACTGATGCTTATCTTTATCGGATACCTGACAATTATCCGATGAGATTACTGAGATTTTTCTTAATTCTTTCACTTTTTGCTTGCAATCAGTCTATTGATACCACTTCTGGAACAGATGCAATAGAGAAATCTGCGGCAGACTATGACGACCTGATCGATCTTTTTGTTGAATGGCGAGACTTTGAAGACCCTCCACTTTTAAATGGTGCTCCCGATTATCGCAAGGAGACATTCGATGAACGATATGAAGCGTTCAGGGAGCTCCAAAATAAACTGCTTGCCATGGATACTGCGGGATGGTCAGCAGCGGAAAAGATTGACTGGAAAATTGTATGGGCTGAGATGAATGGGTATGATTTCAATTATCGGATTCTGAAACCGTGGGAACGAGATCCGGCCTTTTACAAATCCCTTTGGATGTATCGTAGCGATGTGCCGGCACACGAAGGGCCCACTCATCACGGAACAACGGAGATTTGGCAATATGAATTTCCATTGGATATTCCTTCAAGAGATCAATTATTAGCCGACTTAAAAGTGATCCCAGTGCTGAATGAACAGGCAAAAACAAACCTCACAGGAGATGCGAGAGACCTCTGGATAGCTGGGATTCGCACGATAGAGTTTCAGTCTGAAAACCTGAGAATGATCAAAAGGTGGCAGGACATCATTGAAGATGATGAGATGGTCAGTGCCATAGATGACGCGATTTCTTCAACGGATGATTTTATCGGCTGGCTGAAAGAACAGGTTGCTTATAAAACCGGACCATCCGGAATAGGTAAAGAAAATTACACCTGGTATCTGCAAAATGTCCATCTGGTTCCACTTACATGGGAGGACGAGGTGATGATACTCAAAAGAGAATTGGCACGAGCCTGGTCAGCACTGAAGCTGGAAGAGCATCGAAACAGAGACGTACCTCAGTTACAACCTGTTGAATCAGAAGAGGCTTACGATGACCTGGCAGATCGGGCAGCAAAAAGTTTGATTGAATTTCTGGATCAGGACTCCATCGTGACTGTTAAGGATTATTTCGATCCTGCTTTGAGGGAACATCTTGGATCTTTTGTGCCTGAAGAAACACGAAACTTCTTTTGGATCACGGCCCATCATGATCCGAGACCGCTGTATTCCCATTTCTATCATTGGTTTGAGTTGGCTAGAATGGATATAGAACCACATGAAAGCCCCATCAGAAGAGGGCCATTACTTTACAATATTTTCGACAGTCGAAATGAGGGAACAGCTACCGCTGTGGAAGAAATGTTTATGGATGCAGGCTTGTATGACGATGACCCAAGGGTACGAGAGGTTGTTTATATCATGATTGCTCAAAGAGCGGCGCGAGGATTGGGTTCATTGTATGCTCACGCAAATGAAATGACAATGGAGGAAGCAGGAAAAATCCATTCGGAGTACACCCCCCGAGGCTGGATGAAAACAGAAAAAGAGTTACTCATCTTTGAACAGCATTTGTATTTGCGTCAGCCTGGCTATGGTACCAGCTACATCACTGGAAAATATCTACTGGAAGATGCCATGATGGGGTATGCGCTGAAAAAGGAAAAAGCGGGTGAGCCATTCAAGCTAAAAGATTTCTTTGATACACTGAATAGTATCGGGAATATTCCGATTGCCTTGGCCAAGGAAGAGATGATCCTAAGTGATTGAGAAATTAAGGGAGGATTGCTCCTCCCTTTGCTTATTGGTTTAATGCACGGATATCTCATTGAGATTCTTTTCGATTATCTCTAATCCTAAATTTCCGGTCCCTCCCAGATGGGTTGATTGTTTGAGGTATTCCTCAAATTCAGAAGTATTCACCTTTTTTAGGTTTTTCTTAATTACCTGGTAAGCATCCCGAAAGGCCATGCCTTCTAATACGAGCTTATTGGCTTCATTCGCTGCAAAAATTTCGGAATGGATTTTCTTATTGATTTTTTCTTCGTTTACTGACAATCCATCTATCAGGAGCTCGCTTGCCTGAAGAATTTCATTACAAATTGTAAATGAATCAATAACCGGCTCCTTAGTTAGCTGTAAATCCCGATGATAACCGGAATGCAGATTAGTAGTAACCTGATTCAAAAAATATTGATGACTTAACAGCTTTTGATGTTTCGCTCGCATCAGTTCTGCCAGGTCCAGATTCTTCTTTTGAGGCATGATGGATGACCCTGTAGTTAATCCTTCATCAAACGAAAAGAACCCAAAATCATATGAGCTAAAGAGGATTAAGTCATTCGCGAAATGAGCCAGTGTATCAGTGATACTACTCAAACCATGCACCACCGTCGATTCCCATTTACCCCTGGAATGCTGTGCAGTCATCGCTACCGTAATAGGATTCTTAAATCCCAATATGTTTGAAACGGAATTTCGCTCCAGTGGTAAATCCACACCGTATCCTGCTGCAGTGCCTAAAGGACACTGGTTGATCATCTCTTTGATCTGCAGAAGCAGGTTCATGGAATTACTTAGCATTTCAGCAAAAGATCCGGCCCACATACCAACCGATGCAAGCATTGCCGGTTGGGTGTGAGTGTAACCAGGAAGAGGCACAAACTCATGCTTTTTTGCAAATGATAAAAGCTTTTTAGCAACCAATATCGCATTTTCCAATACATGCTGAATCTGATCAATTTCATATAATCTCAAAGCTGTCAGCACCTGATCATTACGAGACCTTCCGGTATGGATTTTCTTCCCGATATCACCCAGTCGGATGGTTAGATATTCTTCAATGGCCGTGTGGCAGTCCTCTTGATTTTGATCAATGATAAACTCCCCCGATTCATAATCCTCCAGCAATTGATGGAGGCAGGATTTTATCTTCCCGAATTCCTCTTCAGTTAGGAGATCAATCAACTGGAGTCCATGAGCATGGGCAATGGAAGCCTTCACGTCGAAAGGCACCAGGTACATATCTAGTTGGTAGTCATTTCCCACTGTCAGAGCTTCCACTTTTTTGGAAGTCTCATTGCTGCTTAGTGTAGTTTCCCAGAGCTTACTCATACCAACGCTGCTTTAAGGTCATTCTTCAACTTCACCTGATAAGCTGTCTTCTGTGGAAGATTCCACAGCTCTATGAATCCGGGCGATGCATTTTGATTAAAATCAGCAGACTTGTTAAAAGTAGCCAGGTTGTGGTCGAATAGTGAGTTTGGAGAATCCAGAGCCACCACCTCGCAATTACCCTTGTATAGTTTGAGTATCACCTCCCCGGTAACCTTTTCATTCTGTTTGTCAATAAACGCTCGAATATTGTCCATAACCGGCTCGAAGTACTTGGCGCCATAGCAGAGATAGGACCATTTGCTGTCAAGGAATTGCTTGAGTTCGTTTTCCTCCCGTGTTGAGACAAGCTGTTCCAGGTTTTTATGGGCCTGAATTAATATATGGGCCGCAGGATTTTCGTAGACTCCTCTCACTTTTAAACCAACGATTCGATCTTCTATTAGGTGAAAATATCCAACCGCATGCTCACCACCCACCTCGTTCAAGTGCTGAATCAAATTTTCGAGTGGCATTTCAATGCTATTTAATGCGACAGGTACGCCTTGCTCAAAATGGATTTTCAGTTCTAACGATTCATCCGGAGCTTGTTGGGGCGTATTGCACCACTTCAGAATTTTTTCAAGTGGGGGGATGAGTTTTGGATCTTCGATTTCTCCACCTTCACCGGTGTTGGCCCACATGTTTTCATCATAAGAGTAAGGCGTTTCTTTTTTCTGAATCACAGGGATGCCATGTTGTTCAGCATAGGCGATCTCTTCTTCACGCCCCATGGCCCACTCACGAACAGGTGCAATGATCTTTATTTCAGGGTTCAGGGTTGTCATGTACCCCTCAAACCGCACCTGATCATTGCCTTTGCCTGTGCAGCCATGAGCGATTACTTCACAATCATGCGCCTTAGCCACTTCAATGGCTATTTTGGAAATAACCACACGACCCAGCGGACACCCAAGTGCATAGCCACCCTGATAGTCTGCATTGGCTTTTACCGCCTCTGCACAGAGTTCGGCGAATGCCTCTTTCGCATCATATACGATAGCTTCTTTAGCTCCCAGTTTCAGCGCTTTCAGCTTAATATCCTCCAGGTCATCCGCAGTTTGACCAAGATCAATGGTGAGTGCAATTACCTCGCATTCATATTGTTCCTGAATCCATTTTAGCATGACGCTGGTATCTAAACCACCGGAGTAAAGAAGGAGGCATGTATCAAATTCACCCTTTATTGCTTCATGAGAAGCTGTCTTTGAAAATATATGTTTCGTATTCATGATTTCTAATTGTAAATGGTTGTTTTTTCTATTGTTTTAAGTGTTCCTTTTTCCTTGATCAGGAAAGTGAAAAGCCCTTTCGAGACGATCATTCTGTTTTCTGCCTGCTGGTACACAAGCGACTTATTGGAGTCAATCACCTCATTGGTAACTTCCACCCCACGATGTGCGGGCAGGCAGTGCATGAAAGAAGCCTCGTCTGGTGTCAGGCTCATCAACCGACTATTTATCTGAAATCCGTTGAAAGCTTCCATTTTTTCATCATACTGCCCCTCTTCACCCATGGACACAAAGGTGTCTGCATAGATGACCATGCTATTCAGCGCAGCATTATGTGCATTGTCATAATATTGAAAGGAACCCTGATATTTATAAGACAGGCTTTTGTAATGATTGACTTGCTCTTTTGACCATCCGAAAGCGTTTGGTCCACAAAACCCCATTGGGTATCCAAGCATAATTCCCATTTCAATAAGCGATTTGGCCACATTATTAGCATCACCTATAAATGTTATCGGGATTTTTTCATCTCCGTACTCCTGCTGAATCGTTCTGAAATCTGCCAATGCCTGCATCGGGTGGTGCAGATCAGAAAGTGCATTAATGATCGGAATCTCCGAATATTTACACAATGTAAGCAGTGTGCTATGTGAAAACACCCGGGTGAAAATGGCGTCACACCATTTGGATACGTTCAATACCGTATCTTTTAAGGACTCTCGCTCATCATGACTGGGAATGGGTTTTGCGTGCATGATCTTACCACCAAGAAATGCCATTGGATCAATGTGGATGACCCTGCCCCCAAGTTGATTGATTGCAACTTCGGTACCGACTTTTGTCCTCAATGAAGGCTTCTCAAAACAGAATAAGACATTTGTTTGATGAAGTGCGTCTTCATGTGTTTCATCGAGGTACGAACTCAACTGGAGTACATACTCGATTTCGGATTTTGTAAGGTCCCCAACCTCCAGGAAATGTTTCATTAAATGATAAAATTGCGAATCGATGAAATCGCCAAAAAGGTGAATTAGGTTAAACCTTAATCCACGACATGCCTTGGACAATAACTCGATTCAGGAAAATAAAAAGTGAATTGAAAAGTGAAGCGCCTATTGCGCTAAACAACAGTTTGATACCAGGCTATGACCGCCTGAAGCGCCTAGAGCTGCGCCTTATATTGATAGTATTGTTGTTAAAACTTTTCATTACTGAAATGCAAGAATAGCGGTTTTTTATGAAATCCAAATATTTTTTTTTGGAGTGATGTGTAAAACTCGTCTGAACAATGCTTTCAAAAACCCAAGAAATGAACAAAAATAAATGTGTAGAGAAAGATTTTAAACTCGACCTTTCTCTACGTTTAAAACCATTAAATCAGGCTAATTCCCCCACTTTCCTTTCAGCATGGCCAACTTGGCTTGCAGGTCGCCTTCAGGTTGACGCTCTTCCTGTTGTTTTTTGGGTTTTGGTTTTTGTGATTTTGGCCTTGGCGGAGCATCGCCTTTCATGGAAAGTGAAATTCGCTTTCGGGAGACATCTACCTCCAATACAGTCACCTGCACTTTCTGTCCCAGTTTCACTACCTGCGCGGGATCGGAAACAAATGAATTTGACAAGTGGCTGATGTGTACCAATCCATCCTGATGTACACCCACATCTACAAATGCCCCAAACTTGGTGATATTGGTGATTACACCCGGTAGCTTCATTCCGGTTTTTAGGTCGGTGATTTCATTGACGCCTTCCTGGAATTGAACCGCTTCAAATTGATCCCGAGGATCACGACCTGGCTTGTCCAACTCGTCCATGATGTCCTTAAGAGTAGGTAATCCTACCTCATCAGTAACATAATCCTTTAGGTTCACCTTCTTTCGTAGTTCAGCGCTAGTCATCAAGTCTCTCACAGTGGCTTGCGCATCTTTAGCCATTTGCTCTACTGTTTTGTACCGTTCAGGGTGTACCGCACTTTTATCCAATGGGTTTTCTGCTCCTTCGATACGTAGGAATCCGGCTGCCTGTTCAAAGGCTTTACCCCCTAATCTTGGAACATTCTTCAAGGCCTCCCGTGATTTAAACGGCCCATTTTCATTTCGGTACTTCACGATATTTTCTGCGATGCTCGCCCCTAATCCGGACACATAGGTCAATAGTTGCTTACTTGCTGTATTCAACTCAACACCCACATTATTCACACAAGCCATCACCACATCGTCAAGTGATTTTTTCAATGCCGTTTGATCCACATCGTGCTGATACTGACCCACACCGATGGATTTTGCATCGATTTTTACCAGCTCAGCTAAAGGATCCATCATTCTTCGACCGATAGATACAGAACCCCTTACCGTTACATCTTCATTCGGAAATTCATCTCTGGCAGCTTCAGAGGCTGAATAAATAGAAGCACCACTTTCATTCACCATTGCTACGATCACATTGGACGGCAGTCCCAGTTTTTTCACAAAATTCTCGGTCTCTCTACTGGCTGTTCCATTACCTATGGCAATCGCTTCAATTCGATGTTTTTCCACCAGGTGCTTCACTGTTTCACCGGCTCGGGTCACATCTTTTTGTGGCTCATTCGGGTAGATTGCCGTGAATTCCAGCAATTTCCCTTGCTTATCTAGGCACACCACCTTACAGCCGGTTCGAAAGCCAGGATCAATGGCCATCACCGCTTTTTGCCCCAATGGAGCAGCCATTAGCAATTGCTTCAGGTTTTCTGCAAATACAGAAATAGCTTCCTCATCAGCCTTTTTCTTGCTCTCCATGCGTACCTCCGTTTCGATGCTGACACTCATCAGGCGCTTATAGCAATCTTTGATCGCAGTTGTTACCTGTTCGGAAGCCTCGTTGTGGGCTTTCAAAAATTCTTTTTCAATAATTGCGTGTGCCTCGGTTTCTTCCGGAGTAATGTTCATGGAAAGAAAGCCTTCCTTTTCACCCCTACGAATGGCCAATAGCCGGTGAGAAGGAATCTTTGCGATCGGCTCGTCCCATTCGAAATAATCTTTGTATTTCTGGGCTTCTGGGTCTTTTTCTTTACTCTTCAGCACCTTGGAGGCAATGATGCCTTTCTTCATAAAAAGTTCGCGAATTTGCTGTCGCGTTTCCGCATGTTCGTTGATCGTTTCAGCGATGATATCCCTTGCACCTTGCAATGCATCTTCTTCGGATTCCACACCCTTTTCCTGGTTTACATACTGGCTGGCCTCCGTTAACGGATCAAAGTTGCCTTGCTCGAGTATTTTGATAGCCAATGGCTCCAGTCCTTTCTCTTTCGCAACAGAGGCACGTGTTTTTCGCTTTGGTTTGTAGGGAAGGTATAGATCTTCCAGCTTCGCCATCGTTTCGGCCTCATTGATTTTTTTCTCAAGCTCGGGTGTCAGTTTTTCTTGCTCTTTGATGGACTTTAGGATGGCCTCTCTTCGAGCGTCCAGGTCACGAAGTTGTTGGATACGATCACGGATGCCAGCCACCTGAAGGTCATCCAGGCTACCGGTCACCTCTTTTCGGTACCGGGAGATAAAAGGAACGGTGGCTCCCTCGTCTAGTAAATTGATCGTTGCTGTTACTTGTCTGGGCGATAGATTGAGTTCCCCTGCAATTCGTTCTTCGTGTCTCATATTGTTTGTAGAATAGTCGCCAAAAATAATTGGTTGTTTTAATCGAAAAGAGAAAAATCGGAAAGAGTTATCCACTTTTTACATGGCAAAAAAACAAACTAACTTTGATCTGAAACGTTTGTTTCAGTATATGCCCAAGTCCATAACATTTGATCGAGAGAAAGTAGTAGAAAACGTGATGGAGCTTTTCTGGAAGAAAGGCTACAATGGTACTTCTATGCAGGATCTGGTTAATGTAACTGGACTTAACCGCTCCAGTTTTTACAACTCCTTTGGGGATAAATTCTCTTTGTTTGAAGAGGCACTCAAACAATATCAGCAGCGACAGAATGAAATGTTGCAGGAGTCCTTTGCAGGAGCTAAATCGCCTAAGCAAGCAATCATATCACTCTTTAAAGGCATCAGTGACGATATCCGATCGGGTAATCAGAAAGGCTGCATGCTTACCAGCTGTGCCTCCGAAATGAGCGACGATCCCAAAATCAGAGATTTTCTGATAGACAACATGGATCGGGTAGTGGATGCGTTCAATACACTTATACAACAAGCGCAGGAAAAAGGAGAGATTTCATATAGTAAGGAATCGCGAACACTCGCACTTTATCTGTTTTCCTGTCTTCAGGGGTTACGCATTACAAGCAAGATTGAACCCAATTTGGAGGCGGTCACAGATGAAATTATATCTGTTTTATAATTTTTTTCATCTTTTATGAAACGATCGTTTCAATATACTCGTTATTTGGACTGATCATTTCAAATAAAACCTAAATAAAAAAAACAATGGGAAAATTAGATGGAAAAGTTGCCCTGATTACGGGTGGAAATAGTGGAATCGGATTGGCCACTGCTAAGCTATTCGTAAAAGAAGGAGCCAAGGTAGTAATCACCGGACGAAGAGAGGAAGCATTAAGCCAGGCCGCCAGCGAAATTAGTGGTGGGGTGAAAACGATCCTTGCAGATGCTGCTGATGTGGCCAAAACAAAGGAAGTAGTAAGCCAGACGGTGGCAGAGTTTGGGAAAATTGACATTTTATTTGCCAATGCAGGAGTAGCTTACTTCATGCCGATGGAAGAAATTACTGAAGAGCACTTTGATTCACAATTTGATATTAATGTGAAGGGGCCCTTTTTCCTGATTAAAGAAGCAATTCCGCATCTGAATGATGGGGCTGTTATTATCAGCAATACATCTGTAGTACACCACAAAGGATTTGATGGATCGGGCGTGTATTCATCTACGAAAGCGGCTCTTCGAACCTTAACGAGGATTTTGGCTAGTGAATTGAGAGCACGTAAGATCAGAACGGTGAGTATCGCTCCGGGCCCGATTGAAACTCCTATCTACGGTAAGATGGGAATGGCACAAGCCGAGGTAGAACAAATGGGTGCTGGGTTTGCTCAGCAAGTTCCGCTGGGACGATTTGGTTCATCAGAAGAGTTGGCACAATCGGTATTGTTCCTGGCATCTTCTGATGCTTCATTCGTCAATGGAGTAGAGCTGGCCGTGGATGGTGGACTAAGCCAGGTATAATTTCATTTTTATTATAAGACATGAACCATCTGCCGTTTTCGGTGGGTGGTTTTTTTGTTTTGATTGAAGGGTTAATTGGTTGCTGATCGCAAATAAACCAATCCACTATTTCCATTCGCTATGAGGTGGATGGTTTTTCAATGTCTTTGTGCTTCAATGTATAAACCGACATATTCTATGTCGGATCCTGTAAAAATGCATCTAGTTGATTTCTTAATTCTATTCTAATGCCTAAACATCCTTTTTTGCCATTTGTAGCTAATAATCAGGTAGATGCCTATAATATTGAGTGCACCAATGGAAATGAGCATGGTGGATGGAATTTCAGGAAATCGAAGTGTAGGAATATCTAATTCGAATGATAAAATTTTACCTAACCCGCTGAAATTCTCACTGATAAATTGGAGTAGTTCGGGCGACTGAATAGTAAACCCTCCGGTTTTAGCTATTAGTAAAACCAATATCGCCGCAAATGCACTTCCGATCACGGTCCAGCCTTTTTTGCTAATTACGGGTTCATATTCAAAGATTTTCGTGTTATTGTCGATTTTGTGCATCACTTTTTCAGTCATGCATGGAGGTGTTTGAACCTCACCTGCTTTAAAAAGGTCTCGCAATATTTTTTCTTCCTGATTTATGGCATTCATAAAGTTGATTGTTTAACGCCCATTTCTTTTAAAATCTCCAAGAGCTTTTTTCTACTTCTGTGTAATAATATTTTCACATTCGAAAGGCTGAAGTTTGTTATATCACAAATTTCCTTGAGAGAAAGTTGCTGATAGTAAAACAAAGTGACTACTGATCGCTCATCGGTCTTCAATTTTGCCAGTGCCAATTTAAGTACATACTGTCTGTTATCTGCGTCAAGATTATCAGAGGGATCCGGATCGTCTGTTCCTCTATTGTCAACTTGATCCAGCGATACTTTTTCCGGCTTTTTCTTTCTAAAGAACGTCAGGCAAGTGTTGTGAGCTATACGAATCAGCCAGGTTGAAAAAGAAGCATCGCCTCTGAATTCTTTCAGGAATCGGTATGCTTTCACGAATGTGTCCTGCACAATCTCTTCGGCATCTTCTCGGTTACCCATCAGATAATTCACATAGTTGAAGACCCGGGCTTCATACTTATCCACGAGGATGGCATAATGGCGCCACTCGCCTTTTAGTATTCGATCGATCAATTCAGCCTCAGTTTTCATGTCCATTTCCAGCTTTGACTACCAAAGCCCTACATAGGTTACGAAACAAACACTTTTTGTAACCGGTTGTAACCTGATTTTACAAGTAGTAGTCAAAGGAGGTAAATCAGTAACAATTTAATTTATACACATGGAAGAATTAATCTCATTTTTAGCGTTTTTCGGAACCATCTTCGGCATAGCCTATGTGTTTTTGACCACCAGAAATAAGGAACGACTGGCACTTATAGAGAAAGGAGTGGAGGCATCTCTGTTCAATACCAAAGGTTCTAAGTTTTCCATCGCCAAGTTTATCCTAAACATTGCATTGCTTTTCATGGGCATAGGAGCGGGTATATTCTTTGGTAATTATCTGGCAATTTCAATGGATATGAATGAAGATGTCATGATCCCATCGATGTTGTTCATTTTTGGTGGACTTGGGCTGGTGGTAGGCTTTTTCATCACAAGAGCATTAGAATCAAAAGAAGAATAACTTACTTCATACAACCGTGTCTATTTATAAGGTGCAGGCAAAGGCTTGTGCCTTTTTTTTTATTTCGGAGAGAACAAGCAGCATTCCACATCTACTGATATTCGGGCTGTCCGCTCGTACACGGTACCCGCTCCCATCCCGTCTATTTTGCAAGAATTGATACCATGATATACGTTCAATCCTTAGAATTTGTCTGATCGCCTACCTATCCCAGACAGGTCAAATGATATTAAATTAAAATACCAGCTTAGCTTCGACTTCAAGTCCATAGATATTCAATTATTACTCCTTGGCGACTTATACATGAAGGAGGGCTGGAATGAAAGTTTGGCGGGCCAGCGCTTGGTTAGTGGGCTGATAGCTTTCAAACTTTCTTGATTTTTTCTTCCTTTTTTATCAAGAAAAAAGGAACTAAAACAATGAAATTACCTATTCATCCTAGGGAATAAATTTAAAGATTTCTCCTATCGTCGAAATGACAAAAGATGAATGCTAGTTTTGCGTGATGCCATTCGATCCAAAATCCATCGACCTACCAATAGTAGACATCCTGGAAGATGTCAAAGCGCAGCTTGCAGCAGAAAACACGCTCATCGTGCACGCCCCTCCGGGTGCAGGTAAAAGTACGTTGCTGCCACTGGCGCTATTGGAAGAAGCCTGGCTCAAGGATCAAAAAATCATCATGCTCGAACCCAGAAGACTGGCAGCTAAATCCATTGCGATGCGGATGTCTGAACTACTGGGAGAGCAGGTAGGGAACACCATCGGCTATCGCATCCGGTTTGAAAATAAGGTCAGCGAGAACACCAAAATCGAGGTGGTGACGGAGGGAATTCTAACCCGCATGCTGCATGGCGACAATTCCCTCGAAGGAGTCGGACTGGTTATCTTCGATGAGTTCCATGAACGCAGCATCCATGCCGATGTGGCATTGGCACTCTGTAGGGAATCACAGCAAGTACTACGCCCAGATCTAAAGATTCTGGTGATGTCTGCCACACTGAACATGCCACAACTCATCCAGTCATTGAAAGCTCCCGTGGTGGAAAGCGAAGGACGCCAATACCCGGTGGATATCATCCACGTCGGAGATCAAGACCAGTTCATGATCCCCGAGATGACCGCCAATACCATCATCAAAGCATCTAAAGCGCATGAAGGCGACATCCTGGTATTTCTGCCTGGGCAGGGTGAGATCACCAAATGTGCAGATATTCTCAAACCAAAATTGAGAGGTTTTGCCATCCATCCGCTATACGGGCAGCTGCCCTACAACAAGCAGAAAGCAGCTATCCTCCCAGACCGGGATGGCCGACGTAAGGTAGTGCTGGCGACCAACATCGCCGAAACGAGTTTAACCATCGAAGGGGTGAAAATTGTGGTGGACACAGGTTTTGGACGAACGATGAAATGGGATCCTAAATCAGGCCTGTCTCGACTGGAGACGGTACAGATATCCAAGGACTCTGCCGATCAGCGAGCGGGACGTGCCGGTCGATTGAGTCCGGGGGTGTGCTACCGCATGTGGTCCAAAGCGACAGACGAACGCTTACAGGAACACCGCACACCGGAGATTTTAGAATCCGACCTCTCTGGACTGGCACTTGACCTGGCCAGCTGGGGTGTGATGGATCCTTTAAGTCTGACGTGGCTGTCGCCACCACCGAGAGGGGCGTGGCAGGCAGCCGTGCAAACATTGCATGAGCTGGAAGCACTAGAAAACGGGCGAATCACGGAACATGGTAAGGCGGTGCATCGACTGCCGTGTCACCCACGACTGGCACACATGATGCTGATGGCGGAAGAAGAAGATCTGGTGCCGCTGGCTGCTGATGTTGCAGCCCTGCTCGAAGAACGTGACCCACTCGGCAAAGAAGCCGGTATTGACATCAATAACCGCATTGAAGCGCTGCGCACCCACCGAAGGGAAAACCGAAAAGGTGGTCGTTTTGATCGGATCGAGAAGATTGCACAATCCTACCGGCAGCTGTTTGATGCAGAAGCTGATAACGATCATTTTGACCCGTACGAGACAGGGCTGCTGATCACACATGCGTTCCCCGAACGCATCGCCCACAACAGGCCTGGGAACAACGCCCAGTTTAAGCTCGCCAACGGACGCATCGCCATGGCAGGTCATCGTGACGACCTGGCCCACGAGCAGTGGCTGGCGATTGCCAACCTGGATGCACGGGACGGCATGGGTAAGATCTTCATGGCTGCCCCGCTCAACCCAAAAGATTTGGCTTCTCGAGTGAAAGAAGTAGAAGTGATCGAGTGGGATACCGATGATGGAGGTTTGAATGCCAGCAAAGACCTTCGGATTGGAAGTATCGTATTGAAATCCGTACCGCTCCCCGATCCGGATCCGTCACGGTTGAAAGAAGCGATTGTGGATGCCATCAAGAAGGAGGGGCGCACACTCTTGGACTGGAATGAGGATGTTGAGCAGTTGCAAAATCGCGTGGGTTGCCTGCGCAAATGGCGACCCACCGAAGGCTGGGTCGACTACAGCACCGACACCTTACTGCTGACCAACAAAGAGTGGCTGGGACCGTATTTGAACGATGTGAAGAAACCGCACGAGCTTAAGAAGATAAACCTGGTGGGGGTGCTGACCCACGCGATGGTTTATGATCGGCAGCAGGAACTGAACCGGCTGGCGCCTGCTAAAATGGAGGTGCCTAGCGGATCTAACATCAAGATCATGTACCGAGACAATGGCGAAGCACCTGTGCTGGCCGCCCGAATCCAGGAGCTGTTTGGCATGGCGGAAACACCAACGGTGAATGATGGAAAAACACCCATGCTGATCCACCTGCTTTCTCCCGGCTTTAAGCCCGTGCAGGTGACATCTGATCTGAAGAACTTCTGGAACGAAACCTACTTTGAGGTGCGTAAAGACCTGAAAGGCCGCTACCCCAAGCACCACTGGCCCGACAACCCCTGGACCGCAGAGGCAGTGAGAGGAGTAAAGCCGCGTGGCGGCAGCAAATAAAACGCGGGGTATTCCCCCTTTGAAGGGGGGTGCGAAGGGATCGTGGGTAAGCAGGGGGATGTCTTCTCCACCGAAGCAGTCCCATCACAGAAATTCACTCTGAACTTGTTCCGTCGTGGAACAGTCAGAGTCTTCATACTTTGATCAAGCATCTATATTGCATAGACCCTGAAATAAATTCAGGGTGACTTAATTTTTTTATTTCCTACTCATAACCAGCATGTCATCCTGAGAGCAGCGAAGGATCTACTCCACCTTGAGGGGGTTAGGGGGTGACCAGGTGTAAACAAGGGGATGTTTTTCTCAACCGAAGCAGTCTCATCATAGAGCAGGTCAATAAAGAATGAGATCGCTTCTCCTCCTTCGTCGGATCGCGATGACGGTAACATTTTCATTCACGGCTGGTATGAAGGAATAAAAAAAAGCCCAAATGAATATACATTCGGGCTAACAAGTTTGTCTGGTACCGTCTCGCTATTTCCTTCCCAGCATCACACCGATGACACCACCGGTGATGCCCATCATGACCATAGAAACAATCGGATCTACCAGGGCAGAGGTAAGGTTCATCATGTTTGATGTACCATACATTGTTAAGTTCATGGCCAAACCAAGGATCAAGCCAATAATTGCTCCGCCTTTGAATCCGTTACCAAACGTGTCAATGCCCTCCCATTTACTGAAGATGTAAACGAGAAAATAGGCCTGCAATAAGTTGCCCAGGATGAGTGCCCACCAGATCATATCCTCTTCTGCACGCATTACATTGGACGCTGATCCGCTGTTTGTTTCGTAGAAATCCATCAATAGGATTCCATAAAAAAGCCATCCCAAAAGGAATAATACCACAAACCCCACCAGGGTCGCCAGTACTCGATTTTTAGCTGTCATAATAATTTAGGTTAGTGTTACTCTATAAAGCTACTGATTTTTGAAAAAAACAAGTTCCGTCACCGCGAGGAGTAATTATTCGCCTGCAGCCACACATTTCCCCTTGAGGGGTTAGGGGGTGACCGAGTGTAAACAGGGGGATGTCTTCCTTCACCGAAGATCCCGGAATAAATCCGGGATGACGCATAGAAATAAAATCATGCTCAAAATGTTAAGGTACATTCCATATTCGAGCCAGGCCGCTATTCCCTTGGGAGGGCAACCGCAGGGGCCCAAGTCATGGGAATCTCAATGCTACTGTTGGTGAGATCCCCAAGTCTCACTCCTTGGTCGTTCGCAAGGGGATGGAGGGAGAGGTAAGGTAAAACAGAACACCTTTGATGTCATCCTGAGCCTGTCTACCGACAAAGGCAGGCGCAGCGAAGGATCTATTCCCCCTTGGAAGGGGGTGTGCAGGGACCGAGCGTTAGCAGGGGGATGTTTCTATGCCCTAAGGGAACCATTCATCTCTTTAAAAGCAGCGGACGCTTGCGCCAGACAGGGGTAGTGGATAATGTAGCTACCGATGTTATGATGCATCACACGAAATATAGATCAGTTTTTTCTCTTCATCGGCTATTGTGGGTTCAAAACCATGTCTTGAAATTGGAAAGCTATAATCGTCACAGTATTCTTTTAACGCCGTATTGTAAAAATTTCTCAGAATAAAATTTATAAATTCAGATGGTGTTAAAGGGTGAACTACTGGTATTCTGCAAGTATTATATTCACCTACATGTAGATGACAATAGGGATGGTCTACTGGTTTATAAATTGTTTCATTTGATTCAAAATCGAAACGTATAGGTGATTTAACTATGTTATCCTCAATAACATCATGGAATTCAGATCCTCCAAAATAATCCTCTTCATATGATATAGGATCATCTTCATAGTTCTCCAGGTGCGGAGCTGGAAAATATGCTAATCTATGTCTTAATAAAGTTCTACCAGTACTATTGAAGGAATACATGAATTGTATTAATGCTCCGTCAATTAGTTTAATATTGAAATTCTTGTCTTTATCTAGGACTTGATATTTTTCTTGGTAGGTAATGTTTTTTAAAATAGCACTAACACTACCATTTTCCTTGCATTCAATGTTACTACCACTTCTAAAGGGAAAATTTTGTTGAATTGAAAGGGAAAATTCAACAAGTTTTAGGGTAATATTATTTATTTCCTGATATGTCTCATTGAGCGTCATTCAGCAACTTTTTAAGTCTCTCCAAATCCTCTTTTGTCAAATCCTGAATTTTAATCTGATCAGATTCTAGCTTTTCAACTAAGCCCTTCAGTTCAATTTGTCCTTGCTCAATGCTCTTCCTTTCTTCGCCGCTTAGCTGTCTGTGAATGACATTTAAATGCTCCATCTGCTCTTTGGTTGGGTAATTAAACTTTAATTGATATCCATTAGTTTTCACCCTTTCGAATTCTGCAACCAATCCTTTCATTGAATCACCAAATCCACAAGCTCTAACCCATCCTTTACTCCTTGTTATGGCTGTGAATAATGTATTTCTTTTCATTATCAACGCCCAACCTCCAAAGCAGTAATTAGTATTCATGATATAAACCATTGAAGCTTCATTACCCTTTGCGCGATAGATGCTTGTAAAGGCTATTGAATCATTAATAAAAAAATCATCTGCTGAAGTGCTTACCCCTGCCAGGTGAGAGTTAATTCCCTTTTTCATAAGGAGTCCTCTAATATCTGAAGTTTCGGTTTTAGCTTTTAGTGCATTAGGGTGAATAACTATAATATCTTTATAATCAAGCTCATCTTCCCTCAAATTGATTTCTATTTGGTCAGCAATCCAATCATTTTGTTCTGCGGCATTTTGAAAATCATGAAATTGGATGATCTCCTCACTAGGTACTATTGAAGTGAGAAATGCAGGACTTGTTTTCTCACTCCTAGCAAGCTCAACATAATTTCCAAGTTCAAGATTTCCTCCTACAACCTCATAACCAACATCTTCCCATAATTCTTTTTCTTGGAACATTGTTACAAGGTTAGACTCATCTAACTGCGTTCTTTCCCTATATATCCCAAAGCCTAACCCATGAGCTGAGACAAGAACTGGAGCACTATTTCTATAGCACACATCTAGAATAACATCTTGCTTAGGTTTACCTGGATTATTCTCAAAATCGATTTCCTTACCAAAAATTTCTTTTGGACTTCTTAGTGATAATTCATTCAACTTTTGGAGTTCATCATAGGCATACACTAAACGCCTGTTTGCTGGGTTTCTTGGGTCAGATGTTTTGAGAAGAGAATAGCAGAGTTTTAAAAATGATTCTGAAAAATCTTGAGCTTCATCAATGAGAATTACATCGAAATCACTTTTAGGAGATTTAACTTTATCAATTGCTTCAGCACTGATTTTTCCAATTAAATCATCGTTTGTTTTGTACTTTCTCTTAGCACTATCAAAGGTGTGATAATTAGCATTATTGATTTTGCAAAAGTGATAATAGAAACCCTCATTACTAGGACTTCCCCAAGCTTGCATTAACCTGATCTTGGTCCAATCTGGTTCCTCATTTTTTTGCTCGATCGTAAATTTTGTAATTAACTCATAGAATTGCTCTTTTAATGATCTTGTATAATATGTAACTCCTATTTTCCATTCTGGATATTTAGCATGTAAATAAGCAGCTTTTAAAGCAAGAATCACTGTCTTTCCTGATCCAGCTAAGCCTCTTATCCTCTGTATTCCTAATGCAGTTTCTACAACAGCTTGACTTTGATTTCTATCAAGATTTGAAATAGATTTTTCTATTCTGTTAAGAATTGCACCTTTGGAATCTTCTTTAGCGACACTCCTCAAAGGACGCTGCTTAAGCTTAGTAATTGCCTGAATTGCTTCAAGAATTTTAGGGTAAAGCGCTTTATTGACATCACTTACTGAATCCTCAATAAACTTGCTGAGGGTTTGATCATTAATTATTAGTTCCTCACTTTCCTCTATTGACTTAGGCCATGCTGGAGCATATGTAAGAACTTTTAGGTCAAAATCTAATTGTCCCCTTCGTTTACTAAGTCCTTTAATGCTAATAAGTCTGGATACCATTGCATTAAATAAGTTATCTCTAATCTCTTCACGTTCCGATGTTTCCGCCTCCTCCACAATATCAAACAATATCATACCATGTGATGGAGAGATTAGAGCAGCATCAAGAGATGAACTGTTGAGAGCACCTATTATTGGATAACCCGTATAAAGCACGCCTTCAGGGATTCCAATTGCTTCTACTAACCTAATCAGTTTTTCAGTTGATATGGGTTTGTCATATGCTCCTCTTACTATGTCCATTCTTTAATAATATGTATCCTTAAAAGTTTAATTATAGATCTACTTTAGGATCAAAGTTGATTTATAATTTCGATTTCTGGCATTTCGTCATATGTTCTGCCATTTAATGACCTTCCATTTTTCTTTTTATTGAAACCACCCCATTGTTTAAAGAAGAAGGCCACTCCTAATTTCTCGCATTGGTCTTGAATATCTAGAACCCATTCAGGTTTCATTGGTCTGGGTTTAAACCCACTTTCACCTCCAACGATAACCCAATCAATATTTCTTAATTCTAAATTAGGTAAAGGTCCAATCAATGGTTCTAAAGATAGAAATTTTACTCTTGCATTAGTCCGCCTCAATAAATCTATCCTATGTTCAACTTTCTGGTCTTCAACTGAAACTCCCATCCAAATATTATGGGTCCACTTTATGTATTTGTCCAATTCAGCAAGTCTCTCTGCACGTTTAGTTAGAACTTGAAAAACATGTTGTGGATTATCTCTCATTACCTTAAAGACCCTTTGTATGAAGTGTAGGGGAACGTCTTTATGGAAAAGATCACTCATTGAATTAACGAAAACAACCTTAGACTTTTTCCATCTATAAGGCGTTTCCAATTCTTTTTCATGAATTGTCACTTCAAAATCATCCCTATACTTTTCGACTCCCATTGCCTTTAATCTCCTTGACATAATTTCTGCATAACAGAATTTGCATCCTTGAGAAATCTTGTCGCATCCTGTGGTAGGATTCCATGTCATTTCAGTCCATTCAATTTTTGATTTGCTACTCATTTCAATATAATATTATCAACCTCCAATCTGTGTATATTTTCATAACTAGTTTTTAACGGACCAATCTTTTCTTCCCTTATTAATTGACGAATCACCTTATTTGAATGCTTTGGTAAACAACCTTGTTCGAAAGTATAATTATAGATTTCTTTATTTGTTTTTAAGTCACCATTTAAAATGTATTTCTTGAGATTATTCTCAAAAAGAGTCAATTTTTTTGGCATATTTTCTTCCATGAAAATTGACATTTGTCTTGTTTCTAAAAATGCTTCTTCGTCTATATTAAAATCTGCGTCACCACTATTGGAGTTAAGCTTCCATGCAATTTTCAAAAATTTTTCTATACCAAGAGAATGATTGCTTCCGAATATTAAGCCATAAACATTGGCTCCTTTTTTAATTGAGAACGGCGCTAAGTAATAATCACTTCCGGTTGCCAAATCCTGATAATATTCAAATACAATTCGATGACTATGATATGGTCTAGAAGTGTCAAATTTTGATTTGGTTATTTTAATATATCTATTGAACTCAGGTAATTCACTGAATCTTCTCAGATATGATGATGAGATGTAGAAAATAATGTCTGTGGTCTTTAGCGCTATCAGGCTCTTAAAAATATTTGGAGTAATATGCTTAATTCCATTTTGATCCAGAAAAATTAGCCTAGGAAGTCTCTTATGATTAGCCATTTTTGGATATAACTCAGCAAAGTATTCCTGGAAATCTCTATTTTCTCTGATATGATGGTAGGGAACGTCCTTCAAAAAATCTTCTGTATTGGCGCATAGTTTTTTGAATTTAGATTTCACCTTTTCATTTAGAACTACTCTAACTATTAATTTTCTCTTCTTGATTATTTCATGATGCTCTTTTAGCTCTTCCAATATTATGAGAGGACTTCCAGAGTTTCCTTCTGAATCCATCCCTTCACCAGAAAAAAAATCATATATAAGTATATGCTTCCATATCAGTTCACGCCTTTGAGTAAAGGTTGGAAGCCAAGACTTAAGATACTCTCTGAAAATCTCTAATTTCTTTTTGGTTCCATCGTCAAATGGAGCTGCAAATAAATCTTTAGCCATTTGTCCTTGTGGTGATTGAACACAAAATAAGAATTATTCAGTTTAATGCGAAAAAATAAGAGGTTTAACTAAAGATGTGTTGAGTTATTATCAAGGCGTATCCATTTGCGATTTAGACGGGATGGGAGCGGATACCGTGTACGAGCGGACAGTCCGGATGAGGGTGGAGGTGGAATGGGATTTTTCTCTCTTAAGAATTTTGTAGATGCTTCACTTCGTTCAGCATGACACATCATATTTTGTTTGTTGCGAATAAACCTAGCATGTCATTCTGAGCGCAGCGAAGAATCTTTGTCATTGGATGAGATGCTTCGTTCCTCAGCATGACATCTAATGTTTATAAGCTGCCTATTAACTAGAACGTCACCCTGAATTTGTTCCGTCGCGGAGCAGTCAGGGTCTAACATCCCCCTGCCAGCGCTTTTACAACCCCCTAACCCCCTTTGTTAAGGGGGAATTGTCCTGAAAGGAGAATGCGTTCTTGTTGGATTCCCCCTTTTAAAAAGGGGGGTGCGGTAGATCTTGGGAAGGAGGGGGATTTATAAAATCTCCTCCAATGCCTGGATGCACATCTGGTTTTCTTCGGGGCGGCCGACGGAGATGCGGATGCAGTGGCTGATGGGGTCGTAGAGTGGGCGTACGAGCACGCCGCGTTCCATGAGCGCGTTGAAGACCTTCATTACTTCGTCTTTGTCCTTCCAGACGGTCATCACAAAGTTGGCGTAGGAGGGGACGTAGCGGATGCCGAGCCGGTCGAATTCCTTGTAGAGGTATTGGAGCTGCCTGGTGTTGTTGTCGATGGATTTTTTGAGGAAGGCGGTATCCTGTAGCGCGCCGATACCTGCGGCCTGTGCCAGCGCAGTGGGCTCAAAGGTGAGCTTCACCTTATTGAGCGCATCGATGATCTTTTCATGCCCGATCCCGAATCCGAGTCGTACGCCGGCGATCCCGTAGGCTTTGCTGAAGGTACGCAGCGTCAGGATGTTGGGGTAGTCCATCTTGAGGGAGTTGGGGAAGTCGGGGTGCAGCGCCTCGGAGTATTCGAAGTAGGCTTCATCCACGATCACAAGGATGTGGTCGGGCACGTGCTGCATGAAGCTGTCGAGCTCCTGCTGGGTGATCATGGTGCCGGTCGGGTTGTTGACGTTGGCGAGGTAGATCACCTTGGTGTTGCGGTTGATCCGGCTTTTGATGGCTTCCAGGTCAAAGGCGTAGTTGTCGGTCATCGGCATGGCCACACACCGCGCATTGTTGATACGTGCCCAGTTGTAGATGATCACAAAGCCTCCTTCGGAGGTAAGGAACTCATCTTCTCCGGTGCACATCGCGCGGATGGCGTGCATGAGCACAGATTCCGAGCCATTCCCCATAAAAATTTGGTTTTCCGACTTGCCGTACCGTTTGGCCAGGGCGGCTTTCAGGTCGCGGGAGACCGGGTCAGGGTAGTAGTTGATGGACTCATACGCATCGATCACTGCCTGCTTGGACTTGGGCGAGTAGCCGAGCGTGTTTTCGTTGTTCCAGAGGATGGCGACCTTTTCCCATCCGTATTCCTCCTTCAGCTGTGGGATGGTTTTGCCTGGCTGGTAGCTTTTGATTGCGGCGATGTGATCAGGTATCTGTATGTTCATGTTTTTCTAGTATCTAGTCGTCAGTCGATAGTCAACAGTCTTTTCAACCCACGTCCCATTCTTCTTGTTTACGGAAAACCACTCCTTTAAACAACCCCACTAATTCATCTCCACGCGTCACTCTCACTATATATTGCCCCAGGCTTTTGGAGATGCTTTCCTTTTCAGCGGTGGCGATCAGCTCATCACCCTCGAAAATCGGTTTGATGTGGTTGATCGACGTTTCAATGGAAACCGCTTTTTGTCCGTGGGAGTTCGAGGCAAACGCAAAAGCAGAATCAGCGAGTGAAAAAGAGATGCCTCCATGTGCTACACGGTGACCGTTGAGCATTTCTTCTCGCACGGTCATTTTGATCCGGGCATAGCCTTCCCGTACCTCGAGCACGTCTACTCCCAGCCACTGACTGAAGGAGTCGTTGGCCATCATCTCGACGACTATTTTTTCGGGTTTGGTTTGCATGATTTGCTTTAAAACTATCTCAAATTTTATTCAAAAAAGACTCCTATAGACTCCTCTTGGTAGCGGTCCGACGTTTCGGAGTGAGAGGGGGCTTTCATTTAAAATGTCTTTTTGATTAAAATCATTCACTTACCCACCCCTAACCCCTCCAAGGAGGGGAATAAGTCAACCATAAAATCTCTGATTTTCCTCCTTCATTCTCCGTAACAACGGACTGCACCGGTAGCGGTCTTCGCGGTACTCATCGTACAGCGCATCCATTTTCTCTACGCACCAATCAATGCCTTTTTCATCGGCCCACTTGAGCAGGCCTTTCGGGTAGTTCACGCCCTTAGTCATGGCGGTATCAATGTCTTCTCTGCTGGCGATGTTCAGGAACAAGGCGTCTGCCGCTTCATTGATCAGCAGAGCGAGTGTGCGATCGAGAATAGCTTGTCCTAGTTTCTCGTCCTTTTTCGGTTCCGGTTTTACTGCGCCTTCAGTATAGTCATAATAGCCTCGGCCTGACTTGCGTCCCAGGAATCCGGCTTCTGACATGCGTTTTTGGGTAAATGACGGTCGGTAGCGTGGGTCGTAGAAGAACGAAGCGAACACGGTTTCGGTCACCGTATAGTTGATGTCGTTTCCAATGAAATCCATTAGCTCAAACGGCCCCATGCGGAATCCACCCAGCTCTTTCATCGCCCAGTCGATCGTAGCAAAATCGGCTATTCCTTCCTCGTACATGCGCAACGATTCCCCGTAAAATGGTCGTGCCACTCGGTTCACGATGAAGCCCGGCGTATCTTTTGCGAGTACGGTCAGTTTTTTCCAGCTATCAACCCAGTTCTTGGCTTGTTGCGTTGTTTTATCTTCGGTCTGTACCGCTGGGATGATCTCCACTAAGGGCATCAATGGTGCAGGATTGAAAAAGTGGATACCTACAAATCTTGACGGGTCTTTCAATGCTGAACCGATGGAGGCAAGTGAAAGGGAAGAGGTGTTGGAAGCGATGATCGTGTCTTCCCGTACGATCTCTTCGACTGCCTTAAAGACTTTCTGCTTAATCTCCAGATTTTCAACAATCGCCTCGATCACCAGGTCCGAGTTTTCAAAAAACTGCTGATCTTCTGTAAAGTCAATTCGACCTAAAATCTTGTCAGCGGTTTCCTGATCGATTTTTTCTTTTTCCACGAGTCGGTTCATCACCTTGACCAGGCTGGAAGATGACTTCTCCAGGATCTCAGAATTAGTATCGTTGATCACCACGTCCCATCCGGCCGTGGCAGCAACCTGCGCTATGCCGGTCCCCATGGTGCCGGCTCCTATCACACTTAATTTTGGCATTACTCTCCTTTAAAATTCGGTTTTCGTTTTTCAATGAAGGCCTGAACACCTTCTTTGTAATCGTATGTTTCAGTGGCTTTGAACTGCCACTCTTTTTCCAGTTCCAGCTGCTGGTTCAGGTCATTCGTAAACGACTGGTTCAGCAGGTGCTTGGTATAGGCTAACCCTTTCGTTGGCATGTTGGCCAGTTTCTGTGCAATCTTTTCTGCTTCTTCGGCGAATGCATCGTCGCTAAATACTTTATAGATCATGCCCATCTGCTCTGCTTCCGATGCGGATACCTTGTCGCCCAGCATCATCAAGGCAGAGGCTTTTCCAAATCCAATGATACGTGGAAGCGTGAACGTTCCGCCACTGTCAGGCACCAATCCGATTTTACTGAAGGCTTGGATGAAGGCAGATGACTCTGTTGCAACACACACATCACATGCCAGTGCGATGTTTGCACCAGCACCAGCAGCCACACCATTAACAGCTGCTATGATCGGTTTTTCAATGGTACGGATTTGTTTGATGATCGGGTTGTAGTGTTCGTCTACGATCCGCTCGATCTCCAGTCCATTGTCGGCGATGGCTTCCTGCAGGTCTTGCCCCGCGCAGAATGCTTTGCCGTTTCCGGTAAGCATAATCGCTCGAACAGTATCATCCTTAGCGAAGGAATCCAGCGCCTTTTGCACGGCCATAGCCAGTTCTTTATTGAAGCTATTGAAGACATCCGGACGGTTGAAGGTCAGGATGCCAAGGGTGTCTTTTTTGGTTATTTGAAGGGTGTCTGACATGTGGGTAATGTTTGGATTTGCGAAGTTAAAAGATTTGTAGTTTTGATCCGCCTCGAGCCGGCTGGGCTTTCTTCTTTAACCCCTCAAGCCGGGGAGGCTCTTCATTTTTGCCTAGATGCAAAAACGAAGCAAAAAGATCACGACAAAATCAATCCAGCTTGCCCTCAAGGCCCACACGTGATTTTGCCGGTATCGCCGTTCCGGCGATTAGGAGATGTGCTTTCCATAGCCAAGGGCTATGCAAAATTACTAAGGGCCTTGAATCATGAGCGTGAATAAAAATTGAATAAAGTCGGAATGTATTGCAAAACCGCTGTTTGAGCCGACGCAGGAGGCGAGGTTTGGTTTTGCTTACGCAAGCAATTCAATTTTTTAGCGAAGGATTCATAGCCTTGATTTTTTCCTTCTTTTTCATCAAGGAAAAAGGAGAGAAGAGCTTTAATGACACTTAAAATAATCAAAGGGCTCCAGGCAGTCTTTGCACTTGAAAAGCGACTTACAGGCCGTAGAGCCGAACTCACTAACGAGCTCGGTGTTTTTTGAGCCACATTGAGGACACTTGATGTTCTCCGGAGCAGTGGGGTTGGGCGGGGCGATTCCGTACTCTTTGAGTTTTTGCTTCCCCTTTTCCGTCATCCAGTCGGTGGTCCAGGCAGGGGAGAGAACCGTAGAGATCTTGAAATGCTCTATGCCTTCTTTTTTCAGGGCATTGTGGATGTTCTTTTCGATTTCCAGCATGGCAGGGCAGCCGGAGTAGGTAGGGGTGATGATCACTTCGACAAAATCATCTGTGATGAGTACATCTCGTATGATGCCCAGGTCACGTACCGAGATGACCGGAATCTCCGGGTCGGTGACGTTTTCAAGGATGTGGTAGATATGGTTTTTATCGATGACCATTACGCAAATTCATAATAGGTGCTATAATCTTTGAACCCCATTTTTTTATAAATGTTCAAGCCGTCTTCGGTTCCCTGAAGGATGGCGTTTTTATAGCCCAGTTCCTTTGCTCTATTTAATGCAAAAGTTAAAAGGGTGGTTCCAATTCCACGCCCTCTATATTTTTCTAATGTAGCAAAACCGTAGAAACCAATGGTGTTTTCATCTGTTGGGAATAACTCAACACATGAAGCTGGTTGTCCTTCGTGGTAGTAAATAAGTAGTTGAATGTGATTGGCAGGGTTAAGATAGTGCTTCGAAGTGAGGTCGTAATACTGCAAAACATCCTGATCCGGAGGCGACCAATTTTCTGCGATGACATTAGCATAGGTCTCTAATTGCTCATTGATTTTTACTTTTTTAATGTTTTGATGCCTTGCATCTTCGATGGGTTGAAATGTATCAAGCGCTAACCCCATCCCGACCTCACTGGCCTGCTCTTCAATATCGAGTGCTTTGAAGGCATATTTTACCTGGGGGCTTAAGTTCTCCTGATTGATCCAGATGCAGTAATCCAGATTGTTAATTTTGTAATAGGTTAACGCTTCATCTAATTCATTTTTCGAAAGCTCGGGATGTGTGATGTATAGGATATTGAACGTATCACAAGATAGTCCACTGTCTACATATATCAGGTGCTCTGATTTGATCACCTTCATAGATTCACACAGTAAAGGAATGTTTGTTGCGTGTAATTGGAAATTTTGGGAGATAAGGTCTCTCATGGTAGTCAGTGAAACGTCTGAATTGTTGATTAGTATTCTTTCTTATCTCCACCAATTAATTGTTTCACGAATAGACTAATTCGCCAAAATCACCACTCCTGTCCGGGATACGCTCGTTGTAGGAATTGTAGATCCGAAAGGATATATCCCAGATGTTCCGTGTGCGTACCGTCTTTACCCCCTTCATGTGTGTAGGTGCTTTCCGGAACCTCTAAGGTTGCTTCTGTCAGCACTTCACGGATTTGGGCATCTCTCTTTTCCTTCAATGCCGCCAGGTCCACTCCATATCCTTCTTCGAGTGCCTTTAGCTCCGTTTCATTGGGTTTGGTCAACTCACCGGCATACGACCACAACTCATCGATGGCTGCTTTCATGCGGTTGTGGCTTTCTTCAGTACCATCGCCGAGTCGGATCACCCAGTCGCTACTCCACTTTACATGATACAGTGCTTCTTTGTGTGATTTTGCTGCGATTGCTGCTAATTGCTCGTCGTTGCTATTCATCAACATCTCGTAGTAGTGTACACTGAACGTGTCATACAGGAACTGCCGGAAGATTGTCTGAGCAAAATCGCCATTAGGCATCTCTGTTAGCAATACATTTCGGTAATCCCATGCATCTCGGAAAGCGACGATTTCATCTTCCGATTTTCCTTCCCCTTGAATTTCGGCTGCATACTGATACCACATGCGTGCTTGCCCGATGAGATCCAGGCTAATGTTGGTCATGGCAATGTCCTGTTCCAGTATGGGTCCGTGCCCACACCATTCAGCGAGTCGCTGGCCCAGGATCAGGCAGTTGTCAGCGTGTTGGATGACGTAGTTATATAAGTTTTGATTCATTGATAGACCACAGTTTTTAGTCGATAGTCGACAGCTTCACCATAACTAATAGGCTATGGACTGAACGCTGTGGACTAAAATTACATATGCTTTACTTCGTCAGGCAGATCATAAAATGTCGGATGTCTGTACACCTTGTCTTTCGCTGGCTCGTACATCGGATCGGAATCGTCCGGATCAGACGCAGTAATATTTTCCGACTTCACCACCCAGATGCTCACCCCTTCATTTCTGCGGGTGTACACATCACGAGCATTCTGTATTGCCATTTCTTCATCAGCAGCGTGGAGACTACCTACATGTTTGTGATTAAGTCCTGCCTTACTTCGAATGAAGATTTCCCATAGAGGCCAATTTTTCATGTTTCTAAATATTTAGTCACCCTGAACTCGTTTCAGGGTCTTTTTTCAGTTAATGTAGATGCTGAACCAAGTTCAGCATGACTTAAAAATCACGCAGCTGCCTGCTTTCTTTTTGCTTTTTTTTCTGCATAAGCATTGGCCGCATCACGAACCCATGCACCATTATCATAAGCATTTCTTCGAGCATCTACTCGCTGCTTATTACAAGGGCCATTTCCTTTGATCACATTGAAAAACTCTTCCCAATCGATTTCTCCAAAATCATAGTGACCTCTTTCTTTGTTCCATTTTAGATCCGGATCTGGAATGGTAATCCCAAGCAAGTCTGCCTGCGGTTTGCTGACGTCAACGAATTTCTGCCTTAGCTCATCATTTGTGAATCGTTTGATGCCCCACCGCATGGACTGCTCCGTATGTGTTGAATCTTTATCTGTCGGACCAAACATCATCAATGCCGGCCACCACCACCGATTCAGCGCATCCTGTGCCATTTTCTTTTGTTCTTCAGAGCCTCTACACAATGTGAGCATGATTTCGAATCCCTGACGCTGGTGGAAAGATTCTTCTTTACATACCCTCACCATGGCACGTGCATACGGCCCGTATGAAGCCCTGCACAGCGGTACCTGATTCATAATAGCCGCTCCATCAACCAGCCAGCCAATCGCACCTATGTCTGCCCAGGTCAAGGTCGGGTAATTGAAGATAGAAGAGTATTTAGCTTTTCCAGAATGAAGATCCTGAAGAAGCTGATCTCTTTCTACACCGAGGGTCTCACAAGCGCTGTATAGATAAAGTCCATGCCCTGCTTCATCCTGCACTTTTGCCAGTGCGGCCGCCTTTCTACGCAATGTAGGAGCCCGAGTAATCCAGTTTGCTTCTGGAAGCATGCCCACAATTTCCGAGTGAGCGTGTTGAGAAATCTGGCGGATCAATGTTTTTCGATAGTTCTCAGGCATCCAGTCTTTGGGCTCGATGCGGATGTCTTTATCGATCTTCTCGTTAAAATGATCTTCTAATCGCTTTATGTCCATCTTCTAATGCTTTGTTTCAAAATTACTTAACACGTATGAATTCCTCTTTGTTCGGTTAGAATCAAACATCAAAATTCAGCTTCACCTTATCTGTCTTAGGATAGGATTGGCAGCTTAACACCAGCCCTCGTTCCAATTCATCCGGTTCGAGTGCATAGTTTACATCCATTTCTACTTCTCCTTCCTCTACTTTACAAACACACGTGGAACAAACGCCTCCTTTGCAAGCATAAGGCAAGTCGGCACCATTATCAAACGCCACATCCAAAATAGACTTATCAGAATCGTATGGGAAGGTTAGACTATTACCATCAAGTACTACCGTAATTTCCGCATGAGCTTTTTCATGCTTTACCTCTTTTTCTTTTCCACCAAGTTTGCCCTCAGGCGATGTGAACAATTCTAAGTGGATGCGGTCTTCGGGGACTCCCAGGTTTTTGAGCTCACTTTGAACAGAAAGCATCATTTCTTCTGGTCCACAAGTGAAGTAGTGGTCTACAGATTCTGGGTCAAAGAACAGCCGTGCATAAGATTGAATTTTTTCACCATCAATTCTTCCATTGAACATATCGGACTCCTGCCGTTCCTTGCTTAGCACATGATACAGACTAAATCGGCCCATGTATCGATTTTTTAGTGCTTCTAATTCCTCCTGAAAAATGATAGAGCCTGTTCTACGATTCCCATAGAATAAAGTGAATTCACTCTCAGGCTCTGTCCGCAGGGTTGTTTCAATGATAGACATGATCGGTGTGATCCCGCTTCCACTTGCAAATGCCACATAAGAATTGGCATTTTCAGGATTTAATGGTACATAAAAATGGCCATGTGGAGGGTTTACTTCGATTTCATCTCCAGCTTTCAAATCCTCGTTGGCCCAGGTAGAAAATCTCCCACCATCTAATTTTTTGATTGCTATTGTTAGTCTTTCATCAATGGGGCAAGAGCAGATGGAGTAAGATCGACGGGTGTCTTCTCCATCAATGTCTTTCTTCAATGTAAGGTGCTGGCCTTGAGTAAAGGAGAACTCCTCTCTTAAATTTTCGGGTATTTCAAAAGTCACTGCTACAGAATCCTCCGTGGGTCTGGAAAGTGTGGCGACTTTAAGGGTGTGAAATTTTGCCATGTTGAATTTTTGGGTGAGGCAAAACTAACCATCGAAATGGTTTTAAGATTGGTTTAAGCCAAGCTTCTCCCTGATTTTTATCACCTTCTCTTCCACAGTCTCTTCCAAGGGGTGACTGAGCAGGTAAAACTTTTCTCCATTATCCAGTTTTAAATAGGCCCGATATTCATGATCTGTCACTACATTTTGTCTGTTGGAAAGCGAATACATCGTTTGCTTCGTCTTCACCCGATTAATAAAAATTTTTTCTATTGATTCATATTTTATCGGTTTTCCAAACTTGTGCCCCATGGTCCAAATCCCATCAAATATGGTTTTCTTTTCTTCATTGACAATGATGATGTAAGAGGCAAACCAAATACCAGGTAAAAATGAAGCGATAGCAATCGCAATAAAAATGGACCAGGGTTCAGGCAAGGCATCCATCAGTGAAATTGTGATGACCACCATGATTATTGCAGAGACCAATCTGATGGGTAAATTCACTACTTTTCCTTTATTTATTCGAACAATCCTCATTGCTGGTCTAAAGTACCAAACTATTTTCGCACTACCGAGTTTTCAACGCTATGAAAGAAATTGCGCTTTTCCCTTTGAATATTGTGGCGTTTCCCGGAGAGGCAGTTAACCTTCACGTCTTCGAGCCACGTTACAAGGCATTAATCAACGATTGCCTGGAAGCAAAAGACACTTTTGGGATCCCATCTTATGTTTTAAATAAAATTGAATTAGGGACTGAGGTAGAGATTGTAGAGGTGACAAAAAAATACGATGATGGTCGAATGGATATAAAAACCCAGGCAAAGCAGGCTTTTCATGTATTGGATTTTTGGAATCCCTGGGGCGAGAAGGAATATGCTGGAGGAAAAATTGACTACCTGCTATCAGGGGATGATGTGGGTGACCCCAGCTTGCTTTATCAGTTTAAAGAAATGAGTGCTCGACTATTCGGGTGGCTTGACGAGGTGGAGGTGCCTGATATTTCCACCATAAACTCTGTCTTTGATATTGGTCATAAAATAGGATTAAAGCCTGAAGAGGAATACAAGCTCCTGACTATGAGTGATGAGAATGAGCGATTGCAATTCGCTATTGCACACCTGGAACATTTACTTCCTGCATTGGAAAGGGCACAAAATGCACAGGAACGGATCAAGCAAAATGGACACTTTAAACATTTGGATCCATTGAAATTCTAATAGGATTGTATTAAGCGACACTTTTCATTTAATATCTCATTGATTCCCTGTAATTTCCCATTATGATTGAAATCAGTGGTTTTGGTGTCGTGCTTTTATTTCTCATTGGGGGAATTGCTTTCCTGATGATAACGATGTTGGTAGGTAAAATACTACGCCCATCCAGACCCACACCTGAGAAGCAAACTACATACGAATCCGGGGAGGAGCCGTCAGGAACTGCATGGGGTCAATTCAATGTGCGTTTTTATATTATCGCACTCATATTTTTACTTTTTGAGGCTGAACTGGTTTTTCTTTTTCCTTGGGCTACAGTATTTGGCAAAGAAGAATTGATGCAACAGACAAAAGGCCTTTGGGGTAAATTCTCTATGATCGAAACATTCATTTTTATTGGAATTCTTTTTATTGGCCTGGCGTATGTATGGGCAAAGGGCATGCTGGAATGGGTGCGACCAAAGCCAAAATCTTCGAGCTTTCAATCTAAGATTCCGGCGAATGCATATGATAAGTTTAAATGAGCGAATCAAAAGAAATAAATATTGGAGCTTTAAAGTCCGGTGAGGGAGGAATCATCGTATCAAAATTGGATGACCTTTTGAACTGGGCGAGGCTGAGTAGTCTGTGGCCTGTCGGATTTGGTCTGGCTTGCTGTGCGATAGAGTTTATGTCTACTTCAGCTTCTGCATACGATCTGGATCGTTTTGGAGTCATCCCACGAAACTCACCGCGACAGGCAGATGTGATGATCGTTTCAGGGACGGTTACATTTAAAATGGCTGAACGGGTAAAACGACTGTATGAGCAGATGGCAGATCCAAAATATGTTATTTCTATGGGCTCCTGTGCAAACTGTGGAGGTCCGTATTGGGAGCATGGCTATCATGTATTGAAAGGTGTAGATCGTGTGATTCCTGTGGATGTGTATGTTCCGGGCTGCCCGCCCAGACCAGAGGCTTTAATTGGTGGATTTTTGAAGTTGCAGGAGAAAATCAGAACTGAGTCAGTGCTAGCCCCAAAAGCATTGGAAAAATTAATGGAGAAAGATGCAGTTTGAAGAAATCAAATCTTTGATTGAGACAGAGTTTCCTAGAGCTGTGCTAGGCGAGGATGAAGGATCTACTCCTAGGGCTTTATTGATTCATGCGGATCATATTGTTTCGGTTTGTAACTTCCTGCATGCTAACGAAAAAACCTATTTCGACTCTCTTTCCTGCCTGACAGGGCTGGACAATGGAGAAGAAAAGAATACGGTGGAGGTGATTTACAATTTGTACAGTATTCCGCACGATTTGCATCTGGCTTTGAAAGTCGAATTAGATCGAGAAAAACCCAAAATCGATTCTTTAATAGAAATCTGGAGAACTGCTGACTGGCATGAGCGGGAAGCATATGATTTGTTGGGAATACAATTCAAAGGTCATCCTGATCTTAGGAGAATTTTGCTCCCCGGTGATTGGGAGGGACATCCACTCCGTAAAGATTATGTGGAGCAGGAGAAGTACCATGATGTAAAAGTGAAATATTAATCATGGTAGAATCATTCCTTACAAAATCTGAGCCGCTTAAATACCGTGAGGAGGACCTCAAAACCGAGGAAATGATTGTTAACCTCGGTCCGCAGCACCCATCCACCCATGGAGTTCTACGACTGGAAGTGGTCACCGATGGTGAGATTGTTGTGGATGTCATTCCACACATGGGATATTTACACCGATGCTTTGAAAAACACGCCGAATCTCTGGCCTATAATCAAACCATCCCATATACAGACCGAATGGATTACACGGCGGCCATGAACAATGAGTGGGCGTTTGTGATGGGAGTGGAGAAGATGTTGGGTATTGACAAAGAAATCCCTAAACGCATAGAGTATACACGTGTATTGGTCTCAGAATTGAACCGATTGGCAGCTCACTTTATCGCTATAGGAACGTACGGAATGGACATTGGAGCAGTGACTCCTTTCCTCTGGATGATGCGGGATCGTGAGCACATTCTGCGTATGCTTGAGTGGGCGAGTGGTGCACGCATGCTTTATAATTATATCTGGGTTGGTGGCTTATTTTATGATCTGCCAGTTGATTTTGAAGAACGAGCTAAACAGTTTGTTGATTACCTGAAGCCTAAGTTAAAGGACTCAGAGACGCTGCTGATCAACAATAAAATTTTCATAGAACGAACGGCTAATGTCGGTGTGCTTCCCAAAGATCTAGCCATCAACTATGGTGTTACCGGCCCCATGCTTCGAGGCTCGGGTTTACGATATGATTTAAGAAAAATAGACGGATACAGTGTCTATCCGGAGCTGGATTTTGAAGTTCCTGTTGGTGAGGGGAAAATGGGGGCTGTGGGTGATTGCTGGGATCGAAACTGGGTTCGATATCAGGAATGCTGGGAGTCGATAAAGATCATCGAGCAGTGTGTGGAAAAACTTTTGGGAGAGCACAAGCGGACCAAAGAATTTGATCCCCGTGCGATGGTACCAAAGAAAATCAGACCAAAGGCCCAGGATTTTTACATTCGTGCAGAAAACCCGAAAGGAGAGCTTGGGTACTTTTTTCGAGCAGACGGGCGATCTGATCAGCCGTTGAGGTGCAAAGCCAGAGCACCAAGTCTAAGTAATCTTTCAGTGCTGGCAGAAATCAGCAGAGGCTGTATGCTGGCCGATTTATTTGCTATTTTAGGTTCGATGGATTTAAATATGGGCGAAGTAGATCGCTAGTTTGTCATGAAAGTACTTTCTTCCCAGCAAATACGCGAAGCAGATCAATTCACCATCAAGAATGAGCCGATTTCGTCCCTCGATCTGATGGAAAGGGCGAGTGAATCTTTTGTGCTAAAATTCCTGGAAACAAATCGGGACAAAAGACCTGTAAAAATCTTTTGTGGAGTCGGAAACAATGGTGGGGATGGATTGGCAATTGGTCGTCTGCTAAAAGAGAAGGGTTGGGAGGTATACTTGTATGTTGTGGGTAATCCTCGGAAGGGATCGGAAGATTTTAAAGCCAACCTTGAGCGATCTGAGTTGTATGCAATACTCAGTGAAGTAAAAGATCTTCCTGGAATTAGTGATGATGATATCATCATCGATGGCCTGTTTGGTTCGGGTTTGTCCAGACCACTCGAGGGATTTTATAGGGAAGTTGTTGAATACTTAAACAAGCAATCTTGTCTGAAATTCGCCATTGACATTGCCTCGGGCTTATATGCAAACCAGCCACTTCCAAAGGACGCAATCGCATTCCAGCCTGACTATACCTTTTCTTTTCAAGTTCCAAAATTGGCTTTTTTCTTGCCAGAATGCTATCCATATGTTGGAGAGTGGCAGCTAATTGATATTGGTTTAGATCAGTCTTTTATTGCAAAACAAGAGACTCACTTTTATCAAACAGAATTAGAAGAAATAGCACCACTGTTTCCATCCAGGTTAAAATTCACCCATAAAAATGAGGTTGGTCGCATCATGATAGTTGCAGGAAGTAAAGGGAAAATGGGAGCAGCTGTTCTTTGTACCGAGGCTGCTTTCAGAATGGGTGCCGGCCTTATAAATGTGTGTGTACCCAAATGCGGGATTGATATCCTGCAGATTTCCGTACCTGAAGCCATGGTGATTGATGGAAAAGGGACAAATGAGATTCATGCGATTCCAACTTCTGATGATTCGGTGCTCGTGGGGCCCGGTTTGGGCACAAGCAAAAAGACACAGGATGCACTTGAGAAATTATTAAAGTCAACCAGCCAGCCAATGGTCATAGATGCAGACGGTATCAACCTATTGGCCAAAAAGAAAAGTCTCATTAAGCTATTACCAAAGGACTCCATTCTGACTCCACATCCCGGAGAATTTAAGCGATTGGCTGGGGGCTGGAAAGATGATTTCGATAAGCTAGAAAAGCTCAGAACCTTTAGTCGAAAGCACAAGCTAAATGTTGTTCTGAAAGGAGCCTATTCAGCAGTTTGCAACACTGAAGGAGAAATTCATTTTAATCCTACTGGGAATCCAGCGCTTGCCACTGCAGGGAGTGGGGATGTGCTGACAGGCATGGTCGGAGCATTGTTAGCTCAGGGGCTGGAACCATTTCATGCTTTACAGCTCGGAGTTTATCTCCATGGACTAGCTGGCGACCAGGCAGTCAGGCAGTTAGAAATGCCGTGGATACAAGCTTCAGATGTTATCGGTTTTTTACCAAATGCGGTAGGATCGGTAATGAATCAATAGTTATGTTTTCTTTATAAATGAGATCCTTTTTTTATCTGCACGGACGATCTGCTTATGAAAGTTAATGTAATTCTCATAAGAAGTATTAGGGAATACTCCATCAAACTGTTTATAGGTTCTTAAATAAATGATCTTTCCGTCATCTCCTTTTTTTATCTCAGCATAATATTCACCAAATTCTGATGATATTTCAATAGGGTCAAAAAACGCCTCAACAGTATGTTGTTCAGGCAGTTCATAGATTACAGTGTCAATTTCCCAATACGCATGATCTTCAATAATATCTTGTGTCCGGTTGTTGTCTTTGTTGGGAATCCATTTGTTCTTGTTAATGATATTAGGTTGCAAGAAATATCTTGTTCCAGATTTACTCACAAGCTTATTTGCGGATAAAGATGTTTTTAGTTCGATACTTGGAATATCCTTGTTATGAATAAATTCAAAGTAGTCGATTGAAAACGAGGGAATGTCAATAGAATTCTGAATCCATTTTTTTTGTCGATCATTACCGTAATTGACATAGAAGTTAAGATTGCCATATTCATATTCCAATCCTTTGTATTGATTTTTAATTTTTAATGAAGCATTTCCAAGTTCATTGATTTTTACTTCAACATTGGAAATCCTTTGATTCTTTTTCAAATCATATTTCGGAGTACGAACAATACTTCCACCTTCATTTGATATTACAAGGGCATCTCTATTACCAGTAAATGAGCCTAAATAGCCAAATGGATTTGTTTGACTTGTACATTCTAACCAAATAGTATCTTCTGCCAAGGGTACATTTAGAATGACGTGATTAAAATAGGCAGGGCTTGGAAAGTCTTTATTGATAATTGGTGGGTTATCTCCTCCATACACCAATGTGTAATCAGATTCAATTCCAACTTCTTGAAGCAAAGACTTGGTATAAAAGCTTAATGCTTTGCAGTCACCGTAACCAACATCGTCTACAAATTTTGCAGGAAATGGTTGGAATCCACCTATTCCTAGTTGAATACTAACGTACCTTGTTTTGGATTGTAAATATTCGTATATAACCTTTACTTTTTCCTCGTCACTCAGGTTATGAGTTGCTTTCTTTATGTAATCAGCAGTCTCTTGTGGGATTTCACTTCTTCCTTCATTAAGTATGTTTTGCCATTTAGCAAAACCGTCCCAAGTGGATAAATCTCCTCTATAACCGTCAAACTCAAATTTTGAAGGTGAGACGATAACATGAGGTGCTAGTTCTTTGAATGAAAGGCCATATGGTTCTGGATTTATTGCTTTAAGGTTACTTCTCTCCCATTCCCAGATTAGTTTTCCTTCTTCATAAGATTCTTCAGGATTATCTGTATTAACACTTTGTTGACGTGGTTTAAGATCCTCTGGTGATATAATTGAATATCTGGAAAACTCCACCGCCTCGGAAATACCGGAATGGAAGTACCATTTGGGGATGAAGTACAAATATTTAAATGTTAACTCATACTCATATTCAATGCTATATGGAAATTCATCTTGCCTCATATCGATTCCAATAATTCTATTGTCATCATAGAAGTTTACCCCAGTTGTAATTGCCTGGTCTACAAAATCTGAGTTCTTAGCTTTAAAAATTCTTTTACCTGAGGCATCATATTTGAATGCAGAAAAGTTATTAACAGAGATCAGTTTATCATAGAATACACCTATTGCGGCATTATGATTTCCATCCTTATTGAGAATTGTGATGACTGCCTTAGTTCGATACTTAGCTTTATCTATAGATAAAATTTCAAACTCACCCTCACTAAATCTGACAACAGCATCAGAGCCGTTTTTTAGATTTTCTGGGAGATTCTCAACAGAATAGTTTTGAGACTGAACGAGATGGAAGATTAATAGCGATGCTATAATGCTCAAAAATTTCATTGTCTTTTCATTACGATTTGTTGACCATGCCTTTCAACAATTTGTGCATAAAACTCTCTAAGGTATGGGTATTCCTCAGCTGAGAATTCACTTTTATTGATTTGTATTCTGGTAGTTATAACAATCTCATTATTTAGTAAAGAGGCGCTGTAGAGTAATTTACCTGAATTATTAGGAAGTGATATACTTTTGGCGGTAGGCAACTCTACTACTTCTAATCCATCTGCCAAAAGATATTTTATTATATGAGTGTTTGTGAAAGGAGCTCCAAAGTTAACTGGGAATTTTCTGCCCTCAGTTTTAAACGGATTGTCATTTACTTGACCTATGATAATTGGATTTAGGTAAAGTAAATCTCCTAAATCATCGACCTTATCCTCTATATCTAGTTCTATGTTCTCATCTAATTGAAAACTGTCTACTAGTTCTCCAACTTCATGCTCATTAATTTCCCACGTCTCATTGTTTTCATAAAAGGACTGCTTGTAATCATCAACCCCATCATCCTGTAGATCACTTTTAAAGCTCCATGCTTCATAACCCGTCCTTCTAATTGTAACATTTCCGCTTAAAATGCCATCATTTGAAACTTCGAATATTCCACTATATGTAGTCCCGTTATTATCAAATGGCTCAAGTTTGATCCATTGCTCTATCGGAGCTATCACAAGGCCTTTTCCATTTATACAATATTTTGGTAAAGCACCATATGGGGTATTTTCATCCGTTGCGTCTAAAAGAATATCTACATCTCCAATTTTTATTTTCACAATAGTAAGGTTGAATTGACGCGCTATTGGAATATAAGGGTTGACTCTTCCATGTTTTCTTGTGCTTATTCTAACAAGATTGGTTTTGATACCAGCCTCGATTAGCATGGAGGCCAAAATTCGATTTATATCACTAGCCGTTCCTTTTTTTTCAGAAAATACTTTTCTCAATGAGAGGTAATCATTATTGTAATCCTCTTGAAAATTATCTCTCACAAAATAGTAGATGGATTTGGCGAGATCTTCTTCCGTATTTGAATTCGCTTTTAGAGTTTCAGTAATATCATTGACGAAATTAGCTTTCTCAATATCTTTTTGGTATTCCGATTCATATATTCCTTTTGCTAGAGATGCATAATTTTCTGGCAAATAAGTCTTCACAATTTGTCCTGGGAATTGATATTTCTTTAGCTCAAAATTAATTTTCGAAATATAATCTGAAGATGTAGTTATGTATGGTTCATTTTTGAATGCTGGGACATTCAATGCTACATAATTGTGATGTTGAATGGGAATTCTTTCACTTCCGACTGTTCTGAAAGCTTCATTTATTTCAGCAACTGTTAAAGGGTGGTAGCCTTGTAAAAGCCTTTCATAATCAAAATAGTTGGGTACTAAAACTTCATATTGACTTTTTAAAACCGGTATATTTGTTTGGAATGCCCATGTTTTAAGGCTTGTTAAATTTCCGCTTGTTACACTATATGTGTATTCAATAATTGAGTTTTCTCTAACATTTGGAAGATTAAATTTAAAACTCTTAGTATCATCGTCTATTGATTCAATGTTTGCATCCTTTCTCTTTAATGTAGATTCTACAATTTTACCATTCTCATAGTTATAAGTCGATGCTTTAAATTTTGATACCCTACTATCTTCATGATGTCGAATTTCAACATCAGCAAGATCAAATTGATCCTTGCTTAGAATTTTAATTATTCCATGGTACTCAAATTCTAGTTCATAATTGTGATTAAGAGAAGAACGCCCATAATCTTTTATTACATATGCACCAGCAGATGAATCAATTGGGCAATGATTTGTTTTGAAATACTTTTTATCGAAATCGCCAAATTTGATTTTTTCTTGGCTAATAACGGATGATACTACTAGTAATAGTGTTAGGTAGGTTAGGATTAGCTTCATTGAAAGTAATATTGTATTGATTAGAAGCTCAATAATACCATTATCCAGAACAAAAATCCAGACCGACTAAGTGGAATTTGGAAGCTTCTTTAACAAATAGATGAATGTTTTAAAAAAATCGACAAAAAATAAAAACCCTCTCAATTGGTTTAAATCAATTATTTCATTGAAAAATACAATGGAAAATGCCCTCATTAACGTTAATTAACGGTTATTATTTTCTGACCATTAGGAACAATATGAAAAAAAATGCGTAATTTGTATGTATTACCATGCGCAATAAACTGATCATCATATCGTTCTCGCTCCTTTTTAGTGGAGCCACCCTTGCCCAAGGGGGATCAGGTCTATCGCAAGAATCAAGAATCAGTATTTATCCCAACCCGGCCGTTGAGCATATCATCGTTCAGCTGGATAGTGAGTTTTCCAATGCGGAATTTGAATTAAACTCCATGATTGGAAATAAACTTCAAATCAAACCAGAGGAGGTAGGGATTAACAAATACAAAATTCCTGTGAAGGACTTGGCCACAGGCTACTACTTCCTGATTGTAAAGGATGAAGACAAGCGATTCAAAAAAGCGTATAAATTTTTAAAACATTGATTCAATAATCCATCAGGATTCAAGACATAAAAAAACCTCCAATCGGAGGTTTTTCTTTTTTTGTGTCAGTTTATTTTAGCTACCCTGAAGCTGAGTGTAGTAGTTATTAAATAGTTCTTCGTACGCTGCTGCTTTTTCTCGTTCTCCATTTGCCCGGTAGGCTCTGGCTATTTCATTCAGCGATAATAGCTGCTTTTGCAGTTCATTCGTTTCCGAACTGTCAGTAGAGAAGTAATAGTCAAGCCATTGCGAAGCATACATCGAAGTACGTTCAGCAACATGATCGGCCAATTCAGGCTCGCCTACCTTAAGTAGCATGTCTACCTGCTGAACACTGAAAAAGTCATACGGTACAGATTCATCGGGCATCACTTCCAGACATTTCTTTAGCACTTGGGCAGCTCTAGCATAATCACCCTCTTCAATGAGGTTCTCAGCCAATGTATTAAATGTAGATCTTGAGTTTAATACGAACCCTAGGTAATCTTGAGTGTAGTAAACACTTGGATCATTCAGGTTTGTCCAGGAGAACTTGTTCATCACATTATCAAACATCACCTCAGTATTTACCGGATAGCCTGAGCGTGCATCTGCGGGGTTTCTGATCGGAAGCACACGGTAAGCCATCCCTTCCTGCACTACATGTGGACGCATATCAATGTTTAGCTGGGCAATGGAAGTGTTGTTCAAATAGATCGGTCGCTCCCAGTTTGAGTTTACCAGCAGATCCAGGAATGCTAAATCTTTTTTCTCCAAAGCTCGACCTTTGATTCTTAGTACCAGCTTGTCCACGATCATGTCGTGCATGTCTTCCGGCACAATTTGTTTTGCCTTCATGGTGTCTATCTCCAGAAACAAGGTTCGAGCAGGTACAGAATTGTAGGCACTGATGGCTGTTGGAATTTGAAGTCCTGGATTCTCATCTTCAATAAACTTCAATAACAGCTTGGCATTGATTGCATTGCCTTTCAGTTCTTCACGCTCATAAACAGGGAGGTAATCATTAAGCCCACCTTGCTGATAATGACCGATCGGTAAACCATACGGAAGTGGATCGGATTCATATGCCTGTCTGGCAGACTGCTGAATATACCAGTCTGTATTATAATAGCTCAGTACAAGCACGCGGGTATCTGTTCGGAAGCCTTCCACCTCCTGTGCGTACCACAACGGGAAAGTGTCATTGTCACCTCCGGTGTAGATTATACCCTGAGGGGCAACAGACGAAAGATAGTTTTTTGCTGCATCTACTGAGAAGTATCTATCCGATCGATCATGATCGTCCCAGTTCTCACTGGCCAGCAATGCCGGTATCGAGAGACCGATTACCGAAGCGAGCACTGCAGCGACTTTTTTCTGCTTCGAAATATTCTTTAGAATGTCGTATAAGGCCATCACTCCAAATCCAATCCAGATCGTGAAAATGTAGAAGGAACCAGCATAAATGTAGTCTCGTTCACGTGGTTCAATCGGAGGGGTATTCAGGTAAAGCACAATGGCAATACCGGTCATGAAGAACAGTAGTGCAGTGGCTGAGAATAGTTTGACATCTTTTTTGTACTGCACGAACATGCCGAAAAGTCCCAGTAGGAGCGGCAGCCCAAAGTAGATGTTCCTACCGTTATTATTCGCTAACACTTCAGGAAGCTTATCAAATGCTCCTGCTAATCCAACCCATCCAGCGCCCTGGATGTCGCTTTCACGGCCAGAGAAATTCCACATGAAGTATCGGAAATACTGATGTCCGAGCTGGTGAACAATCAGGTAGTAAAAGTTATCTCCCCAGCTGGGTCTTTCTCCTTCACGCAAGCCTGTGACCTGTCTGTACTTTCTGATATGATTTGGATCCGAGCTATACATTCGTGGAAGAATGGTCGTATGGGCAGGATCATACACCTGTGTTACTTTATAATCTTTAATTACATACTCATCTTCTCCTCGCATGTAAACCGGAGCACCTTTTTTGTTTTCGATCAGGTCAGCCGTGTAGTAAGGCCCCTTAAATAATGGTCGGCTTCCGTACTGCTCTCTTTTCAGGTAAGAAACGAATGAGATGATTTCCTCTGGGTTATTCTCATCAATGGGTGGATTGTAGTTACTTCTAATCACCGCAATAGCGTAAGAAGAATATCCGATCAGGATGAAAGCCAGGGCTAGCAAAGAAGTATTCAGTACGTACTTGTTTCGCTTAATGGAGTAGTGAATTCCATAAACCAGACCCCCGATGACTAACAAACCAAAGAAGATCACGCCTGATCCAAATGGAAGCCCAAGACCATTTACAAAGAATAATTCTATTTTTCCAGCCATGGACGGTAGTCCCGGAATGACTCCCTCAAGGACAATAAGTACAATGGCAGCTGAAATGAGCATCGTGTAGATGATACCTTTTCTGGTGACTTTCTCATAATATTTGAAATAAACGATCAGGCCTAAAACCGGGATGGCAACCAGGTTCAACAGGTGGACCCCTATGGAAAGCCCCATCATGTAAGCGATCAGGATCAGCCATCTCGCACGGTCCTGCTCTTCGGTCATATTCTCCCATTTTAGAATCGCCCAAAATACGAACGATGTGAAGAAGGCAGACATGCCATACACCTCAGCCTCTACCGCCGAGAACCAGAACGAATCGGAGAAAGTACAGGCCAGCGCACCTACTAATCCAGTTCCCATAATCAGGATGGTATCGGTGGTAGTTTCTTCTCCTTTTTTGACCTTCAGCGCTCTTTTGGCCAGGTGTGTAATTGACCAGAATATGAAAAGCACAAAGAATGCACTACTTACCACACTCAGCATATTCACCCAGTAGGCAACCTGGGTTACATCTCCTCCCGCCATCAGTGAAAACATTCTACCTGTAAGCAGGAAGAATGGCGCTCCCGGTGGGTGTGGCACCTCTAGCTTGTACGAGCAAGCAATGAACTCTCCTGCATCCCAAAAACTAGCCGTGGGCTCTACGGTCAGGCAATAAGTAACAAGTGCAATAAGAAAGGCAATCCAGCCAGTGATGATATTAATCTTTTGGTATCCCATAGTTGAATTAATGTGAAGGGCGAAAATAGCAATTAACCTGAAGTTTTAAGGAAATTGAGCTATTGGATTTGAATAACAAATTGATGTGCAAGGTATTGAAAAAAAGTCCCTTTTTGGATGATAGTACGAAGACCTCAGCAATCGGGTGAGTTTTTTAACATCTTTTAGAAATTATTTGGGTCGCCCCACCACACATTCCTTGCGGCCACACCGGCGCTAAGCGGGCGGGCCGCTGAGATCCTGCTAATTTTTTATTTGACCGAATGCTCCAAAGTATCTGTCATTTCGACGCTAGGAGAAATCTTCGAAAAAATTTAAGCTGGACGAAATAAATAGGATCAACGTCTCCTTTCGGCGATCTGACGATTCGGAACAACAAGGGTGTTTTCTGATTTACACATCAAATTAATACACCGCCAGATAGAACGCCAGCCACACAAAGAAGAAAAGTACATAGGTGCTAAAAACAATGTAGGCAGAATACTTTAGTTTTTTTCCACTCAAAAAGTAAATGCCTAATACAAGCACTGGCCAGTAAAGTACTTCGAAAAGATTGATTGACTTAAGGGGATAGTGCCATTTTGGTGCGATTTGTGTGTAATCCACCAGGTTGATGAGGGAAAATGGATAGAAAGCCATGTAATCGTTGTAGTCCGGGTCTGTGTAGAAAAGCGTAAACCAGAGTACTTTGGCAATCTCCGGCAAAAAGAAGACGATCTCTGCCAGCATCACCATTTTCCAGAGCTGATTAAAATGAATACGATAACCAAACATGAAGCAACCGATCCAGAGTGTCAAAGTTGTCCAGGACCATTTCCATGCCAGGAAGATAGGGACGCTTAAATATTGGATGCCATACAAGATGTCAAATACCCAGATATCTCCCCGTTCGTTCAGCACCTCAAAGGCTGCTATGGAGTCGATGATGAAGATTCGTTTCACAAAAAGTAGCGCGATGTACGTCATGCAGATAATGAAAAACATACCTGCTCCGTTAAAATCGAACCAATCTTCAAGAAACTGTTTTCGATACGTAGTTAATCGGTTGGTCATTTAGATTTGCGATTGAATGCAATTGAACGTCAAAAATATCATCCTGTCAGGGCTATTCCTATTCTCGGTGAGTGTTCAGGCTCAGCGGTCAAACGGATCGGCGGATGGAGACAGTGCGCGTTACAGTTTGTTAGTCAATCCGTTCATTCAAATTGAGAGTACAGCAGCCATCAATTCGATGTACAATTTTGAGTTCAAAAAAGCTCATAATCACTTTAGCTATCTACAAAATGAGTATCCCTGGCATCCGCTTCCCTATTTGTTAAAGGGACTCAACTACTGGTGGCGCATCGTTCCGGATTATAATATTGCCACCTGGGACGAAGAGTTTTTGGCTTATATGGATACCACGAAAATTTTGGCAGAGAATGTTCGTGATAATTATAATGAGATAGAAGGAGCTTTTTTTCTGGCTGCAGCCTATGCGTTTGAAGGTCGCTTGTATTCAGAGCGGAGGGAGTACCGAAAGGCCGCATTGGCAGGTAGCAAATCACTGAAATACCTGGGCGAATGCAGGGGACATGAAGAGTATAGTCCGGAGTTGCTTTTTGGTGATGCGCTTTTCAATTATTACGCCGAATGGATCAGGGATGAGTATCCCTTACTTCGACCAATTATGATGTTTTTCCCGAAAGGGGACAAAGAAAAAGGAATCCAGCAGCTCAAGGAAGTGGCGAGAAATGCATTTTATTCTCGTACAGAAGCTCAATACTACCTGATGCGTATACTATCGACTGAGGAAAATGATATTGCAGGTGCTCTTCAGGTGAGCCAGTACCTCAACCAGCAGTTTCCGGACAATGCCTATTTCCATCGGTATTATGCACGGCTGCTGTATCAGTCCGGAAGGTATGCTCAGACAGAGCGAGTATCATTGGAAATACTTCAGCGATTGGATAGTGGTCAAACAGGTTATGAAGCAAACAGTGGCAGGTATGCGTGTTTTTTTCTTGGTCATGTACATGAAATGAGGAGAAACTATGGGGTAGCCAAGAATTACTATAAGCGTGGGATGAAATATGCTGAAGAAGCACAGGCAACCGAGATGGGATATTATTTCTACTCACTCTATCATCTGGGTAAAATTGCCGAAGCAGAAGGTGATGAAGATCTCGCTGAAGACTATTACAGGCAAGTTAAAAAAGCAGCAAAAAGGAAACATCCGGCACACGAAAAGGCGAGGGGACGATTGAAAGAAATGTAAATAGAGAACCTCTACCAATTTTTGTCATCTCGACTGGAAGGAGAGATATTTACTTTGAATAGCACTTACTCCATCAAGTGATTGAGGTCAAAAGGTAACGAAAATCTGGCGGAGATTTATGTAACGTCATCTCGATGTAAGAAAGTCAATTTTGTTTCAAAAATGACTCTAAAGTCTCCTCTTGGGATGAGGAAGAGGTGGGTAATTCATAAAGCTGTCATTTTTGAGTCAGAATTGACTTAAAAAGAAAAACATTTGTGTAAAAACCCACCCCTCCAAGGAGGGGATTTATGGTGTTTTCTTTTATTTCTCACATCGAACTCAGGTTACTTATGAACAGGTAAAAAAATTGCAAAAAGGAAACATCCGGCGCACGAAAAGGCTCGGGGGCGATTAAAGGATATGTAATTAGTGAACCCCTACCAATTTTGTTATCTCGACTGGAAGGTATTTACTTTAAATAGCACTTATTCCATCGCGTGATTGAGATCAAAAGGTAACGAAAATCTGGCGGAGATTTATGTAACGTCATCTCGATGTAAGAAAGTCAATTTTGTTTCAAAAATGACTCTAAAGTCTCCTCTTGGGAGGAAGAGGTGGGTATTTCATAAAGCTGTCATTTTGAGTCAAAATTGACTTAAAAAGAAAAACATTTGTGTAAAAACCCACCCCTCCAAGGAGGGGATTTATGGTGTTTTCTTTTATTTCTCACATCGAACTCAGGTTACTTATGAACAGGTAAAAAAATTGCAAAAAGGAAACATCCGGCGCACGAAAAGGCTCGGGGGCGATTAAAGGATATGTAATTAGAGAACCCCTGCCAGTTTTGTCATCTCGACCGGAGGGAGAGCTATTTACTTTGAATAGCACTTATTCCATCGAGTGATTGAGATCAAAACTCAAAATTGGGAGAAATTCTTTGATTTTGGGGTTTTGAGGTGGCCTTTGAAGAAATTCCGTTAAGAAATTCAGACAAAGATAATCGAGATTGAAATCCACTGTTTGAGTGTAGCGAGTTTGGATTTCATCTACCTAACAGTCTGAATTTTAGGAATTTATTCATAGCCTTGGGTTTTTTGCTTCGTTTTTGGGCTAAGCCAAAAATGAAGAGCCCGACCGGCTTAAGGTCAGAAACCCTCTTTAAAACCAGATATCAGATCAATCAAACTGAAAAGCGCTCAGCCACTTATCCTTATTCGCTTCTACACTAAAATCTTTTTCCACTGTTTTCTTTCCTGCTTTACCAATTCGCTTTCTTAGGTCAGCGTCTTCAATTAGTAAGGATAGCTTATCCACCCACTCATCGATAGTGGATGCAAGAAAGCCATTTTCTCCATCCTGGATAATATCTGAGTTGACACCCACCGGGGACATGATGGTAGGTATTTCAAGGGCCATATACTGGAGGCCTTTCATGGCGCACTTTCCTTTTGTCCATTCATTGTCAGGTAATGGCATCAATCCAATATCCAGTTCAGCAAGATCTTCGGCTTCTGTTTCACTGTTCCACTTTACCCCTTTAATATCGAGTGGTTGAAATGCATATGTTGGATCTCCGATTACCTTGAAGTAGACATTTTCTCTAAACACTTCTTTAATTTTTTTCAAGGCAGGTAAAACCGTTTCAAAATGTTTGATGGTGGAAAAACTTCCTGTCCACCCAATGCAAACCTTCTCTGAATGTACTTTCTCCGCCTGGTATTTTTCCAGGTCTATGGTGCTTGGAATAATTTGAATGTCATCATTGAATTGAGATGCATATCCTTTGAGGTACTTGTTTCCAACAATTACACGATCGGCGATGCTACAGATTTTTCCTGTTTTTTCCGGATTTTTAAGTTTATTGAATATTCCCTGATTTGGATTTTCATCCATTAACCATATAGCATCATCAAAATCATAGATGATTTTCACCTTCTTTCGTTTGAGCCAATTTTCAAAAAATGTTCCGAAGAAGAATGCATCTCGATAGATATATACAACATCGTACTTTCCAGCGGAGAGCACACTTAAAAATCTTCTACAGAGCGCTTTCATCCCGACCCAAATTTTCGGAAGTAAATTATTTCCATAGAAAGTCCTGTCTTCTTTTTCTGTCTTTAAAAGGGGACTAATTGCGTAATCAATACCATTTTCAGATAAATGCTTAAGGTATTGCTCGTGTCTGTAGCGTTGGCCTGGCGAACGATCCTTTCGATGCAGTACGAGAAACAACGCCTTCATGACATCCACTTTTTGTACCAAACCTGAAAAACGTATATCGTCCATAATGTGGAGTGCACGTCTCCGGGATTTTGAGAGTGAAGCTTTTCTTTCAACTTCATAACCTGCGAGGAGTCAAATATTCCCTGCATGTCAAGAAATTCCTGATCAAAAACCACTTCATTGATAGATGCATTTAATTCATTCTTCATCCAACTTAACATAGGTACCTCAAATCCTTTTTTTGAGCGGTGATGAAGTTCTTTTGGTAGAATATGTTCAAAAGCATCTTGAAGCACAGTCTTCCTCCGATTTTTGTCAACTTTATAATTAGGAGGGAGAGAGCGGACAAAAGCGACCAAGTCTTTATCGAGGAATGGGACACGGACCTCCAGGCTATTTGCCATGGACATCAGGTCCACTTTGGTGAGCATATCTCCAGGCAATACAATCTTAAGATCCAGATCTAGAAAATTATTAAGATTGATCTCACCATCACTAAGTTGGTATTGATCTATGAATGAGTTGATAATTGCATCATTTGGGGGATTAATCATCAATTCCTCTGCAGAAGGGTTGAATGATGCAAGGTGCCAATATTTATCGTAAGACTTCACTTGCATCAGCTGGGCATATTTAGCGGCTCTTCGGGCCAAATTCCCTGACTTTGAAGAACGAGATGACGGTAAAGTACTTAACAGAGGGGCCAGCCACTTAATGATATAATTTGGTAGGTTTTTTTCTCCTGAACGTTGAAATGCAAGGTGTTTGTAATAACCGCCAAATAATTCATCTGCACCATCTCCCGATAATGCTACTTTAATGTGCTTGCTCACGTGTTGAGATAAAATAAATGTGGGGATGGCAGATGAGTCAGCAAAAGGCTCATCAATGTATGAAAGCACGCCATTCAGGCTGTTCAGCATGTCATCGTTTGTTAGCGAGAAGGTGGTGTGGTTGGTGTTGAATTTTGCGGCAACCAGTTCTGCAAAGTTGGTTTCATCGAAAAAATCGTGATCCCGATAGCCGATGGAGAAGGTGTGCAGGTCTTTATCAAATTTAGAAGCCATGGCCACAACTGCAGAGGAGTCTGTGCCACCGCTTAAAAAGGATCCCAATGGAACATCGGCAACCATTCGCCTTTGCACGGATTGCTCCAATAACTTAACTGTCTGATCTTTCGCGTCTGAGTAATGACCATTGAAAAGGTTTTGCGATTCAAAATCCCAGTAGGAGTCAATTTCTACTGTGGAATTTACAATGTGAATGAAATGACCTGGCTTTAATTTCTTTACACCAGCAATCATGCTCATGTCAGCAGGCAGATAGGTCAGTCTTAGGTACCAATAGAGCGACGACTGATCAATTTGCCTGGGGATGGGAAAGCTAAACAGTGCTTTCATTTCTGACCCAAAAGCTAGAAAGTCTTTGTTTCGATAGTAATGAAGGGGCTTGATTCCCATGCGGTCTCTGGCGAGAAGTAAAGACTCTTCTTTGGAGTCATAAAACGCAAAAGCAAAGAATCCATTGAGCTTGGGAAGACATTCCTTTCCTTCTTTGATGAGTAGATAAAGGAGGACCTCCGTATCTGATGTAGATGAAAAATCTATTGTCAGTTCTTTTGCTAGTTCCCTGTAGTTATAGATTTCGCCATTATATACAAGCGTGTACCTTCCGGTTTGATCTGTCATGGGCTGATTGGCCTTTTCGGACGTATCAATGATCGAAAGGCGCGTGTGCCCTAGTCCCACCGATTGATGAAAAAAGGTGGCTTGATTGTCAGGTCCTCTGAACTTTAGGGATTGAGTGGCTGACTCCAGGTTTTCTTTCAGGTCTGGAGCATTATTTGAAAGATGTATATATCCGGTTATGCCACACATTTGGTCGTAGATCGAAATTCTGACTGCTATGTTAGCATCAATTTGTTTATTTGCTATGAAGAATAACGCAAATGTCAGATTTCGTTGGGAAAAATATTGCCATTTTAGGAGGCTCGGGTACTTTGGGCAGGGCTCTGGTACGGGAGCTTGCCGATACAGGCGTACGCCGCATACTTGTTTTTTCTCGTGATGAAATCAAGCAATTGGAGATGATGGAAGTATTTCCTTCAGAAGAATTCCCTACTCTAGACTATAAATTGGGTGATGTTCGTGATCTACCTCGTCTTACCGAGGTTCTGGAGGGAATGGATTTTGTCATTCATGCAGCGGCCATTAAGCATGTGGTAATGGCGGAAAAGAATCCGGAAGAGTGCCACAAGACAAATGTAATCGGTACTCAGAATGTTATCGAAGCGTGCCAGACGAATAATGTCTCCAGGGCTATTCTCATCTCTACAGATAAGGCGGTAAATCCGATTGGTATCTATGGAAAATCTAAGCAAGAGGCAGAAAAATACTGGTTGGCTGCCAATAAATTATCCCCAGGGCAGTTTAAGGTGGTTCGTCTTGGCAATATCATTGGTGCAAGAGGATCAGTTTTCGAGGTGTTTGAGAAGCAGCGAGAGAATGGGGTTATCAAAGTGACCCATCCTGATGCCACCAGGTTTTGCATTGCGCAGGAGGAGGCGGCTCATTTCATCATGAATGCTATCTCAACGGAGACGGACGCTATTCTTACCCCAGACATGAGTGCTTTCAGAGTCATTGATTTGGCTAGAAAAATAGCACCAGAGTGTGAAATCGAAATTGTGGGGTTACGGCCTGGTGATAAGCTTCATGAAGAAGTTGGAGGAATCAGTTCTTCATCCATTTTAATCTCTTAAGTATGGGGCTGAAGGATCTCATTGTTACACCCATTTACCTCATCCTGTTTTCGGTGATTGCCTATTTCATCAGGCCATACGTAACCAATGATCAAACCAAGAAATACTTCTTGCCTGCGCTGTGGGCACGTTTTGCAGGGGCGATATTGCTAGGAGTGCTATATCAGTTTTACTATGGAGGAGGAGATACATTTAATTATTGGGAGCATGGAAGCAGGTGGATTTATGAAGCGTTTCAGGAAGATATTACCACAGGAATCAAACTATTGCTGGACAATGGTGGAAGTAGAGCCTTGGATGAAACATACGCTTACTCAACTAGAATATGGTATTACCGAGATCCTGCTTCATATGCAGTTGTAAGACTGACGGCACTCTTCGACTTATTCACCCTTCACACATATTCAGCTACCTCTTTATTTTTTGCGGTTTTCAGTTTCTCAGGGATGTGGGCAATGTATTCTACCCTTCAAAATAAATATCCCAATAATTCAGGCTGGTTAGCAGTTGCAGTATTGTTTATACCATCTGTAATTTTTTGGGGTTCAGGTATTCTGAAAGATACGGTAACACTTGGTGCTTTAGGATGGATGACCTGGTCATTGATTAGGTGGATAGATTTGAAAAAGCAAACATTTAAAGAGGTGCTAGTTTTCATCATTTCCTTTTTTCTCATTTTTTCTATCAAAAAGTATATCCTCATTTGTTTTATTCCGATGGTTGCCGTTTGGCTGTTCATGAAGAATTTAAAGCGAATTAGAAATGTGGCTCTTAGAGTATTGATTATCCCATTTCTACTCATATTATTTGGTATTTCGGGGTTCTTTGCGCTTCAACAAATTTCCAGGGAGGATGATAAATACAAGTTAGAAAGTTTAGCTGAACGTGCCCGTATAACAGCTTATGACATTCGATATGGATGGGGTGCTAGAAATGGTGGTGATGGGGGTTATGATATTGGTCTTCCTGATGGGACATGGCAAGGGATGATCAGACTCTCACCAGCGGCAATTAATGTAAGTTTATTCAGGCCCTATTTTTGGGAAGTCAGAAATCCTTTGATGTTATTAGCTGCAATTGAGTCAACAGTTTTTCTATTCTTCTTTATTAGACTGATTGTTAAGAATCGGCTGGTTTCGATTTTTCAAGATCCCTTTCTGAGTTTTTGTTTTGGATTTTCCCTTCTGTTTGCATTTGCAGTGGGTATAAGTACTTTCAATTTTGGTACTCTAATGAGATACAAAATTCCTTTTCTGCCATACTTCATTTTAATGTTAATCCTAAATCGGAGGAAAATTTAGTTCCTTGTATCAAGATATGAAAATCGTAACTATAGTAGGCGCAAGACCCCAATTTATAAAGGCGTCAGTGGTGAGTCATTTATTTGCGCAGGATGATGAAATTGAAGAAATACTGATTCATACAGGTCAACATTTTGATAACAATATGTCTGAAGTTTTTTTTCATCAAATGGGGATTCCAGAGCCTAAATACAATCTTGAAGTGCAAGGAGGACACCATGGATATATGACAGGTAGAATGATGGAAAAAATTGAAGAGATCCTTCTAGTCGAGAAACCGAATTTTGTCTTAGTATATGGCGATACGAATTCTACTCTTGCAGGGGCACTTGCAGCAAAAAAACTCAAAATAAAGGTCATACATGTTGAAGCTGGACTGAGAAGCTTCAATGACGATATGCCTGAAGAGGTTAACAGGATTATAACAGATAGGGTCTCAAGTATACTTTTTTTCCCAACAGAGGCTGCTAGAGAAAACTTAGAAAATGAAGGATTTCCTTTCGATGGGCAAAAACTGGTAAAATGTGGTGATGTAATGTTCGATGCGTCATTAGCTTTTTCGGCCAAGGCTGAAAGAGTATCAAGAATTTTAGATGATTTAAGCTTGGAGCCTCAGAATTTTGTTTTGAGTACGTTGCATCGAGCGGAAAATACAGATTCCGAGGAAAGGTTAAGGTCAATAGTGAATTCTCTTAATGATTTAAATAAAAAATTTCCAGTGGTTTTACCTATTCATCCTAGAACCAGGAAAAAGCTTCAGGAATATAAAATAGAATTAAAGGTTAAAACAACTGATCCGGTTGGATATCTCGATATGTTGATGTTGTTAAAAAATTGTCGATTCGTGATGACGGATAGTGGAGGCGTACAAAAAGAGGCTTATTTTTTTGAAAAACCTTGTCTGACGTTAAGAGATGAAACAGAATGGAGAGAATTAGTGGAGTTTGGATATAACCGAATTTGTGGAGCTTCTGAAGAGCTAATAGCTACAGTTGCAGATGAATATTTATCAAAAAATATACAGTTCAAAAAAGGGATCTATGGTGATGGTCATGCCGCAAATGAAATAAAGAAAGGGATTATCAATTACGTGAAATGATAGTGGTTTTGATTAAAAAGATAAAATCCTTAATTCGTCGTGATGAATATATTAAAAATTTTTTGACCCTATTCTCAGGGACTGCTTTTGTTCAAATATTGCCTTTTTTCACCGCTCCTATTACTACCAGAATTTATGATCCTCAGGATTATGGATATACAGCAATGTATGCTGCAGTTGTAGGACTATTCACCTTATTTATTTCTTCGCATTATGTGCATTTTATTATGCTTTCAAAGCGGATGAAGGATATTGTTAACATCTTCATTCTCACACTGTTCATTGCTGTAATTGTGACAGCAATACTTACAATTTTAGTGTTCATCATTCCAAAACCATTCCTAACAGGAATATTAGATGACAACTATTTTTTCTTTTTGTATTTCCTTCCCATTTCTGTTTTTCTAAACGGGTTTGGATCAGTCCTGGGGATTTGGAATAATAAAATGGGGAAGTATAAGTTAATGGCCTCCATTAAGATTTTTGATGCTGTTTTCAGCATTGTAGTGGTAATAGGGATTGGAATATTAATTGATGGTCCTTATGGATTATTTATCGCTATCATTACAGGCCCATTGATTAGTTCCTCGATCAATATCGCTTCTTTTTTGAGGAATGATTCCAAATATCTAAAACTCGTTTCATCTAATTGGATTAGGAAACTAGTGATCAGAGAGATCAGATATGCTATCTATATTTTCCCTGGAGATTTAATTAATAAATACATAAATCTATTACCACTATTCATCATCGAATTCCTTGGAGGAAAAGTAAGCCTTGGAAATTATCAGTTTTCTCAGAGAATACTTGGTCTACCAATCAACTTTGTAGGAACTGCAGTACTGGAAGTTTTCAGAAAAAAAGCAATTGATGATTACAATAGTTACGGTAATTGCATTTCAATATTCAAAAAGACTTTTTCAATGTTATCACTACTTAGTCTGCTGCCAACTTTAACATTGATGTTCTTTGCTCCTGAAATATTCGAATTCGTGTTTGGAGATAAATGGTATGGAGCAGGACGCATCACCCAAGCACTTAGTATTTTGTATTTTTTTAAAATGGTAGCAAGTCCTCTCAGTTATATGTATTATGTTGTCAGGAGGACCAAAGAAGATTTGATTACACAAATTTGTTTGGTTGTATTCAATCTTAGTGCCCTTGCGGTCGGATACTTTTACTTTAAAGATGTATTTACAATGGTTTTATTGTATGCGTTATCCTACTCTGGTATTTATATTATTCAGTTGATTCGCTCATATCAATTTGCTAAAGGAACAGTAAAATGATCGCAATTTTAGATTACGGAGTGGGGAACCTAGGTTCCATCAAAAACATGCTTAAGAAAGTTGGCCAAAAAGCGGAAATTGTATCAACTTCTGAGGGTATTGAAAACGCTGACAAATTTATCCTTCCTGGGGTAGGGTCTTTTGATAATGGAATTAAGAGACTAAGAGAATCTGAATTTTATGATCGATTCACTAAAAGCGTAATTGTTGATAAAAAACCTGTTTTAGGCATTTGTTTGGGATTTCAATTACTATTCGAAAGTAGTGAGGAAGGCAAAGAACCTGGTTTAGGGTGGCTAAAAGGTGAGGTAGTAAAGTTCGATTCTTCTAAATTATCTAGTGAACTAAAGATTCCTCATATGGGATGGAATGAAGTTATCTCGGACCAAAATTTTTCACTTATAGAGGGGTTGATTACGCCAAGATTCTATTTTGTTCATTCCTACCACGTTGACAATGTACCCAGTGCATATTCAACTTTGACCTGTAATTATGGATATCAGTTTGTATGTGGTGCAGAAATGGGAAATATTTTAGGAGTACAATTTCACCCGGAGAAGAGCCATAAATTTGGTATGGGCCTATTATCCAATTACGGTCGAAATTATTGATATGCGAAGAGTAAGAGTAATTCCAACACTTCTTATTAGGGATGGTAAACTTGTAAAATCGCTAAAGTTTAAAAAGCATGATTATCTCGGAGATCCAATCAATACCGTTAGAATTTTTAATGATAAAGAAGCTGATGAATTGGTCTTGTTAAATATTTCGAACAACCGACACAAACAATCAATTAATTACCATCTTATTAAGGATATAGTCAGCGAGGCGTTCATGCCAATTGCATATGGTGGAGGTGTTAGAACACTTGAGCAGATAGGTGAAATTTTAAATTTGGGGGTTGAAAAAATTATCCTCAACACCTCGTTGATAAATGAAAAATTAATCCAAGATGCAGTGGCTGCTTTTGGAAGTCAAAGTATTGTAGCTTCCCTGGATATCAATAAGAATCTATTTGGAGCAAGTGGATTTTATATCAATAATGGAAAGAAGAAAATAAGCTCAGATCCAATTCAATTTGCAAAGCAGTGCGAACAATTAGGTATTGGAGAAATTATTCTACATTCAATTCAGAGAGAAGGAACGTATCTGGGGTATGATTGTCAGTTGATTAAAAAAGTGAGTGAAGCTGTAAGTATTCCTTTGGTAGCACTGGGTGGGGCTGGTTCAATCGAAGATTTTAAAGCAGCTATCGATTCAGGAGCTTCTGCAGTGGCTGCAGGTAGTTTATTTGTATATTCTGGAAAAAGAAAAGGGGTATTGATTAACTATCCTAATGATGAACTAAAGATAAAACTATACGAAAAGTTAAAATGACTCAATGCTCAAACTGTGTGATGGATACCACTACCTCTCAAATAACATTTGATGAGAAAGGAGTCTGTAATTATTGTAGGTCTTTTAATGAGATTGCTGAGAAGACCATTCATAGAGCAGAAGAGATTAAGAGTGAGGAATTAGCTCGAGCCGTCGAAGCTGTAAAGAAAATTGGGAGAAATCAGGAATATGATTGCATTCTTGGCTTAAGTGGTGGGGTTGATAGCACCTATCTGGCATATTTAACTTCTGAGCTTGGCCTTCGACCTCTTTGTGTGCATTTTGATAATGGGTGGAACTCCGAGATTGCAGTACAAAACATTCATAATATTGTAAATAAATTAGGTTTTGATCTGCATACTTTCGTGATGGATTGGGACGAATTTAAGGATATTCAACTCTCGTATTTTAAAGCATCTGTTTTAGACCTGGAGGTGCCCACTGACCAATTTATTTTTGCAGCTCTTTATAAAATAGCCAAAGAAAACGGTATTCGAACCATTCTAAGTGGCAATAACCTTGCAACGGAGTTTGTCTTACCATTTGATTGGAGGTATGATAAGTTTGATATAACTAATCTAAAAAGCATTCATGCAAAGTATGCGAAGGGTAGATTAAGAAAGCTTCCTAAATTAGGTCCAATACAACGCCACTGGTATGAAGTGGCTTTGCAGATCAAAGATGTGAAATTGTTGAACTTGATAGCTTATAAGAAGCTGGAAGTAAAAAAAATAATTTCTGACAAACTAGGGTGGAAGGATTATGGGGGCAAGCACTACGAATCAATATTCACTCGATGGTACCAGGGAGTCTACCTGCCAACAAAATTTTCTATAGACAAGCGAAAAGCTCATTTATCTAATATGATCTTAAATGGTGAAATAACCAAGGATGAGGCATTGGAGGAGCTCAAAAATCCAACATATGACCCCTCCCTTCAACTTGAAGATAATGAGTATGTTGCGAAGAAATGGGGTTTCAGTGAGGCGGAGTTTACTAAATACATGGACTTACCACCGAGGGATCATAGAGATTTTAAAACTGATAAGAATTTTGGCTATCAAATTAGGTTCATTCTCTTCAGGCTATTGACCTATTTACCCATCAGATGTGGAAGATTGTTGGGTTTATTACCTCGTCAGACTTTATGAAGATTGTTTACGTTGGGATGATCAGAAGAAGTAGCGCAAGAGGTGTTATTAAAAAAGTCATTTCCAAAATTCAGTTTCTTAGCACCTATTATGATATTGATGGGCTATTGCTCTTTGATGAGCTTAGAGATTTACCTTCAGGGATACCAATAAATATACGATGTGAGCAAACCAAAGGGAATAGCTTTATAGCTATTCAGAATCTTGTAGATATTGAGTCATATGATCTGGTCATCATGCGTTACCCCGGTGCTTCCAAAGGGCTTTTGAGGTTTTTAAAAACATTTCCTAAAAAAGTCATTTTTGAGCATAACTCAATTGAAGAGAAGGAAAAACTGTTTTATCTCAAGTCGTTTTCCATTAAGGACTATCTCTATCAGTTGACACATTGGAAGTGGACAATAATCAAGGGATGGATTCAGCTGTACCATGAAAAAAAAATTGGGTCTAAATGTCTTGCCTTGGCAAAAGGTGGCATTGGAGTGACCAATGAGATTGCTAGTTATGAAAGATCTCGGTGTAAAAATTATGAGATTCAAGTCATTGCTAACGGAATAGATGTTTCAAAAGTACCATTAAGAGAAATACCTGTTTTTGTTTCGACCAGCCCTCTCATATTATTCTTTTCTAGTGGTAGTGCGAATGATTGGCACGGCATTGATCGGCTGCTTAATGGCATATACAACTATCAGGGAAATCGGGAAATAAAACTTTATATCGTAGGGCTTTATTTGAATGAGAATCAAAAACTGATTGATCAAATAAATGCTTCTCGTAATAAAAGTATTGAATGTCTGGGTTTAATAGAATCATCTCAAGCCTTTCAACTTTCCAGCCATTGTCACTTAGGAATTGGTAGTTTGGGACTTCACAGAATACCACTATCTGAAGCTTGTACATTAAAGGTACGTGAGTACTGTGCTATGAGCCTCCCCTTTGTGCTTAGTCATACTGATGTGGACACAGCTAAAAATGAAAAATTCAAGTCATTTTTCTACCAAATACCGGCAAATGAATCAGCTGTAGATATTGAGGAAATGATTGATTTTACTGAAAAAGTCTACAACCAGAAAGATGTAAGGATTTTAAGGGAGCTTTGCGAAAAGTATATGAGCGTAGAAGTTAAAATGAAGGAAATGGCGAGATTACTTTCAGATTATGCAAAAAAATGAGCAAAGACAGCTGGCCCTTTTTACACTCAAATATCCTTATGGCAATTCTGAGCCATTTATTGAGAATGAAATAGAAGTCCTGGCTAAAAGCTTCTCAAAAGTATTTGTTTTTCCCTCTGAAAGCGATTCTAATAAGCGGCCAGTTCCTCAAAATGTTTATGTTCAAAATGATCTATGCCGAATTAGAAGTGGTAAGAGACACATTTTGAGGGTTTTGATAAAGCATCCATTCAAAGTAATTAAATGCTTTTTAGTAGAACTTCTAGGAAGCGATTCACAATCTTATATCACCTACTGGAAAAGTATGCTTGATTACCTATGCCAGGATCTGGACAAATACTCCAGGTTGAAACGATGGGTGTCAAAAAAATCGAATCATAACATGATCTTTTATGATTATTGGTTTTTAAACTCTGCTGTGAGTCTTGCCTACCTGAGAAAGCAAAACCATATTAATAAACTTGTAACGCGGGCACATGGGTTTGATTTATATGACGATAGACACCTTGAGGGTGCTATTCCATTTCGATCATTTAAGATTAAATGGATTGATAGGGTTTATTGCATCAGCAAACACGGCCAAGAATATCTTAAGTCTAAGATAGATTCTGAATATCATTTCAAGGTCTTGCTTAGCTATATGGGAGTGAAGACCGGAACAGTTAAAGCGGAAAATTCTGATGATGATAAAATAACAATCGTTACGTGCGGTAGGGTGATAGACTTTAAGAACATCCATAAGATGCCAGAAATTCTTAAAAAAGTGGCTTGTAAAGTTAAATGGATTCACTTTGGTGATGGCCCCTTATTGCAAGAAGTTAAGCTAATAATACCGGCACTGAACAGCAACATTGAAACAACACTTTATGGAGATGTTCCAAACGCTACTATTCTAGACTTTTATAGAAACAACCAAGTTGATTTGTTTATGTCATTAAGCAAATCAGAGGGCCTTCCAATCTCAATGATGGAAGCTCAGATGTACGGAATACCTATCCTGGCTTTATGTGTCAATGGGGTTCCTGAAATTGTTAGTGAAGAAACGGGCTTTTGTATTGATCCAAAAATTGAATTATCGGATTTAGCTGAAAACTTCGCAGGTTATCTGGAAAGCCTTCACCGTTTCGATAGAGATGCTATTAGTAAAAGAGCTAAGGAGTTATTCGATAGGGAAAGTAATTACAGGAGTTTTTGCGAAAACCTTAAATGGTGATTCATATGGAGTTAAAAAGAAAAAATATCTTAATTGTTTCGCCTGAGCCATGGGAGCATATCTTCGTTTCTAAACATCACTACGCAACACACTTGGCTTTAAGAGGAAATAATATTGTTTTCCTCAATCCACCATCAGAAAAATTTTCAATTAAAGAAACTGAGTATCAAAATTTAAAAGTTTGCGATTATAAGGGGTTTTGGAAGGGCTTGAGATTGTACCCAAAGACTATTAGAGCAATTAACCAAAGAAAAGTATTATCAGCTATTGAGAGGATTAGTAAGCTTAAATTTGATATTATTTGGTCTTTCGATAATTCGGTTTTTTTTGATTTTGACGCGTTACCTCAGCCTATATTCAAGATATCCCACATTGTTGATCTTAATCAGGATTTCCAGACAAAAAATGCCGCTAAATCCGCTGATGTTTGTATTGGAGTTACAAGAGAAATCGTAAAAAGGTTAAAATATTATAATCCAAATAGTCACTTTATCAATCATGGATTGAACGTTGCAATTACACGAGATATTCCTGTTGACCTACCTGGAGATAATAAAACCAAGGTTTTGTATGTTGGTAACCTTGCCATGAAATATTTAGATTGGCACACTCTGTATTTATCAATAAAAATGTATCCTGAGTCAGATTTCATTTTTATAGGTCCTAATGCCGATGATTGTAATTTGACAACAAATGAAACTCATCAATTTAAAAAGTTGTGCTCCTCTTGCACTAATGTTTATTTCCTTAAGCCAATCAAAAGTGAGGAAATCCAATCTTATCTGAACGCTGGTGATGTACTGATTATTTGTTATCAAGAAAAATACCATTCATATCAAGCAAATGCTCATAAAATACTGGAATATCTTTATTCAGGAAAACCAGTTTTAGCTTCTTATTCCTCAGCATACGAAGGTTTGGATTTGCTTTATATGGGTAAAAAGAATGAAAGCATGGTATATTCTCTAGGAGACATAGTAGCTGATTTGAAAGCTTTCAATACTAAAGACGATGTTAATAGAAGAAAAGAGTTTGCTTTAGAAAATACATATGAAAAGCAAATTCAGAGAATAGAGAAGCTAATTTAGAGATTGGATATCTCACCGTCACTTCAATATTTGTTAAGTTTCTAATAATAAGGGGTTTGTGATGATTTCCTATGTGATTATCACGGATCATAATTAAATGCATCACATAGATAATTGCTTTTGAAGACCTCTTTTGAAATGAATGAGTTTATTGTCGAGAAGTATTCTTCTTGGTTGAGTGTGAGATAAAATTAATATTGCATTGATTTTGAATACTTTAATTGAAGCTTGGAACCGCTCGTTAGCATAATTATAGCTGTTTTCAATGGTGAAAAATATATTCGGGAAGCGATTGAGTCTGCACTTAATCAAAGCTACTCTAAAATCGAATTATTAATCATTGATGATGGTAGTAAGGACAACACTGTTTCTATCATAGATTCATTTGTGGATAATCGGATTAAATTATTCAAACTGGTAAACAATCAGGGTGTTAGCAATGCGAGAAATGTTGGCTTGCATCATATGAAGGGAGATTATTTCTGTTTTTTAGATGCAGATGATATGTTACCTTCTAAAAGTATTGAGTCAAGATTAGAGGTTTTCAAAAAGTCTAAAAGCATCACATTTGTGGATGGAGTATGCGAAAAGTTTAATCATGATTTTTCTCTTAATACTCATACATGGCATCCAGCTTTTAAGGGAAATCCTTTAAGGGATTTAATTCGCTTGAGTGGGTTTTCATTTTTTGCATTGACATGGCTGATAAAAAGAGAGCCGATATCGAATTATCGTTTTGACCCAAATTTGACACATGGGGAGGATTTGCTATTCTTTATGCAGCTAGCGAGAAATCAAGATGCTGAATATGACTTTACAGAGGAAAGGGTGTTGCATTACCGTGTACACTCCGAATCTGCAATGAGAAGTAGTCTCAGAGATTTGGAAGAAGGATACAGCAGTATTTACAATACTATTAAGAGGTGGCCTGAGGTTTCTGAGAGTTTATCTTCTACTTTCAGGAAAAAATATAAGAGTATCATGTTTAAATCATACCTGGGCAATTTGCAGATTCTTAATGCCTTACGAATGTTAAAATGAATATTTTATTCATCGGTTATTGGGGTGCTAATGAGGGTTTGAGTCAAGCGACTATTAACCCACATTTAGAAATCCTTTTAGATTTCAAGGAGGTCGAAAAAGTGATTTATGTGAGCCTTGAAAGAAATAAGAGTAACTCTTTTAATGTCCCCAGTTCTATAAAACTGGATCATATTCCGCTTAAATCTGACAACTATCGGATTCGCCTTTTCAATAAAATTTTCGAGCAAATACAACATTCAAGGCAACTAAGAGATATCGTAAAGTTGTATGACGTTGATCTTGTCATCGCTCGCTCCAGTCTTGCAGGCAATTTTGCTTCTTATATTCATAAGAAATCAGGAATTCCTTTTGTAGTTGAATCATTTGAACCACATGCTGACTACATGTTGGAACTTGGCATATGGAAGAGGTGGGGGCTAAGCTACCTATATCAAAAAAGAATGGAGAGGATACAGAAAAAAAATGCCCTTCACATTTATCCAGTATCCAACAACTACAAAATGAAGCTTATTGAAGAGGGAGTAAAACCTAGTAAAATCACCACACTTCCCTGCGCTGTTGATCTAAATAAATTTTGTTTTGATAAAAATGCGAGGAGTGAACTAAGGGATCGTTTATATATACCTTCCAATGCAATTACAGGTATTTACGTGGGTAAATTTGGAGGCATTTATTTTTCATTACAAAGAGCTTTTAAATTGTTTAGAGAGTTTTATAAAAACATAGATCAATTTTACCTCATTCTATTGACCCCTGAAGATTCTACCCCAATACTTGATGAGGCAAGGCGTGTTGGAATTCCAACAGATAAGATTAAAATCGACTGTGTTCAGCACGATCAGGTCTCGTCATATCTCTCTGCATCAGATTTTGCATTTTCATTACATTTCCCAAGTGATTCTATGAAATTCGTATCCCCAATCAAAAATGGAGAATATTGGGCTTGTGGTCTTCCCAGCGTAATTTCAGAAGGAATCGGAGATGATTCGGAGATAATAAAAAACAGCGGTTGTGGAATTGTGTTGAGGAATGGAGAAGTACCTAAAAACGGCTATAAAGAGCTTATGAAACTCATCGCCAGCTCAGATAAGGATCAAGTGGTAGAATTAGCCAGGAATTTTAGAAGTTTTAGTAATTCTCAAGTGGCCTATAGACAACTGATTGATATTTACACACTTAAATGATCATAATGTCATTCAAATCATGCTTCAAGCCGTTTTTTTTAATGGTTTAATCGAATGTTACACTCAGGGTATCAATATGATACGTAGGTTTGTTAAGTAGAATTTGGCAAGATGGGAATATCTAGAATATGGAAGGACTTACAATTAAAATGGATTGCATCTCAAAGCAAGCGGAAGCCGGAAGACGCAATCGTCATTTTTAGTGATCCTCGTGGAGGTAGCACCTGGCTGGCACAAATTTTATCGGCAATACCCAAATCAGCAATTGTTTGGGAGCCACTTCATTTGGATTACAATCAATCTATAGAAAGACTCGGGTTTTCTTGGCGACAACATATTCCAATAGATGCCACCTGGAATGAAGCAAAATCTGAGTTTGACAAGATTCTTTCTGGAAAAAGACTTAACAGCTATTTAGCATTACTTAATGACCCATCAAATTACCAGAATCAGTCACAATTGATCGTAAAATTTTGTAGAGGGAATGGATTAATTCCATGGCTGACAAGTAACTATCAATTTAGATACAAGCCGATCCATTTCATAAGACATCCATACGCTATCGCTGCATCCCAGAAAAGACATGGTGGATGGAATTATGAGTTTAATGGATTTGAATATGGGAATAGTAGATATGATGAAATCTATCATAAACACAAGGAATTTTTAGACACGATTGAAACAAAATGGGAAGCAACCATTGCTACCTGGTGTATGACTAATCAAATACCGTTATCGGTTCCCGAAAATACACGAACCTGGCTAACGATCTATTATGAAGACTTATTTCTTGAGCCAGAAATAGTACTTAAATCCATATTTGATTCTTGGAATATGAAAGTGCCTCAAGGTTGTTATGACAGAGTGAGGCAGGAAAGTTATACCACAAGGACTAAAGTTGGGTTGGAAGATAAGGCGAGTCAATTGAGAAAATGGGAAAAAGAGTTCAGCAAATTCGAGATTGAAAGATTTGACGAGATAATGAACTACTTTCAAATTGATTTATACCGAAGTAAAATAAGTGCTTGATGAAAGGGTTTCTTTCCATAGGATTCATGCTGATGATAGTTGGTGCCTTTGGGCAATGTCCAACAGCAAGCTTTGCATTAGATCCGCAATACTGTCGAGAAGAGTCTGTCAACTTAACCAGTAATTTATCAGGTGAAGACAGCTACAGTTGGCATTTTTGCGAGGATACGATAAGTTCTTCCATATCAACAGATATTACTTTAGCGCAAGTAGTTAATGCTTTTAGGGCTAGTTATGCCTCTGAATATATAGAGTCAATTAATGCAATTGTGACTATAAGGAACAATGGGGAGCTGTGGTATAATGAGCTAAATGATAACTTAGATAATATTACTCACTCTTTGCTGATTAGTGGAACAGGTGATCCCTTTAGCTTTCCTCGCTCGATTAATTTTCTATATGAGGATGATATTTGGAAAGCCATTGTTGCTAACGAAGGGAGCATAAATCCCACCGTATTGGAATTCAATGATGGATTTGTCAATACTAATATCACCAATTATTCCATTACTACTGGAAATGTTACGGTTCTAAAAGGTTCAGACTATGTAGAATCAGGCGCGAGTAAATACTTTTTCACTGGTGACAATGGTGGTAATACCATTAATGTATTTGATTTTGGAAGCACAATTAATGCAACACCTACCCATAGCACTTTCACAGTTGGTTCTGTCAGTCAAATCACAGAAATTGAAATCATTGAAACATGTGATGGGTGGAAAGGGTTGATTACATCTTCACCTGATCAACAATTATTCTTATTGGATTTTGATTCAGGCATAGACCAACAACCAACCATTACAGAAATCGCCAATAGTTCGGATGGATTAACGGCACCTACATTTTTGAACATCGTCGAAAGTAGAGGGAAATATTATGTTTTTCTCCAAAATGATTCTGGAAATACTTTTCGATTGAACTTTGGAGAGTCCATTGACAACTCATTTACAATAGATGATTTTGGATCACTAACACCTAAAGGATATAGTGTTGGAATAGCCACTGGAGATTTGATGAAGCTTTTCGTTGTAGATATTGATAATTCAACCAAAGGCATCTATTTAAATAATTTTGATAGTAATTGTGGAGTTACGCCACCAGTTGTTTATAATAAAGATACCGCTCTTACATACACCACGTCAGGCAATTATGAAATTGAACTTGTAGCACAAAATGCATCAGGTAAAACCACATTTAGCCAAAGTTTTACTATCCTCCCCCAAACCGCACCGTCAATCACCCACAGCTCCCAAGAAGTTTGTGTGTCTAATCCTATCACTTTCACTCCCTCAAACTCCGGGCTGTCATCTTACTCCTGGGATTTTGATGGAGATGATATTGAAGATAGCACGGATCCAACACCATCGTTTGACTATTCAGTAGTAGGAGGTGGTCCCGGCCCTGGAACATACACCGTAAGAGTTGATGTCTCAGACGGCACCTGCAACAACTTTTACGAAGAGGAGGTAACAATCTACCCCGATCCCCCAGTTCCAGCATTCACCGTTACAGCCAGTGAGTGCGTAAATACAGATATTACATTCACAAATGACACAGACGAGTCCCAACACATGGGTGTCATCTCATACATGTGGGATTTTGATAATGATGGCACCATTGATAGTACGGATCCAAATCCTACATATGCATACTCAACTCCGGGAACTAAGACTGTGGTGCTCTACGATACCATTCCGGGCTGCAGCAATGTTTCAGCCACGTGGGACATAGATATTTCCCCCGGTCCAACAGCGGGATTCACACCTTCCACTACCTCCGCGTGTGAGGGTGATGTCATTTCGTTTACAGATTCGAGCTCTGGTGATTCACAAGACTACTTTTGGGATTTTCAAAACGGTTTCACTTCTACGGTACCTAATCCGCCAGCCCAGCTTTATGAAAATAGTGGTTCATACTTTGTTTCATTAAGAACCACAGACGCTCAAGGTTGTGAAGACACTTTCATTCAGGAAATAGCCATCTCCGCTTCTCCTCAAATCAACATCGATTTTGATATTCCTTGCACCTCACCGGATGGGGTTCAGTTTTTTGATTTAACTACCGTTGAGGGAGCTGACATTGTCAGTTGGTCTTGGGAAGTAGATGGAGAAGAAGTGTCCACTCTGCAAAACCCTACCATCAACTTCAACTCAACGGGCGTTAAAACCATAGGTTTGACCGTGCTAAGTTCCAATGGATGTGAGCAGTATGCCACAGAAGATATTGAGGTTCTGACAGCTCCTTCTCCTGATTTCTCCATTAATCTGGGTTGCCAGGGAGAGGTAACAGCATTTACAGATGAAACAGTATCTTCGGGTAATCCCATAGTTTCCTGGCTATGGACGTTGGATGGCATCAACTATGGAACGCAAGACATTAATCATGTTTTCGAAAATCCGGGAAGCTATGATGTCACATTGGAGGTAACCGGTCAAAATTTCTGTTCAGAGACCATTACCCAAACAGTTGATATCATCGAGTTACCTCAGGTCGGCTTTGTGATTGAAGGAGAATGCGACAATCAAATCATTCAAGCTATTGATGAATCAACTGTATCTGAAGATCCTGTGGTGTCACGCAGATGGATGCTAGATGGAGTCAGCGTGGGGAATGGTAGTGAGCTACTGCTTGATGAAATGGAAGACGGATCCTACGAGTTGGAGTTAGAATTGGAAACCGAATTTGGCTGTCTGGTGAGTACGTCACAAACGTTAGAAATTAATGATGCACCGGAATCTTCATTTATAAGTTCTCGAACGTATGGCATTCCAGGAGATCAACTGACTTTTACTAATACCTCAACAGGTGGAACATCCTACCAATGGCTATTGGATGGAGCGCTAAGAAGCACTGAATCTGGCGCTGAAAGTATCACCTTCCCAAATCCAGGTGAGTATAAGGTTGGATTGGTTTCGGAGAATAGTTTCGGATGCTATGATACCGCAACCCAGAATATTTTAATAGCCACTCCTGAGGTTGACCTGGCCATCGGCAGTTTCGAATTAGTCAATGAAAATAATACCGGTAAGATTTTCATGGAAATACAAAACTTTAGCAATCTCCCAGTAGAGATTACGGAAGCACAACTTGTGCTTGAGAATGAATTTCGCGTCAGTGAACAAATTCTGGAGTTTATTGGGGTAGGGGAATCGAGTCTGGTAAGCCTGAATGTCGGGATTCCGTTGACGGTCTCTGAACCGTCATATTTCTGTGTGACTCTGACCTCCCAATATGTAGACTTTGATGACATCAATCCGATAAACAACGAAAAGTGTTTAACCATCCAGCCAGCCGTTCAGGTAGAAGATCCATTTCCAAATCCGGTAACCGATCAGTTTAGGTTGAAGGTAATATTACCTGCAGAAGGAACCGCAACAGTTCGTCTGATCAATTCAGCTGGAAAAATTCATAAGGAAAATCGCTATGAAGCGACAACTGGATTAAACAATTTTTTCGTTGATATGAGCACACTTAATCCGGGTATTTACTACGTAACCGTGGATGTCCTGGGGAATACATTCAAACGAAAAGTAATCAAACTTTAATGTCATCCTCCCGTTAGGGTCTCATGTCAATTAATTGTTAAAGGTTTGTAGTTTATTTAAACGGCAACCAGAATTTTTATTAATAGTATTAATTTTGTGACGAATATAATTCTGTTGTGAAATAAGCATACGGATCAAAAAGAACCATAAAGAATATGCAAATTTCCATGTCGCCGCTGAAAAATTAAAGACACACATGAAAATACAATCATCGCGCATTAAACTCGACAAAATCGACCGCAAGATTCTTGACATCTTGCAATCAAACGCCAAAATCACCAACGCCCAACTTTCAAAAGATATTGGTCTGTCACCAGCTCCTACTCTCGAGCGAGTGAAAAAACTGGAGACCTCTGGAATTATCAAAAGCTACCATGCGAAGTTGGATACCGATAAAGTTGGATTGGGTGTTCACACATTTGTGCAGGTTTCGCTGAAGGGCCACAACAAAAAAAATATTGATGCTTTTATCAATGAGATTAATAGCATCCCTGAAGTGATCGAATGTCATCACATTACTGGTTCAGGTGATTTTATTTTAAAAATCATTTCGAGTGACATCCAATCTTACCAGAAACTGATGCTGGAAAAGGTGTCAGAAATTGAAGTGGTGGATGGCTTGCAATCCATGATAATACTCTCTACTTTCAAGGACAGCAAAGTAATGCCTGTGCCTGAAAATGAGTAGCAATCAAATTTTATCTCAGCCCAAGGTTGATCAAATCATCCGAAGAATTGCCTATCAGATATATGAAAACAACATGGGTGAGGATGTTGTGCTGGTAGGGGTAGATTCCGGGGGTAGAAAACTTGCCGAGCAGATCAATAATACACTCGCTGAGATATCTGGTAAAAAATCTATTTGTCATACCATTTCGCTGGATAAGGAAAATCCGTTGAATAAAGACATCCTTATAGATGGGGATGTCTCTGATTTAAAGGACAAAACCGTAATCTTATGTGATGATGTCTTAAACAGTGGACGCACATTGGCATATAGTTTAACCAAGCTGCTTACACTCCATGTGAAAAAGGTGGAAACTGCTGTATTGATTCTACGGACTCATGGAAGATTCCCGATATATGCTAATTACAAGGGTTATGAGCTTTCAACCACCATCAAGGAACATGTGGAAGTGCGGCCTGGGGATGGGGTGTTTTTGAATTAGGGTAATATATTCTTTTCCTCCGCACACCCTTGCATCCCTAAAGGGATCATCGCAATAGCTGACACAAGGTGGTAAGGTGCCCCTTCAGGGGTTAGGGGTAGCGTTGGAGAAATAGTAACGCATCCTTAATTTTATCTCATATGGGTGCTGACAACCGAGCAATGTTTTATGGAGCAAGAGCAGAAATATTCAGGAAAGCTGTTGAGTTAAGAGAAAATGAAACTGAGGCTGAGAAGCTACTTTGGGCTCACTTGTCTAAGAAGCAATTATCTGGATTGAAATTTCGTAGACAGCATCCGATATCTGAGTTTATAGTGGATTTTTATTGTCATAGTAAAAAACTTGTGATTGAACTAGATGGAGAAATCCATGATCAGGTTGATCAAAAAGAATATGACGCAGGAAGACAGCATGAACTTGAAAGCCTCGGGTTAAAAGTTCTCAGATTCAAAAATCGAGAGGTATTTGATGATTTGAAATCTGTGCTTGAAAGCATTAAGAAATCAGTAGAGTAAGTGCCAACTCACATCCTTGCATCTCTAAAGGAATCATCGCATAACTGATACATCAAAGGTGGTTAGGTGCCCCTTCAGGGGTTAGGGGTAGCGCAGGTGAAGTTGTGGAGAAATTACGCATTCTTATTCACCCTTTGATTCCCTAAAGGGACCCACCCACCACTAATGACCTTACTTTAAAGGCGCCCTTTTAAGGTTTAGGGGCTATATTAATAGTCCTTATACAAATTCGGCTTCCTTGTAAGCATCTCAAGACTCATTTCTACTAATTCACCCATATTTTCACATTCCAGAAAATCCTGATCTTCATAGAAATCAGCTAGTTCTTTTCTCAACCTTTTAATATTATCGGGTTTGGAGAGTTTATCCTTTTTCATCGCTGAAAGAAGGTCTGCAACTCGTTTATGCTCCACTTTTAGTCGATTGGCAATGTTTGATCTTTCTTCCCGTTGATACTGCCTCACTGTTTCAGGGGTCATATGTTTTAGTCCAATCTTAATAATGGGATTGTTCTGTGTATAATATTGAGGCAAATAGATAGCCCGTCGGCCTTCGTACGATTGCTGATCAAAATCAATCGCCCTGAGTCGGTACTCCACGTCTTCAAAATCAGGAGTTATGTCGATTACAAAGTTGCTGCTGTGCATATCGCCAAGCAGGCGTACGAAACAACGCTCGTTGAATTTTACAAATTCTTTGGCAAGTCTTATTTCGTTTAGGGTGCTACTCTTAAGGTATTTTTTAATAAAGAGCTCAGCTGGCACGCCAACAATATGTTCTTCGATCAGTGTTTCTTTATTAACCACATAGCTAATTTTATTAGGGGAAAGTAAGTGCTCCAACTCAAGGCCGTAAATACGGGAAGCATCGGCTCTTTTGATATAGAAATAATCAAAATTGTCGTTTATTTGATTTACCACTCGTATTCGAAACGGCTGTGTGTTTCCATAAGCACACAGGTCCACACGGTCTATGATCAGGTGATCCATGACAGATAGGTCTCCATCAGCTTTCATGATGGCATATACTTTCTTCAGTGAGGCATTTATATGCTGCATATCTCCTTGAGGGAAAAAAACAGTCTCCCAGAGCGTATCATTACCTGCCTTGTCATAGAGTGGGATGGAATTATCATAGCGAATCAGATCTCCATAGTAGATTGGTAAATCTATTTCGCGATCGTACTTATTGATGTATGATCTGAGCGCCTTGCTGATAGGGAAGATTTCCTTTTTCTTACTAATAATCGCCATGATCTCTTGAATCCATTTTAGAGGGTCAGTAAACTTAAAAAAGCCTCTGATGTGGAGTGACACCATCTCCTGAAATCATCTCCCACATCTACGTGATTTGGAAGATAATCCAACAAAATTTCTAAGTCAAAATTTTTACTCGATACTCCTGCGCCTGCTTTTGTAGCATCCAGGGCATTACACGCTTGCTCATAGTGACCTTCTACTGGAACCATCAAAATTGGCTTGCCAAAATACATTGCCTCGCAGACCGATTCAAAACCAGCAGTGGTCAGATATCCACGACATGACGCCATGAAGTTGATAAATTTTTTATCATCAAGTTGATGAAAAGTAAGGTTATTATCTACTTTCAGCTCATTGGGCTCATCTTTTTTGTCCCAGAAACAATGGATTGGTATCTCAGGGTGTTTTTTGTGGAAATCTCTGACTTCATTGGAGTATCCATGATTGACCATATACACCAGGAAATGATCACCTTCTCTGGGTCTATGTTTCTTGATTTCGTCTCTCAGAAGGGGAGGGGTAACAAATAGTCTTTTTCGGGGCTCGTCTCGCATCGATTGAAAAGAGAGCCCAAGAATTTTCTTCGCGCCATACCCAGCCAGCCTGTTTCCATAGAGCAGCGAGCTTTTATCATAAAAACGGCCTTTAGGAAATTCAAACTCAGAATGATTAAGTAAAAACTGATGGGCAAGTGCAATGTGTTCGATTCGTGGGCGCTTCAACAAAAAATACAATCCTCCGAGAAAGTCGTAAAAGTTGATAATAGCGTCGGGCTGATCTGCTTTGACGATTTTGTCAATTTGATTGACACTATTAAGAAAGGTGCGATACTTCCTTACGTTGAAGGTTAGTGTTTTAAAAACATTGACAGAGCGATCGTTATTATCAGTCACAAAGTTGGGACTCTCTAGCTGTGTGACCGGGCATTGAATTTTATCTAGAAAAAAATCTGGAATTATTCTTCGCTTGCTTTTTCCTACGATTACATGAGATACTTCATGGCCATTCGAAGTTAGAATATCATAAAGCGAAAGAGCCTGTGTCATATGGCCTCTGCCTTCTCCCTGAACGATAAAAATGTATTTCAATTGATGCCAAGCTATTTAGCTCGCAAACTTAAGTAGAAACTCAGTGCCTTCACCGATTTGGGACTTTGCGGTTATGTTACCTCCGTGCTTTCTCATAATTTGTTTAGACAAACTCAAGCCTATGCCAGACCCATTTTTCTTAGTGGTAAAGAAAGGGATGAAAATTTTCTTTAAGGCCTCTTCTTCAATACCGGTACCATTGTCAGCCACAGAAATAAATGCTCCACCTCCTTCGCTTGGCATGGCAGTGATGGTGAGTGATTTGTTTTCTTTTTCTGTTGCAGCCAGAGCCTGGATTGCATTTTTGACCACATTGATGACTACCTGTTCAATTTGCTCTCGATCGATGTTGACGGTTAGGCCGGGTTTGACAGAGCAATTCACCTTGATATTTGATGCTTCGATATCCGGCTTCAGTAATACCAGAATGTGCTTGATCATATTCTCCACTTCATGACACTCCAGATTTGGATGCTTGATGCGCGTCATATTTCTAAAATCAGAGACAAACTTTATGAGACTTTCGCTTCGGTTGTGGATGGTTTTTACAGACAAGTAGAAGTCTTCAATAGTGTCGTCCTTGATTTGATTGACATCCGAACCATTCTTAAGAAAATCATCAAGATCAGCCTCCACGGTTGCGGCTAAGGATGAAATGGGTGTTACAGAGTTCATAATCTCGTGCGTTAGTACCCGAATCAGATTCTGCCAGGCCTCCATTTCCTTTTCTTCCAATTCCGACTGAATGTTTTGAATGGAGATTAGTTTAAAAGCTTTTCCCCTTAGTGATAGCTCAATGGCGTAAACTGCCAGTTGTACCTCATCTTCATTTTTAGTGATTTTCACCATGTCCCTACCGCCAGTTCGCAACTCTCTGATTGTGGTTTCCAATTCCTGATGATCTCGACCAATTTGCTTGATGTTTTTAATCATCTTAAGCCCCAGTAATTTTTTGGCAGCATTATTCATGATCTGTACTTCACCATCAGCATCGAATGTGATGATGCCTATACCAATGTGCTGAACAATAGTCCTTAGATACTGGTGTTGGGCTTCCTTGTCAGCCCGTATTTCTCTAAACTTCCGGAGAATCTCATTAAACTCATGGTAAAGCGAATCTCTGCTGGAGCCGGTTTTTCGCTCTGGGTAGGTATTTGTAAAATCATCGTAATGAATACTTTCCAGAAAATGAGTAATCTCACGATTTGACTTTTCCAGAAAATGATATAGATAATAGGCCTGGAAAGCGCCCAGGCAGAAAACCAGAAACTTTGTGAAGAAATACGACTCTGAATAATACAGATGCGTAAATAAAAACATGGTAAACAGGAGCAAAAGCAACCTGGTGATCAACTGAAATCTAAATGACTTATAAACCATGCTTTTCTAGTCTTCGGTACAATGAAGCACGTGTTAGTCCTAGCTCTTTTGCCGCCTTTGAGATATTACCCTCATACTTATTCACCACTTTTTGAATGGTCATTTTTTCCATGTCTTCCAGGTTATAAGAGTCAGGTTCCAGCGAAAGGTTGCTGTCTGGCTTTTGAGAAAGAAAGAAAAAATCTTCGGGCATGAGTTGCGAGTTGTCACTCATAATAATTGCCCGCTCAATTGCGTGCTGTAGTTCACGTATATTTCCTGGCCAGGGATATTTCTGAAGTTTGTTAACGGTAGAAGAAGCCACCCCATCAATGGTTTTTCGGTATTTGCCGGCGTACATTTTCACGAAATGATTGGCAAGCATTTCCATATCCTCCATGCGTTCTCTTAATGGAGGTAGGTTGATTTCCACTGTATTGATTCTATACAACAAATCCTGCCTGAACGTATTTTCATTTACCATTTCGTAAACAGGCATATTCGTAGCGCTGATCAGCCGTATATCAACAGGGATCTCCTGATTGCTACCGATTCGGGTAACTTTTCGGTTTTGAATGGCCGTGAGCAATTTTGATTGTAAAGGCTGGCTCAAATTCCCAATTTCATCCAAAAACAGTGTGCCTCCAGACGCTACCTCAAAACGACCAGCCCGATCCTCTTTGGCGTCAGTGAAAGAACCCTTTTTATGCCCAAAAAGCTCGCTTTCAAATAAAGACTCAGTAATGGCACCCATATCCACACCAATGAATGGCATGTCTTTTCGTTGAGATTTTTCATGGATGGCACGTGCGATCATTTCCTTGCCTGTACCATTCTCACCGAGGATAAGCACGTTAGCGTCGGTTGCAGCTACTTTATCTATAAGCTTAAATACCTTTTTGATGGCATCACTTTCTCCGATGATGTCTTTAAAAGCTTTGCTGCTGTCGGCCTGAAGTGTCTTGCTTGTTTGTTTAAGCTTAGATACCTCTTTCCTGCTATGTTTTAATTTGGCTGCACTTGACAGGGTAGCAAGAAGCTTCTCGTTTTGCCATGGTTTAAGAACGAAATCCGTTGCACCAGCTTTTAAGGCCCTCACAGCCATCTCTACGTCTCCAAATGCCGTAATAAGAATTACTACTGCTTCCGGATCTTTCTCTAAGATTTGCTCCAGCCAATAAAATCCTTCTTTTCCACTGGTCGTATCCTGACTGAAATTCATATCGAGCAGGATTACATCAAAGCTATCGTTGTTGAGAAGAAAAGGGATTTTGCGAGGATCTTTTTCGATCACTACTTCCTTAATGTGTTTCTTCAGCAACATTTTAGCTGCCAAAAGCACATCTTCATCATCGTCGATTATGAGTATTTTATTTATTTCTTCTTCCACTATTTTATCAGGTTATGTAATAAGAATTGCTACAACTGTGCCAAGGAACAAAAAGAGTTAACCTGGCTTTAATTTGGACTAAAGCTAGTTAATAACTGTTCGAAAACGAACATAATTATTGAGTATTTGTCACAAAACCGAACATATTGGAAAGGCCGAGCATTGGAAAGCCTACGACGTGGTAAAATTCAGCTTTGCTTTTTTCCCATTTAGTAAAAGCTTCGAAATAATCGGTTTGTGCTTCTATGTATTTATCCTGCTGGATGTTCAGTTTGAAAAGGTCGGTTTCCCCGTTTTGAAGGTTGATGATTTCGGCATCCAGAAGTCTGCGATAATTGTTGGAAACTCCTTGATACTGGACTAACAAATCCTGGAACGCTACGCTTTGAGCGTAGGCTCCCAATACTTCATTTTTGAGTTCAACCTGGCTTTGGGCTAATTGAAACTCGTTGCTTTGAAGCTTTAATTGCGTTTGCTGAATTTTTCCTCGCTCTTTCCTCAGCAGAATCGGGAATGAAAAATCGATACCCATTTTATAATTATCACCTATTTCAGGAGACTTGGTATCAAACTCAGGATTGATCGGAGCATCAATGAATGAGTAGGAGAGGTCAATTTGTGGTTTGAGGCTTTCTTTGGCCCATCGCATATCGGCATCTAGTTGGTTTCTTTTACCTTCTAGTTTGGCTATTTCCGGATTGCTTGTCATCGCGAACGATATGGCCTCTTTCACTTCAGTGTCCTGAGGAGTAATAAAAAGTGACGAGGAGTCAGGCAGAACGTTTGGTTGCAGTTCGAGAGGCACCAAATTTTCGGACCAAAGGTGTTTTGCCAGATTCAACTTCGCAAGCTCATATTCCAGAGTAGCCTTACGATAATCAACGGTTCGTTTTTGAAAGTTGATTTTAGCTTGCAGGGTGTCAACAACAGCTGCTTCACCAAACTCATAATCAATAAGTGTTCGATCAAATAGATTTTGAGCCAGGTCGATGGCCTGACGCATCAGTTCTTGCTTTTTGCTGGTCATATACCAGTTCCAGTAATCCTTGATGATCATGAAAAGAATCTTATTAACCTCCTTGGTTTGCTCTGCTTCTGCTATTTGAGAAAATGCATCTGCTTTTCGAATGGCATTTCTGCGCTCGTCAAAGAACAGCCCTTTACCTATGGGTACCGAGACACCTATAGCAATTTGTTCAAAGTCAGTTTCAGGTGAAATGAAATTTTCCGGATTCAAAAATTCCCCACTATTTCTATTGAACTCGACTTTAGGATCCACGCCTATCCATGTTGGGATTTTAAAAGAGGTGTTTAAAAGGTTATAATATTCTTTCTCTTTAAACTCTTTCAGGTTGTAATCGGCTTCAAGCTTGGGATCCATATTTCCACGCGCCTCTCGCAGCACAGCTTCGGCTGTTTCTTCAAGTAAGTTGGCTTGTTTTACCACCGGGTGATAGGATAAGGTCATTTTTATCATATCTTCCAACGAAAGGTAGGTGGTGTCAGATACCTTTAGTGAATCCTGACCAAATGATACATTGGTAAGTAATATGAAAATGATCGAAAGCCTTTTCATTTCTTTTCAGCGTTTTCAGGTACTTCCCCATCTTCATAGATCATAGGCGGGAAACCATTCATCTGACGCCAGATTTCATACCAGATAGGTACATTGTTTAGCATCACCCACCCTTTTATGCCTGATCCTAGCCGCAGTTGTTCAGGCCATGGCTCGTCTTCAGGGTCTGGCTTTACCAGTATTCTAAACATGCCGTTTTTACTCTGCACACGATCAATTATGGCTACTAAACCTCCGAAGGTTCCCACTGAAACATTTGGCCATCCAGAAAATTGCAATGCGGGCCATCCATCGAACTGCACCCTCACTTTTTTTCCTTCTTCGATCAATGGAATGTCCATTGCCTTCACATACATCTCAACAGCTTTATCTTCTGACTCTGGAAGGATCGTTGCTACTGCATCACCTTCTTTAATGGTCTCGCCAATACCTACCTTGATGGCTTTTACCACATATCCGCTTTGTGGAGCAATGATCTGGTATTGCTGCTGCCTGATGCGTACATTGGAAAGCTCATTTTCCATTTTTGAGATCTCAGCCATGGTTTCATTGAGTCCGGAAATTGTTTCATTAAGATTTGATTGAGCCTTACTGATTTTATCTGTGTAATCCGCTTCTATTGAGGTTAGCTCAAGTATAGCATTGGCCAGGTCTGCTTTTCGCTGCAGCCACTCATTTTCGGCTTTCAAAACCTTAGCAGCACTCATCTGAAACTTAGATTCTATTTCCTGAAACTTGGTTAAGGTAATGTTTCCGGCATCATATCGATTCTTATTACGCTCGAAAATACTAGTGGCATTTTCATAGTTCACCTGCTCAGCAACAAACTCCAAACTATCTGCCTGCAGCTTAAGCTTGGCTTGCTGTAGTTTATTTTTGGCCTGACTCGTTTTTGCAACCAAAGCATTTTCCAGGGCACTGATTTGGTTTCTTAAAGCCCTGACCTTGTTTGTCTTCGCATCTCTGGAGTTACGCTTTGCGTCTAGTTGTTCTTCTATCCGCATGATTAGATCTGGGTCAAAAAATTTGTCTTTGATCTCAGTAATACTCAAAAGTGTATCTCCTCTCCTTACAAAATCACCTTCAATGATGTGCCAGTTGGTTATTCTTCCAGCAATGGCAGACTGCACCAGCTGGGGTCTGTTCTTAGGGCTTAGGGCCGTTAAAGTTCCTTTCCCTCTTATATTCTGCTGCCATGGCAAAAACAATACAATAATTAGCACTGCTGTTAATACGATCAGTACCTTGGCCACCGTTCGTCCGACACCAGGCGTTTTTAATGTCCTGAGCGAGTACAGGTGGGTTTCGGAAAGTTTGTCCAGGTGGTCCATTAGTAGATCTCTTTAATGATTTCTTCTTTTTTGATCAATTCGTCAAAAGCTTCAAGTGCTTTCATTTCACCATTTTCGAGGTATAAAACCCGATCACAAGCGGCCATAACCAGTGGGTCATTGGAGACCACAATCAACGTCCACTTTTTTTCTTCTCTGGTCAGCATTTCAATTAACTTCAGCCGCTCTGCTTTAGTGAAATTGCTGAAAAAGTCATTGAGGATCAGCATGGCAGGTCGCTTTGCCAGGCATCTAGCGAGTATCAACTTGTTAACAAAGGAGGACGAAAAACCTTTTCCGGCACTGAGCATTTCGGTGTGTAGTCCATCTTCCAGCGCATTTATTTCTTTCATTAGTCCCACCTCTTTTATTGCTTCAATAGCATGATCAACATCCGATGTGGGCTTACCTACAAGAATGTTTTCCAATACAGAACCTTCAAAAATATCTTCCTGCGATACATTTTTTCCTATTCGATCTCTGATATAGGTGGAATCCAGATCTTTGAGAGATAAGTCATTGTAAGTGAGAATTCCCTCATAATTTTGGTGAATACCGGCAATAATGTTAGTGAGTGTTGTTTTACCTGCTCCACTTCCGCCACTTACGCAGAGCGTTCCTCCTTTTGGAATTTCTACATTTAAGTGGCGTAGAGAAGGCTTCTTCGATCCCGGGTAGGTGTATGAAACATCTTCCAATTGCACATTTAACCCTTCAGTCATTTGAGAGTGAGGGATATCAATACCTCCGGGTCTTTCGAGTGGTAGATCGGTCACATGAGAGATTTTGTCCACAGCCGTCAGCATGTCATAGACTACATCCATATACATGATGATCTTTTCTACTGATCCTAAAACCAAAATGATGATCACTTCTGAAGCCACAAACTGACCCAGGGTGATCTCTCTTTGTACCACTAATATGGTTCCGAGTATCAACAGGCCTCCCGTTACAATTGCTTTGAAAAAAAGAATAAATGAATATTGAGAGATCAGCACCTTAAAATGTGCACTTCTGTTTTTCAAATAATTGTTTACATAGTAGTCTGTTTTCTTTAGGGGTAAAATGGTGTTTCCCGCCAACTTGAATGAATAAAGTGTACGTGCCATCTCCTCCAGCCAGTAGACTACCTTGTATTTATATTTGGACTCCTGAATGGAGCTTTTCAAACCTTTAGGCCCTGTTAGATAAAAGATGAGAAATAGCAGCCCTAACAACCCAAGTCCGAAAATGATGAAGAAAGGGTGATAGAAGGAAAGAAGAAGTAAACCAAAAAGGATTTGAATAACGCCCGTAGAAAGGTCTATCAGAAGCTTAGGTAATCCTTTTTGAAGTGTCAAAACATCAAAAAACCGGTTCATTAGCTCTGGCATATGAAGGTTTAGAACCGATTCCATTTTGATTCGGGGGACCCTAAAGGCAAATTCAAAAGCTGCCTTTGTGAACACCCTCCGTTGGAGGTATTCCACCACAGTGATTTGAAGCACCTGTAACACACCGGTACCTAATACACCAAGAATTATCAAAGTGATAAGTAAGTAGACGGAGCTAAATACCACACCACCTGAGATTAGCTCTACGGCTGCTTGAATTCCCAATGGAAGCGTCAAACTCACTAAACCGATTAGCGCAGCATAGACATACACATAAAAAATATCTTTCCTATCAGCTGATAGTAGGTTAAATAACCGTTTGACGGGAGTGAGGAGTGAAGCATCACCCTCTGCAGTGAAACTTTGATAGGCAAAGCTGGTCAAAGTAAAAATTTCACCGTTTGCATTAGTTGAGAAATTTATCTGCTGAAAATCGGGTGTTCTCAGCTCTTTCAATTGCCCTGTTGGAGTGATGAATTCAAGGATGATATCCTTTTTCCTCTTCCGGATAAATGCTGGATGAAAACCATCTTGCTGAATAAAAACAATGGTAGGTGAAGCCGTATCTGAGATAAACTCATATAGCGTGTCTCGCTTCATGTATTTCTCAAAAAGTACAATACCACTTTCGTTTCCTGCCTCTATCAGGTCTCTTTGAAACTCAGACAATTCATCGTCCTCGTAGAATCTTGAAATGATATCTACTCTTTCCAGTTTTGATATATTTAGATCGATATCAAGCTTGGTCGCACATTCTTGTAGACATCTTATGATTTGCTGATTGTTCATTTCTTCAGAGTGTTGAATATTAGTGTTGAAAGGAATTCGAAGTTTCTTTCATAGATATCTTCATCATTTTTGATTTCTGAAAGCTTCGGTAGGTGTTTAGCAAAAAATATCTGCTGATGTGCTGCTTCCAAACATGTGCTTGTTAGAGATCTGGGATACTTAAAGTTGGGATTGATTTCATTCATATATGAAGCGATTGTCATGCAAAGAGACTTATAACCTTTAAACAAGCCCTCTTTATTAATCTTATCCACGTTTTTGGTAAGGTATGTTTTGTCTGACTCGCTGATGACTATATGCTGAAGTACACTCTCACTAATTCCGGGGAAGTTGTCGTCATCCTGGAGTTTATTTGTTATGAAGCGAATAGCTATTTGTAGCTTTTTCTCAGGAGAGGAAATATTATGCGTTTCGAATGTAATCCTGTATTCAATGTAGTTCCAGTACCAGGCAATCAGGTAAACCAATAATCGGTGTTTGTTTTCAAAATAGCGATAAATGGATGCTTCAGTAGAATTAATCCTGATAGATAGCTTCTTAAATGTAAAAGATTCAAAACCAATCTCATCGATGAGAAAGATGCTCTCCTTAACAATCTTTTGTCCCAGCTCAGTAGTCTGTGGATCCCTCAGGTAGAGGGCAGGATTTAATTGAATTTGAAGTTTTGCTATCATCTACTTGTATTTCACTATCAAATATAATAGTAATGCTATCATAACGAATGAAATTCTTATTGGTTTAACATTTTTTTTTCAATTGAACTTTTACTAATATTGAAGTCATTAGTCCTTTTTATTTTGAGTTTTTGACCTTTGGGTTCAGGTGTTAGTCCTCCTGAACCTTTTTTTATGCCCTTCGCTCAAGAATTCCCCTGAAATTCCAGCCCACATTTTCCCGTTTTTTAAAATTAGTGATCGATTACGAACACTTTTCTGTACTATTTTGTACATCCAAATCGCTGGAATATTGGTAAAAATGCATGTAAGTACCTGTTATATAGTCATTTACAATTAATGGCATTCTTATTGGCACTGTGGCTGATCGAAACCTAAAACGACCAAATTGTCAATGGACAGAAAGATTAAAAAGAAAAAGTGGACGCCTAAGAAGATTGCGATTTATTGTGCATCAGGACTACTCGTAGTTTTCATTGGATATAATTTTTTCCTGTCTGGTGGAGGTACCAGGCTCAATGTTGAGCGTAATAAAATCAATATTGCGAGTGTGATCGAGGGAGATTTTCAGGAATTTATCCCAGTAGATGGAAATGTGTTACCCATTAAAACCATCCGTCTGGATGCAATTGAAGGAGGCGTGGTTTCCAAAAAGCATTATGACGGGGGTATTCTAGTTGAAAAGGGTGATACTATTCTCGAGTTAGCCAATAATGCACTCATTCAAAGCTTTGTTAGAGAAGAAACTCAAGCATTCATTCTTGTAAATAATGTAGAGAATACCAAGCTTAACCTTCAAAGGAATCAATTTGAACTTAGAAGAAATCTAAATCAGCTTGACTATCAAATTGATGCGGCCAAAGATGCCTATGAGCGCGGGAAAAAATTGTTCGATGATAGCATTATCTCAGAGCAAGAGTATTTAAACCTGAAAAGGGAGTACGATAGACTGGTTGACAACCGACGTATCCAAATCGAGTCTAATAAGTTTGATTCACTTGCATCAGTAACCCAGATACGTCAGGCAGAAGCTACGCTAGTGAGAACCCGGGAAAATCTGGAGATGATCAAACGAAATCTGAATAACCTTTATATCAAAGCACCGATTGATGGAAGACTATCCACTGTTGATGTGGAAGTGGGGGAATCAATCGCTCCCGGACAGAACATCGGACAGATAGATGATTTAAATGGATTTAAGGTTCGTGCAACTATTGACGAACATTATATATCTAGGATATATGCGGGATTGAACGGAACATTCACTTTTGCTGGTGATGATTTCGACCTTGAGATCACAAAAGTGTATCCTGAGGTCAATAACGGCTTATTTGAAGTAGATATGGCTTTCGATACGATTCCAAATGGAATCCGTAGAGGACAGACGCTTCAGATCAGATTGCAGCTAAGTGAGAATATTACGGCTGTACAAATCCCGAGAGGAAGCTTCTATCAGACCACAGGTGGAAACTGGATATTCGTGGTGAATGAGGACGAAACAGAGGCGGTTAGAAGAGATATCAGGCTGGGTAGACAAAACCAGCGATACTACGAAGTTGTGGAAGGATTGCAACCTGGGGAGAAAGTTGTTGTCTCTTCTTACAGAGGATATGAAGATAAGGATATTCTTGTCATAAAGTAACCTAACAGAAAACGAAAAGTATTTAAATAGAACCCAAAAGACTAAACTCAATAAATCATGGAAAACGCTAAAGCTTTAATTAAAACGAAAGATTTAAAGAAATTTTACTACACGGATGAGATCGAGACGACAGCTCTTGCAGGAGTGAATCTGACGATCAAAGAAGGCGAATTTGTAGCCATCATGGGACCATCAGGTTGTGGTAAGTCGACACTACTCAATATAATAGGACTATTGGACAACCCATCAGAAGGGGAGTTTCATTTTACTGATCTGGAAATTTCCGGATATAAGGAGCGTCAGCGAGCTGACCTGAGAAAAGCGAACATTGGATTCGTATTTCAGAGCTTTAATCTGATCGATGAGCTCACTGTTTTTGAAAACATTGAACTACCATTGATCTATTTGAAGTACTCTGCGTCTGAGAGAAAGAAAAGAGTGGAAGAGGTAATGGAGCATATGAAAATTATGCACAGAAGAAATCACTTCCCTCAGCAACTTTCTGGCGGTCAGCAACAACGTGTGGCTATTTCCAGAGCGGTTGTGGCTAAGCCGAAGCTAATCCTTGCGGATGAGCCGACTGGTAACCTGGACTCTGCAAACGGACAAGAAGTGATGAACCTACTTACTGAGCTGAATGAAGCTGGGACTACAGTAATCATGGTGACTCACTCTCCGGTGGATGCAGAATACGCTCACCGAGTAGTACACTTATTTGATGGCCAGATCGTATCTGAAAACATCAATGCAAAAGAAGCTTTAGTGTAATTCTCTTCATACTTACACAGATCAGTTCCCCACCTATCCGGTTTTGGGTAGGTGGGTGCACTGTGATTCGTGAAAACCTGAAATGACCTTTTATACCATGCGAAAATTTATTTTCGGAATCATATTATTATTAGGAGTTGCTGTTACGGCCCAAGATTCTGTGAGAGTGCTGACACTGCAGGAGTGTATAGATATGGCTAGCAATAGAAATCTAACTATCAAACAAAACCAAAATAACTTGTTTGGTGCTCTTTCTAACAAACGTCAGGCATATTTTAATTTTCTGCCAAATCTTAACGCAAGTTATAATTATCAGATTATTGATGGTTCGGCAATTAATAACTCGGGCCAGGTTGTGAACTCAACAAGTAAACGATCTAGCCCCAGTATTACCTCTAACGTTATACTTTTCAATGCTTTTGCGAATCATCACTTGCTGAATCGTAGAAGACATGAGTATGAGTCGTCTAGGTATCTATTGGAGGATAGCAAGATCACAATTAAAGCTACGGTATTACGAAATTATCTCAATGTATTGGTAGATACAGAAAATGTAAGAATATCAGATCAACGACTTGAGTTTCTTGAAGAACAGCTTGAACGGGAAAAAAAGCGAGTGTCAGTAGGAGTTGGTAATCTTGAAACAGTCTATAACTTTCAGTCTCAGGTAGCTAATGAAAGGTTAAATAATGTAAACCTTAAAAATCAATATCAATCGGATTTATTGGCCTTGCTCCAATCTATTCAAATAGAAAATTACAGCGGGGTTCAGATTGCTCCTTTAGAGGTTGATGATGTTGAAATATTAATAGAATATGACTCTTATGATATAGTGATGGATGAGATTTTGGAAAACTCATTTCGTCTTAAAAGTGCGAATGAAAGTAAAATTGCAGCTCAAGCCCAGTTAAAGCAGACTAAAAGCTCCAGATATCCATCTCTCTCAGTTTTCGGACAACATCAAAGAAACTACGCATCAACATCAGATGTAGAGTATATAAATCAGCTTCAAAACAACACTACAAACTTTGCTCAAGCAACCATAAGTATCCCAATATTTAATAGGTACCAAATACAGAATAGCATTGATAATTCTAAAGTAGCTATGCTCAATGCCAGGCTTCAAAATGAACAAGCTATACTAGATGTTACAAATGCCGCTCAGCGCGATTACCTCGATTTAGTTTCTGCACAGACTTCTTTTAAAACAGCGCAAGAAAACTACGAAGCGCTAAATCAAACATTCGAATTTATTAAGAAGCGTTTTGAAACAGGAAATACCGACTTCTACTCGTACCTCGAAAGCTTGAATAACAAGAACAGAGCCGAGGCTCAACTGATCAATGCGAAGTATACGATTGTGCTGAGAAAGCGAATCCTTGACTTATATCGAGGTAAATAATTACATCAGAATATTATTTACCGGAGGTGTAACTTCCGGTAAATCTTTCTCATCCAACATTTCTCTCAAATCCACCTCTATCACTTGAGATATATTGGTAATCGGCACATCATTCGCCCCTCCTTGAAAGGGATTTTCTGTCGATTCTCCAATGCGTTCCATGGTTTTAAACACCCATGAAACCAGCGTAGAGAAGGGAATGGTTAGCCAAACAAAGTGATCGCCTAGTTTGTCAAACTCGGTTAGCATTCCGAAAGGAAGAAGAATGACAAATAGCCAGACAAAGTAGAGATTGAGCGTAGCAAATTGTCGTGGATATGGAAAATTTTTAATCCGTTCACTCTTTCCCTGATCGTCATAAAACGCTTTGAGCATGTTCTCCATTTCCATGTGTCGGAAATCTTCTATGTATCCTTCCTCTAGTAAAAATCTTAGATCTTCTGATTGCTTGGTGATGATTTGAGTGGCTTTGTTTTTCTTACTGAGTATGTATTTGAGTTCAGCCGGAGAAAGGTATTTCTTCAGTTCATCTTCCATGCTGATCTCCTCTTCAGGAACTTTGAAGTAACGCTTATATTCTTTGTTGTAACTATTATCCATGTATTCCCAGGCTTTGGGCTGCCTGAGTTGATGCCTGAGTGCAGTGAGCCATCCCAGATGACGATAGATGATCCTTTTATGGATGGACTGCAAGTCGTTTTCTGATAATTTTTTACTTGCATGAATATTAGTAATGAAATCCTTAACCATAATCCCCCATGTTCGACTGTTATTAATAATCGAACCCCATATTTTTCGAGCCTCCCACATGCGATCGTAAGTGGCATTATTTTTAAAGCCTACAATAAATGCTACGGCTGTACCTATCAAAGCAAGTGGGAGCCAGGGAATACTCAGCCATTTAAGATCCAACAGCGCGTACAAGGCGGTGGGAATACTTGAAATAAAAATAAATTTGAAAATGTCTCTGCGAGTCCAGATGATGGCCTCAAGTAATCCAAAGTTTTTTCCAGCGTGCATAATCAGCTAATTATTCTATTAAATTATAGAAAGTAAGCGTTCTTTCATTGATTATCAGGAAGCGATCTCCGATCTTCAGTATACCATCAAGTGAAGATGTTGGTGTTTTACGATCATTTATGAGTTGTCCTGAAACAGGATTGATTTGCAGTATTTTGTCAGAAGAGAAAAGAAATAATTTCCCTTGGATCAATTGCATTGTCAATAGATTATCGAGAACGATAGAGTAAAGTATGCCGCCAAACTGGTCAAAGGTATGCAAGCCATTGCGGTGAGCTACAAACAAGATGTTTTGGTAGGCTTGCATCCTTTGGATTGAATCCCCTATGCTGACCTGAACTTCGAGAATTAAGTTTTTCCGTGTTGGGTTAATCTTTTTTAAGCGTTGGGGGTTGTTTTCGGCGATCCAGAAATCACCGTCTGGTGCAGGACATGCCATCATACCGAGTTGGATTCCCAAATCACTTAGCGGGTAGTTTTTCGGTACAGTAGAAAATCGATCAAGAATGGTGATTTGTTGATTATCAAAATAAAACAGAAAGGGTTTCAAGTTATTCTGAACATCAATGAGCGTTATAGAGGAAGCGTTGGATAGTGAAAAATTCTCAAGCAAATCACCCTCTGAATTATATTTGATTAATCCGCCATCTGAAAACCCAAGGTAAAAATCGCCTAGATAATCGACTGAATAGGAGGTAGGCGTTTTTACCATTTGCACTTGTTTGATCTTTTCCCAACTCTGCGCCTGTAAGAGAAATGGGTAAAAAATCAGAAGACTAAACCTCAAAAACCTTAAGTGTCGCGTTGGTACCATCAAATTCAAGGTAATTGCACTGAGTGATCCATTCTCCTAAATTAAAGTATGTGGAGTTATCATCTACAGGCAGTTCCAGCGGAAGGTGTCGATGGCCGAATACGTAATAATGATGTGGGGATGATTTTTGAATTTGCTTACAGTAAGTCAGCAGACGTTCATTTTCCTCACTGGTAAATTTTTCTTTTTCTGGCGCTACCCTGCTTTTTTTACTCCAATAATTGGCTAATGCAACACCAATGTCAGGGTGAACCCATTTAAAAAGCCACTTACAAAAAGGGTTGGAAAATATTTTCTTGGTGATTTTGAAAAATCGATCACCGGGACCAAGCCCATCGCCATGACCGAGGTATAGTTTTTTATCACCAATCTCCAAGACAATGGGTTTGTGATATACCGGAATATCAAGTTCTTCAGAAAAGTAGTTTTTCATCCAAAGGTCGTGATTGCCAACAAACAAGTGGATGGCTACACCTCGATCCTTCAATTCGGCCAGCTTGCCTTGAAATCTGATAAAACCTTTGGGAATAACATGCGAGTATTCAAACCAGAAATCAAATACATCTCCCAACAAAAAAATGGCTGAAGCATCTTTTGACACATGCTCCAACCATTGGATTATTTTTCTTTCACGTTTTTGACTTTCTTCTTTGTTGGGCATACCCAAGTGAAAGTCACTTGCGAAGTATATTCTCTTACCTGAAGGTAGCTCCTTATAAGAGCTGATCAGCTCCGGATTTACCTTCATTGTTTACTCACTTTTGTCCGCAGACTCTTCTTTTTCTACCGCCTCTTTAACATCGCTCTTCACTTTGTCCAGATCTTCCGGCTTATCATCTTTTTTCTTGGCGTCCTCTTTTTCCTCCTCATCTGCTTCGCCATTGGTGAAAGCATCATAAGTTGTCGGGGTTTTAAAAGGTCGTTTACCAATCAAACCTTCAAGATCAGATTGGAAAATAATTTCACGCTTTAATAGCTCTTTAGCCAGTATTTCCAGTTCTTTTTTCTTAGAAAGTAATAACTCCTTGGTGTGGGCGTAAGCCTTATCGATTAGCGCCTTTACTTCTTTGTCAATCAATTCAGCTGTAGCGTCTGAGTATGGTTTAGTGAAATTATAATCGGATTGTTTTGAATCATAGAATGAAACATTACCGATTTTATCATTCATACCATAAACGGTTACAATGCTGTAAGCAAGCTTGGTGATTCGCTCCAGATCACTTAAAGCCCCAGTGGAGATTTTTCCGAAAATGATATCTTCTGCGGCACGACCTCCCAAGGCCATGCACATCTCATCAAACAGCTGCTCGGTCTGGTAAAGGAATTGTTCTTTAGGTAAATATTGAGCGTAACCCAGAGCCGCAACTCCACGAGGAACGATACTCACTTTTACCAAAGGATCGGCATGCTCCAGAAACCATCCTGCTACGGCATGGCCAGCCTCATGATAGGCAACAATTTTTTTCTCTTCCGGAGAAATCAACTTGTTTTTCTTCTCTAAACCTCCGATCACCCTGTCAATGGCATCCTGGAAGTCAGTCATGTCGACTTTTTTCTTATCCTTCCGAGCTGCGATGAGGGCAGCTTCATTACAAACATTTGCAATTTCAGCTCCCGCAAACCCTGGCGTTTGTGCTGCTAGTTTTCTGGTATCTACATCTTTTGAAAGCTGAATAGGTTTGATGTGTACCTTGAAAATAGCTTCTCTTCCGACGATATCCGGCTTGTCAATACTGATCTGACGATCAAACCTTCCTGGTCGAAGTAGTGCTGAATCCAATACATCAGGTCGATTTGTAGCTGCCAAAATGATAACTCCTGCATCTGTTGAGAATCCATCCATCTCTACAAGGAGAGAGTTAAGCGTATTTTCTCGTTCATCGTTTGAGCCTGGCATCTGGCCTCTACCTCGAGATCGGCCAATCGCATCGATCTCATCAATAAAGACAATACAAGGGGCTTTTTCTTTCGCCTGCTTAAATAGATCTCTTACTCTTGCGGCTCCAACACCTACAAACATTTCAACGAAATCTGACCCTGAAAGCGTGAAAAACGGCACAGCTGCCTCGCCTGCAACAGCTTTGGCTAGCAAGGTTTTACCAGTTCCCGGAGGGCCTACAAGTAGAGCACCTTTTGGAATTTTGCCACCGAGTTTAGTGAACTTACCAGGGTTTTTGAGGAATTCGACAATTTCTCTGATTTCCTCCTTTGCTTCTTCCAATCCTGCAGCATCAGCAAATGTAATCTTCACTTTATTCTCCGCATCGAACAATGAAGCTCTGGATTTTCCGATATTGAAAATTTGACCACCGGGCCCACCGCCTCCGGTCATTCTTCTCATCAGGAACCAAAACCCAAAAATCAACAAGATCAGGAAACCCCAATTGAAGAAGATATTGGTATAATCTCCTCTTTCAGTTACCTCGTAATCAAATCGCTGATCTTCCGGAATGTCCTCCATCAGTTCCTCAAAGTCTCTTGCAAACTTTTCTAAACTGACAATTTCAACCATATAATGAGGGCCTCCGCCTCCATCAAGAATACTTCTATTCTGTTCTAGCTCAATTTTATATTTGGTATTGCTCAGCGCCTCCGGCTTAAGCGTAATTTCAATAAAATCTTGATTTTTTATTAAGACCACTTTTTGCACATCATTGGATCGCACCATCTTCTCAAATGATCGAAATGTGGTAGTTACCGCTCCACTATCGTTTGAAAAAATTGTTAATCCAATTACCAGCGCAAGCAATCCTCCTATAAGCCACCCCTGAAATCCGGGTCTTGGCTTTGGTGCATCTTTTCTCTTTCTATCGGGCATTCTTTTTTCCTCCTGTAAGTTTCTGTTTAGCTAAACGAGGTGATCTGTTATTAGTTCTCTTCGATGCGAGTAATTTTCGCGTCTCCCCACAGCTCCTCTAATCCGTAAAAAATTCTTTTTTCTTTATTAAAAACATGAGCAACTACATCTACATAATCCAATAATATCCACTCTTTGTTTTGTTGTCCTTCACGTTTCCATGGATTTTGCTTGGAGCGTTTATGTATTTGCTCTTCAATTGAATCTGAAATAGCGTCTATTTGGGTATCTGAGTTTCCGCTGCAAATAACAAAATAATCAGCAACCGCATGCTTTACATCTCTCAAATCCATTACCACAACATCATGGGCTTTTTTATCCAACATCCCTTCTACAACCCACTCACTCAATACTTCTGAACTGATGTCTTTACTTATTTGCTGATTCACTAATAGTTAACAATTAATTTTGCCTCAAATTTACATTAATTCTATTGCATAAAATCTTTGCCAAACCCTTATTCTTAGGTAAAAAAGTGGTTTTCCTGCCACAATGTCACTCCACTAATGATGAGTTGGCAACATTAGCCAAAAACTCCAAAGAACCTGTGGGGCTGGTATTGTACACACATGACCAAACAAAGGGTAAGGGGCAGAGGGGCAATATATGGGTAGCGGAACCGGGAAAAAACATGTTAATTTCTGTGCTTCTCCGACCTGTTTTTTTGGATCCTCAAAATCAGTTTTATTTAAATCTGATCACTGGGTTGGCAATCATAGATGTACTCAAAGAATTTATCCCAAGCGATTTCACTTTGAAGTGGCCAAATGACGTTTATGTTCAGGGCAGGAAAATAGCTGGGATTTTGATTGAAAACAACATGCGAGGCAGCACGCTGGACTCGTCTATTGTTGGTGTGGGACTGAATGTAAATCAGCAGGCGTTCGCTTTACCTAAAGCAACATCAATGATGATAGAAACAGGAAATAGTTTCAGTCTAAACGATGTAATGGAGCATTTTCTGCTCAAACTTGAAAAATGGTATTTGAAGTTGAAGACTGGGGATAGAGATACTATTCTGGATCACTATCACCAACTACTGATGTGGAGAGGAGAAAAACGAAATTTCAGGCGTGCAGATTTGGAGTTCTACGGTGAGATCGTAGGGATTGATCAACATGGCAGATTGGCTATCAACCATGATGGAAGCCTTCATTATTATGGGATAAAGGAAGTTGAGTTTGTTGGATAATAGTAAATTCCATCACAGAACTATTATGATCTATAAGGGTTATATCTTTGCACTCCCAAAAAAAGAATCAAACAAGAAATAGTTAGATAAATGAGCGTTACGACAGAAAAGTACAAAGTAAAAGACATTGCCCTGGCCGACTGGGGAAGAAAAGAAATTGAGCTTGCTGAGGCAGAGATGCCTGGTTTGATGGCTCTTCGTGAAGAGTATGGAAAAGAGAAACCGCTTGCAGGGGCCAGAATTGCCGGATGTCTTCATATGACGATCCAAACGGCCGTTTTGATTGAGACACTTGTAGAGCTTGGAGCAGATGTAACCTGGTCTTCTTGCAACATTTTCTCTACTCAGGATCATGCTGCCGCAGCTATCGCGAAAGCAGGCGTTCCGGTATTTGCATGGAAAGGGATGAATGATGAGGAGTTTGACTGGTGTATTGAGCAGACGTTATTCGCATTCAAAGACGGCAAGCCATTGAATATGATTTTGGATGACGGGGGAGACCTAACCAACATGGTGTTGGATCAATATCCAGAACTAGTAAATGATATCAAAGGTCTCTCTGAAGAAACCACTACCGGCGTTCACAGACTGTATGAGCGAATGAAGAAAGGGACTCTTCCAATGCCTGCAATCAATGTGAATGATTCAGTGACCAAGTCAAAATTTGACAACAAATATGGTTGCAAAGAGTCTTTGGTGGATGCCATCAGAAGAGCAACCGATGTAATGCTTGCTGGTAAAGTGGCGGTGGTTGCTGGATATGGTGATGTAGGAAAGGGCTCGGCTGCTTCTTTGAGAGGAGCCGGTGTTCGTGTGATTGTTACAGAGATCGATCCAATTTGTGCGCTACAGGCCGCCATGGATGGATATGAAGTGAAGAAAATGACTGATGCAGTTTCTCGAGCTGATATCATTGTAACAGCCACAGGTAATAAAGATATTATCAGAGGTGAGCACTTTGAAAAAATGAAAGACAAGGCGATCGTCTGTAACATTGGTCACTTCGATAATGAGATCGATATGGCATGGTTGAAGAAAAACCACGGCGATTCTCATGTTGAGATCAAGCCTCAGGTAGACCTATATAATGTGAATGGAAATGATGTTATTGTATTGGCTGAAGGAAGATTGGTGAACCTAGGTTGCGCAACCGGTCATCCATCTTTCGTAATGTCAAATTCATTTACAAACCAGACGCTTGCTCAGATTGAGCTTTGGAAAAATCATGAAAATTATGAAAATGCGGTTTACATGCTTCCAAAACATTTGGATGAGAAGGTAGCAGCTCTCCACCTGGCTAAGATTGGGGTTGAACTTGATTCGCTCACCAAAGATCAGGCAGAATACATTGGCGTTGAGGTTGAAGGGCCATTTAAGCCAGAATATTATAGATACTAAAACGATTTTTATCAAAATGAAAGGATTCTTCTAATAAGGAGAATCCTTTTTTTGTTTATCTGCAAATAGACTGCCTCATTGGCAGGTTTTTGGGATTGGCAGGCTTTTGGCGTATTTTATATGTGTTTGTAAGACTGTCGGGAGGCGAACAATCGACGGTGAAATAAGTTCTAAATGTGAAGTTTACGTAAAGAATGAACTTATTTAGAACAAATCTAAAAAAGGCACGTATATTGATGTACATACACACAAAATGTGAAGAGAATGACCAATCAAGTTGAGACACCAGTTAAAAGATCATATTCAGAAGCTAAGAAAGTACAAGTCTTTGACGGGGAATTTATGCCTCATATTGACTCCATGTACAATTTCGCATATCGCCTAACATTTGATGAGGATGATGCGAAAGACTTGGTTCAGGATACCTACATGAAAGCATATCGCTTTATCAACTCTTTTCAGGAAGGAACGAATGCTAAAGCATGGCTCTATCGTATTCTAAAGAACAGCTTCATCAATGATTACAGAAAAAAAAGTAAGCAACCGGCTAAGGTTGACTATCAGGAAGTAGAGCAATTCTATAATTCTGAAGATACCCCAAGCAATGCGACAATTGATCTGCGTTTAGAGACGACAAAAGATATGATTGGCGATGAAATAAGCAATGCGCTGAACTCACTCGCTGTTGATTTCAGAACGGTAGTGATACTTTGTGATCTTGAAGGTTTTACCTACGAAGAAATGGCCAAAATTTTAGATATCCCGATAGGTACAGTGAGATCAAGATTGCACCGGGCAAGAAATCTTCTGAGAGAAAAGCTAGGTTCATACGCTTTGTCTATGGGATACAATTGATCCGGAACTATTTTTATCAACTCACCATTCCATACATAATACAAAAAACAACATTCTTGAAATGTCCGATTGTCCCGATTGTGGTTGCAGTGATTTTGATAAGTGCCTGAGGATATTGAACCTCATGTTGGATAATGAAGCAACTCCTAACCAGGAGGAATTTTTCTATGGGCACATAGAAAAATGCATGGTTTGTTTCGCTCATTATAACGTAGAGAAACAAATAAGGCAGCTTTTGAAAACCAAGCTCAATAATAAGGAGGTACCTAACGCTCTTGCTGATGAGATCAGGCGAAAGATAGTTTCTTAAACTTTTGCAGTAAGCTCAAATTATATTGTGCCCTGAATCTTTCGGGTTTAAATTCGCCGGATGGAGGGAAAAGCCATCATATTTTCAGCCCCATCTGGTGCAGGTAAGACAACTATCGTTCATAGCTTGCTCGACAGAATTCCGGGTCTCCGATTCTCTATTTCGGCCACCACACGAAAGAAACGACCAACCGAAATTGATGGTCGAGATTATTATTTTCTCCCAGTTGATGAATTTAAATCCAAACAAGACTCAGGCGACCTACTTGAATGGGAAGAGGTGTATACTGACACCTTTTATGGCACGTTGAAAGGTGAAGTAGAAAGAATATGGTCAGAAGGAAATCATGTGATTTTTGATGTGGACGTAAAAGGAGGAAAAAAGCTGAAGCAGATTTTTGGAGATAAAGCACTTTCCATTTTTGTGAAAGTGAAAAGCGAGGATGTACTCCGTGAGCGGCTGAAAAGTAGAAACACGGAAAGTGAAGAAGCCTTGGAGCAGAGGATAAATAAAGCATCCGAGGAAATGAAAGAAGAAGTTCATTTTGATGTGGCAGTGCTCAATGAAAATCTTGATGTGGCTATCAATGAAGCTGAGCGTCTGGTCAAATCATTTATAAGACGAGAATGATGGATGTAGGTTTGTTTTTTGGCTCGTTCAATCCCATTCATTTGGGGCATATGATCATTGCTAACCTGGTAAAGGAAACCACGAGCGTTGATGAAGTATGGTTTATAGTTAGTCCACAAAACCCTTTCAAAAAGAATAAGAACCTACTTCACGAGTTTGATCGACTGGATTTGGTCAATGCTGCAATCGGCGATGATTATCAATTCCGATCCAGTGATATTGAATTTAACATGCCTCGTCCAAGCTACACTATAGATACACTCACCCTTTTACAAGAAAAACATCAGGAGAAGAAATTCAGATTGATTATCGGGGAAGATAACCTAGCTTCATTTCCTAAATGGAAAAATCATGACAAGATCTTGGAGCATTTTGGTTTGATCGTCTATCCAAGACCAAATTCGAAACCATCACAGCTCTCCTCGCATAAAAATGTTCATATGATTGATGCCCCGGAGGTTGATATTTCAGCTACTCTAATCCGAAGATTAATAAAAGAAGAAAAATCTATAAAATATTTGGTGCCAGATTCTGTTGCAGCTTTAATTAAAAGCAAAAAATACTTCCAATGACTTAGACAGTCATGATATCCTTCTCTTTACTCTCAACCAATGTGTCGATTTTTGAAGTGAAAGTATCAGTTAACTCCTGAACCTCATCCTCTGCACTTTTAATCAAATCTTCAGAAACACCATCCAGCTTCTTTAATGAGTCATTCGTTTCTTTTCGTGCATTTCTAATACTAACCTTTCCTTTCTCGGCTTCTGCTTTCACTTGTTTCATCAGATTCAAACGACGCTCCTCAGTAAGTGGAGGGATGTTGATGCGAATTTGTTCTCCATCATTCTGAGGGTTGAAGCCAAGATTGCTATTAATAATTGCTCGTTCAATTTCCTGCAGCATGGCCTTTTCCCATGGCTTCACGCTGATTGTCCGCGCATCAGGAGTAGTCACACCAGCGACTTGATTCAATGGAGTCATAGAGCCATAGTATTCTAACTCTATGCCGTCCAGCATGCTGGGCATAGCTTTACCGGCACGTATTTTTGAGAATTCATCCTTGGTGTGTTTGATGGCTGCTTCCATCATTTCTTTTGCGGTATCCAGATATATATCAATTTCTTCCATGGGTGAAAATTAAATTGTTCTAATGAATTAATGTTCCAACTTCCTTGCCAGCCACAATTTTTTGCAGGTTGCCGGCTTTGTTCATGTCAAAAACTATAATAGGTAGATTGTTTTCCTGGCAAAGAGTGAAAGCGGTCATATCCATAATGTTCAGGTTCTTTTCATATGCTTCCTGAAAAGATATTTTAGAATAACGTTCAGCATTAGGATCTTTTTCTGGATCAGCTGAGTATACGCCATCTACCCTTGTACCTTTCAATACTACGTCTGCCTCTATTTCAATAGCTCTTAGGCTGGCTGTTGAGTCGGTAGTAAAATACGGATTACCTATACCCGCCCCGAAAATCACGACTCTATTTTTTTCCAGATGTCTGATAGCCCTTCGTCTAATGAAAGGTTCACAAACCTGTTCCATTTTCAACCCCGACATAAGACGCGTATACATGCCCTGCTTTTCAAACATACTTTGTAGTGCCATGGCATTTATCACGGTCGCGAGCATGCCCATGTAGTCACCTTGTACTCGGTCAATCCCGGAAGCTTCTGCCTCCACTCCCCGGAATATATTTCCACCTCCGATTACCACAGCAACTTCTACTCCCTTGTTTACTACACTCTTTATTTCCTCCGCATACTGGGTCAGGCGTTTGGAATCTATTCCATGCTGCTTGTCTCCCATCAGCGCTTCCCCGCTCAGTTTCAGTAATATTCGTTTGTAGGTCATTATTTATTTTATATCTAGGATGAAATCGTGCAAATATATAAGGATGCGTTCGGATTTATTCGAAAGAAATAAGTACTTGATTTTTTTCTACATTCTCTTTTTCAGAGATATGTACCTTACTTACTTTTCCTTCTCCCGGAGACTTAATAACATTTTCCATTTTCATCGCCTCCAATACCAATAATGCATCACCTTCATTTACCTCATCACCCTCCGCAACTGTGACACTCAAGATTGAGCCGGGCATTGGTGCTTTGATGTCGGACACCAACGCACTTGCAGCGATGTTCATTCCTAGCTTATCCAGTATATGATCGATATGATCAGTCACTGAAACATCGATCAATTGATCATTTACTTTCAGTTTCATTTCTTTTCCCTGTCTTTCTACTATGTCAACACGAAAAATTTTGTTTGATTTAAAAACTTTATAAGAGCTGTCATTGATTTTAATGATCTCTCCCTCGAATGACTTACCATCGAGAAAAATGCCCTCTTTACTGTTTTCTACTTTGATTTTTTCGGTATCGCCTGCCTTTATTTCTATCATAGAGATGGTGTTTATTTTTTGGCTCGTCAAAAATATGGATTGCATTAGACTTTTTATCTAAAAATGAAGTTTGATTAGTTCAAAAAACCATATACTTTTGCAATCCTTTTTCTGGAAAGTATCTGGAAAAAGTCGTTCTTGAAAGTATTTAAAACAAGGGGAGATACTCAAGCGGCCAACGAGGACAGACTGTAAATCTGTTGGTGTATTCCTTCGCAGGTTCGAATCCTGCTCTCCCCACTTTGAGAAATATCAAATCTCAAAATCCAAATCCCAATCGAAAACCTATGGTGATTTGTTTTTTGACTTTTGGAATTTCAATCAAGCGGGTGTAGCTCACCGGGTCGACGATTCGATTGGTAGAGAGACAGCCGATAAACAAGCGGGTGTAGCTCAGTTGGTAGAGCGACAGCCTTCCAAGCTGTAGGTCGCGGGTTCGAGCCTCGTCACCCGCTCGAATGTTGAAATAATTTCAACATTGAGCGAGCATAGACGGAATCAAAGGATTTCGTTTTAATGTTTTTTGAATTAAAATTTTGGGGTGGGTGTAGCTCCTTGGCAGAGCAACAGCTCGTTCCACTACGGCTTCCAAGCTGTAGGTCGCGGCGGTTCGCCGTTGCGATTCGAGCCTCGTCACCCGCTCAGTTTCATTGAGTAATCAGTGAAGTGAGCTTTGAGTTACTAAGTCAGAGTTTAAGTTCAAGCAAGTCTTAAAACTTGAAACTTTGGACTTGCAACTTAAAATTTAGCCGATGTAGCTCAGGGGTAGAGCGTTTCCTTGGTAAGGAAGAGGTCAGGGGTTCAAATCCCCTCATTGGCTCTTTTCAAGGATAGAAAAAGAAAATAGAGTAATAACAATAATTAATTAAACTAAATCGAGGATTATCAAACATGGCTAAAGAAACCTTTGATCGTTCGAAACCACACGTAAATATTGGTACAATCGGACACGTTGACCATGGTAAAACAACTTTGACTGCTGCAATCTCTAAAGTACTTGCAGACAAAGGTCTTGCCACAGCAAGTGACTTTTCAGCTATTGACAATGCACCTGAAGAAAAAGAAAGAGGTATTACAATCAATAGTTCACACATTGAATATCAAACAGAAAACCGTCACTATGCTCACGTGGACTGCCCGGGTCACGCGGATTATGTAAAGAACATGGTAACTGGTGCTGCTCAGATGGACGGAGCTATCATCGTGGTAGCTGCTACTGACGGACCTATGCCGCAAACAAGAGAGCACATCCTTCTTTCGAGACAGGTAGGTGTACCTGCATTGGTTGTGTTTATGAACAAAGTTGACCTTGTAGATGATCCTGAACTACTTGAACTAGTAGAAATGGAAATCAGAGAGCTTCTTTCTGATTACGACTTCCCAGGTGATGACGTTCCTGTTATCCAGGGTTCTGCTCTTGGTGGTCTTAATGGAGATGCTAAGTGGGTAGAGAAAATCGACGAGCTTATGAAAGCTGTTGATGAGTACATTCCACTTCCAGAAAGAGATGTAGACAAAGATTTCTTGATGCCAGTTGAGGACGTATTCTCAATTACTGGTCGAGGAACGGTTGCTACAGGAAGAATTGAAAGAGGTGTAATCAACTCTGGAGATGGTGTTGACATCATCGGAATGGGAGCTGAAGGACTTACATCTACTGTTACTGGAGTAGAGATGTTCCGTAAGATTCTAGATAGAGGTGAAGCTGGTGATAACGTTGGTCTTCTTTTGAGAGGTATTGAAAAAGATCAGATCAAAAGAGGTATGATTATCTGTAAGCCAGGGTCTGTAACTCCTCATGCTAAATTCAAAGCAGAGGTTTACGTGCTATCAAAAGAAGAAGGTGGACGTCACACTCCATTCTTCAACAAATACAGACCTCAGTTCTACTTAAGAACAACTGACGTAACTGGTGAAATCATGCTTCCTGAGAACGTTGAGATGGTAATGCCAGGTGATAACGTAACAATCGAAGTAAACTTGATCAACCCAGTTGCCCTTGAAAAAGGATTGCGATTTGCGATCAGAGAAGGTGGACGAACTGTAGGTTCTGGTCAGGTAACTGAAATTCTTGATTAATAAATAGTTATCCCGATATGCAATAGTATATCGGGATTTGTTTATACAAACTGATTACTCTAAATTTGCAGTCCTTTTGGGACTGCTTGTTTTTTACGGGTGTAGCTCAATTGGTAGAGTAGCGGTCTCCAAAACCGTTGGTTGGGGGTTCGAGTCCCTCCTCCCGTGCTTTTAAAACGAAGGAAAATATGTCTAAAGTTATCACATTTTTCAAAGAATCATATGACGAGCTCACGCATAAAGTGTCTTGGCCAAAGTATGGTGATTTGCAAAACAGCGCCATTTTGGTGCTCGTAGCATCGTTGATTTTCGCGCTGATGATCGGAGCGATAGACTATGCCTTCGAAAATTTAATGGAATTTATTTATCAAGAACTATAATACGTACGGGACAGGATGGAGCACAAGTGGTACGTAGTTAGAGCCGTAAGCGGCAAGGAAAAAAAAGTCAAGGAAGCCATCGAAAACGAAGTGGCTCGTCAGGAATTGGCTGATTATATCCCTCAGGTACTGATCCCTTCGGAGAAAGTATATGAGATGCGCAATGGCAAAAAAAGAGTAAGAGAAAGAAATTTCTTTCCAGGATATGTATTGATCCAAGCTGACTTCTCCAACGGTGAAGTACAACACCTGGTAACGAATAAGGAGCTAATTCCGAATGTGATCGGCTTTCTAGGATCCACCGGAAGTAGCACCACAAAAGATCCGATTCCTTTAAGACAGTCTGAGGTGAACAGAATCCTCGGAAAAGTTGATGAGGTTGAGGAATATGAAGAGAAGCTGGATACCCCATTCATTGTGGGTGAAAGCGTGAAAGTGATGGACGGTCCCTTTAGTGGCTTCACGGGTACAGTAGAGGAGGTATTTGAGGATCGTAAGAAGCTTAATGTTACGGTTAAGATTTTTGGCAGAAATACACCTGTCGAATTGAATTATATACAGGTAGAAAAAGAAGATTAAAAAGGTAAAATGGCTAAAGAAATAACAGGCTATTTGAAATTACAGATTCGCGGTGGAGCGGCTAACCCTTCTCCTCCGGTAGGACCTGCACTTGGTGCTAAAGGTCTGAATATCATGGACTTCTGTAAGCAGTTTAACGCAAGAACTCAGGATAAGCCAGGACAGCTTCTTCCGGTTGTTGTGACAATCTATGCTGACAAGTCTTTTGACTTTGTAATTAAGACACCTCCGGCTGCATCCCTTATAATGGAAGCAGCTAAGCTTAAGAAAGGATCTTCCGAGCCGAACCGTGTGAAGGTAGGATCTGTAACTTGGGATCAGGTGAAAACAATCGCTGAGACCAAGATGCCGGACCTAAATGCGTTCAACATTGAGTCTGCCATGAGAGTGGTGGCCGGTACAGCGCGAAGCATGGGTGTGAAAATTTCAGGTAAAGCCCCTTGGGCAAATTAATATTTGGTAATGGGAAAGCTTACAAAAAATCAAAAGAAAGCTCAGGAACTGTTAGAGGTTGGTAAAGAGTATTCTTTGGAAGAAGCAGCAAAGCTTGTGAAGGAAATTTCCTTCGAAAAGTTTGACGCTTCTGTAGATGTCGACATCCGATTGGGTGTTGATCCGAAGAAAGCTGACCAGATGGTTCGTGGAGTAGTATCTCTCCCTCACGGAGTAGGTAAAGATGTGAGAGTATTGGTGCTATGCACGCCTGATAAAGAGCAAGAAGCAAAAGATGCTGGTGCTGATCATGTTGGTTTGGATGATTACGTGAAGAAGATCGAAGGAGGATGGACAGATATTGATGTAATTATCACTATGCCAACAGTAATGGCACAAGTAGGTAAACTCGGACGGGTTTTAGGACCTAGAGGTTTGATGCCTAATCCAAAGTCTGGAACAGTGACTATGGATATTGGACAGGCAGTAAAAGAAGTGAAAGCTGGTAAAATCGACTTTAAAGTTGACAAGTTTGGAATCATCCACACAAGTGTAGGAAAAGTGTCTTTCGATGCTGATAAGATTAGGGAAAACGTAATCGAAATGATTCAGACCGTTAACAAATTGAAGCCTGCTTCAGCAAAAGGAGCATACTTCAGGTCGATCACACTCTCAAGTACAATGAGTAGTGGTATAGCAATTGATAAAAGTAGCATAGCGAGCATTAAATAGTTATGACACGAGAAGACAAAGCACAATTAATAAGTGACCTTACTGAAAAGTTTAAGGAATCAGATCATTTCTATATAGCTGACACTTCTGGTCTCACAGTAGCTGAGATTAATAAGTTCAGAGAAATGTGCTTCAATAAAGGAGTAGAATATAAGCTGGTTAAAAACACGCTTATCAAGAAGGCCCTTGAGAATGTAGATGGAGATTTTTCGTCACTGGACGAAGTGTTGAAGGGTACCTCTGGCATCATGTTCGTAAACGAAGTTGCTAATGCTCCTGCGAAGATTATCAAGGACTTCAAAAAAGAAGATCCTCAGGAAAGACCGAAATTCAAGGCTGCTTCCATAGACTCGGATTTATTTATTGGTGAAGACCAACTAAGCGCACTTGCTAGCTTGAAATCTAAGCAAGAGCTTATTGGAGAAATCATCACACTATTGCAATCGCCTGCGAAGAATGTTCTTACTCTACTACAGAGTGGAGAGCATAAGCTTGCTGGTATTGTTAAAACACTTTCAGAAAGAGAGAATTAAAAATTTTTAAACAGAATTAACACTTAATAAAATGGCGGATTTAAAAGAATTTGCAGAGCAATTAGTTAACCTTTCAGTAAAAGAGGTAAACGAACTAGCTGAAATACTTAAAGACGAGTATGGCATTGAGCCTGCTGCAGCTGCAGGACCAGTAATGGTTGCTGGTGGTGCTGGTGGTGACGCTGATGGCGGAGCTGAAGAGAAATCTTCATTCGACGTGATCCTTAAGTCTCCAGGCGGTGCAAAACTTGCTATCGTTAAGTTGGTGAAAGAACTTACTGGACTAGGTCTAAAAGAAGCAAAAGAGCTTGTTGATGGTGCTCCTAAGCCAGTAAAAGAAGGAATCGCTAAAGACGAAGCTGAAGCATTGAAAAAGCAGCTTGAAGAGGCTGGTGCTGAAGTAGAATTAAAGTAATTAGCACATAATACATAAGGTTTAGGCCCTGACAGTCTATCGTCAGGGTCTTTTCCTGTTTGTATGTGATGCTAATGGTCCTTTCAAATTTATAAACTAAAACTCCGTAAGCTTTGGCTAACAACAATAACGCGAGAATCAATTTCTCCTCAATAAAATCAGTTATTGATTATCCGGATTTTCTGGATGTACAATTAAAGTCATTTGTTGATTTTTTCCAACTAGACACACCTGCTGAACACAAAGAAGGTGAAGGCCTTTATAAGGTGTTTATGGAAAACTTCCCAATCACGGATTCCCGAGAGAATTTCGTATTGGAGTTTGTGGACTATACGGTAGATCCTCCCAAGTACAGCATTCAGGAATGCATCGAGAGAGGATTGACGTATTCTGTTCCACTAAAAGCAAAACTTCGTCTGCTATGTAATGACGAAGAAAATGAAGATTTTGAAACGATCGAGCAAGAGGTATTCTTGGGTAATATCCCATACATGACCGAAAAAGGCTCGTTTGTGATCAATGGTGCTGAGCGTGTGATCGTGTCACAACTTCACAGATCACCAGGGGTATTCTTTGCGCAAAGCAAGCACACCAACGGAACGCTGCTATACAGTGCCAGAATTATTCCTTTCAAAGGATCATGGATCGAATTTGCGACGGACGTTAACAATGTGATGTATGCGTACATCGATCGTAAGAAAAAATTCCCTATTACGACCCTTTTAAGATCAATTGGTTATGGTTCAGATAAAGAAATTCTGGATCTGTTTGGTCTTTCGGAAGAAATTGAAGCAACTGAAAAAGAGCTTAAGAAAGTAATCGACCGAAGACTTGCCGCGAGGGTACTTAGAACGTGGACAGAGGATTTCGTGGATGAGGATACCGGTGAAGTGGTTTCCATTGATAGAAACGAAGTAGTCCTGGAACGTGATAGCATTATCACGGAGGATGATATTCAAACAATCATCGATTCAGGAGCTAAGTCTGTTATCATCCATAGAAAGGATGTGAATATCGCTGAATATTCAATCGTATATAATACACTTCAAAAAGATAACTCAAACTCGGAGAAAGAGGCTGTTGAGCAGATTTATCGTCAGTTGAGAAATACGGAGGCTCCTGATGAACAAACTGCACGTGATATTATCACCAGCTTATTCTTCTCAGATAAGCGTTATGATCTTGGAGAAGTAGGGCGATACAGAATCAATAAGAAATTGGGTATTGATACTGATTGGGACCGCAGGGTTTTGACCACTGAGGATATCATCCTTATCGTGAAATACCTGATCGGATTGATCAACAGTAAGGCGGTGGTTGATGATATTGATCACTTGAGTAACAGAAGAGTGCGAACAGTAGGTGAGCAGCTTTACTCTCAATTTGGTGTTGGACTAGCTCGTATGGCAAGAACCATTCGAGAGCGAATGAATGTAAGAGATAATGAAGACTTCAAACCTGTTGATCTGATCAACGCAAGAACACTGTCTTCTGTTATTAACTCATTCTTCGGAACAAACCAGCTGTCTCAGTTCATGGATCAAACGAATCCGCTTGCTGAGGTAACACATAAAAGAAGAATGTCTGCACTTGGGCCTGGAGGTCTTTCGCGAGAAAGGGCAGGTTTTGAGGTTCGAGACGTTCATTACACACACTACGGTAGATTGTGTACTATTGAAACACCAGAGGGTCCAAACATTGGATTGATTTCTTCTCTATGTGTTCATGCCAAAGTGAACCAGATGGGATTCATCGAAACTCCATATAGAGAGGTAGCGAAAGGCACAGTAGATATGTCAGGTAATGTTAAATATCTGACTGCAGAAGAAGAAGATACTCACAACATTGCTCAGGCTAACGCGCCATTGTCTGATAAGGGTAAATTCCTCAATGATAAAATTAAAGCCAGATTTGAAGGGGACTTTCCACTTTGTAATGAAGAGGAAGTAAGCTACATGGACGTAGCTCCTAACCAAATCGTATCAGTAGCCGCATCTATGATTCCATTCCTAGAGCATGATGATGCGAACAGGGCATTGATGGGGTCGAACATGCAGCGTCAGGCAGTTCCTTTGATGAGACCACAGGCACCAATCGTTGGTACAGGTCTTGAAGAGCGAGTAGCACTTGATTCCAGAGCATTGATAAGAGCTGAAAGAGATGGAGTAATCGAGTATGTAGATGCGACTAAGATTACAGTGAAATATGATCTTGATTCTGATGAACAAGTCATTACTTTCAACGACTCTGAAGTGACTTATGACTTGGTTAAGTTCAGAAGAACAAACCAGGACACTTGTATCAACCTGAAGCCGATCGTTAAGAAAGGTGACAAAGTGAAGCAAGGACAAGCACTATGTGATGGATTCGCAACAGAGAAAGGAGAGCTTGCACTTGGTATCAACATGCAGGTGGCATTCATGCCTTGGCAAGGATACAACTTTGAGGATGCGATTGTAATCTCCGAGCGAGTAGTAAGAGAAGATATCTTCACGTCCATTCACATTGATGAATTTGAGCTTGAGGTAAGAGATACGAAGCGAGGAGAAGAAGAGCTAACCAGTGAAATTCCAAACGTTTCTGAAGAGGCTGTTAAAAACCTTGACGAAAACGGAATCATCCGAACTGGAGCAGAGATCAAAGAAGGAGATATCCTGATTGGTAAGATCACTCCAAAAGGAGAATCTGATCCAACACCGGAAGAAAAACTTCTTAGAGCAATCTTCGGAGATAAAGCAGGTGATGTAAAAGATGCTTCATTGAAAGCATCTCCTTCACTTAGAGGGGTAGTTATTGATACCAAGCTCTTCTCAAGACCGAAGAAAGATAAAGATGTAAGAGCCAGAGCAAAGAAAGAAGTTGAACTGCTTAAGAATAAGTACAGCCAGCAACTTTCTGAGGCGAGAGCGACGATGATTGATAAGCTCGCGAAACTTCTTGATGGCAAAACTTGCCAGGGAATCAAGCACAAGTTTGGTGAAGAAGTGATGAGCAAGGGAGTGAAGTTCAGCAAGAAGAATATCGAAGCGAACTTGTTCCCACCTAAGAACAAGTATAGAGACGAGAGTAACTATAATGTACCTGAAGAGGCGAACTTAATTTCTGACCTGATTATCGAGAATTGGGTGACTGATGATAAAACCAATGAGCTGGTATTCAGACTAGTTAAAAATTACATTGGTTTCAGAAATGACATCTCTGGACACTTCAAGAGAGAGAGATTCACGCTTGAGGTAGGAGATGAACTTCCAGCCGGAATCGTTCAGCTTGCAAAAGTTTATGTGGCTAAGAAACGTAAGCTTCAAGTGGGTGATAAGATGGCAGGGCGTCACGGTAACAAAGGGGTTGTAGCGAAGATTGTACGTGAAGAGGATATGCCATTTATGGAGGATGGTACCCCTGTAGATATCGTATTGAATCCACTGGGTGTACCATCAAGGATGAACATCGGTCAGATATATGAGACTGTGCTTGGATGGGCAGGATTGAAGTTGGATAGAAAATATGCTACACCAATTTTCGATGGTGCCACTGAGGAAGAAGTTCAAAAAGAGCTGAAAGATGCTGGGCTACCTGACTTTGGTAGAACCTACTTGTATGATGGCTTAACGGGTGAGCGATTTGATCAGCCGGTGACAGTTGGTGTGATCTACATGCTTAAACTGGGTCACCTGGTAGATGATAAAATGCACGCAAGGAGCATTGGGCCATACTCACTTATTACCCAGCAGCCGCTTGGTGGTAAGGCACAGTTTGGAGGTCAGCGTTTCGGAGAGATGGAGGTTTGGGCTCTTGAGGCATTTGGTGCAGCCAATGTGCTTCAGGAAATTCTTACCATCAAATCCGACGATGTAATAGGTAGAGCAAAAGCTTATGAAGCGATCGTCAAAGGCGAGAACATGAATAAGCCGAACATTCCTGAATCATTCAATGTATTAATACATGAATTGAGAGGGTTGGCTCTTGAAATTACTTTGGACTAATTAATTATTGACAATCATCCCGGGCGATAAATGCCTGGGCTTTATTGATATACAACATGGCGTTCAGAAAAAACAAAAAAATCCACAACGACTTCTCTAAGGTTACCATCAGTCTTGCGTCTCCGGAATCAATTCTGGAAAGCTCGCATGGTGAGGTAACTCAGCCGGAAACCATCAACTATAGAACATACAAGCCAGAGATGGGTGGATTGTTCTGTGAGCGAATTTTCGGTCCGGTGAAGGACTGGGAGTGTCACTGTGGGAAATACAAAAGAATCCGATACAAAGGCATTATTTGTGATCGATGTGGTGTTGAAGTAACCGAGAAGAAGGTTCGTAGAGAAAGAATGGGCCACATTGAGTTGGTAGTACCAGTTGCTCACATTTGGTACTTCAAATCTTTGCCGAATAAGATCGGGTATCTTCTTGGAATTCCAACTAAGAAGCTGGATCAGATCATTTATTACGAACGATACATCGTAATCCAGCCGGGAGTTAAGGAAGAAGATGGAATCTCTAAGCTAGACTTCCTGACAGAAGAAGAATACCTTGATATTCTAGATAAACTTCCAAGGGAAAACCAGATGCTGGAGGACGATGATCCGAATAAGTTCATCGCGAAAATGGGAGCAGACGCATTGGAGATGCTTCTTGGAAGAACACAATTAGATGAGCTTTCTTATGAGCTTCGTCATCAGGCAGCAACAGATACTTCTCAGCAGAGAAAAGCAGAGGCCTTGAAGCGATTGAGAGTTGTAGAGGCATTCAGAGATGCTAAAACTCGTATCGAAAATAAGCCTGAGTGGATGATTGTGAAAATGGTACCTGTAATTCCGCCGGAATTGCGACCATTGGTGCCATTGGATGGTGGTCGATTTGCTACATCTGATTTGAACGACCTCTACAGAAGAGTAATCATCAGAAACAATCGTCTGAAAAGACTAATAGATATCAAAGCTCCGGAAGTAATCCTTCGAAATGAGAAAAGGATGCTTCAGGAAGCAGTAGATTCACTTTTCGATAACTCAAGAAAAGTAAATGCTGTTCGATCTGATGGAAATAGAGCACTCAAATCATTGAGTGATATGCTTAAAGGTAAGCAAGGACGATTCCGTCAAAATCTACTAGGAAAAAGGGTTGACTACTCTGGTCGATCTGTAATCGTGGTAGGTCCTGAGTTGAAAATGCATGAGTGCGGGTTGCCTAAAAACATGGCAGCTGAGCTATTCAAGCCATTCATTATCAGAAAGCTGATCGAGCGTGGAATCGTAAAGACTGTAAAATCTGCGAAGAAAATTGTAGATAGAAAAGATCCTGTGGTTTGGGATATCCTTGAAAATGTATTGAAAGGACACCCAGTATTACTTAACAGGGCACCTACTCTCCACAGATTAGGTATTCAGGCATTCCAGCCAAAGCTTATAGAAGGTAAAGCTATCCAACTTCACCCATTGGCATGTACCGCATTCAACGCTGACTTTGACGGTGATCAAATGGCGGTACACGTTCCTCTTGGACACGAGGCGATTTTGGAGGCTTCTCTATTGATGCTTTCTTCTCACAACATCCTGAACCCTGCGAACGGAGCACCTATTGCGGTACCTTCTCAGGATATGGTATTGGGTCTTTATTACATTACTAAAGGCAGAAGAAGCACAGACAAAGAAAAAATGGCTGGGGAAGGTAAGATTTTCTACTCTCACGAGGAGGTAATCATTGCCCTGAACGAAAAGCAAATTTCTCAGCACGCATACATCAAAGTGAGAACGAAAGTTCGAAATGAGAAAGGTGAGCTTGAAACTAAGATCATAGAAACTGTAGCTGGGAGAGTACTATTTAATGAGTCTGTTCCAGAAGAGGTGGGATTCGTTAACGAACTCCTTACCAAGAAGAAGCTTCAGAAGATCATCTCTAATGTGTTCAAGATTGTAGGAATGGCTAGAACAGCCCACTTCCTTGATGACATTAAAGATCTTGGATTCAAAATGGCTTATAAAGGCGGCCTGTCTATGGGTCTTGATAACATCAACATTCCGGAGGAAAAAGAGAAGCTGGTAGCTCAGGCTAAGGAAGAGGTGGATGCTGTTTGGCAAAACTACCTCATGGGTCTGATTACGGATAATGAGCGTTACAATCAGGTGATTGATATCTGGACCAGAACGAACACCATGCTGACCAACTCGCTGATGAAGCAGATGGAAGAGGATGATCAAGGCTTCAACTCGATTTACATGATGATGCACTCAGGTGCAAGGGGATCGAGAGAGCAGATCCGTCAGCTTGGAGGAATGAGAGGATTGATGGCTAAGCCACAGAAGAATCTTCAGGGATCAGTAGGTGAGATTATTGAAAACCCGATCCTTTCAAACTTTAAGGAAGGACTTGACGTAATTGAGTACTTCATCTCCACGCACGGTGCGAGAAAAGGACTTGCAGATACAGCATTGAAAACTGCAGATGCGGGTTACCTGACAAGGCGTTTGGTTGATGTTGCTCAGGATGTAGTAATCAACGAAGATGATTGTGGTACACTAAGAGGACTTTCTGTTTCTGCCTTAAAGGATAACGAAGAAGTGGTGGAAGCACTATCTGAAAGAATTCTAGGTCGAGTATCTGTTCATGATATTTATGATCCAATTACTGAAGAGCTCATAATTGAATCTGGAGCTGAATTCACAGAGGAAATTTCTGACTACATTGATCAGTCAAGCATTGAAGAAGTAGAGATTAGATCCGTATTGACATGCGAAACTCGTCAAGGAGTTTGTGCGAAGTGTTACGGTCGAAACCTATCAACAGGTAAGATGTCTCACGTAGGAGAGTCTGTTGGTGTGATCGCAGCTCAGTCAATTGGTGAGCCAGGTACACAGCTTACGTTGAGAACCTTCCACGTAGGGGGTACTGCTTCAAATATTGCAGTAGACGCGAACATTAAAGCTAAATTCGATGGTGTTGTTGAGTTTGACGAGCTGAGAACAGTGAAGTCAACAGACGATGAAGGAAATAAGATCGAAGTAGTAATGGGCCGATCTGGAGAGATCAAGATCCTCGATGCTAAGAAAGAAAAAGTATTGATCTCTAACCACGTTCCTTATGGAGCAATCCTTAAGGTGAAAGACGGTGGTAAAGTGGCGAAAGGCGATGAGCTATGCTACTGGGATCCATATAATGCGGTGATTATGTCCGAGTTTGACGGAACTGCGTCGTTTGATTCAATCATTGAAGGGGTTACTTTCAAAGAAGAATCCGATGAGCAGACTGGCCACAGAGAGAAAGTAATCATCGATACGAAAGATAAGACTAAGAACCCTGCAATAGAGATTGTTGGTAAAGATGGCTCTACAGAGAAAGCTTATAACATTCCGGTAGGAGCGCACTTAGCTGTAGAAGAAGGAGATAAAATCAAGCCAGGTCAGGTACTAGCGAAGATTCCTCGAAAAACTGGTAAGTCTAGAGACATTACCGGAGGTCTTCCAAGAGTAACTGAACTATTTGAGGCTAGAAACCCATCTAACCCAGCCGTAGTAAGTGAGATCGATGGTGTAGTAGAGTATGGTGGAATCAAACGTGGTAACAGAGAAATTTATATCGAATCGAAAGACGGTGTGAAGAAGCGTTACATGGTACCACTTTCTAAGCACATCCTTGTTCAGGATAATGATTATGTCCGGGCAGGAGATGCACTTTCAGATGGTGCCATCACTCCAGCGGATATCTTGAAAATCAAAGGACCTACTGCTGTTCAGGAATACTTGGTAAATGAAATTCAGGAAGTCTACCGACTGCAAGGTGTGAAGATCAATGATAAGCACATCGAAGCAATCGTTCGTCAGATGATGCAAAAGGTAGTTATCGAGAATCCGGGAGATACCATGTTCTTGACTAATCAGTTGGCTGATCGTTTCGCCTTCATGGAAGAAAACGACAACATTCTTGATAAGAAAGTAGTCGTGGATTCAGGAGATTCTTCTAACTATAAGGCAGGACAAATCATTGATGCGAGAAGCTTACGTGATGAAGTGTCTAGCTTGAAGCGAAGAGACTTGAAGCCAATGGTGACGCGAGATGCAGAGCCGGCTACAGGTAAACCGACACTTCAGGGTATCACTCAGGCATCACTCGGAACTGAGAGCTTCATTTCTGCAGCATCATTCCAGGAGACTACCAAAGTATTGAGCGAAGCTTCCATCAAAGGAAAAGCTGATACCTTGATTGGTCTTAAGGAAAATGTGATCGTAGGTCATTTGATCCCTGCAGGAACAGGAATTAGAAAGCATCAGAAATACATCGTAAACTCTCAGGAGGAATACGAAAAGCTGGTTGCTTCTAAAGAGGAGTTCGAATCTAAAGAGGTGGAGGAAGCCTAGGGTTTTATGAGCGACGATCAGAAAAAGAAAGACGATAAAAATCCAAACAATAATCAGATTAACATAGAGCTCTCGGAAGAAATTGCCGAGGGCATCTATGCCAATCTGGCCATGATTGCACATTCCAGTAGCGAATTTGTGATCGACTTCATTCGACTGATGCCCGGTGTTCCCAAAGCCAAAGTAAAGTCACGTATTGTCGTCACTCCGGAGCATGCAAAACGTTTGCTAAATGCCCTGCAGGACAATATTCAAAAGTATGAAGCTACTTTTGGTGAAGTAAAGCAGAGTGAAGAAACACCAAAATTCCCGATGAATTTTGGAGGAACTATGGGTGAAGCGTAAGATGTATCCAGTCTTACGAATAAATATTTCCGGAATATTCCAGTTAATTAATGTTTTAACTTTTTGATATAATCTCAATATATCTATCTTTGCGTTCCCAAAATTTTGGGACGATTAGAAATTATAGCGTATGCCAACTATACAACAATTAGTAAGGAAGGGTAGAAAAAAGCTGACTTCAAAGTCTAAATCCCCAGCGTTGGACTCTTGTCCACAGAGAAGAGGAGTATGTACTCGTGTGTACACCACTACTCCTAAGAAACCAAACTCAGCAATGAGGAAAGTTGCAAGGGTAAGACTTACCAATGGAAAAGAAGTAAACGCTTACATCCCGGGAGAAGGACACAATCTTCAGGAACACTCAATCGTGTTAATTAGAGGAGGAAGGGTAAAAGACCTTCCAGGTGTAAGATATCACATCATTAGAGGTGCGTTGGATACTGCTGGTGTAAACGGACGTCTACAAAGAAGATCTAAATACGGCGCGAAGCGACCTAAAAAATAATTTGCAGGAGAAATGAGAAAAGCAAAACCAAAAAAGAGATACATCCTTCCTGATCCTATTTATCAGGACACACTTGTAACCAAGTTTGTGAACAACCTTATGTTGGATGGTAAGAAAAGTATCTCTTATAACATCTTCTACAATGCAATCAATCAAGTAGAAGAAAAAACAGGTGAAAATGGTCTTGAAACCTGGAAGACGGCTCTAAGCAACATTATGCCGTCTGTAGAGGTAAAGGCTAGAAGAGTAGGTGGTGCCAATTTCCAGGTACCTATCGAAGTTCGTCCTGACAGAAAAATCGCTCTTGGCATCAAATGGATGATCAAATACGCTAGACTAAGAGGCGAAAAAACCATGCAAGACAGACTTGCACAGGAAATTATTGCCGCATCAAAAGGTGAAGGAGCCGCTGTGAAGAAAAAAGACGAAATGCACAGAATGGCTGAAGCTAATAAAGCATTCTCACACTTCAGATTCTAAGAACCAAAATGGCTAGAGACTTAAGACTTACAAGAAATATCGGTATCGCAGCACACATTGATGCCGGAAAAACAACTACTACCGAGCGTATCCTTTATTACGCGGGTGTAAAACATAAAATCGGTGAAGTGCACGATGGTGGTGCTGAGATGGACTGGATGGAGCAGGAGCAGGAAAGAGGTATTACCATTACTTCAGCTGCTACTACTGTATTCTGGAAATATAAAGGAGACGATTACCACATCAACATCATCGATACACCGGGACACGTTGACTTTACGGTAGAGGTAAATAGATCACTTCGTGTACTAGATGGTCTTGTATTTCTTTTCAGTGCTGTAGACGGTGTTGAGCCTCAGTCTGAAACAAACTGGAGACTTGCTGACAACTATAAAGTAGCCCGAATTGGATTCGTGAATAAAATGGATCGTGCGGGTGCTGACTTCTTAAAAGTTTGTAAGCAGGTAAAGGAAATGCTTGGTACTAAAGCTGTACCACTTCAATTGCCAATTGGTGCTGAAGAAAACTTCAAAGGAGTGGTTGATCTTGTAGAAAACAAGGCTTATGTCTGGAATGAAGAAGACATGGGTATGACTTTCGAAGAGGTTGACATCCCTGCAGATATGCAGTCTGATGTTGATGAGTACAGAGAGCATTTAGTTGAGTCAGTTGCTGAGTATGACGAGGCACTGATGGAAAAATATTTTGAAGATCCTGATAGCATCACAAGAGATGAAATTGTAGCAGCATTGAGAGCGGCTACTATTGATTTGGCTTTCGTGCCAATGCTTTGTGGATCTGCCTTTAAAAACAAAGGAGTTCAGACGCTATTGAACTATGTGATGGAGTTACTTCCATCTCCACTAGATAGAGATAGTATTACAGGAACCAATCCTGATACTGAAGAGCCTGCAACAAGAAAGCCATCACCTGATGAGCCATTTGCTGCACTTGCTTTCAAAATCGCAACTGATCCATTCGTTGGTCGACTATGCTTCGTGAGATCATACTCTGGAACTTTGGAGTCTGGTTCATATGTGTTCAATACACGAACCAATAAGAAGGAACGAATCTCTCGTATTTTCCAGATGCACGCGAACAAGCAGAATCAAATCGATCAACTGCATTGTGGAGATATCGGAGCAGTAGTAGGGTTTAAAGACATTAAAACGGGAGACACGCTTTGTAATGAAAAAGCGAAGATTGTATTAGAATCTATGGTCTTCCCAGATCCGGTAATCGGTTACGCGATTGAGCCTAAAGCTCAGGCAGATGTCGATAAACTAGGAGTAGCTATTGGTAAGTTGGTTGAGGAAGATCCAACCCTACAGGTAGAAACCAACCATGAAACAGGTCAGACTATCCTTAAGGGAATGGGAGAGCTTCACCTGGATATCATCATCGATCGATTAAAGAGAGAATTTAAAGTAGAGATTAACCAGGGAGCTCCTCAGGTTGCATACAAAGAAGCAATTACTTCTGCTGTAGAGCACAAAGAGGTTTACAAAAAGCAAACAGGTGGACGAGGTAAGTTCGCGGATATCGTATTCGAGATCGGACCAAAAGACGAAGATTACGAGCAAACTGGGCTTCAGTTCGTTAACCAGATTGTAGGTGGTGTAATTCCTAAAGAATTCATCCCGGCTATTCAGAAAGGGTTCGAGCAGGCGATGCAAAATGGACCTCTTGCGGGTTATCCAATCGATAACATGAAAGTAAGATTGTATCATGGATCATTCCACGATGTGGATTCAGATTCACTATCTTTCGAACTTGCAGCGAGATCAGGCTTCAAAGAAGCTGCCTCTAAATGTAGTCCAGTGATCCTTGAGCCAGTAATGGCAGTAGAGGTGGTTACGCCGGATGAGTACACAGGTACAATTACAGGTGACCTTAATAAACGAAGAGGTATCATGAAGGGAATGGATACTAGAGGAACCTCTACAGTTGTGAAAGCAGATGTTCCACTATCTGAACTATTCGGATATGTGACTGACCTAAGAACAAACTCATCAGGTAGAGCTACTGCTTCATTGACGTTCTCGCACTACGATCAAGTGCCTAAGAATATTGCTGAAGGAGTTATTGCTGAAGTAAAAGGCACAGCCAACGTATAAAAGATTAGAAGAAGATGAATCAGAAAATTAGAATAAAACTTAAGTCTTACGACCACAACTTGGTTGACAAGTCTTCTGAAAAAATTGTTCGAGCGGTGAAGACCACAGGAGCTGTTGTTAGTGGACCAATCCCACTTCCAACTGTGAAGGAAAAATTCACTGTCCTTAAGTCACCTCACGTGAACAAAAAGGCACGAGACCAATTTCAGCTTTGCACATATAAAAGACTGGTAGATATCTACAGCAACAGTGCGAAGACAGTTGATGCACTTATGAAGCTTGAGCTTCCGAGTGGAGTAGACGTGGAGATTAAAGTATAACTCGGTTTTAAGCCGGAAAAGAGAACCAATTGGTCTTTATCGATTGGTTCTTTTTTTGTCTAAAAAATAACCGATCAAAGTTTTTGTTCGGCATACGGATTTGCTATCTTTGCAGTCCTTTTCACGAAAAGTTTGCCTGAGAGGGTAATTAAAAGATATAAACGAGTAGAAAATGCCTGGTTTAATAGGAAGGAAAGTAGGAATGACAAGTGTCTTCGACGAGAACGGTAAAAGCATCGCTTGTACCCTTGTTGAAGCTGGTCCTTGCGTCGTGACTCAAGTTAAGAACGAAGAGACCGATGGATATAAAGCTGTGCAGTTGGCTTATGGGGAGCGGAAAGAAAAAAACACACCTAAAGCACTTCAGGGACATTTTGCTAAGGCAAAGACTACTCCGAAAGTGAAGGTGGTGGAATTCAGAGATTTCAGAGAAGAGTTTGAGGATAAAGTAAAGCTTGGAAATGAAATCAAAATAGAAGATGTATTCAATGAGCAGGACTTTGTGGATGCGATTGGAACATCAAAAGGAAAAGGTTTCCAGGGAGTTGTAAAGAGACACGGATTTGGTGGTGTTGGACAAGCAACTCACGGTCAGCATAATAGAATGAGAGCGCCAGGTTCAATTGGTGCAGCTTCATTCCCATCAAGAGTTTTCAAAGGCCTTAGAATGGCCGGAAGAACTGGTGGAGATCGTGTGAAGGTATTGAACCTTCGAATCATGAAGGTTTATCCTGAAAAGAACTTAGTGCTTGTATCAGGAGCAATTCCGGGAGCTAAAAATTCATTCGTAATACTTGAGAAGTAATCATGAAGGTAGCTGTATTAAATATTAAAGGAGAGGAAACAGGTAGAGAGATCAGCCTGGATAAAAGCATCTTTGGCATTGAGCCGAATGAGCATGCTGTCTACCTTGATGTAAAAAACTATCTGGCCAATCAGAGGCATGGTAATGCCAAGACGAAAGAGCGAGGTGAGATCGTAGGATCTACGAGAAAGATCAAGAAGCAAAAGGGAACAGGTACTGCAAGAGCAGGTAGCATCAAGTCTCCTATCTTCAGAGGTGGAGGAACCATCTTTGGACCAAAACAAAGAGATTACGGCTTTAAGCTGAATAAGAAGGTCAGAAAACTTGCTCGCAAGTCAGTACTTTCTTCAAGAGCAAAAGAGAAAGCTATTCAGATTTTAGAAGACTTCACTTTCGAAGCGCCTAAAACAAAAGAATTCATCAGCCTTCTAAATAGCCTTTCGGTTTCAGACAAGAAGTCATTGTTGCTAGTGAGCGACAAAAACAAGAATATTTTCTTGTCTTCCCGAAATCTTAAGAAAGCACATGTTTCAACTGTTGATGAAGTGAATACCTATGATTTGATCAATGCAGAGCGTTTGATCCTTTGTGAGGGTACACTTGAACAACTAAAAGAAAGATTTAACTAAGATGGGAGTTTTAATTAAACCATTAGTTACTGAGAAAGTATCCGCGCTAAACGAGCACGGGCAGTACGGGTTCGTGGTTGCCAAGGATGCAAATAAGGTTCAGATTAAGACTGAAGTTGAAAAAACTTACGGTGTTACTGTTGAATCTGTAAATACAATGATCCAACCAGGTAAATCGAAAAGAAGATATACCAAATCAAGAATCATTGAAGGAAGAACTCCAGCTTACAAGAAGGCTATAGTGCAGGTGGCTGAGGGTGATATAATTGATTTTTATAGCGGAATATAATAGAGAGAAATGGCTGTAAAAAAACTTAAACCGACTACCCCAGGACAGAGATACCGATTGGCTCCTGTCTTTGATGATGTAACCAAGTCCACTCCAGAGCGGTCATTGGTGGCTACATCAAAAAGAAACGGAGGTAGAAACAATCAGGGTAGAATGACTGTGCGCAATGTTGGCGGTGGTCACAAGCGAAAGCTACGACTTATCGACTTCAAAAGAGATAAGCACGGAATCCCTGCAACAGTGAAGGCAATTGAGTACGATCCGAACAGATCTGCTAGAATCGCATTGCTTTACTATGCTGACGGTGAAAAAAGATACATGCTGGCTCCAGCAGGATTAGAGGTTGGAACTGTAATAAACTCTGGAAAAGGAGTTGCCCCGGAAGTAGGGAATGCATTGTTCCTTTCTGATATACCTCTAGGTACAATTATTCACAATGTGGAGTTGAAGCCTGGTAAGGGTGGAGTTATGGCAAGAAGCGCAGGAACCTACGTGCAATTGGTAGCAAGAGAAGGAAAATACTCTACAGTTAAGCTTCCTTCTGGTGAAATGAGATTGGTATTGAATACGTGTCTTGCCACAGTAGGAGTTGTTTCTAACTCTGATCACATGTCTGTTAGACTTGGTAAGGCTGGTAGAAACAGATGGTTAGGTAAGCGTCCTAGAGTAAGAGGTGTAGCGATGAACCCGGTAGATCACCCAATGGGAGGTGGTGAAGGTAGAGCTTCAGGAGGACACCCAAGATCTAGAAACGGTCTGTACTCGAAAGGTATGAAGACCCGAAGACCAAATAAATATTCTGATAAGCAGATAGTTAAACGAAGGAAATAATGTCAAGATCATTAAAGAAAGGGCCTTATATAGACTTTCGTCTTGAGAAGAAAGTTGACGCGATGAATGAGTCGGGTAAGAAGTCTGTGATCAAAACCTGGTCAAGACGCTCTATGATATCTCCGGATTTCGTAGGACATACTTTCGCCGTACACAATGGAAATAAATTCATTCCTGTTTTCGTAACTGAAAACATGGTAGGACATAAACTTGGTGAATTCGCTCCAACGAGAAACTTCAGAGGACACATCGCCAAGAAGGATAAAGGTAAAAGATAAGAGCACCAATGGAAGCTGAAAAGAAACTAAAAAAATCAGTACGAATCAGACTTCAGAAAGAAGCTGAGAAAAAATTCCGTGAGGAGAACAAAGGAAAACTAGGTGCAGTGAAATCTTCACTTAGAAATGTTCCAACCTCTCCACGAAAAATGAGGCTCGTTGCTGACATGATTCGAGGTGAGCGTGCAAACATTGCTCTTAACATCCTTCGTTTTGATTCACACCAGGCTTCACAAACATTAGAGAAGCTTCTTTTGACAGCTATCGCTGACTGGCAAATGCAAAATGAAGACATCAGCATCGAAGAAGCTGATCTTTATGTGAAAGAAATCTATGTGGATAGTGCTCGAATGCTGAAAAGACTGAGACCTGCTCCACAAGGAAGAGCTCACAGAATCAGAAAAAGATCAAATCATGTGACTATCGTAATCGATAATCACAATCAGGATACTAACGAAACTAAAGAAAGCAACAAGTAATGGGACAAAAAGTAAACCCAGTTGGATTTAGATTAGGAGTTATCAAAGGGTGGGATTCTGCCTGGTTTGATAGTAAGTCCTATGCTGACAAAATTGTTGAAGACAACAAAATTCGTAAATACATCGCTGCACGTATGCCTAAAGGAGGCATCTCTAAAGTGGTGATCGAACGAACGCTAAAAAGAATTACCCTTACAGTTCATACGGCTCGTCCTGGAGTAGTGATCGGTAAAGGGGGATCTGAAGTAGATAAGATCAAAGAAGAGTTGAAAAACCTGACTGGAAAAGATCTTCAGATCAATATTTTCGAAATAAAGAGACCTGAACTGGATGCGAAGTTGGTAGGTGAGTCTATCGCACAGCAGCTTCAGGCTAGAATCTCTTTCCGAAGAGCGATGAAACAGGCAATTGCTTCTTCAATGAGAGTAGGGGCTCAAGGAATTAAGATTAAATGCTCAGGAAGATTAGGTGGCGCTGAAATGGCACGAAGTGAGCAGTACAAAGAAGGAAGAATTCCACTTCACACGTTGAGAGCAGATATCGATTATGCGATTACTGAAGCTCACACCATCTATGGTAAGATTGGTATCAAGGTGTGGATATTCAAAGGAGAGGTTTTCGGTAAAAGAGACCTTTCACCTAATGTAGGTCAAGGTCAGACCGGAGGGAATGCTCCAGGTGGCGGTCCTAACAGAAGGAGAAGAGATAATAGAAGAAGAAAGTAAAGTTTTGTAGAGCATGTTACAGCCAAAACGAACGAAATTTAGAAAAATGCAAAAAGGCCGAGTGAAGGGTCTTGCTCAACGTGGGCATAGACTGGCATTCGGAACTTTTGGAATCAAGGCGATGGAGCCGGGATGGATCACTAGCCGTCAGATTGAGGCAGCCAGGATTGCCATGACCAGAGCGATGAAAAGGGAAGGTCAGGTATGGATCCGAATCTTTCCGGACAAGCCTGTGACTAAGAAGCCTGCTGAGGTACGGATGGGTAAGGGTAAAGGAGCTCCTGAATACTGGGTAGCCACTGTAAAGCCTGGAACCATTTTGTTCGAAGCTGCAGGTGTGGATATCGAGTTGGCTAGAGAGGCTTTACGATTGGCTGAACAAAAGCTGCCAATCTCAACAAAATTTACAATTGCAAGAGATTATAAGCCAGAGTAATGAAAAATTCTGAACTAAGAGGATTGAGCCTGGATGAGCTGAAAAACAAGCTTGCAGTAGAGAAGGAGAACTATGCCAAACTAAAGTTTGCTCATAGCATTACTCCAATCGAAAACCCAATGAAAATTCGGGAGAATAGAAAATTGGTGGCAAGAATTGAGACAGAAATCAGAGCTAAAGAATTAAATCAAGTTGCTGAAGCAAGCAAATAATTTTCAGTGATGGAAAGAAATCTAAGAAAAGAAAGAATCGGACAAGTGGTGAGCAATAAAATGCAGAAAAGCATCACTGTGGCTGTAGAACGAAAAGTTAAGCACCCGATCTACGGAAAATTTGTGAGAAAAACCACTAAGCTCACAGCTCATGATGAGAAAAACGATTGCAATATCGGTGATACCGTTAAAGTGATGGAAACTCGCCCAATGAGCAAAAGCAAAAGATGGAGGTTAGTAGAAATTATTGAAAGAGCAAAATAATGGTACAGCAGGAGTCAAGATTATCGGTTGCGGACAACAGCGGCGCTAAAGAAGTGCTTGTGATCCGTGTGCTTGGTGGCACTAAGAAGCGATATGCTTCTGTTGGTGACAAAGTGATTGTGACTGTTAAGCATGCACTTTCATCAAGTAGTTTAAAAAAAGGAACTGTATCCAGAGCGGTTGTTGTAAGAACGAAGAAGGAAGTACGAAGAAAAGACGGCACATATATCCGATTTGAAGATAATGCAGCTGTACTCCTTACTGCCAATGATGAGCCAAGAGGTACAAGGATCTTTGGCCCTGTGGCAAGAGAGCTTAGAGAAAAGCAGTTCATGAAAATTGTATCATTAGCACCAGAAGTACTTTAACGATGAGCAAAGCAAAATTTCACGTAAGAAAAGGCGACACTGTCAAGATCATTGCCGGTAACGATAAAGGAAAGACCGGTAAAGTACTTGAAGTGAACCGAGCTAAGTACCGGGCAGTGGTTGAAGGTGCTAACATGGTTACAAAACATGTAAAGCCATCCGCTACGAATCCGGAAGGTGGCATTCAGGAAACTGAAGCTGCAATTCACCTTAGCAACCTAATGGTAGTAGATCCTTCATCTGGAGATGCAACCAGAATCGGAAGAAAGAAAAATGCAGACGGTAAGCTGCAGAGATATTCAAAAAAATCAGGAGAATTTATCACAAATGGCTAGTCCTAGATTAAAAGAAAAATACAGCAAGGAGATTGTTCCTCATCTGAAAGATAAGTTTCAGTACAGCTCTGTAATGCAGGTGCCGAAGCTTACTAAGATTGCCATCAATAAAGGTATTGGTGCTGCTGTATCTGATAAGAAGATGGTAGATGTAGGTGTTGAAGAACTTACAATGATTACCGGACAGAAAGCGATCCCTACCGTTGCAAAGAAGTCAGTTTCCAATTTCAAGTTGAGAGAAGGAATGCCTATTGGTGCAAAAGTCACACTTCGCGGTGATAAAATGTACGAATTCCTAGATCGATTGGTGACTGTTGCTCTACCTCGAGTAAGAGACTTCAAAGGAATTAGAGAAAAAGGATTTGATGGAAGAGGAAATTATACCCTGGGTATCCAGGAGCAAATCATCTTCCCTGAAATCAGTATCGATAAAGTAAACAAAATCACAGGTATGGACATCACGTTTGTGACATCTGCACAAACTGATGAAGAGAGTCTTGAATTGTTAAGATCTCTTGGAATGCCGTTTACTTCAAAGAAGAACTAAGATATTATGGCTAGAGAAGCAGTAAAAGCGAGAGAAAGAAAAAGAGAAAAGCTTGTAGCAAGATACGCTGAGAAAAGAAAAGCTTTGAAAGAAGCTGGAGATTATCAGGCGTTGGATAAGCTTCCAAGAAACTCTTCAAAAGTAAGATTACATAACAGATGTAAGCTTACGGGTAGACCTAAGGGTTACATGAGGAGATTTGGAATCTCTAGGGTGACATTCAGAGAAATGGCATCCGAAGGAAAAATACCAGGAGTAACAAAAGCTAGCTGGTAGTTTTCAATCTTCCTTTCGTTTCAAAATATAAATTATTATTTTTGCACCCCCTTTTTCAGAGGGGGATAAGTGTGTTTAAGAAATGGTAACAGACCCGATAGCAGATTATTTAACCAGAGTTCGCAATGCAATTACAGCGAACCATCGTGTAGTAGAGGTGCCTGCTTCTAATTTAAAGAAGGAGATCACTAAAGTATTGCACAGCAAGGGCTTCATCCGAAACTACAAGTTTGAGGAAGATGGCAAGCAAGGGATTATTAAAATCGCCTTGAAGTACAATCCTCAGACAAAGCAGTCGGCAATCACAAGCCTAGAGCGTATAAGTACGCCAGGGCTTAGAAAGTATGTTGCGGCGGATACCCTACCAAGAGTATTGAATGGTCTTGGTATCGCAATTTTATCTACATCTAAAGGGGTGATTTCTGACAAGGAAGCACGTCGTGAGAATGTAGGTGGAGAAGTTTTATGTTACGTGTATTAATAGAATTGAGATGTCTAGGATAGGAAAAGCACCAATTAATTTGCCTGAAGGAGTTTCAATCACTATAGATAAAAATGTAGTGAACGTGAAAGGTCCAAAAGGTGAGCTGACTCAGGAGATTGATCCGGATATCACCTGTAAGGTGGAAGATGGAGTGGTGACGCTAGAGCGTCCAACTGAGCAGAAAAGACATAAATCGTTGCATGGCCTTTACCGTTCACTAGTGAGCAATATGGTGGAAGGTGTCAACAATGGATACAAGAAGGAGATGGAGCTTGTAGGGGTAGGTTATAAAGCAGCTGTACAAAACAACGTATTGGAGCTTAACCTGGGATATTCTCACAGTATATACTTTGCTGTTCCTGAAGAAATCAAGGTTTCTGCTGAGACAGAGAAAGGTAAAAATCCTAAAGTGACTGTTGAGGGAATTGACAAACAATTGGTTGGTCAGATTTCTGCAAAGATCAAGTCACTTAGAAAAGTGGAGCCATACAAAGGAAAAGGTATTCGCTTTGTTGGTGAACAAATTAGAAGAAAAGCTGGTAAAACTGCTGCTAAATAATAAGACATGGCAATTACTAAAACAGCAAGAAGAAAAAGACTTAGACTGGGTATCAGAAAGAAGATTTCTGGCACTGCTGAGAGACCTAGAGTTTCTGTTTTCAAAAGCAATAAAGGAATTTACGCTCAGTTGATTGATGATGTGAACGGTAAGACGCTAGCATCTGCATCTACAAAGGAAATTGGCAAGCCAAACCTTAATGTAGAAGTAGCGAAGGAAGTGGGAAAGAAATTAGCCGAAAATGCTAAAAGCGCAGGTATTGAGACAGTTATTTTTGATAGAGGCGGATATCCTTACCACGGAAGAGTTAAGTCTTTGGCAGAAGGTGCTCGTGAAGGAGGTTTAAAATTCTAAGAAAGAAATTATGTCACAAAGCAATATAAGATCTATAAAAGCAAGTGAAATCGACCTTCAGGAGCGAGTAGTTGCGATTAAAAGAGTAGCGAAAGTAGTGAAAGGTGGTCGTCGATTCAGCTTCTCTGCTATCGTAGTGGTAGGAGATGGAAACGGTGTAGTGGGATATGGACTTGGTAAAGCCAATGAGGTAACTGACGCGATCACGAAAGGAATTGACGATGCGAAGAAGAATTTGGTTCGAGTTCCTGTTTTCAAAGGAACAGTTCCTCACGAGGCGATTGGTAAGTTCGGTGGTGGTCACGTGCTTTTAAAGCCTGCTGCAGCAGGTACCGGAGTAATCGCAGGTGGTGCGATGCGTGCGGTATTGGAGAGTGCAGGAGTACACGATGTACTTGCAAAATCAAAAGGATCTTCTAACCCTCACAACGTGGTTAAAGCAACTTTTGATGCTTTGAATAAAATGAGAGATCCTTTCGCTGTTGCTCAGCAAAGAGGAGTGTCTTTAGATAAAGTTTTCAATGGCTAAGACAATGGGAAAAGTATTAATCACACAGAAGAGAAGTACGATCAAGCGTCCAAAGAACCAGCATAAAACAATGGTTGCTTTAGGTCTTGGTAAAATCAATAGGTCCGTTGAAAAAGAATTGACTCCTTCCATTGAGGGGATGATCAAAACGGTGAATCACTTAGTAGAAGTTAAAGAGCTGTAAACATGAGACTTGAATCATTAAAGCCTGCAGAGGGCTCAACAAAAAATAGAAAGCGAGTAGGTAGAGGACAAGGCTCTGGCAGAGGTGGTACATCTACGCGAGGACACAAAGGAGCTCAGTCAAGATCCGGATACTCCAGAAAGACTGGTTTCGAAGGAGGTCAGATGCCACTTCAAAGAAGGGTTCCAAAATTTGGTTTCAAAAACAACAACAAAGTTGTTTCTAAGCCAATCAACCTGGACGACCTTCAAAAGTTAAGTGAGGCGAAAAAATTGAAAGAAGTAACACTTCAGGTTCTAATTGATAATGGTCTTGCTCAAAAGAATGATATCATTAAGGTATTGGGTAGAGGCGAATTGAAAGCAGGACTAAAAGTTACAGCACATAAATTCTCAAAAACAGCTCAGGAAGCTATTGAGAAAGCTGGTGGATCAATTACAGTAGTTGAATAATGAAGAAATTCATAGATACCATACGAAACATTTTTTCCATTGAGGAACTAAGAACCAGAATCCTAAATACGATAGGATTTTTGGTAATTTTTAGAATTGGTTCTTTCGTGGTACTTCCCGGAGTAGATCCATCAAAACTTACCGGACAGGCGTCAGGTATTTTTGGGTTGTTGGATACATTCCTTGGGGGAGCATTTAGCAATGCTTCGGTGTTTGCACTTGGTATCATGCCTTATATCTCTGCTTCCATTGTGTTGCAGTTGATGACAGTGGCAGTCCCTTACTTCCAGAAGCTTCAGAAAGAAGGAGATAGTGGAAGAAAGAAAATTAATCAACTAACCAGAGTATTAACGATTGCTATATGTATGGCTCAGGGCTTTAGCTACGTTTCAGCTGCCATCGAGCCGACAGCAATTCTTAACAACACCTTCTTTTTCAAATTCACATCAGTCATCATCCTTACTTCAGGAACGATCTTCTGTATGTGGCTTGGAGAGAAAATTACCGATAAGGGTATTGGAAACGGTATTTCTATGCTCATTATGATTGGTATCATTTCCAGATTCCCGGGAAGTATTGCTGCTGAAGCAATCACCAGGGGAATGAGTGAGATGTTATTGTTCATTCTTGAGTTGGTAGCGCTATTCTTTGTGGTGTTAGTAACGGTTGCATTGGTTCAGGCAGTAAGAAGAGTGCCAGTACAGTATGCGAAACAAGTAGTAGGCAATAAAGTCTATGGTGGTCAGAGACAATATATTCCTTTAAAAGTGAATGCTTCTGGAGTAATGCCGATCATCTTTGCTCAGTCTATCATGTTCTTGCCGGCTATGCTAGCTGGACTATGGAGAGAAGAAAGTGATTTCGCTAACTACATTGGAACTACATTCTCTGATTTTACTTCATGGCAGTATAACCTGACGTTCGCGATTATGATCATCGTATTCACGTTCTTTTACACTGCTATCACCATCAACCCCAATCAGATTGCAGACGACATGAAACGAAACGGCGGTTTTGTTCCTGGTGTGAAACCAGGTAAGCAAACAGCTGATTTCCTTGACAATATTCTTTCAAGAATCACTTTACCAGGCGCGATTTTCCTGGCGATCATCGCGATCCTACCTGCTTTTGCAATGATTGCAGGAGTGAATCAGGGCTTTGCTCAGTTTTACGGAGGAACGTCCCTTTTGATCATGGTGGGTGTAATTCTTGATACCCTTCAGCAGATTGAGAGCTACCTGCTCATGAGGCACTATGAAGGTATGATGAAATCAGGTAGAGTAAAAGGAAGAACTCAAGCAGCATAATGGCAAAACAAGCATCCATAGAGCAGGACGGAACGATCGTGGAAGCATTGTCAAACGCAATGTTTAGAGTAGAACTTGAAAACGGTCATGAGGTGATTGCGCATATCTCAGGAAAGATGAGAATGCACTACATCAAAATTTTACCTGGTGATAAGGTAAAGTTGGAGATGTCACCGTATGATCTGACGAAAGGAAGAATTGTATATCGATATAAATAACAGTCAGAGACTGAAAAGAATAAAGAAATGAAAGTAAGAGCATCCGTAAAAAAACGAAGCGTTGATTGCAAAGTCATCAGACGAAAAGGGAAGCTTTATGTGATCAATAAAAAGAATCCAAAGTTTAAACAAAGACAAGGATAATTATGGCAAGAGTTGCAGGAGTAGATATTCCCGATAATAAGCGAGGCGAGATTGCCTTGACGTACATCTTTGGTATCGGCAAATCATCAGCACAGAAAATTTTGTCTGAAGCTGGCGTTGACCCTAACAAGAAAGTCCAGGATTGGACGGATGATGAGGGCGGCAAAGTTCGAACTGTGATCCGTGAGAACTACAAGGTAGAAGGTGTTCTCAAAGGAGAAGTTCAGATGAGCATTAAGCGACTTCTGGATATCGGTTGCTACAGAGGTCTTCGTCACAGGAAAGGTCTTCCTGTAAGAGGACAGCACACGAAGAACAACGCGAGAACCCGAAAAGGTAAAAGAAAGACGGTTGCTAATAAGAAGAAAGCTGTTAAGTAATAGATAGATGGCACAAAAGAGAAAAGATAAAGCTAAAAAGAGAGTTGTTGCTGTAGATGCAATGGGTCAGGCCCATATCAAAGCATCTTTCAACAACATAATCATTTCCATGACCAACGGAACTGGTCAGGTTATCAGCTGGGCTTCAGCAGGTAAAATGGGATTCCGTGGATCTAAAAAGAACACTCCTTACGCTGCACAGGTAGCAGCACAGGAATGTGCTCAGAAAGCGTACGACTTAGGGCTTAGAAAAGTTGAAGTATTCGTGAAAGGTCCTGGATCTGGAAGAGAGTCTGCCATCAGAACAATCCAAAATACAGGTATTGAAGTGACAATGATCAAAGACGTTACTCCACTGCCGCATAATGGATGTAGACCACCAAAAAGAAGAAGAGTTTAAGATTTTTAAATTGTTATAGATAATGGCAAGATATACTGGGCCTAAAACTAAAATTTCAAGACGATTCGGAGAGCCAATCTTCGGAGCTAGCAAAGCGCTACAGAAGAAAGCTTATCCTCCTGGTCAGCATGGACGAGGAAGAAGAAAGAAGCAGTCTGAATACGCGATCCAGCTGGCTGAGAAGCAAAAAGCAAAGTACACGTACGGTGTGCTTGAGCGTCAGTTCTCCAATGCTTTTGAAAAGGCTTCAAGAAAAAGTGGAATTACAGGAGAGATCTTACTTCAACTTTTGGAGGCAAGATTGGATAATACTGTATTCCGTTTAGGTATTGCGCCTACAAGAAGAGCGGCAAGACAACTGGTTTCTCATAAGCACATCACTGTGAATGGAGAAATCGTTAACGTGCCTTCTTACACATTAAAAGGTAATGACATCATTGGTGTTAGAGAGAAGTCAAAGTCTCTTGAAGCCATTACTGATAGCCTTGCATCTAATGCAAGAAGCTATTCTTGGTTGGAGTGGGATTCTGCCAGCATGACTGGAAAGTTCCTAAATGCTCCTAGCAGGGAAGAAATCCCTGAGAACATCAAGGAACAGTTGATCGTCGAATTGTACTCTAAGTAAACACTCAAAAAATAAGATATATGTCTATCCTAGCATTTCAAATGCCGGAAAAAGTGGTAATGGAAAAAGCAGATGATTTCCATGGCCTCTTTACTTTCAAACCACTGGAAAAAGGATACGGTGTTACAATAGGTAATGCGTTGAGAAGAATTCTACTTTCTTCTTTGGAGGGTTATGCTATCACCGGAGTGAAAATTCCTGGTGTGCTGCATGAGTTCTCTACAATCGAAGGAGTGGTAGAAGATGTGAGTGAAATGATTTTGAATCTTAAAATGGTTCGATTCAAAAAGATTGAGGATGTGGTTGATGGGTCTATCACTGTAAATGTTTCTGGTATGAAGAAGCTTACAGCTGGAGACTTGGCTAAAGCAACTACCTCTTTCGAGATCCTTAATCCTGATCATGTCATCTGTCACCTTGACGAGTCTGCAAAGTTCGAGATAGAACTTACAGTTCAAAAGGGACGAGGATATGTAGGGGCTGATGAAAACAAGCCAGCTGAGCAAAACTTCGGATTCATCGCAATAGATTCAATCTATACACCGATTAAGAATGTGAAGTACAGTGTTGAGAATACACGAGTTGAGCAGAAAACTGACTATGAGCAGTTGACATTGGATATTGAAACTGATGGCTCTATTCACCCTGAAAATGCACTAAAAGGCGCAGCGAACATTTTGATCCAGCACTTCATGTTGTTCTCAGATCAAAACATGATCCTTGAGACACAAGAGGCAGGAGAGCCGGAGCAGGTGGACGAGGAGCTGCTACATATGAGAAAGATGCTTAAGACCAACCTTAATGATCTTGATCTTTCTGTAAGAGCTTATAACTGCCTGAAAGCAGCTGACGTTAGAACTTTGGGTGATTTGGTATCGCTTGAGATTTCTGACATGATGAAATTTAGAAATTTCGGTAAGAAGTCACTTGCTGAGTTGGAGCAATTGGTTTCTGACAAAGGTCTTACTTTCGGTATGGATCTTGGCAAATACAAATTGGAGGAAGAATAATGAGACACGGAAAGAAATTTAATCACCTGGGAAGAAAGACTGCACACAGAAGTGCAATGCTTTCCAATATGGCCTCTTCTCTTATCATGCATAAGAGGATCAATACAACGGTAGCTAAGGCGAAAGCACTTAGAAAGTATATTGAGCCTATTCTAACCAAGTCCAAAACGGATGATACAAACTCTCGAAGAGTTGTTTTCTCTTACCTTCAGGATAAAGAGTCTGTATCAGAGCTTTTCAACAATGTAGCTGGAAAGATCGCTAACAGACCTGGTGGATATACCAGAATCATCAAGACCGGTGCGAGACTTGGCGATAATGCTGAGATGTGCATGATGGAGCTTGTGGATTTCAACGAGCTACTATTGAGCGAAACAGATGCTGGCAAGGCTAAGACCAGAAGATCTCGACGAGGTGGAAAAGGAAAAGCAAAGAACGAAGAAACTCCTAAAGCTGCAGAAGTAAAAGAAGATTCAGCAGAAGCTAAAGCAGAAGAGGTTAAGGAAGAAGCAAAGGAGGAGAAAGCAGAAGCGAAAGCAGAGAAGAAAGAGGAAGCTCCTAAAGCAGAGAATAAGGAAGAGAAGAAAGAGGATAAGAAAAAAGAAGATTAAGTAAATTTAATCGTCGAAAATATAAAGGGATTGGGCTTAGGCTCGATCCCTTTTTTTATTTTACAGAAAAAAATAATGCGAATACTTATTTTGTGTCTTTTCGCCCTTGCAACTATTAAGTGTACCTCCAACAAGCAAGCTACTTCTCAATCTAACGATATAAATGCTAATCCAACTGAAAAAGAGTTTAAACCAAACCCAGATGAAGTAATCATTAGTGCAAAGCTAGTGGCTTATGAATCTGGGATAGCCAAAGTGGAAGTAATAGAGCAACTAGCAGCAGGATTTGGTGCAAAAATGGTATTAAACCCTGGCGAGATCATTGACATTCAATCCAACAAACAACCTCAGGATAATTTCATTTGTGCTTTTGAGGTTTCTGATGGGTTGGGTGGAAAGAAGTTTAGACTAACCCGAATATTAAAATAACCCCAATGAGAAGATTATTTACTACTACATCCTTCCTGATTTTGAGCCTATGTGTTTCCGCACAGATACAAAATCAAAAAGATGATCCTCAAGCCCGCATGGAGTTTGAATTTATGCGGACAAAAAACCCTGTTACCAATCAGATACCTGATGGTATCAAGATGAAGGAACGAGCTTTAATGGATCAGCGTCAACAATTATTTAAATCACGAATTGATCCACTTGCTCTTGCTCCCCCATCCACAACATGGGAAAATAGGGGACCTTTCAATGTTGGAGGTCGGACAAGAGCCCTTGCTATAGATCTTACTGATGCAACCGAACAAACGATATTAGCAGGAGGTGTTTCTGGAGGCTTATGGCGGACTACTGATGGTGGCACAAGTTGGAATAAAATGACCACATTCACTGATCTGCAAAGCATTACATGTATTGCTCAAGATGTTCAATCAACCGATGGTCTGGTCTGGTATTATGGTACTGGTGAATGGAGCGGAAATTCAGCCGGTGGTTCGGGTGCTCCATATCGTGGTGATGGTGTATTTAAATCAACAGATGGGGGAAGTACCTGGTCTTTATTAGCTGTAACAAGTACAGAATCTCCTGAGTCATTTGATCAGGATTTTGATTACAATCATGAGATTGTTGTCAATCCTACCAATGGGGATGTTATAGTAGCCAACTACGGAGGAATTTACCGATCTACAGATGGAGGCGCCTCATTTTCTCAAGTCCTTACTGGCCAAGGTGGATTGACAGATGTAGCAGTTACTTCTACCGGTATCTTATATGCCGTTAAAAACTTTGAAGGAGCAGGCGTTTGGCGATCAATTGATGGAGGTGATAACTGGACAGATATTACTCATATTAACCATTCTTTTGCTCCAGGAGAGCGTAAAGAGATAGCTATTGCACCTTCCAATGAAGATATTATTTATGTTTTGGGAGAGGATGCAACAGAAACAAGTGAGCATTCCCTGTGGAAATTTGATGATGCAACGGACACATGGACCGACTTATCTGCAAACATCCCTCAATTAGGTGGTCTCACCGGAGATTTTGATTCTCAGGGAGGCTATGACCTTCTTATAAAGGTAAAAAATGATGATCCTGATTTTGTCATAATAGGAGGTACCAATTTATTTGCTTCCTCAGATGGATTTTCATCTACCAGCAATACTAATTGGATAGGTGGTTACACATCAAGTAATGATTCTTATGCACTTTACCTTGATCATCACCCAGATCAACATTCGTTTATATTTCTTGATGGGAATCGAGCCTATTCAGGAAATGATGGTGGTGTTCAGCTGACGAGTGATGTAACTGCATCCACTGTCTCATGGACGCCACTAAATAATGGGTATCTCACTGCTCAGATTTATGCGGTTTCAGCAGGACCTGAAGACCAGCTGCTTATTGGGTTGCAGGATAATGGAACTTGGTTTGCTGATAATTCTACAACATCAACCGATGAGTGGACAGATGCTTGGGGAGGTGATGGTGCCTATAGTGCGATTAATTCAGATGGAACAATTAGGTTTCTTTCATCCCAAAATGCTAATCTGACCATTTGGAATTTTTCAAGTGCTGACGATCCTACAGCTACATCAGCATGGTTCTTTAAGCCACCAGCACCGGGTGAAGGTGAGTCAAATACTTCTGACAATTACCAAACAGGTTTATTTATTACTCCATTTTATCTTGATCCTCAAAACAATAATCTCTTTTATCTGGCAGGTGATTTTGAGTTATGGGTTAACACTCAGGCCGTCTCGGCAGATAATCAAAATGGCGCAAGCGTAGGATGGAAACCAATTGCCACAGGTGTAGCAGGTATAGTAAGTGAGATCGGAATTGGTAGTGATGAGGTTATTTATGCGGGGACATCATCAGGAAATGTTGTCAAAGTTACTAACGCTAGTGATGAAAATCCTACAATAGAAGATGTGACAGGAGCTAATTTTCCTGGGGGATACGTGTCTGGAATTAGTGTTAATCCGATTAACAATGATCGTGTTTTGGTCACCTTTTCTAACTACGAGATACCTAGTGTTTTTTATACCAATGATGGAGGTATTTCCTGGACTGATGTAAGTGGTAACCTCGAAGAGAATATGGATGGTTCAGGAAGCGGCCCATCAGTAAGGATAGGAAGAATCCATGGCAATGACTTTAAATTTTTTGTAGGAACCAGTACAGGACTGTATTCAACTGATTTACTTGATGGAACAAACACACAATGGATTAGAGAGGGAGAAGATGAAATAGGAGCCACTGTTGTAGAGCATATGATCACTAGGCTGGATGGATTGGTAGTGGCAGCAACTCATGGAAACGGAGTGTATTCTGCTACAGTACCTTTCTTCGACACTGATCTAATGGCTGAAAGTATAGATGAGCTTGAAGACGGAGTGTTTACGGAGAGTGAAACAGTAATTAAAGCAACGGTTCAAAATCTGGGTAACTTATCAATAAGTGACTATGATATTCTTCTTTATGTGGATAATGAATTGGTTGTGACTGATAATGTTACGGAGACCATAGATAACCTGAGTTCATATCAACACACTTTCACCACTACTTATGATTTCAGTACCTCAGGAGCATATGAAGTGCGTGTTGAGGTCTCAGTTTCAGGAGATGAAGATATTAGTAATAATGAAGTTTCATTAGAAGTAGTTAGCCTTGCTGTGCCTTCGGATATAACATTATCAAATAATACAATCGCAGAAATGGATGCTGCAGGGACGCTTATTGGTACGCTGGATGCAGTTGATGAGGATGATGATACACATACGTTTTCATTGGTAAGTGGAGATGGATCAGATGATAATGATGATTTTGTGATTTCGGGCACTGAACTCAAGTCTGATGCGGTATTCGATTTTGAAACCAAGGCCGTTTATACCATACGAATTCAAACAGAGGATAATGATGGGAATAGTTTTGCTAAGTCATTTGAAATTAGCATTTCTGATGTGACTGCTGTGGCTGAGTGGGAAGAAGCTGGGGTAACTGTTTATCCCAACCCAAGCAAAGGCAGAATTACCGTTGAAATGATCAATGACTATATTGGAGATGTTTCTGTGAAAATTTTTGATCTGAACGGGAAAGAAGTTCTTAGTCAGGAATCTTATCCTAAATCATCAAAGAGTACACGCTCTTTATTGGATATCTCCAATTTGGATCACGGGACCTATTTTGTAAAGTTTAATTTTGGAGGAAGGGAGATCACTTCAAGACTCATCAAAGAATAAAATTTTAAACCGAAATCGATTGAGAGCCATCTGAGTTTTTAGATGGCTTTTTTATTGCCCAATCCATAACTATTTTTGCTCCCCAGTATGAAATACCCTACCCGAAAGAAAGCCACTCTTTTACTTGAAGATGGCACGACATTTACTGGATATTCTATTGGAAAACAAGGGACTTCCGGAGGCGAGATCTGCTTCAATACCGGAATGACCGGATACCAGGAGATTTATACCGATCCATCCTATTATGGTCAAATCATTGTAAATACCACCTCGCACATAGGAAACTATGGAGCCATTGATACCGAGGTGGAGAGCGATACGCCTACCATAAAGGGTTTGGTGGTTAATGATTTTTCTCACATCTACAGTAGAACCAAGGCAACCGAAAGTCTGCAAGATTTCCTGGAAAAAAACAATACGGTTGGTATTGCTGGTGTAGATACCCGCAAGATTGTCCGTCATATTCGAACCAAGGGAGCAATGAATGCGATTATCTCCTCAGAACTGGAAGGGGAGTCGCTGCAAGCAGAACTGGACAAGATCCCAAGTATGGAAGCCCTGGAGCTTTCTACCCAAGTGACTACCAAAGAACCGTACGAACTTGGTGTAGATAACAATGGATTTAAAGTAGCTGTACTGGATCTTGGCATAAAGAAATCCATTCTGAAAAATCTGGTAAACCGAAACTGTCACTGTAAAGTGTTTCCTGCGAAAACCACCTTTGCAGAAATGGAGAAGTGGAGTCCTGATGGATATTTCATTTCCAATGGACCTGGAGACCCGGCGGTGATGGATTATGCTTCTAATACCGCAAAAGAAATATTGGAAGCCAATAAACCCGTTTTCGGAATTTGCATGGGAAGTCAGATCCTTGCACTAGCAGTCGGTATCTCTACCTATAAAATGCATCATGGACACAGAGGTTTGAACCACCCCGTGAAGAACTTAAACACCGGATTAAGTGAAGTTACTTCGCAAAATCATGGATTTGCTGTGGAGATGGAAGCGTTGAAAAACTCCAATGTAGCCGAATTAACCCATATCGATTTGAATCATGATACGGTTGAGGGACTCAGGTTGAAAGATAAGCCGGCATTTGCCGTGCAATATCACCCGGAATCCTCACCAGGCCCCAATGATTCTACCTATCTATTCGACGATTTTATCCAACTAATAAAAGACAATAAGTAAATGAGCGTTATCGAAAGTGTATTTGCGAGACAGATTATGGACTCCCGTGGTAACCCTACTGTAGAAGTAGAGGTGATCACTGAAGATGGCTATATTGGTAGAGCAGCAGTTCCTTCGGGAGCTTCAACGGGAGAGCATGAAGCCGTAGAACTCAGAGACGGTGACAAGTCTCGCTACATGGGCAAAGGGGTTCAAAAAGCAGTTGATAACGTGAATGATATCATCGCTCCTGAAATAGAAGGGCTGTTGGTAGTCGAGCAGGCCTACATCGATCAATTGATGATTGATTTGGACGGTACGCCCAACAAATCAAAACTAGGCGCTAATGCAATTTTAGGAGTGTCTTTGGCTGTGGCCCATGCAGGTGCCGACGCATGTCAGTTGCCACTGTATAGGTATATTGGTGGAGTCAATGCAAAGACACTTCCCGTACCGATGATGAATATTATCAATGGTGGATCGCACTCAGATGCTCCTATCGCCTTTCAGGAATTCATGATCCGTCCAGTTGGGGCACCTACTTTTTCAGAAGCGATCAGAATGGGAGGTGAAATATTCCATAATCTGAAGGCAATCATCCACGACAAGGGGTTGAGTACAGCAGTTGGTGATGAAGGTGGTTTTGCGCCAAACTTTGAAGGTGGCACTGAAGAAGCATTGGAAAGCGTATTGGCTGCCATCGAAAAGGCAGGATATAAGCCCGGCTCTGATGTTACCATCGCATTGGATTGCGCATCTTCTGAGTTCTTTGAAAATGGTGTTTACGATTACAGTAAATTTGAAGGACCAAACGGAGCTAAACGATCAAGTGCGGAGCAAGCTGAGTACCTGGCCGAATTGGTAAGCAAATATCCAATTGACAGTATTGAGGATGGCTGTGATGAAAACGACTGGGAAGGATGGAAAATGGTAACCGAAAAAATTGGAGGTAAATGCCAGCTGGTAGGAGATGATCTGTTAGTAACAAATGTGAAATTTCTGGAGAAAGCTATCAAAGAAAATGCGGCGAACTCCATTTTGATAAAAGTAAATCAAATCGGTACGCTTACTGAAACTTTGGATGCGATTGAAATGGCTCATAAAGCTGGCTGGACGGCAGTAGTATCTCATAGGTCAGGTGAGACGGAAGATGCAACAATCGCTGACATTGCGGTTGCAACAAACTCAGGACAAATCAAGACCGGATCTATGTCACGATCAGATCGTATGGCTAAATACAATCAGCTATTAAGGATTGAAGAAGAATTGGGAGATGTAGCGATCTATCCGAGTAATAAATAAGATCAAGTAATAAGAATATTGAAGCCTCCTGATGGAGGCTTTTTCGTTTTTATGCATCCTGCACAATAAAAATGGCATTCCTGTTAAGGTCATAAAAACCAAACTCATGAGTACCCCAAGGGGTATTCATTCGGAGCTTGTCTTTCTTTATCGTTCCGAGTTTTACAAATTCATCTACATATTGATGAATGTCAGAGACGAAGATTTTAATGACCGATGGAGTTACAGGATCATGTTCGTTATCGTGATGAAACTGTAAGTGAATTTCTAAATGATCTCTTTGCAAACCAACATAACCATTATCTCCAAATACATATTTGAAACCAGTAAATTTTTCATACCACGCTACATCACGCTTAATGTCAGCAGAAGATAAGACGGGAATAATTTGTAAGGGTGAAGGTGTTTGGGTCATAAATGAGGGATGTATTGTTTTAACATAGTTAATCTAATGGTAATTAAGGTCATGCTTCAGCCGCTCATTACCGATAGCTTTTTGCGTGAGTTGATACATGCGATCACTTAATTCATGCTGATCCAATAATAAACTAGCAGCCATTTGACCATATGTCATGCATCCCTTGGCACCTACACCGGACATACCTCCAACCAGCACTGCATTTTTATCTAACAATCCATCTTCGATTGGTAAGTTGATGACAAGAGGCACTTCTGATTTCGTGAGCGAATAGACACACGAATAACCATCAAAATACTTGAGATCTTCTTTTCTAATACCCATTCCATTTATGTTGAAATAGTCAATCGTTTCATCCATGCTCCAGGCTATTTCAGAATCAGTAACTGGTAGGGTCCACACTTCATCAAGGCTGTGTATTGAAGTTCGTTTGAAATGCCCACCTACCTTTAGTATCGGAACACCATCTGAGTCATACTTTTCAATCATCGAATAAAATAGCTCAGAATGGAGTTTGATAACCGGGTAAGCTCCAATTAATTTTTGTTTGTGGACTTCACTCAGCTGATTATAAACTTCCGGTTTGATTTTAAGAAAGGCAAGGAATAATCGTTTTGGGGTAATCAGCTTATCAATGGCGGGTGAGATGTTTTGCAATAATTTCCCATTGTATGGACCGGCTGCAGCCACTATCCTGGAGGTTGTAAGCTTTTGAGTGGATTGACTTTTTGCGTCGCTAATAGTCAACTCATAACCTTTATCTGTCCGGTGCAGGTTTTTTACTTTTTGATTGTAGCGCACCTCACCACCTGCGTAGCTGATGGCTAAATGTAACTTACGAATCAATTCTCGAGGATTCATGGTGCCGGAGTACCTTCTATATTCACGAATGACCTTTAGGGAGTCAGGCACATTCAGATTGAATTTTTCTTTGATTGCTTCGGCGTTTTCCGCAAGTACAATACTATCTCCGGTGTTTTCTGCTAGGGTGTCTGGCTTGTCCAGATTAAAGACCGCAACCACTTCGCTACTATTGGGATAAAAAATGTATGTGACAGGAGAGGTGGTGTAAATATCCTCCATGGAATGGGTCTGAGGTTCCTTCGTATTCAGAAAGTCTATGAGCTTTTTCGTTTCCTCAATTCCTTGCATTTGCAAATAGGCATAGATATCGTCAACAGGACCTAAACTCCTGGATATTCTTGCTTCACCATAACTGGAGCCGGAAGAATAGATGGAGTCCTGTTGCTCTAACAATATCACGGACTCTCCTTTTTGGACTAAATGCCAGGCTGTGGCACTGCCCATAAGTCCTCCTCCTATGACAATGGTAGACTCCATTCTATGATTAGTCTGACATGAGGTAAAAGTGTAAACGATACTGATACAAATGATCCATCGCATCATATTGTAAGATACCAAAATTGAGTGCGTCTGTTGAAGCTATGCTTGCCTAATTAATGAATAAAGCTCTCAATTCCATCAGCCAGAAGAGTTGCATTTTGGATATTATTTGAGGAGTGACCGGGAGTTCTATTAGTATCATAAATGATAATTTCTCCCTGGTGAATGCCATAATCAACTTTCCCGTAATCAAAGCCTCTTCTCTTCATCTCATCCAATAATGCTTGCGGTGTTTCAACTATTTCCCTGGAGATCACATTCACTCCTTTTATTACTCCACTTTTAGACCCCACTCTTGCAGATATGTGCTTGTCGCCCAGTAATATGCATACCCGTAAATAAAACATATCGCCTTCACGTTCAGGCAAGTACTTTTCGATCACCAATTCTTCATTAGAGAAATAAGCTGCTGGCACGGATTGAAGCGATTCAAAGACACGATAAACTATGTTCTTTTTAGCTCTGCTCAGTTCGCCTTTGAGGACAACAGCTCCGTTAGGAACGCTCATAGCTATATCTGTCAAGCCACGAGCGTTTCTATTAGGCTTTACAATTACAGGCCCCTGATAATCTGAATGCTGACTCACAAGCTGTGTGCTAATATTCCTTTTACTTATATCTAATGTTTTGCCATTAATAACGTTTGGGTAGTGTTGAATCAGTTCACAATACTGAGGGGGTAATTTGGTAACATCTACATGGTTGATTAGGAGGTCTAACTGAGGTCTTTGATTGGCACCTTTTAAAATGTAAATTTTATAGCCTTTGCTATTCCAGTGCTTTATAAGCTCATTGATCAGATATGAAAACCGCAAGAATCCATTTTGATTTTCATGAATAAGAATTCCAATTCGAATCATGGTATAAAATAAAACATAAATATTATACCTATGATTAGGCAATAACTATAAAAATAGTTGTATAATTATAATTATAGTTATAGTATTGTGTTATGAAGGAATTGACCAAAGCAGAGGAACAACTCATGCAGATCCTATGGGGGCTGGAAAAAGCCTACCTCAAGGACATTGTAGAAAGTTATCCAGAACCTGCACCTGCCTACACAACCATCTCTACAGTGGTGAATGTACTGGTGAAAAAAGGGTTCATTGGATTTGAAACGCATGGGAAGTCTCGGGAGTATTTCCCGCTGATCTCTAAAGAGAAGTATACTCGTCAGTCCATGAATGGCCTGATGAGTAGCTTTTTTGATAACTCAGCGAAAAAGTTTGCTTCCTTCTTTGCAAGCCAGGAAGAGCTTTCTGTGGAGGAGCTCAAGGCCATACGAAAACTGATTGATGAACAAATATCTCAGCGTAAATCATGAGTGAAGTATTGATCTATATCGGGAAAGTACTGGTCATACAGGCCATTTTCTATGGTTTTTACCGATTGGTACTGCGAAATTCCATTCGTCACGGATGGAACCGGTTGTTTTTACTGGCTGCTTTGGTCGTAAGCTTTGCAATTCCTTTCATTCAGATACCAGACCAATTACCTGTCCAGCCATTGGAAGAATCTCCAGTGATTGTGTGGGTGCAGGAGTCGGCTATGGAGTTTGAGATGGTGCCTGTACGAAAAGAGAGTGGGGAAACTGCTTTCTCTGTGTGGTATTTACTTCCGTGGTTGTATGTAATGGTTACTTGTTTTCTGATCGGAAGATCCACGGTATATCTGTTCTTTATTCAAAAACTCAAAAAACATTCAGAATATGTAAAAAAACGATGGTTTAAACTTTTTAAGACGTCACAGACCCGTCCGTTTAGTTTCTTTTCCAATGTATTCATTCCCAAAGATGTCTTTGGTTCGAACGCCTTTGATCAGATCCTTGCGCATGAGTGTGTGCATGTCAAGCAGCGTCATTCGATTGACCGGCTGCTGATGGATTTTTTTGTTTCGCTGTTTTGGTTCAATCCCTTCATCTACTTGTATCGAAACGCACTCATTGAAATCCATGAATTTCAGGCAGATGAAGCGGTAATCAATCAGTTCAATGATCCAATTGGTTACCAGGAGGTATTGTATTACCAGCTTCAGTACGCCACCTATTCAGGTTTAGTGAGTCATTTCAATTTTTCAATGATTAAAAAACGAATTGTCATGATGAACAAACAAAAAAATAAATATGCAGGGCTGCTTTATGCATTGACCTTGCCGGTATTGGTATCGGTTGTTTTCGCTTTTTCTAACAAGGAAGCCATCGAGCCGATTGAGAATGTAGGGAATGAACTTGCAGAGATTTTATCTCCAGAGCCGAGTTTCAAACTCCCAACATTTAATCTGCCAGAACCCAAAGCACAACTCAAAAGGAATCAACAGGACGATAATGAACCATCCATTTTACCCATCAAAGAGGCGGATAATGCTAAAATGACCTCTGGTTATGGAATGAGGATGCACCCCATTTACAAAGTAAGAAAAATGCATTTGGGTACAGATTTCGCTTGCCCTATCGGTTCGACAATCATTGCTCCTGCGGATGGGACAGTGAAAAAGGTTGAAGCAAAGATGGAAGGGTATGGAAATCTTCTGACCCTTGATCATGGTGGCGGTATTGAAACCCGTTTTGCACAGCTTTCTGAGTTCAAAGTAAAAGAAGGTGACGATGTGAAACGAGGCGATGTGATCGCTTTATCGGGAAACTCTGGTGCTTCTACTGCGCCACATCTTCACTATGAGGTGAAGAAAGAAGGAAAATTTGTGGATCCGGCTTCTTACATTCAGGATTATGATTTCAGGCCTAGAATTAAGGAAGTCCCTTCTGGCGGTAATGAAAATAGACAGGAAGCTCTTCGTAAGCAAGAGCTGGAACTAGCTGCACAGCAGAAAATACATGTGGCAAAAGAAGAAGCAGAACGAGCCAGAATAAAAGAAGTAAGAGTAAATGAGAAGCTAAGAGAGGCTACCGAGGAAGAGAGAAAAGCCTATCAACTACAGAGAGAAGCTGAGGAGCGTCGAATGATGGAAGAAAAGATCAAGAAGGAAAAGCTGAAGTTTAATGATACTAAACAGGATCGCTCTGTCAATATTCGGACAAATGGTGATCCTTTATATGTAGTGGATGGTGAGGTTGTAGAGGAGGTATCTGATCTTGATCCTCAGGAGATCAGTGAAGTCATTGTCTTGAAGGGAGAAACGGCTACCAAGAAATACGGTGATAAAGGAGAAGATGGGGTTATAGAAATTAAGACGAAGGACAAAGAGAAGGATAAGAAGAAGGAGAAAATAAAAGGTAAGGATAAAGAGAAAATGAAGGATAAGAACAAATCACTTTAACTTTTCTAAGAAAAAATCCCGACAGGATCTTCCTGTCGGGATTTTTTGTTTTACCTATACAAATACTCAAATAATCCTGTAATCACCTCGGAAGCTCCAATGTAAATCCCAACTCCATAGGTCACATGCCTTACTGACAAGTTCCGAATAGCGAAGGGTAGTCCACTGATATTTAGGGTAGTGAATCCCACGGCTATGATCAAAGCGGTAATGATTGTGAGGTATAGATTTTCCGTCAGGAACATTCCCAATGCACCAACAAATAAGACCACAAAGCTGGTGATGATCACTTTCCTGAGGTTAGCTTTTGCGATCTGCTTACTGATAAGGAAACCGGTGATCGCACACAGACCTAAAATGGCGAAAGAAATATAATCACCATACGCTCCAATATCTGGAAATAAATTCGCAAAGTGGCCAGGGAAAAATTCAACGAGAAAGGCCTTGCCAATCCCAAGGAATAGGCCGACCATCAATATCGCAACATATGAGATAAGACTTTGATTTTTCACTCGATCATTCTGCATTAGTTCGGTTTTCCTTTGAAGTACCTCATCTCGTGACACTCGATGAAATATAAACCCCGATCCACCTATTAGCACTCCTCCAACAATGAATGTAAGCGTATCACCAAAGAACGTTACCAACGCCACGATTACTGGCTCCAAAGCATATAAAAGCTCCGTCACAAGGAATAGCACTCCCATGACAATAGGAAGCTGCTTGGCAGGCGCAAACGCTTCAATCATGGAATTAGCCGGGCTGATAAACAAATTCATACAGATCAGCCACATGACTATCATGAAAGGTAAAATGGCCTGAACATCCATCAAATGATGCGTACTGATAAGTGAAGCCACCACCATGAAAACCATGGCTGTGGCGCCAATACCAACAGTAAAAATGATCATATACTTGCCATTTTTCTTCATGATCAGGTCTGCCAACCATCCGGCAATGGGTGGTATCACGACTAAAATGATTGCTTTTGCGATGATTAGAAAATCTACCAGATGTGTAATTCCAATTTTCTCCATGAGTACCGGCTGATATTCATGGTAGGCAATCCAGCTAATTACAACAGCAGCGTTTAGTGCTGCCAGGCTATATACTTCTCTCCACTTAAGTGTGGCTGTTTTTTCTGTTAACATAAGATATTACTCTTTGGTTGTTGATGTGTGTATATACGGGCACTCTTGACTCTTTGGATTTCAAAAGGTAAATCTTAATTAAGTTAGATTAAAATACTGGTGAAAGCCAGAGTGGAAGAGTGATTGAAGGGAAACCTGATGATTGTTATCGTTGAATCTGATATTTATCCTTATTCCGTAACGTGTATCAGTCCAATTTCGCCGGGAAATAATAAGAAGTCTAATGAATGCGTATAAGCCCAAATCTGCCGAAGAGGCTGTTTCAATTATAAATTCCGGGGAATCGGTATTCATCCACACGGCAGGAGCGGCACCACAGGCCCTTGTGAAAGCGATGACTGCCAGGGGAGGGGAGTTGAGAGATGTAACGATTTATCAATTGCATACTGAGGGAGAAGCACCCTATTGCGATGAGCAGTACCGGGATGCCTTCAATGTAAAGGCGTTGTTTGTGGGTTCAAATGTACGAGCTGCCATCAATGATGGAAGGGCTGAATTTATTCCAAGCTTTCTAAGTGAAGTGCCACTAATGTTCAGGAGTGGAGTGCTGCCTGTGGATGTGGCATTGATCCAGGTTTCAGCTCCGGATAAACACGGGTATTGCTCGCTTGGAATTTCCGTAGACGCCTCAAAAGCGGCCGTAGATGTAGCTAAGAAGGTGATAGCTCAGGTAAACCCCAAAATGCCACGGACACATGGTGACGGTCTGCTTCACATCAGTGAGTTCGATGCTTTTGTAGAGTGTGAAGAGGATATTCCGGAATTGAAACCTCATTTACTGAGTGATTCGGAAAAATTGATCGGTCAGCATGTTGCAGGAATCATTGAAGATGGCGCTACCCTTCAAATGGGAATTGGTGCTATTCCTGATGCTGTGCTGTCATGCCTTGGAAACCACAAAGATCTGGGTGTGCATACGGAGATGTTCTCTGATGGTGTGTTGCCCCTGCTGGAAAGTGGAGTGATAAACAATAAACTTAAAACGAGACATCCGGGCGTGACAGTTTCTGGATTTATGCTGGGATCTCGTAAGCTGTATGATTTTGTAGATGATAATCCGGCGGTGAGGATGCTGGACATCCAATATGTAAACGACACAGCCGTCATCAGGAAGTTGCCCAAGATGACGAGTATCAATAGTGCGATCGAGATTGATTTGACCGGTCAGGTGTGTGCTGACTCCATCGGAACCAGGATTTACAGTGGGGTAGGAGGACAGATGGACTTCATTCGTGGAGCCTCTCTTTCGCCTGGGGGTAAGCCCATAATAGCACTGCCATCGGTAACCGCTAGAAACGATACGAAGATTGTACCTACACTAAAAAGTGGAGCCGGGGTTGTTACCACTCGTGCACATGTGCATTACGTAGCGACAGAGTATGGAATAGCAGATCTTTATGGAAAAACACTCAAAGAACGAGCAAAGCTTATGATTGAGATATCACATCCTGATCATAGAGATGCTTTGGAGAAAGCTGCATTCGAAAGGTTTAGGTGATAAAGACTTATTGAGAGGCATATTTCATTAGCACCTGCTTCAAGGTCTCCGTTTTGATGGGCTTTAGCAAATAGTCACTCATGCCGACTTTTTTCCCGTCATCAACGCTGCTTTTCATGGCATTTGCAGTAAGTGCGATGATAATGGGCTTATTTTCTTTTTCCTTATAGAATTCAGTGATCTGACGAGAGGCCTCAAATCCGGAGATATCCGGCATCTGCAAGTCCATGAAGATGATGTCATAAAACTTCTCTCTTGCTTTGTTTACTCCCTCAGTGCCATTAAAAGCCAGGTCTACGTCCTGAATATTTAACTTGCTCAGCATTTTGGTTGCCACCATTCGATTAATTTCTATATCCTCAACAATGAGAATTCGGAGGTCATCCAGACCGGGAACAGTTATTCTATCCAAATTTTCAGGTACCTCATCCGAGGAAATACCCAAAGGGAGTGTGAAATAGAAATGGGATCCCTCATTTAGCTGAGATTCAAAGGCGATATTTCCTCCCATCAAAGTGACCAATTTTTCAACGATTGCCAGGCCTAAACCTGTGCCTTCATACCCTTCTCGCTCAGAGGATTTATAGAATGTTTCAAAGAGGTGGGCATGCTTTTCAGAAGGAATTCCCGCTCCTGTATCCTTTATACTAAACTCCACTGAGCAGACATCTCCTGTTTTTCCAAGTACCCTTACACTTAAAGTAATGCTGCCTTTCCATGTAAACTTTGTGGCATTGTTCATTAGGTTAACCAGCACCTGTCTGATTCGGGAAACATCACCGGTTACATGTTTAGGAAGTTCTTTATCTACATCCAGTTTTATTTCCAGATTGGGATTAGAGGTCACCCTTTTATCAAAGACCTTCCATATTGCCTTAAGCTCGTCTTCAAGAGAAAACGAACCCATAGATAATTCCAATTTCCCGGCTTCTATCGTGGTGATGTCTAAAACGTTGCTTATCAGCCCGTGCAAAATGTTACTGCTGTAATTCAAGCTTTCGATAAGCTCCTCCTGCTCTTCATCCACGTTGGTTTTGGAGAGTAGCTCCGTCATCCCCACAATGCCATTTAGCGGCGTTCTCATTTCGTGGGAGATGGTGGCTAGAAATGTGGTTTTTGCTTGATCGGTCGTTTCCGCTTTTCGTTTTTCTTTTTCCAGCTCAATGTTTCTTTGTCGGAGCAGCCGCCGGTCATCGATGTATGTTCGTTTGAATATATACAGACAAACGCCCATAATTGCGAGAGAGGTTAACGTAGCGATGGCCATATCCTGCATGAGCAGCGCATCGCTTTGATATGGAGCAGCCAGGGTTGGATTGTTAATCTCATAAACAATCAGACCCAGCACCATGCCAAATGTGACGATAATGAAAATGAGATAATCTCTGAGTGGCAAAACCAACAAACCGGACAAGTAAACCAGCCCAAGGAATGTAGGAATGGCTGTGGTGATGCCACCGGCAGGGAACCATGAAATTCCAATGAGCAACAAGGCCAGGTAATAGTAGATGACTGAAAGCTTACGAAAGGCGACACCCTTTTTTTGCAAAAAGTATATCACAGAGTAAATGACAATGCCGCTGGTATAGACCGTCTGCACAAAGTATTCATAGCCCACGATGAAACCATAGATTGTCCAGAAGGTAAACACCGCGATGGTCAAAATCAGAATAATCTCGAATAGGCGTAGCTCAATCTTAACGGCACGATCCCTGGTAGGGAGAATATGTTTGATCTGAAAATTCAAAAGCTGGCACTCACAGTTAAAGTGAAGTTAACGATTTAGGATAAAAATATATACTCCGAATTTCCACTGAGTAACCAGTGAGTGTATTCAAGTAAAAGATTTTAACTAATAATCGCGATACAATCAGGAAAGGAGCCAATCTACCTTTGAAATCAATCAAATAGGCACGAACATGAAAAGATCGATACGATTTCTAATCAATCTCCTTTTAATCACCTCAATAGCGCAGGCTCATGCTCAAAGCTATGTGACGATTGATATAGAAGAAGAGTATGATTTTTTAACTACCCAATGGCTGAACGTATCGGATGATCTCTCACACTACGGTGGCCTTTCGGCTTTTTGTACCAGTGAAGAATACCGGTCATATACAATGGAAATACTCGACCTGCTCCATCATTATGATTCAATAGTATTGGATATGCTGAGAAATCCAACCGTAGATCTGGATATTTCATCCAAAGAATATAAGAAAACGATGAAGGATATAGCCAAATTCGAGGAGGACTATGACGTAAAGGGGTTTATTTCTTTTCTGCGGGAAAGTTGCATTACTAGAAATGATCTGGAACGAAATAAGGAAGATTTGAAAAATGAGGTAGGAATGTATTCCTATGATGGACAAATAGTGATTCTGGAGACTGACATTCAAAAGTTCATGAAGAAAATCGATAAGCGCATCATTGCAATCAATGATCATATCCACAAGATCCACCCAAACCAGGTGAAGCCTCTGCCTGTGGTGAGTAGCGGTGAGTGATTTACAGGTTGAATATCAGAGATGTATGAACAAATGGAACATGATCGGTCTTCTGATCAAGATGTTCCATTCGGTGTGTAAGGTCTACCTGAACTTTATAAAGACGGCTTCCAACGTAACCTATTCCAATAGATAATCGATAGTCAATGCTACTTTCAGATCTGTCAAATTCCATCAATATTTCATTTGAGGTTACAAAATAGAATTCTCTTACATCGATCTTAAAACCGCTAATGGGCATGTCCAGTGAAAGTCGATACCTGTATCGATGCAAGAAGTTGGCTTCTATAAACCGTTGTTCTGTGCGTATCCGACTGATAAGCCTGATTCGCTGATTGATATGATTTAATGCAATCTGTTGAGTCAATCTTTGCTCATACAATGATTCACTATTTGTCGGATCGAGTGCTCGATATTTGTAACCAATTGAACCAGAAATTTTAGGACTAATGCTTCGTGTGATAAATTGATTTATCTCCCAAAAAGCAAACTGTCTCTCTTTTAAGTCACCTTGTTTAATGCTGGTAGTTCGGTGACCAATAGATGAGTTTAGTTTCCAATCTTTTATTCCGTAGTTGAAGGCGATATTACTTTCCCAGGCGGCCTGTCGAGTTTGTCCAACGGCATTGAGAGCAAAAGCCAAACTGATCAGAATAAAAAACCTATTCATTAGTAAAGAATAAAATCCGAGGAGCGTTTGATGATTTCTTTTTCAGAGATAAATGCACCATCACTTGAAAAAAGCAGTTCAAGTGCTTTCCACTCTCCATCCGATTTAATACTGGCCTCTATTTCATATCTGATGATGTCGCCCACCCCCTCATTAAGTGCTTGTCTCAGCACTTCTTCATCAGTCCGGTTTTCTGACGAGAATTGCTTTTGGATTTTTTCAATCTTGAACTTTTCGTAAGTGGAAAGGTGGTTTGTTACTGCTTCAAAAGCTGCAGGCTCCATTTCGTTTTTATTGATTAGAACCTCTATGTCCTCCAGTTTTACTGAATCATCGAATTCGATGCTATAGAATGACTTCTTAAACTGAAATTTCACTTCATAGCTTTTTTTATTATTGGTTTCTTCCATGAAGTAGCTCACCTTCTTTGCCTCATTCATAAACTCATTTATCATTTGTTTGAGCAGAATGGGCACTTCATTGTTCTTGAGCTTTGTTTCCTTTTCCATTTTCTTCTCTTGTGCATGTAGCATAAAAGAAAGACATATGCATAAAGAGTATATGACTGGCCTCATGCCATAAAGTTAAATGCAATTGACAGATGTTTGTATTCCATTGTGAGTTTCCTTTTGGTTTTGTTTCTTGCGGGAAAATTTATCCTCATGGCAGAAAATATTTTAGCTCTTCTCATGCTTATTGTGCTGCAGGCAGTACTTGGATTTGACAACTTGCTTTATATTTCACTGGAGTCCAAGCGAGCCCCAAAGGAAAGCCAAAAGATGGTGCGGGCCACTGGTATCGGTATCGCCATTGCCCTTCGAATTATTCTTCTCTACGTGCTGGTCAACGTGATCCAATACTTTCAGGAACCGTTTATGAAATTCCATCATGATTATATTTCGGCTACCATCAATGTTCATAGTCTGATTGTCTTATTCGGAGGAGTGTTTATTCTGTACACTGCTGTGAAAGAGATTTTTCACTTGGTATACCTGGAAGAGCATGAGGAGGGAGAAGATAGAAAGCAAAGCACAGCCAAGACCATTGCCATGATTGTGCTTATGAATCTGATCTTTTCGTTCGACTCGATATTGAGCGCGATGGCACTGAGTGATGTTTTCTGGGTGATGGCGGCTGCTATCATCATTAGTGGAGGCTTGATGATCTGGTTGGCAGATGGAGTATCTGTCTTTTTAGCCAAGAATAGACTCTACGAGGTGTTAGGTCTGTTCATTCTGTTTTTAGTAGGTGTGATGTTGTTATCTGAAGGAGGGCATCTGGCTCATCTTGAACTTTTCGGTAATCACATTACTCCGATGAGCAAAACCACTTTTTATTTCATTATTTTCATACTAGTAGTGATAGATATTGTTCAAGGAAAATATCAAAAGAAACTCATTGCAAAACGAAATGCATCTTTGAAGTAGGTGATCTCGTAGAAGAGTTTGTTGTAAACGGAAATACCAATTATATGAAAAAACTCCTGACTACTATTCTACTTTTTGCTTTTGTGTTGGTTTTTGCTCAAGATCAAAAAATCAGTACCATTGATTTCGTTCAGATACTGAATGACAATAAAGAGGAGACAATCTTTTATTATGAAAACAACTGGCTTAAGCTTCGAGAAATGGCTGTTGAAAGAGCATATATCGATTCTTATGAATTGATAAGCGTGGATTCAACTCCCGATGCACCCTTTGATTTAATCTTGATGACCACCTATCCAGATATGGATGCTTATGAAAAGGCGGAAGAGAATTTTGGATTATTGATCAAAGAAAGGGGAGAGTTAAAGCTGTTGAATGCGAAAAAGCCCGGTGAATTCAGGAAAGTGCTATTTAGCAAAGTGGATGGACGTCATATCAATGAATAACTACGATTCATTCTCGTAGTAAATTTTATAATACTTCCGTCCGTCTGAGTCTTGCCCACGCTCTATCAGTTCACGATTGCCATGAATGTATACATGGAAGTTCTTATCCAGCTTCAGCACGCTTTTGAATATCCGTGCCTGCTTTTTTACTGAATTGGCGGCAATCTTGAAATGATCAGAAACCTCCAGGTCCATTTCGTCCTGGTACTGCTTATCAAAAAAACGGAAGGAGTTGATAGCCTCATCTTCCTGACCAAATACGGATAACTCAAACTCTCCCTTATCAAACTCTTCCGCCTCTTTGAAGTATTTGATGGACTTATTAAGTAAGTCAATCTGATCCGTTTTAGATACTTCGAATTCCTCCGGCATCTGCTCGGTAATGTACGTTTTGGTCATTTGCAGAAAGTGATTGGTGTCATTCACATGATCTCTCTTAAAGTCCAGACTAATGAAATCATTCTTCCAGTATACCGCTTCACTGCTGTTATTGTCGTAGGCTAAAATCGTGAAGGGCTCTTCTGTAAACAAGATCACACAGGCTTTGTCCAGCTTTTTCTCGCCGATTCCCTCCTTGAAAAGCAACGTTGGTTCTTTTGTCCAGTCGGGTGTTTCTATGAAAGCATCCTTCTTCTCCACTTTGAAGATCCCAAGACCATCCACTGTCTCGCCACCAAACAAGATGTCGCTGAACCGGACGATAAAAAGATCGCCCTCTTTGATGTTTGGATGTCGGGAGCTATTCTTTAAGTGTGTGACAATCCCTTCATGTGTTTCACTAAGTGCTTCATCTTCGTGAATTTTTCTTGATAATTGAAAGAGTACATTCAGTTCCAGATCTACATCATGTTTAAACTGGTAGGTATTGATAGTCTCCGAAAAAGGTTTAAGAAAGATGGTTCTTAATGTTTCTTCCTCACTTGGAGCAAATTCATTTTGAATCAGATAAGGATTGTCATTCGCTTCTTCCTTTATTTTCTTAAAAAACAGCTCCTGAATAGATGCGCCTTTATACTCAATCATGATGATGCGTTTTGAAAGAGCGAAGTTAACGTCACAAGAAGCACGCTAGGATGGTGTTGCTCGAATTTTTTGAATGATGGGGATTACATCATGCTTATCAATTGGAGTTTCTCCAGAGAGAATAACATCAGCTTCGTTGTATTGACCATGCTCGAGGTGCGCTTCCCAGACATACTCCAAGTACCAATCAGGATCCTTACCCCAACGAGTTTCCAGTTGTCTTCTATCCAGGTAGGTTGCCCTGGATATCTCCATTAACACCGTCAAGTCGAAACGTTTATTTAGTTCTTTATTAGCAAAAGCAAGAATTCCCTCTACGATAACTACATCATAAATAAGTTCATTTGTATCCAGTATGGTCAATATTCTCCCATAGTCGATGGATTCCGGCACCTCCCAATTTGGGTGGCCATTGATCTTAGGAATATCGTTCTCAGGCAAAACATAGTTGTCCATATCCAGAGTAAATACTTTCATGGGAGCCAACTCATCTCTCAGCTTTTTGGCTACTGTTGACTTGCCTGATCTACTGACGCCTCCTATACCTATAATGTATGCCATAATTTCGGGCTGAAAGTTAGATTAATCTTTGCTGACTGTAGACGAATGGATTGGGGGTTTATCAGGATATAATGACCTTACATTCAGAATTAAAACCATTCAAAATGAGAGTACTAAAATTATCGATCGCTCTGCTATCATTGGGCTTTTTTATAGCATGTAGCAATGATGAAGAGCCCAACGTTGATATTCCTGTTCCGGAGCAATTTTCGGTAGACATCCCGGGTTCGATCAGCAGCAATACTGGTTCCCTGAGTGGACGAACAACTGGGGACGGAGATGGTAAGATTGAAGGAGATGAGATTTATGAAAGTTTAAGATACTTCATCCACATTGGAGAACAATCCGCCGAGATTGTTGAATTCACCTTGCAGGTAGGGGCGGTGCTGAGCGCAAATAATGTTCGTTCATTTAGGTACGATGGAGAAGACGATGGACGAGAGAAACGAATTGATTTGAATGAAGATGTTACAAGAGGTGGTGTGAACTACGAATATGAAATGACGCTGGTGGATACAGAAAATGACGATTTGGCACTGCAGGTGCTTTGGAACACAAACCCTGTTTCAGGTTTGGCTATTCTGAATCCTTATCATCTGGACAGAACAGATCTTGATGCGGATGAAAGTGCATTCCTGCGTATTGACTATACTGAGGATCACACGGATTATGAAGCGGCCATGACAGTGTCTATTGCAGGCGTTGTAGCTGTTGAAAACGTAGATATTAACAACCTCAAATTGTTTGTAGGTAAAAACGGTGACATAGTGGAGGTAATGGGAAATTCAAATCACCCGAATATTAACATCATTGATCCTGACTATTCAGGAGGAAGAAACTATGCATTTGTGGGTCGAGGTGATGAATCTACCGATTTAGGGGTTGTGAAGTTGGCACTGCCACCATCTAGTGTAGAAACGGGCGATGTACTGGAAGACTACTCAGTCTATGCCGTTTTGGAAGCCGAGATCAATGCAGTAGCTGAAGGATATTTTACTCAGGAAGAAATTGAAGAAATTCTTGCAGAGGCAGGCTCACCAGCATACTTCAATGCTCAAGGTTTTATTACATCAGGAGTAGACAACAAACCGAGCAGTTTCAGTGGCGAATTTGCTGATCTTGCAGGGATGACCCCATTTGTTCCAAATGACATAAAGAATCTTTCAATTGACTTTGTTCAATAAGTGTTAGGTTTTAGGTTATAGTAATTTGAAATCCCGATCGAGAGGTCGGGATTTTTATTTGCACAGAATAAAAAAAATATCCTGCCAAAGCAGGATATTTAAATTAATAGCTGGCTCTCAATCATAAGAATGTAAAGTATTTCACATCGGAGTAATTATCACTCGTCAATGTTAATTTGTAGGTGCCTGGCAAAAATTTAAACTGCTTACCAATCATTCCTAATGCACCTTCGATTTTCTCATCATATAATAGCGTTCCTTCGGTAGAGTGAATCTTTACATGTAAATCATTATCTTCATTGGACAGCAACTTTACTGTCATTAACTCCTGATCTAGCTTCACCTTTGGGAAGTAGGTTTTTGAAAGCTTACTCATCTCTACTATTACCTCTTCAGAACTAATCGTTACAGGTACGGACTGTTGCTTTGCAGCATCTCTGATTACCAGGGTGTATGCTCCATCTGTAACGTGAGTAAGATCAAGTTTAATTTTCATCTCTTCCTTGGCCTTGAACTTTTCCAGATGAAAAATATTCCCCTCCTCATCAGCTAAGTACAACCTTACCTTACCATTAATGTCAGTCAGATGAAGATCAATTAGTTTTTCACCTACTACATGAACGAAGAGCGAATGCTCCACACCGGATGCTAAACCTGCGTTGACCGTTGACACTATCAAGATCATCGCGATAACAAAGTTTCTTAGCTTTCTCATTGTTTTACCACTTTATGAATTTGTAATAATGCAAACCTAGAGGCTGGCACGGGCATGTATCACCTCTATATTTCCTTATATCTATGGTATATTATCCATTATTAGATAAAATTCATTGAAAAGTGGAATTCATTGGTGAATTTTATGGTGAAATCAAATTTCACTATTACGCAATTCAATGAAATGATGAGAAAGCTGTCAAATAAGAAATACATCAGTCCGCCTTTGGAAAAGGTGATATTTCCTCATGAGGGATCGATACTGGTGCGGCAGTTTTCTGAACTTCATAGAAACACTCGCCCATACTGGCACTACCACCCGGAGCTGGAATTGGTTTACGTGAGCAAGGGTCGGGGGAAGCGGCACATAGGTAGCCATTTGTCATATTTCAATGATGGCGAATTAGTTTTGATTGGATCAAACCTGCCGCACCAGGGATTTACAGAAAGATTATCGGATCACGAAAGTGAAACGGTCGTACAGATGCGTCCGGACTTTTTAGGTGAGGAGTTTCTGCGAATACCCGAAATGAAGCATATTGGTGCTTTGTTTGAGCGAGCAAAAAAAGGCCTGTCATTTTATGGCAAAAGCAAGGAAAGTATCGGTAAGAAAATCATCTCACTGCCTAAAAAAGATAAATTCGATCAGGTACTGAGCTTACTGGATATTCTTCGGGATCTTTCCATTTCTCAAGAGTATAGCATTCTGAATGCAAACGGTTTTTCGATGGTGGCAGCTCCTCAAGACAATGATCGGTTGAATGCAGTGTTGAATTATGTAAGAAACAATTTCCAGCAGCCCATTTCAATTGCAGAGATATCTGAAATAGTAAGCATGACCGAGACTTCCTTTTGCAGATACTTCAAGAAGATCACCTCAAAAACATTCACCCAATTCCTGAATGAGTACCGACTGGTGCATGCCTCTAAACTTCTGGCTGAAAAGGAAATAAGCATTACAGAAGTTTGCTTCGAATGCGGCTTCAGTAATTATTCCCATTTTGTAGATCAGTTCAAATCATTCACGGGAAAAAGCCCGTCCAATTATCGCAAGTCGATCCAGCAGGTGCTTTGAGGTGTGTATTGAATTTAGAGGAAATCAACCCTATTAGTACGCCACAAAAACACAATAGAAGACTTACGCTAGGTGGGAATGCTCGTAATAGTTGTAGAAAGCTTTTCGCGAGTTGGAGGGTTACGCCAAAGAAATACCATTTAGATCAGTCGTGATTATTTCCGTCATGCAGTCTAAAAACGGTCGCATTTTTCTAAAGGTCTCTGATAAGATTTTGTGAAAATCAGGCTCATGAATCTGTTCCCGGATAAAATCATGTCGGATGAAATACTGCTTGTATCGAAGTAGGTCAATTTCCGGGTGATCCTTTTCAAACCCTTTGGGAGCTGTCTTCAGCTGTTCGCCTCTTAATTCACCAAAAGTGGTTTTAAAGGATTTGGATTCGAGGATCGATCGCAAGGGGTCAGCATCTAGTGCGATCTGATTTCTGAAATGAAGCAAGTCCTTGGCATTCGGTCCAAAGAAGCCACCGACAGCATAGGATTCCTTCAGGCCAATCTTGTAATAATAGCCCCCGCGTCGTTCCACCCCCGCTCGTCGCATGCGCCCTGCCCAGTGCGTTTTGTAGGGTGTCTTATCCTTCGAGAAACGCACATCCCGATAAATGCGGTACAGGCTCTTTTTTCCGGTTGGTGTCTCGATGACATCATGTGTATTCATCTCACTTAGCAACTGATCGGCGAATTCGATCATCTCTTCATGGGCTGCCTCATATGCCTCCTTATTAGCCTGAAACCAGTCCCGGTTGTTGTTTTTTGAAAGATCGGAGAGGAAGGAGAGGGTTATTTGCATGTGGCAAAGCTAGGGAAGGATTATCTGTTACGTCGAATCCCCCAACTTGGTTTTCAAACCAAGTCACCCCCTTTAGAAAAGGGGGATTCTCTCCGAATTCAGTTAAATCAGAAGTATTCCCCCTTTGTAAGGGGGCTAGGGGGATTTATTCTCCCATTCCTCCACAAACCGATAAATCTCTCCCAACACAAAAGCCATGTTTTGCTTCACATCCAGATCGTCAAGCCGGAGGAAGGATAAATTCATCGCTTCCAGCACCTCTTGTCTGGCCTGATCTTGCATTCGTTCCTCAGCATGACAAGACGGAATAGAGGGCGGAAAGAATACCTTGATACTTAACACTGTTGTTGTGATCGAAGTGTCATCCTGAGCGCATGCGAAGGATCTTTACAAACCACACGGTCGGATATCTCTCCTTCATGGTAGGGAGCGATTTCCCGATTGTTGGATATGATTTCCTGGCGGTCGAATACGATTTTCTTGTGGTTGGATATGATTTCCTGGCAGTTGAATACGATTTTTCTGTGGTAGGGAGTGATTTTCTTGTGGCAGGATATCATTTTCTCATGATTGGGAATGGTTTTGTGGTGGTTAAATATGATTTCCTGATGATATCGGATGATTTTTAGTGGTGCTTAGTCGAATCCCCCAGCTTGATATTTTCAAATCAAGCCACGCCTTTAGGAAAGGGGATTTCCACGGATTGCAATTGGTAGCTTAATTCGGTTAATTAACTACCCTGAAGATAATATAGTAGCAGACTCTCTAGCGCTCCGATAAAAATGCTTGTTTGCATGATGGAAAGTTAAACTAATATCAGAGGGATTCTGTGCTGTCGGGTGTTTCCACCCGACATAATCAAACGAAATCCCTATAATGATCAATAGGTATGAATCCTGACTCATTTTTCTCATAATAAGCCATACTACTGTAAGGGTATTCTACTGGATCTTCAACAAGTCTCCATTTTCCCTGAACTGGATTATGATGAATGTAATCAAGCTTAGTTTCCAATAAACCACGGTCTTCCAGATAGACTTCATCGAATCGATCCTGCCATACTTTGAATATAGCTTTTGTCTCTTCCTTTCTGAGCTGAGACAATAGATCGGGTTTATATTTTTCGATCTCCTTCCTCAGCATTGTGGAAGTATATTTCTTAAAGTCCCTCATAAAATTTGAGCGGTGCTTCCCTTCTGTGAAGTAGATAATCATATGTAGGTGATTCGGCATGATCACATAGCCCAACATCTTTGATTTGTACTTCTGTAAACAGAAATTCAAGCTTTTGAAAACAATTTGATAACCATTGCCAATGGCTATAAGTGGCAACCATCGATTGCAAGTGGTTGTGATGAAGAAAACATGTTTATCATCAAATAAATTACGATTCCGCAACCCCATAGGCGCGTAAATATATCATTTGAGTGTCAGGTGGAAACACCTGACAGCACATCGAATGCCTCCTTATTAGCCTGAAACCAGTCCCGGTTATTGTTTCTTGAAAGGTCGGAAAGGAAGGAGAGAGTGGTTTGCATGAGGCAAAGCTAGAGTAGTATTTTGTTTTACTTGATACTCACCCGTTCAGATGACAGAGCGAAGAAGAAAGAGATAGCTTTTAAAATTTCAACTAAATTGGTTGTGAGCGTGGCAAAATAGATCGATTAGTTCAATACAGCTGATATGGCGACAATAAGAAGAAGTGGAACGAGTATCACTCCCACAGAAATGAACACATTGGCTAAAGCTTTCCATACCGAGAAACCCTTGCACTTCGGAAAGCCCGATAAGGTATATGGCTATCGTCCATATTGCAATTACCAATTCTGCTAAGGCTAGAAGGTAAAACAGAACTATTTCCAAGGCTGAGTAGCTTTCCATATAGATATCACTTTTGAAGTTATCGTTCCCAAAAATCAATATTTGCAACGTGATTAAAATCAGGGAGAAGACCACAGGTATCGAAGCATAGGCTGACATCCTGAAAATTGATTTACTGGAGGCTTTCCCGTCGATCCATTTTCCGGTCCAACTCATGAGAGCTGCTCCAATATAGAAACTGATCCAGCCGAGAAGACCGCCGAAAATGATGCACATGACCAGGATGAAGATCATCGAATTTTCATCGCCCATGTTTTTATTAGAGCATTGTTTAGGGCAGAACTTATTCCTGCCAAAATGAGGAGGGTATATAAGAACTTGTCATAACTATGCTCTTCAAGGTACCTAAATACAACACGTGGCTGTGTCCAGATCAGAGTGAAAATCTGACGATCCGATAGAGAAACAAACTCAATTTTATCCTGACTTTCTTCTTCGTTCATGTTCTTGGTGAGTTGATTTTATAGCGTCAAACATAATGGAACTGATGTTAACGGTGTTTTCATGTCTCTGTCTTTGGTTAATTAACTACCCTGAAGATAATATAGTAGCAGACTCTCTAGCGCTCCGATAAAAATGCTTGTTAGGACCTCTGCTAAAGACAATCTTTTTAAGCTAAATAAATTTGCATGAGTAATCCAGAGAGCTATAAGGGCACAAAATCCAAACAGTATTGTTGTAGTTGTGTCTAGGTTGTTGGGTATTATTCCTAACCAATCTAAGGCAACCAATTCGAAAATTGTATACCCAAAAATGGCCATTACGAAATTCGATCTTGGATGCTTTCTGATTAAATAGACTCCACTATAAGCAAGCATAATACTAATAACATAGGGAGCAAACTGTATGTAATATTTAAAGCTAATCCAGGATTGGAGTTGAATACTAAATTCAGTTTGAGTAATGAAAATACTGAAAGTAATAAGTGATACCACTAAGAATGCGATCCCAATAACCTTTCTTATTTCCATGTTTTGATGATGTTACAGGACATAGTCTAATGAGGTGGAGGAGGTGGAGGGATTGCCTCACCTTCTATATCCACGGCAATATTATTTTTCAATTTATTAAGATTCGTTTCAATATAGTCAAGGTTTTCATAGCCGATCTTTTTGGCGAGTTCATAAGCTTTCTTATAAACTGCTAACGCTTCATCTTTTCTCTCCGCAACAATTAAAGCTTCTGCATAACTATCATAAGTATTGATTGACTCAGGGTAATAAGTCATTGCCAATTCAAATGCGTTTAGAGCATCATTCACTTTTTCACCCCTCAGAAAATTGTAGCCAATTGCATTCAAGTAAAACTCTTCCGGTTTATACGATTCACCAATCAGGTTGCTATATTGTTCATAGTGCTTTAACGCAGCTTTTGTATGGCCCTCTTTTGCAATATTGGATTGGAACGATTCCATCAGCAACGCTAAAGCTGAAAGATCTATTTCATTATGGACTGATGCTTTAGAGAAATACAAATGCTTGTACATTTGAAAATTCCCTGAGGATGCTAGTATTCCTTCCATTTTACCATTGTTTAGTGACATTTGAAGGATAGCGTTTCTGCTTCTCAGAGAGTCGTATAGGGTTAAAATCAATTGATCCCCTTTTATAATTGCACTGTCAATTCTAATCTCATCTTGGACATGAGGTGAATAAAATGATAGACTGACTTCTGGTTTGTCTCCCTCATCTTTAACCTCCATTATTTGTCCAACATACTCAGACCCATATGTTCCGGTTCCGTACCACTTGCCAACAATATTATTTAACTCTATACTCTCACCTTTACTCAATACAGGAATGGTATAGCTGGGTTCTGGCTGTTCAAAATCAAGGTAACTACTTGATGTTTGCATGGCTTTGACCACATCCCAGTTTGCTTCTTGAATCAATTGAGCTTCCTCAGAAGAAATATCAATTAATAACTCTTTGTTTAATGAAGGGTCGCCGCTACTCGATAGCCTATTACCAGAGATCGTTCCCGAAAGCCCTTTAGGATTATCTATCATCAATGTAGCGTAAAGTGTAACAGCTGTTAAATAGGAGCCAGTTGGTGATGGGTGTCCTCCATCATCAGCATATAAGTCAATCTTTGGAACCTTTCGCACTTTATCCCATACCAAACCAACAGGAGCTACCATGGCCTCTAGTTCTTTGGCTATGGCCGTATATGCATGTGTCAAGATGGCTTGTTCATTTGGTTTATCTCTAACTGACCAGGTCATCAGGAACACTGTCTTAGCATCCGCTTTTGTAATTTCAGTATCGAATTTTCTGGCGTGTTCAAAAAATCTTTCTGTTTGTCCAAAATACATTTCGCTATCTATCATGACACCCATCCCCAGCTTACTTTGCTCTTGGAGTACGACATAGTCCCACTTACCTGTCCTGATAGCTTCAACAGTACTTTCATTTTTCCAATGGTCGGCAAGCGTCATTCCACCTCCACTAATCAATTGGGTTTCTACTACCTGGTCGGGAAACCTCTCTTGTATAAACGCCTTAACTAACTCAGGAGTGCTGTTGTAGTAGGTATAACTATTCCCAATAAACAGAATCCTAATGTGATCGTCTTTAGGTTGTGAGCAAGAGAATGCTACGATCAAAAGTAGATACAGACTAAAACACTTTTTTATATATATCATTCTATTGCATTAGACATTTTTACTAAAAACTAAATTAGTTCCAGCTCCTTTAGTTTCAAATAGTCCGACAACCCATGAAAAAAATCCTGACTTGTCAGACTAAGTTTAAAAATTCCACCCTAAGTAAATCTGTGGCTCCAAAAGGAAGCAGTTTCTCCATTTATCGTCCAACTGCTTAAATCCATCAGGAGCACTTTTATCTGACGTCCATAGCATACAATTAATCTGTGGTTCTATGAAAAAATGCTTTTTCTTACCAAATGCGATATGGTAGCCAAGATGATACGATGTATACAGTTTAAAGCCGCTTTTAATTTTATCACCGTCTAGATCCAAATAGGTTTGAAGTTGCGGAAGAATTTCAGCAGTGGCAAATAACCCTTTCCATAACATACGTTGGTAGGATACCCCTACTCCAATTGTTCGCACATGTCCCGGATAGTATTCGCTTTTTGATTCTATCTTATCCAAAAGACCATCCCACCAGGTGATTCCCATTGGCTGAAATAATCGAAAGTGAGCAAACTTCACTCCTATGATGTTCTTATTATCAAGGTTTCGCTTTATATGCAACTCTATGTGCTGTGTGCTTGTGTGATCGTTCCAGGAACTAAAAATAAGTGACTCAGGCACAAAATAAGGTATACTTACCCTCCACTTATGGGTTACTTCAGCTTCTTTGCCCTCCAGTGAGCTAGTCTGAGCAAAAGCACCAAGCGTGCAAAAAAGGATGAGAATTGTAAATAGATTTTTCATGTATTAATAACTTATTTTGATACAAAGAACTTCCCGCATCGATAGCTCAAAACGATGAGATTATCTATTGGCTAAAACCTATAACCTATTCGCAGGTGCATATTTGGCTCTACTCCACTTTCGTCTTCTGAATAACCTGCACGCTCAGCAAACGTGTAACTGTATCCTACTCCTATGCCTGCTTCATAATTGAAATGATCCCCTATATTTCTTCTAATTCCCCAAGTAGGTATAATGGCGAAATCACTTACCACAGGAGCATCGTCTGCATTGAAAAGAGCCAATTCTGGATGGTAACTGCTTTTTATGGCAATAAAATTGCCGCTATTTCCATCAATTCTTTTTGAATTATCAGAGCGTTTTTTAAGGTTGTAATAAAACCGAGGCTCAACTACTATAACAGGTGTGAGGATAAAAGGAGAATCAAAATCATCATAATAAGTAGTTTCCCAAATACCAAAGTCAAATCCAAGCTCTGTTCTTAGTGCTATGGCATTTGACAGTTTTGCTTCATTATATGCCCAGATTCCTAAAACTCCAGTTTGTAGTCCGAATGTTGATTTTTCAACACTTGTGTCCTGAGATTTCGCGATTAAAGTTATCCCGTACAATGCCAGGGTGAATATTGCTTTTTTCATAATCGTTTTTTAACATTTCGATTGCAAGGCACCCCCGTTCATATCCTTTATAAAAAAGAGGAAGGAGTCATAGGAACCCTGCTTCATCGAATTGACAATACAAAGCTGAAGTGAAAAGAGAAGTGAATCGTCCCGAAATGAAATTCCGTACTTAAAAGTGAGATTTGAAACCTTTTATGTTGGCTTAAGTTTGGTTTGACTTCACCCAGGCTTTAGGTGTCATCCCTTCGATTTTTTTGAAAAAAGCATTGAATACCGTTTTAGAGTTAAAGCCGTTTTCATAAGCTATTGCCAAAAGGGTAAGGTGGCTATTGGCAGGATTTAGGGCCTGCTCTTTAAAGTTCTCCAATCGAAAACCATTGATGTATTCATTGAAGTTTTGACTAACTCGTTCATTGAGTAACCATGAAAGTTTGTTGCTGCTGATATTTACATTTTCGGCTAGCTCGCGCAAGGATAAGGATGGGTTACGAAACCACTTTTCTTCCTGCATTCCTTTTTCTAAAATGTTTAATGCTATGTCAATTTCAGCATCTGACATTAAGGCTTTAGGAGGGCTGATCTGCACTTTTACTTCGGCATTAGGTGGTAATAGTTCTACTCGAAAAACACCTTGCACTAAATCCTGAAATCGTTTATACTGGTGCAATGGTTTAAGTAGCGGAATATTCATCAAGTTTATGATTTGACCGGTACGCATCCTGATGTTTTCTTCCAAAAAGTCCAATGCCATTTCGTGTTTGTCCAAATGGACCAACAAAAAAAGTTGCCAGGGAAAAAGTGTTCCCCCAGAATCTTCTTTTATCATTGAGCTAACCCCGCTAATATCAATATCGATCTTTTCTTCCGGATTGACCAACTTGTACAATACTCTGCATTCTTCTGGTCTCTCGGCCAAAGGAGTTTGAACTAAGAAGTTATTTAGCTTTTCGTAATCTTTTGTAAGAATCAAACAGAGTTGTTTTAGTGCAATGGGATGTGTGAAATTTGGATTGATACTTAAGGAGGTCTCTATACATTCCAGCGCTTTTGTATAGTCCTCATTTAAATAGTGAATGTTTGCTTTGGTAAAATAATGGTTTGGAGATAAGGGGTTTATTTTTAAAATATTATCAGTATGCCAGAGCGCTTTTTTGAAATAACCTACTGCTGTATACAATTCGCATAAACCTTCTTCTGCTTCCGTATAGGATGGATTGAGTTCTATTGCTTTTTGAAAAAAATTATGTCCATTGATGAAATCCCATTGACCCCAAAAGGACAATGTTGCTTTACTAAAATATCCTACATAGGATTGTTTGTCCAGCCTAAACCCTTTGTTGAGATTCTCTTCTGATATTTGTAATAAGGCTTTATTATTTCCCCAGGATCCGGCCATGGCATAACAATAAGCCAAACCAAAGTATGGTAACGCAAACGAGGGGTCTATCGCTACACATTCTTCATAGAGTTCTATCGCATTTGCGATTCCTTGGCCATCCCACATCAAATGTTGATGACGACCTTTTAGATAGAGGTCATAGGCCTCCATATTTTGTGTTGGCGCTTCAATAAGATGTTCTTGAATATTGAGGTGACCAAAATTTTCCCGGATCTGGTCAGCAATGTGCACACTTATTTCATCTTGTATTGCAAATATGTCTTCCAAATCCCGATCGAAATTCTTTGACCAGAAGTGGGTGCCGTCATTGGTACTGATCAGCTGCGCTGTAATGCGTACCCTGTTTTTGGCTTTCCTGATGCTTCCCTCCAGGATGGTACTCACCCCTAACTGATCACCAATGGTCCGTACATCTATATTCTTATTCTTAAATGCAAAAGAGGATGTGCGGGCTATGACTTTCAAACCCTGTACAGTGGTCAGAGCGTTGATTATTTCTTCAGTAATGCCATCGCTGAAGTATTCGTTTTCAGGGTCGGCACTCATATTCACAAAAGGGAGAACAGCAATGGACTTATTAGATGATGATATGGGTAGATGAGTGCTCATTTTCTACTATACCTAATTGGAGCTTCTGTGAAATGGCATTGAATACTTCAAATTAGGATTGTCGTCTCTAGTTGTAGCTAATATCTAGGTAGTGGCAGATGCTTTATGCTGATAAACAGGATTAAATATAGAGGAATCTACTCATCGCACAAGCGGTGCTATACAGAAAGTGCGTTCTGTAAGTAGACCGAGAAATCTCAAGTCAGGGTGGAAGCAAGGCAGCAGAGTAGATGGGTGGATAGAGTAGACGATGAAAAAAGAGCTACTGAAGATCAAAAATGGTGAATCTTTTTCAAACGAAAGATTGAATTCTGTCTGTGTTTTGTCGAATCCCCCGACATGATTTGAAAAATCAAACCAACTCCCTTTAGGAAAGGAGTATTCCCTCCGAATTCAGTTAAATCAAAATTGGAAGTATTCCCCCTTTGTATAAAGCGGTTCGACGATCCGAGGGCCGGGAGGATTGGTACGCACACAAGAAGTATAAAGGTACGCTAGCCAGAGTTAATTAATTTTAAAGTTTTGCTAGCTTAGTGCACTTTACATCTAATAGTATAGTAGATCCCCTGCTATATGGACTTTAATAATATTCAATAATACGTTTGTAATTGTGCTTTCAATGAAATATTTAGCCTTATTAATAGTAATCTTATCTTCTATTCTCTCTGCTAGTTCGCAAACTATAAAAGAGTATGATATCGAACTCCATGATGAATTTAAGACTAAAATAGGAAGATTAGATCAATATGTTGCTAGCAATGAAGCAGGTCATTTTTTCATCTATTCGAAAGGATTTGGAAGCAATGTTTCGACTTCTCTAGTCAGGTTTAACAATAACTTAATTCCCACTAATGAAGAAATAATCCTAAATGAAGATGAAGAGGAGTCTTTAGGAATAATTGAAATCGATAATAGCTATTTGAGCATTACAGCAAAGGATTCAAAGTTATCTCGCAATTTTTTTGTAAAATCAATTGATCTCGAAAAACTTAAAGTAGAGTTCGAAAAAGAAATTATTAGTCTTTCAGCTGATGATTTAAACATAAATAAATCGTATGTGAGATTTATTATAGCCGAAGACAAGAAGTCAATTGGATTACTTTATTCGATCCCATCAAAATCTAAAGAAAACATAAAATACGGTTTAATAACTTTCGATAATAAATTCAATAAACTTCATGAATTTTTTTATGAGTTCCCCAAAACCAAAGGGTCATTCGCTATTCTTGATGCTACACTTCTTAATGAAAATGAAGTTATTGTTCTAACTCTTCAAGAGAAGTCCGAAAATCAGGGTAAAAAATCCCCTAAATTCAGCCATTCTATAATGTCCTTAAAGAAAGGAAATATTCAAGTTCTGGAAAATATTGAAAAGGAGAATAAATGGATTAATGGACTTGAGTTAATTATTAAAGATTCTTTAATCAATGTATTAGGGTTTTACTCCAATATTGATGACCAATCTGCTCATGGCACATTTTTTTTTCAAATTGACAGGCTAGACTCATTACGAAATTTTTATAAGCTCGAACCATTCCAACAAAATTTACTCGATGAGCACAAAGCAATAATTAATGAAAAGCAAGAGGTTTTAGAAAAGATAACAGGGCAAAATGAATTATCTAATTACAGACCTAAAAGCATTCTAACTTACAAAGATGGATCTATCTTATTGATTGCGGAGCAATTAGAAATAACACCTACATTATACTCCACCATTTTCTCGTATCATAATTTGATTTTAATTTATTTTGATAATCTTGGAGATATTGCTTGGAGTAAAATGATCAAAAAGGATAATTCAATTGTTGATCAATATGATTACTCAAGCTTTTTAGTAGCGAATGATTATGAAGATTATTTTTTAATATATAATGGAACAAGTAAAAACTTAAATTTAGGTGATCCTAGAAGATATGATGCTTTTGCAGATAAATATGCTAAGAAAAAAGATGGGTCAATTATTATAGTTGAAATACAGAAAAATGGTATTTTAAATCAAAAAGTATTAGTCGATAGAACCCAAACTAATGGCTTTAGAATCAAACCCAGATTTTGCGTAAATATTAGAGAAGGTGAGTTTTTACTTTTTAGCGGTAAGCCGTCACGAGTAAAAGATCAAAGATTTATAACATTAAAAATACGATAGTATTGCTAATTTTCTCTGAAAGAAATACGGAAGCATCCTAAACGAGGCGGAAGGCGGTCCTCTTGCAGGGCTTGTTTACATTTATTTATACACGCTTGACTTCTATCTGTCCCAACTTCGCATCCTAATCCATAAATCTCATTTCCACATTCCTCCAAACAAAACCCAACCATTCATTCTTTATCCCCAAATGATATTTAATCAACTTAGCGTTTGAACCAAATCCCTCCAAATCACCTTCATTTTCAGTAAATTTGTTGTCCCAAAATTTTGAAGCGACATGACCCAGGAAGTAGAGATATACAAACCCAAGAATCACATTCGGATCGTTACAGCGGCCTCCCTTTTTGACGGACACGATGCAGCGATCAACATCATGCGACGAATCATCCAGTCGACCGGCTGTGAGGTGATCCACCTGGGCCACAACCGCTCCGTGCAGGAGATCGTAGACTGTGCCATCCAGGAAGATGCGCAGGCCATCGCCATCACGTCCTATCAGGGCGGGCACGTAGAGTACTTCAAATACATGTACGACCTGCTAAAAGAGCGAGGTGCTGATATCAAGATATTTGGTGGAGGAGGGGGAACCATCCTTCCGGAAGAAATCGAAGAGCTACACAAGCATGGCATCACTCGCATCTACTCGCCGGACGATGGACGCTCTATGGGGCTGCAGGGCATGATCAATGACCTGGTGAAGCAAAGTGACTTTGCCGTAGGTGAAAATTTGAACGGACAAGTAAAAAAAATTAACACGAACGATCATGCGGCTATTGCCCGAGTGATATCAGCTGCTGAGAACTATCCGGACCAAAACCGGGAAGAGATGGAGGCTTTGCGTAAGCAGGCAGCCAATACACCTGTCCTTGGTATCACCGGAACAGGTGGAGCCGGTAAGTCGTCACTCGTAGATGAGTTGGTTCGTCGCTTCCTTGTCGACTTTAAAGACAAAAACATTGCGGTAATCTCCGTCGATCCGTCCAAGCGAAAGACAGGCGGTGCGTTGCTTGGAGACCGTATTCGGATGAACGCTATTTTCAATGAGCGTGTGTACATGCGTTCGTTGGCTACTCGCCAGTCAAACCTGGCACTATCCAAATATGTACAGGATGCCATTGACATTGTAAAAGCAGCGGGTTTTGATCTGATCATTCTGGAAACATCAGGTATTGGTCAGTCGGATACTGAAATTACCGATCACTCGGATGCATCGCTTTATGTGATGACGCCAGAATACGGTGCAGCTACCCAGCTGGAGAAAATCGACATGCTGGACTTTGCGGACATGATCGCCCTCAACAAGTTTGACAAGCGTGGCGCATTGGATGCACTCAGAGATGTGAAAAAGCAATACCAGCGTAACCATCAGCTCTGGGATGCGAAAGAAGAGGACCTTCCGGTGTTTGGGACCATCGCCTCACAGTTCAATGATCCGGGCATGAATAAGCTTTACCTGTCGTTGATGAACCTCATTGCGGAGAAAACCGATACGGATTTGAAGTCATCGTTTGCCAGCACGGATGAGATGAGTGAGAAGGTATTCATCATTCCGCCAAAAAGAACGAGATACCTCTCTGAAATCACCGAGACCATTCGTGGCTACAATGAGAAAGCCTTTGAGCAGAAAGAAGTAGCGCAGAAGCTGTACAGCTTGGAGAAATCGGGCGAGATTCTAAAAGATCAGAAAGACGCTTTGGCAGCTATTGATAAAGCAAAAGAAGAGCTGAAGCTGGATCTTGATCCGCACAACTTAAAACTTTTGGAAGAGTGGGATGCAAAGAAAGCCAACTATGAAGGAGAGGAGTATAGCTACGAAGTACGAGGCAAAGAAATTAAAGTAGAGACAACCACTGAAACACTTTCACATACGAAAGTGCCAAAGGTATCCCTGCCAAAGTATGAAGGATGGGGAGATATCCTGCACTGGAGTTTGCAGGAAAACGTACCAGGTGAGTTTCCATTCACCGCAGGAGTGTTCCCATTCAAGCGTAAAGGCGAAGATCCAACGCGAATGTTTGCCGGAGAGGGTGGGCCGGAGCGTACCAATAAGCGATTTCATTATGTATCGCATGGACTTCCTGCAGCAAGACTTTCCACTGCATTTGATTCGGTAACGCTCTACGGAGAAGACCCGGATTACCGTCCGGATATCTATGGAAAGATCGGAAACTCAGGTGTGAGCATTTGCTGCCTGGACGATGCGAAGAAATTATACTCAGGCTTTGACCTATGTGATCCAACCACTTCTGTATCCATGACCATTAATGGTCCTGCTGCGACGATCTGTGCATTCTTTATGAATGCTGCCATCGATCAGCAGTGTGAAAAGTACATCACAGAAAATGGGATGGAAGCAGAGGTCAATAAGAAGATTGACAAGATTTATAAGGATCGTGGAGTAGCCAGACCTACCTACAAAGGCGACCTGCCAGAAGGACACAATGGACTGGGCTTGATGTTGCTGGGCGTAACCGGTGATCAGGTATTGCCTGCTGATGTGTACCAGGAAATGAAGGTGAAGGCGCTTTCTTCTGTTCGAGGAACCGTGCAGGCGGATATCTTGAAAGAGGATCAGGCACAGAATACCTGTATTTTCTCGACAGAGTTTTCTCTGAGACTGATGGGTGACGTACAGCAGTACTTCATTGATAATAATGTCAGAAACTTCTACTCGGTTTCTATTTCAGGTTATCACATAGCTGAAGCTGGAGCAAACCCGATTACGCAACTTGCATTTACATTGGCAAATGGATTTACATTCGTTGAGTACTACCTGTCAAGGGGTATGGACATCAATGCATTCGCGCCAAACCTTTCGTTCTTCTTCTCTAATGGGGTAGACGCGGAATATGCGGTGATCGGGCGCGTGGCACGAAGAATCTGGTCGAAGGCGATGAAGCTTAAGTATGGTGCAAACGAACGTGCGCAGAAGCTGAAGTACCACATTCAGACTTCCGGTCGTTCGCTACACGCTCAAGAGATCGACTTCAATGATATACGGACCACACTTCAGGCGCTTTATGCAATCTACGACAACTGTAACTCGCTGCATACGAACGCGTATGACGAGGCGATTACCACACCAACCGAAGGCTCTGTGAGACGCGCCATGGCCATCCAGTTGATCATCAACAAGGAGCTTGGTTTGGCTAAGAATGAAAACCCAATGCAGGGGTCGTTCATTACTGAAGAGCTGACGGATTTAGTAGAGGAAGCCGTAATGATGGAATTTGATCGCATCACGGAACGAGGAGGTGTACTTGGCGCGATGGAGAGCATGTACCAGCGCGGTAAAATTCAGGAAGAGTCCTTGTATTACGAGACCAAGAAGCATACAGGCGAACTTCCGATTATTGGGGTGAATACATTCCTGTCTTCTAAAGGCTCACCAACCATCATCCCTGATGAGGTGATCCGTGCTACGAAGGATGAGAAGGAGCAGCAAATTGCAAACCTCAATGCCTTGAAAGAGGGGAATGAAGGCAAAGCTGATGAGATGCTAAGCAAACTTCAGGATACAGCGCTGAAAAATGAAAATACGTTTGCTACGCTTATGGAGGCGACCAAGTATTGCTCGTTGGGTCAGATTACCCATGCGATGTTTGAGGTGGGTGGCCAGTACAGACGAAATATGTAAGGGGAACTACTATCCGACTATCCTGGTCGGAGTGATTAGAGTTTGAGATGATGACCATTTTGTGTAAATTATTACGTGCGTTGGTTCGTATTATTTCTTTTTTCACTTTGCTCATGCACTGCTTACAATCATAGACTCACTGCAGATGAGGTGACACTTTCAGAGCTGGAAGAAATCAATATTAATGATAAGGTGCTCCTTGTATTAAGAGAAGAAATTGATGAGAAGACGTATCTGAGAGGTAGGTTTGAGTCAGTCAATGATGATACAATTTCTATTAGGGTGAAAAGAAAAGGTGCTGATCAGACGATTCGAACACCAATATCCAACATAAGAAAAATTAAGTTCGATGAGAATGTTCCTGCAACAGTATTAAAGGCAACATTTGGAATTGCTGGTTCCGTATTTGCAGTGGCATTTATTTCATTCTTAATGAATCCGAATCTGGGTGTTAGTGGATTCTGATCTAACCATTCCTAATAGTAGTTTTATTTGATTCGGGTACTTGCAACAATTTAAAAGTACCCGTATCAATGCTAGTTTTGCGCGTCATGAGGATTTTTATCTGTGTTCTATTCACTTTATATATTTTACCCGCTTTCACTCAGATTCTTAAAGTAGACAAAGGATTCCTCGCTACTGACTCTGCCAATTACTTCACGGGGGTTGTTGATGCTACGTTTGCTATCAACAACCGTAGCTCTACCGTAGATCAGCAGAATATATATGTTGGGGTGAACAACAACGTGGATCTGGTTTACATCGCTGAGCGATCTGCAACGGTGCTTATCAGCGGATTGAATTACTTCAAAATTGGTGACGGACCACTTATTTATAATGGATCAGCTCACTTACGACAAGTATTGAGACGTACTGCCCCATTGACACCAGAGTTTTTTGTACAGGGACAATTTGATGAGTCCAGGAACATGGAGTTGAGGATTCTATATGGTGGTGGTCTGCGCTGGAATATCCTTCAAAAGAGTCATTCACTTTTTGCAGGCGTAGGCATTTTTAGGGAGAATGAGCGGTGGAACGGGCCAGAGCAGGAGATCAATAAGGAGTTGTGGAAACTAAATTCGTATCTGAGTGCAGACGTGAAATTAACTGAGTCCATCTGTATAAATGCAATCGTGTATTTTCAGTCCGGGCATGATGGGGCCATTGATGCCTTCCGAAACCGACTAAGCGGTCAGTTGGAATTTAAAAACGCACTCACAGATAAATTCAAGTTAAAAATGACCTCCAATTTCCTATTGGATGATAAGCCAATCATCCCACTCAATGAGTTTATTTATGAGGTTTATTTCGGAGTGGAGTATAGCTTCAATTAGAATTTGTCTCATCTCTGACAAACCCATTCCAAACCGGGCTTATGTAGTAAAACGTCATAGGCTGCTATGATGAATGTCATGTTGCTAAAGGCACCTCAATTCTAGTTTTGGTTTAGAAAATTTAAATACCAAAGTCATGAAAAACATCGTGGTACTCGGAAGCAATTTTGCAGGATTCACCTCCGCAATACAGCTGGCCAAAAAATTGAAAAGAAAAAGAGAAGAGTACAAGGTAGTGGTGATTTCTCCTACCCATGACTTTCTCTATGTCCCATCCCTCATATGGGTTCCTTTCGGAAGACGTGAAGTAAAAGACATAAAGTTTGACCTGCGCGATATCTTTCAGAAAAACAATATTGAATTCATTCAAAAAGCAGCGGATCGGGTCGATCCTGACGTGAATAAAGTATATCTGGATGATGATCAGGAGATTGCCTATGATTATCTGGTTATTGCCACAGGAGTCTCTATGAATTTTGATGTAGTAGATGGTCTAAGACCTGATGACAATAAAATTCACAACATTGTTATTCCTAAGTTGGCTATGAAAACACGGGAGGCTTTTGAAAAGCTGGTGGAAGATCCAGGCCCGGTGATTGTTGGAGCCACGCAGGGAGCCAGCTGTATGGGTGCTGCTTACGAGTATTTGTTCAACATGGACAAAGAGCTAAGACGCCATAAAGTCAGAAATAAAGTAAAGTTGTATTGGATCACACCGGAACCATACCTTGGTAACTTCGGGATTGATGGAATGCCAGGAGGTGAAGGTATGCTCAAAATGTTCATGAAGCTTTACAACATTGAGTATATCATAGATGCCAGCATTGATCGCATCGATGAGGACAAGATTCACCTAAAGGACGGAACAGTCTTGCCTTACAAAATGGCCATGTTGATGCCGCCATTCGAAGGGGCACAGGTCATGAAGGACAGTCCTAAGCTTGTAGATGAGAAGGGATTTGTGGAAACGAAAGCTTCTTATCAGCATGTGAAATATGATAATGTATTTGCGGCTGGATTGGCTGTGAAAGTAGCTCCAAACTTTAAGATCGAAAATACACCATTTGGAGTGCCTAAAACGGGATATCCAAGTGATGTCACAGGAAAGATTGTTGCAAAAAACATCGTGAGGTTAATAAAAGGAAAAGAAAAGCTGATAGAGAAAGAGTGGGGTAAAATCCCTGCTATTTGTATCATGGATGCCGGTCACAAAGAAGTTTATTTATTAGCCAATCATTTATTCAAGCCGCGTCAGTTCGCTATTCTACTTCCAAACATCTTTAATGATTTTGGTAAAGTATTACTAGAGAAGTATTTCATGTGGAAGAACAGACACGGATATGCGTGGCTTCCATAAGTGAAGATGCTTGTTTGATTTGAGGTGATTTTTTAAGGTGCTATTTAACCACCTTATAGATCACCTCTTTTTCTGGTAGAGCAAACTTGGTTTTTTCTTCCAGACTTATTTCATCAATTAGACGCTCTTCTACCACCTGAAAGCCAGATTCGCCCAGTCGGGCACCATAGTCTTCACCATACATCCGCACATGATCATCCTGGCCGAAAGCTTTTTCGCGTTCCTTCGGGTCAATGATGGTTTTATCCTCGTAGGTAGTCTTTGGTAGCGGATAGAAAAATGGTACTTGTAGGATTGCCCATCCACCGGGTTTTAGGACTCTATGCATCTCTCGCAAAGCTTTTTTATCATCATCCACGTGCTCCAGTACATGATTGCAGAATATGATATCAATAGAATTGTCCTCGAAAGGAATTTCATGAATGTCCATCTTCACCTTAGCTAGTGGTGATTCTATGTCTCCTGTGATGTATTCCAGGTTTTCCAGTGCATCAAAACGGCTCATGAAGCATAGTTCAGGTGCCACATGAAGCATTTTTGCTTCCTTCGTGAAAAAGTCTGTTTTTCGTTTAAGGTAAAGCCAGATCAGCCTGTGACGCTCCAGTGCCAGGCATTTGGGACATAGTGCATTGCTTCGGGATTTTCGTCCATATGGGAGGAATTTTCGGAAGCGTGACTCGCACACGGGACATTCCACTTTGTTGCCACGATAGAAAACCGCAATCACTCTCAATGCTACATGACTAAAGAGCTGTAGGTATTTTCTTGGTATTTTTCTAAGGAAAAAAGAGATTAAAAACTTCACGTTCCGCCAATTTTGCCCCGCAAGTTATTTATTCACCTCACTACCAGCAATCATTGCTGAAAATTTCTCTATTTTGGTTTTCGTATGATACGATCGCTTACTTTCATAATAACACTTTTGCTCAGTTTGAGTTGCCTGGCTCAAAAGGTAAAACCTGTGGAAGAGGAGCTCCCGTCGGAAAATCTGGAGATGCGAAAAGACTCTAACAAGCGATCCAATAGGCCAAAAAGAAAAAATCTGAGTTTAATCTACGTACCTAATGCGGACAATATTCTATATGGCAACCCATGCGTGACTGAGGCAACCCATAAAATGGGGTTTGAGTACATCGTAGAGCCTACGAATCTACCCGGCAGCAAAACATGGAAGGGTAAATTTTTGAATAACCTCTGGGTAAAGACTAAATTAGTAGTAACACGATCACCATTTTGGAAGCTCATTCTGAATAAGAAAATTAAAAAGTGTCGTAAGATGAGCGGAGATTTGGTGGGCTAACTGGCACCTAAAATCACGTAATGACAAACCTAACCCGACAGGCAAACAAGGCAATAGTTGTCGTATTTGCACTTTTATTCTCCTGCGCCAATATTACTGAAGAGATTTACCTCAACGCCGATGGAAGTGGGCAGTATCTGGTTTATACCGATGCTGTAAGTACCACCCGGACCATGATGATGGGCATGATGAGCAGCATCTATCCGGATGCTTCAGAGGATAGTTTGATGCAGGTGGTGGATGCCCAGCTTTGGGAGCAGTTTCCCGCAGAGGTGGACAGCATTATTGATTTTTCATCGAGGGTGCCGGACAGCATTAAGAATGATCCTGACAAGAAAAAGTACCTGGACAATATGGAAATGTTTATGAAAGGCAGCAAAGCAGAGGGCTATCTCAACTCAGGAATGAAATATAGCTTCTCAAGTGTGGAGGAGCTACAAGGCTTCAATGACTTTATGAGTGAAAATCAAAATGCTACGAGTGGACAAATGCAGATGGATCTTCCACAGATGGAGGTAAGCTATACATATGATGGGAGCACTTTTTCAAGGACAGCCAATATGGGCGATAGCTTTGAGATGAGCGACTCCACTATGATGGTGCTGGGTTCTTTGTTGCAAGAATCAAAATCCCGTCTCATCCTTCATCTACCTCGAAAAGCGAAGGATGTTTCTACAGATCAATTGGTCGGAAAAACCGGAAAGGATGTGACCTATGAATTTGACCTGATCAAGGTCATGACCGGGGAGCAATCAACGGATATTAAAGTGAAATTTTAGCCATGGATCCACGTACCGTCCAGTTTTCTCGTACGAAGCTCACAGAGCTGATGATACCTTCTTTCGCCAATTTTGGAGGTAAAGTACATGGAGGCCTTATTCTGTCACTGATGGATAAGGTGGCTTATGCTGTGGCCAGCAAGCATGCAGGAACATACTGTGTGACTGTCACTGTGGATGGCGTTGAATTTTTGCAGCCTGTGGAGGTGGGAGAACTACTCACACTTGATGCAGCAGTTCATTACGTAGGAAATTCTTCGCTAGTAGTAGGTATCAAAGTCACCTCTGAAAATGTAAAGACCAACGAAGTAAAACACACGAATAATAGCTACTTCACGATGGTGGCAAAAGGAGAAGACGGAAAACCTACTAAGGTGCCTGAGTTGATTTTGGAAGACATCACGGAGATGCGACGATTTGTAGATGCCATAAAGCGGATGAAGGTGAAAAAGGAAGCAAACGCCAAAATGCAGAAGGAACATGATGAGTTTATCATGGTCGATGATATGGAAATGTTAAAGGATCAGCGTTGCAAAATTGAATTCAAAGTTGATGATGACTTCAACGATCTTTTTTCCGATACATAAATTTCAGGCCCGACCAGTTTTCATCTACTGCACAGACTTTTACATCCACCAGTCCGCCGTTTAAACCGAACTCCCTGACGATGTTACCGTTGAGGTCAGTTTCCATTTTAGATGATCCTTTCGGCCAGGAAACCCAGAGGGTTCCATCTTTTTTAAGGGACTCCTTCCAGTTGTTCCAGCCGTTTTTCAATTCATCCAGTTTTGTAATAAAAACATGTTCAAAATCATAGGGAGGAGCGTTGAGATCATCATCCCAAGTGGTTTCCATTGGCGTGTACTCAAGCAACTCAAAGTAATTTTCTGGGGAGTTACATAAGAAACAATGATAACCTTCTTTGATATTCAGTTTTTTCCAGAGTGGATTTTTAGAATAGCCAGCCATTTATCTGCAATAATTCGGTGATACTCCTTGCCAGTTTCTATCCTTTGCTCCACCATACTCAATACATGCCTGATTTTGTCTACCCAATTCTTCGTAGGCCTGCGCACTGGTGACATATGACACGGCACTATCTGGCCAGACATACTTATTCCAGTCTGCGGCTTTTATGGCCATTTCATAATCTTCCAGGCGGTAATACATATCAGCAAGGTTGCTGTAAAGGTAGAAGTGAGATTTTGGAAGGTATTTCTCATTAATTACGAGTGCATAGCCATCTCCATAAAAGCGCTTATATCGCTTTATAGCCAGTCGATGTGCTGTGAGCAATCGGTCCAATGCCTCATTCAGGTTTTTCCGCTCATCACGCTCGATTTCAGCAATTTTCACCAAAGACCCAATAAGCTCGTAATCACTAACCAGGAAACCTTCTAGTATTTCAATGGCCATGTCCGGTTGGTTGTTTTGCCTATAAGATTCTGCCAGTTTTTGTTTCAGCTCATAATAGGGAAGGTCAGGAGCAAACTCCTGAACCAGCTCATAAAGTGTGATTGCTTTTACATAGTTTTTAGCTCTGTAGGCAATATCTCCTTTTTTTATGATTTGATCCAGCATGGTGCTTTTGAAGATTTTCATGTCTCGTTCTTCCGTTCGGAAAAATTTCAAGGAAGTCATGATCTCAAAAGCCTTTTTGTATTTCCCCTCCTCAAAGAGTTGTTTAGCTTCCATGTAGGTGGAGCGTCTTTCCGCTAGTCTTTTTTCCAGCAGATGGTCATCATAGCTTCGTTTGATCCACACTCCGGTCATCACCAAAAGGGCAATCAAAAAAGTAATGCCAAAGGCATAAGCTGTAGCAATTGCATTTTGTCTGTAGTCTATCCGTCCACTGGCATACCTTCTGCGCGCTTGATTTTTCCAGGTGTTAGCGCTAGGAGGCTGATATGTGTAGGGTCTCTCCTGGCTTTGAGAAAACTGCCGATATTTTAACTTGAGGTCAAATCGTGCTTTTTCATACTCGTCGGAAAGGATCTGATGTGCGACATTGATCTCTTTAAACTTTTCCTCCATTTCGGGCCTTCCGGGATGTTTGTCCGGATGGTATTTTACTGCGAGTCGCTTAAATGCCGATTTGATTTCAGCCGGAGTAGCATCCTCAGAAAGGCCGAGTACATGATAGTAATTGGTCATCTGAAATGGTTAAGTAGCCTATATAACGAAGATAATGAAAGAAAGATTATGCTTTATTCATGAGGTAAAATCCAGCAAGGCAAATAACCAATCCTCCAACCATACTCACAGAGGCATAGAGAATAAACTGAACGATCAACCCATCACGAATCAACTTCAGTCCATCCAGAGCAAAAGTGGAAAAGGTAGTGAACCCACCACAAAGACCAGCGATCAAAAAAAGGCCGGTTTGGTTGCTTAATTTTATCAATCCACCACTCAGCAAACCAATCAAAAGGCAGCCAACAAGGTTTACGACTAAAGTTCCGGAGTAGGGTTTATCGGAATAGTACTTAGCCGTAGACAGGTACACCGCGTACCGCGCAGCACTTCCAATAAAACCTCCCAGACCAACGATCAGAATATCTTTCATGTGTTAGGATTAAATATTATTACCACATGGTATTTGCATGAATTTTTCAGACGTACGAATTAGCCTCTCAAGCCAATCATGCTCATTTTATTCTTCAAAGTTGCTCACATGTGTTTGCAATTCTGGGAAAAACTGATTGAATTCGGCCTCAAAGTCAGAATAATTCTCCTTTAATGCATTTGATGCATGCTCCATCTTACTGTCAAACTTTGTGCGTTTGCTCATTCCGGTAAGTGCACGGTCAATGCCCTCGATGTACTGATAGTTATATAACCAGTTATCTTGAGACATGTAGCTAAGCATCCGAACCACGCCTTTTGGGATCATTTCCAGGTACTTATTCATCAGCTGATAGAAATTTAAGGTGTATTCCATTAATGGCATATTTGAAAACTTAGACCAATCACGGGCAAGAAAATGATCGTAAAAGACATCTACGATAACTGGTGCATAATGCCTGAATTTTTCTCTCAATCGAATTTTGCTTTGAAGAACAATATCGTTTGTATCAGTAAAATAATCAATGCTACGGTGCAGCCTGATCCCTTTTTGCACTTGCTCAGGGTATTTGTTTAACTGAGCTCCTTTCACGAAATCTCCGATAAAGTTTCCTACCAAAACCTCTTCATTATTACCACTTAAATATAAATGAGCAAGAAAATTCATCTGATGCTCAAGATATACAGGAAATATTATAGTTTGAGATTAACGTGGGTGGCTTTACTTTTGTGAAGCACTCATAAAACAGTAGCGAACTCAAAAAGTAAAAGATCATCGCAAATAATTTTCCAAATATTGTCCGTTCACATTTGAATATGCTGGTGCAACTGGCTCGAGTAGATGGTGTGGTTGTTCAGGAAGAGATCGACCTGATTAAAGAGATTGGAAAAGCAAACGGTCTTTCCAATGAAGAAATCAGTGAGTCGTTTGAAGACCCATCCGTTATTGAAGGATTGGAAACATTAAATGATGATCAGCGCTACGATTATCTGTACAATGTGGTTCAGCTTATGAAAATAGATGGCCGCATTTACAAAGAAGAAATAAAGTATTGTGCTAAAATCGCAAGTAGGCTGGGCTATGATGAGGATGTACTCAGGGAGCTCATGTTGAAAATTTACAGCGATCCACATATTACCACAGACAAAGAATCGTTAAAAGCAAAGATTCAAACGTATCTGCGGAAATGAGATTCCTTGCTTTTCTTCCACTAATCATACTTTCATTTTTTACCTATTCTCAGAATCCAGACGAAGTTGCAATCAGAGAGGTGCTGGCCCAGCAGGAGGAATGTTGGAATGCAGGAGATCTTGAGTGTTTCATGGAGGGATATTGGAAGTCAGATCAGCTGGTATTCATTGGTAGCCAGGGGGTGACCTATGGCTGGCAGCAAACTTTGAATAACTATAAAAAATCCTACCCTGATAAAGCTACGATGGGTCAGCTAACGTTTAACCTGATTATTGTAGAGCCTTTGAGCGAAGACTTTTGGACGGTGATTGGGAAATGGAGTTTGAAACGTAAAAGTGATAATCCCCATGGCCATTTCTCTCTTATTTTCAGGAGGCTAGGAAACGAGTGGGTGATTGTTTCGGATCATTCCAGCTAATCTTTAAGCATACTAAATTTTGCTTTTTAGAGTTTTTTGAGTAGATTCTATTCTACTTAATCATTTAAATTCAGCTAAATATGGTAATGAGCTACAGAGGGGCAGAAGCTCCAAAAACACAGGAATCACAAGCACTTAAAGTAGAAGACTACATGGCAAGGAAGCTTATCACTTTTAAGCCGGAGCAACCCATGCACGAGGTGGTGGAAACTTTGATGAAGCACAAGATTTCAGGTGGTCCTGTAGTAGATGATCATGGACAGCTTGTTGGTGTGATTTCTGAAGGTGACTGTCTGAAAGAAGTGGTGAAAGGAAAGTATGACAACATGCCAATATTCACTGGATTAGTTGCTGAGCATATGGCCAAAAATGTGGTTACCGTCAATCCAGGACTGAACATTTTCGAAGCTGCCAAGATGTTTCTTGAAAAAAGACTCAGACGCTTTCCTGTTGTCCACGAGGGGAAACTCATCGGCCAGATCAGTCAGAAAGACATCATGAAGGCGGTGTTAAACACCAAAAGCTCAACCTGGTAGTAGCAAAGCACTTTCTTTTGTATTTTCGTTCTTCATCAAACAAAGAAGAATGAAAAAGCTACTAACCCTCTCCCTATTATTTTTATTTATATCAGGCCAGGCACAGGTTGATGTCAAGGCCATTGATACTTACATCGAACAAGCCAGAAACGACTGGAACGTGCCGGGCATGGCCGTGGCGATCGTAAAAGATGGGGAAGTGGTTTTGAGCAAGGGATATGGAGTCAAAGAGATTGGCAGAAAAGATAAAGTGGATGATAATACGCTTTTTGCAATCGCTTCAAATTCCAAGGCATTCGTAGCTTCATGCATTGCAAGATTAGCAGAAGAGGGAAAGCTTTCGTGGAAGGACAAAGTGAGAGATTACCTTCCCTATTTCACGCTTTATGGAGATGAATACATTTCTTCAATGGTTACAATTGAAGATTTGCTGTGCCATCGAGTTGGACTAGGCACATTTAGCGGAGATGTGATCTGGTACAAGTCAGAAAAAACACCGGAAGAAATCATTAAGAATGCAGCATATGTGCCTGAAGCATATGAGTTCAGGGATGGGTATGGCTATACGAATCTGATGTTTATCACTGCGGGAGAGGTTATCAGGAAAGTGACTGGTGCGACATGGGAAAGCTATGTGAAAAAGAACTTTATGGAGCCACTGGAGATGAGCAATACGGTGATCAGCATCAGCGATCTACCGGAAAACACTGCCATACCACACAAGCCTACCCTTGAAAGCGGAACAGTTCCTATCGAATGGGCAAGCTGGGATGCACCGAGTGCTGCTGGTGGGATCATTTCTTCATCCACTGATATGGCCAAATGGATGATGATGAACCTGAACGGAGGGGAGTGGGATGGTCAGCAATATATCGAAAAGGAACAGCAGAACCTATTGTGGACCCCTCACAACAATTTCAAGTTAAGTGAGCGCTCTAAAGAATCCATTCCAGGCAGACACTTTGCAGGTTATGGACTTGGCTGGAGTGTGATGGACTACCACGGTACAATGGCGGTTAGCCATGGAGGTGGATACGACGGTATGTATTCTCGAGTGATGATGGTGCCGGATTTGAAACTAGGAATAGTAGTACTAACGAATACCATGGAGGGAATTTCTACTCCGTTGACCTATTATATAGCAAACCAGTACCTGAAGAAAGACATGCGTGACTGGTCGGCAGAATACTTAGAAAGAGCGCGCTCCAGAAATGGTCACAAAGAAGATGTTGACGAAAGAAAGGCAGCACGAAAAATGGAAACCAAACCGTCTGTCGAGGAATCTGAGTTGATAGGAACTTATTACGACCCCATGTATGGTGACATCATCGTATCAAATGATGAAGGGGAGCTAAGAATAGCGTTTGAAAAGGCGCCACTACTAAGTGCTACTTTGGAGCATTGGCACTATGATACTTACGAAATTGTATGGGATAAAGAGCACGCCTGGTTTGATTTTGGAACCGTTTCTTTTGAGTTGGATAATAACCTAAAAGTAGAGGGGATCGAATTTGATGTCCCGAACGGAGACATCTTTTTCCATGAGTTGCATCCGAAGAAGAAATAAGAAAGTGTTAGGGTTTAGAACCCTAACAGGGCTAACTAGTAAAACTACTTCGCCCACTTCAATGGCGGTATTTTCTCTTCTTTAGCAGAGCATTCGATCAATGTAGCTAGCCTGTTTTCTCGTGTTTCTTCACGTTTGGCACTCATCACCCAATGGATGGATTGCTTTTGGTAGGAGGGTGCTAATTTTTTTGTAAAAAAGGTCCATGCTGCTTTATTGGATTTCAATTGCTTTTGAAAGTCGGGACTGAGCTTGACTTTTTTCTGTTCAAACGATGCTTTGCCTGAGTTCTTAGGGTCTCTTTTAGCATAGGCCGCTAAGCCAACTGGTGTCACAAGATTTGCTTTCTTAAGCTCCTCAATTCGCTTGATGTTGACATTACTCCAGTGGCTATTGGACTTTCTGGGTGTAAACCGAATCTGGTACGCTTCTTCGTCAATGCGCTTTCTAATTCCATCGATCCATCCAAAACAAAGCGCCTGATCTACGGATTCAGGCCAGGAGATACTTGGTTTGTGCGTTGCTTTTTTATAATAGCCTACCCACAACTCCGTTTCTTTTTCATGATTTTCTTCCAACCATTTTCTGAAGTCATCCGGAGTAGGGAAAAAGGTAGCCATCTTAAAAAGGCAAAAGATCTGGTTCCACAAATTCTTTCCTGGCACGTTTATCAGCAAAAACATTGAAACCGTAATGCTGTCCTAAGATGTCTTTGAAATTGGTGAGCAAGCGAGGAAACTCCTGACTAAAATCTTTGAAATTATCGGATTTAGCCTTCTGCATGAAATGATGCATGGTTTTAACTGATGCGATAGTTACTGTCACGTTGAACTTGTCATATGCACCAAGCGATTCAGCAAACCCTTTAATCTGGTCGCACATGTTTTTTTCTGCTTGATCTGGTCCGTATTTCTGAATATGAATGTAAGCCAGCCTCAGATGGGCCTCATGAGAAAACAGTCCCGGTTTTAACTTATAGGATTCAAAAACTTTCTCATATTCATCGTCCGTGTATTGCCAGTGATCTTTGATGCGCATCACGCAAAAATACAAATGAATAAAAATGCCACGGCAGGTTCTGTGGCTTTCGTTGTTAGAAACTTAAATCGTATAAGCTGGTCATATGCAGGTGATTCCAGCTACCCGCTACCCCTGTTATTGTGAATGTACCTGTAGGCAGAATTTCCTGACTAAAGGTGGCTCGATCATATGTGGTGACAATGGCATTTCGATTGTTTTCACCAACTGATAATACATGTGAACCTTCCCATACCCTGAATCCGTCAGCTTGAGGGAAAAAAGCGTTTTTGATTTTCACTAATTGTCCAGCGTATGTACCACTTATTAAATCATCGAGTGTGATTTCAACAGGTTGAACCATAACGTTTTCTCCGAGTAAAGTGCCTAACCTGTCTTCTACTCCTAGCATGGCTTTTTGCCCGTTTACTTCATGGCCAGTGGCATTCTTAAGATTAAGTCTCACCTTTTGACCAACAGACAATAGGTTATCAAGAACAAAGCTTATTAAGATACCTCCGGTCTGATCTTGTATATATATGAATTCATCCGTTGGAACATTATCAGTGCTGGTAACAACACCCTCTATGAAATAATCCGAAGGAAAATACCAATTACCTTGATGCTCAGAAAAGTATGCTTTAAGTTCTGCGATAGTGTGAGCTTCAGTGTTGTTTGCATCATCCTCATCAACTGTCAATAAGAAATCAAACTCGCTTCCTTGTTTCAACCCTTCACTCCAGTTGCTAATAGTAAACATCAGTTCTGCGTTTGTATTAACGATGTTATTATTTATTGGATAGAATTTTAACAGTTTAAAGGTTTCACCAGCCTCAAATACAATAGGAATCAGGAAGTCAATCATTTGCGGATCTGTATTAAAGTCCACACCGTATTCATAATCATTTGAAGGTGCAACTGCTATTTCTACGAGTTGTTGAATGGCAGAAGCCTTTTCAAGTGAGAGTTCAATTGCATATCCATCTACTGCAGATTCAGACACTGATGCTTTTCGAGTACTAAAGTTGACTGCAATTGATTCCGTCTCCACCGGGTTTTCATCTTCATCATTATCCTCTATTGATATGATCGCTTTGCTTTGTCCTAGTTCAAATCCATCTGACGGATTTTGAAGGACCATTGTTAATGATTTGGAACCGGTGTTTACCTCATCATTAATCGGTAGAATCAGAAACATTGCTTCATCCTCACCTTCATCCAGAGATAACATCAATACTCCGTTTTCAAGCTCTGGTATTACAATGTAATGATCTGGGGTGTTAGCAGTACCACTAAACACCACCTCCAATGTCCCGTCTTCTTTAGAAGGCTCATCCAATACTACGGTAACAACCAGCGCGTCATCAGCCTCATTTAGATATAATGTGCTGCTTTTAAATGCCACTGTGGTCTTTTCAACCACAAATCCAGGATCATCGCCGGAACATCCAAGAACCAGCAATAATATAATTATTGAGAAAATCTTTGTTTTCATAGCTCATCAGAGACAAACTGATGCCGTCTTAGCAAACGAAATGCCAGTTGTGTGGAACCCTCAAATTTTATTTTTTAGAGGGGAGTATGTTTTGCTAATGTCCAATCATGGACAAAGCATGCTAAAAATGTGATCATTTTTGATCATAAATCACCTTTCCATTCACTTAAAAGATGATTCTGATTTTTATACATCAAATAATGAGGTATTTATTAGTAATATATCAATAATTGATGTATTGTTGTGTTATGTATTCGAAAGAACTCTTAAAAGGAACCCTGGAAGTGATCGTATTACAAGTGCTTTCTGAGAAAGGCAAGATGTACGGATACGAGCTTTCACAGATGGTGAAGGAAAAGACCGATGGCAAGATCCATCTTAAGGATGGATCACTGTATCCGGCACTGCATAAAATGACGAAGGATGGAATTCTCACTTTTGAGGAGGTAAGTATCGGAAAGCGTATACGCAAGTATTACAAGCTTACCGCTAAGGGGGAGGAGCAAAAGGAGACCTTGCTTGATGAAATGCGGGACTTCATCAAAACGATTGAAAAAGTGATTTTCAGTGACTTAAAAACATCGTCAGCCATATGATTGATGAAGAATACGAAGATCGAATCATAGCGGAGGTTGAAAGTAGCTCCATTAAAAATCAAGCACTAAAGGACGACTTGATTGATCACTTCTGCTGCCTGGTGGAAATTGAGATGGAAAGAGGTCTTCAATTCGAAAAAGCTCTGGAAAAAGCCTATCTGCAAACCGCACCGCATGGGCTGGATGAAATACAACAAGAAACTATTTTTTTATTCAATTACTCAAAAATCATGTTTATGAAACGACTAATGTATGTAGTAGGCTATCTGTTCACAGTGACATGGATAGCTGGAATTGCTTTTAAATTATTGCATCTTTCGGGTGCAGGTGTTTTAATGGGACTAGGAGCAATAGGTGTTTCTTGTGTTTTTATCCCATTATTTCTGATCAATCGCTACAAATTGATAGCTCGGGAAGTTTTATCTGAAAAACTGAAATGGATAGTAGGTACGATTTCGATTGCTTTAATTGTTGCAGCGGTTACATTTAAAATGCTCCACTTACCTGGTGCAGGGGTGATGCTAGGTGTGAGCTTCTTGCTATTTGGCATTGGCTTCTTACCATTCCTATTCTTTCGGATGTACAAAAAATCAGTAAATGAACTCTGAGGTCAAGGACTAAAAACTCAGAATAAAGAGGCTGTCCGAACATTCGGATGGCCTTTTTTTGTTTTTTAGCTTTACTGCATGCTTCAACAATTAGAAATCACGCTACGCCCATATTCACGAGGATTTCATTTAATCACGAATGAAGTTTTGAGTCAGGTAAATCTGACAGGGATCGATACAGGATTGATACATGTATTTATCAAACACACTTCCGCCAGTATTACCATCAATGAAAATGCAGACCCTACCGTGCGCACTGATTTCGAAAGTCACTTCAATGCCTCAGTTCCCGAAAATGCTCCGTATTACCAACACACGTATGAGGGGCCGGATGATATGCCTGCTCACTTAAAAGCAAGTACCTTAGGATGCTCAGTTACAATCCCTATTACTAACGGCCAACTAAACCTTGGAACCTGGCAAGGCATTTATTTGGGTGAGCATCGGGATCATGGGGGTAGTCGTAAACTGGTGATAACGATTTATTCATAAGGTTGCACAAAATACAATTGATATAAATCATATGGGTGATTGATGATGCCCATAGAGGAAAGTATGCATTGTGCCCATCTTCGTTGTGATAAAACGAACATGTTATGAAAACGAGACTGATTTCTGAAATAATGACAAAACAAGTTCATCACATAGACATCAATGACCCTGTGATCAATACACGCAACCTGATGGATAAATACGAAATCCATCATTTACCGGTAATGGAAAATGGAAAGTTGGTTGGTATGCTTAGCGCAAATGATTTGAATCGAGTGCAATACTTGTGTGATTTTATTGGCGAAAAACTGGAAGAAAGCACAGTTTTTAAGTCGCTTTCGATTGAGGAATTGATGACGGAAAAAGTCCAATCCCTTACAACGAATGCTACAATAGAGGAGGCTGCCCAGGTATTCAGCAATGCTTCTTTTCAGTCATTGCCAATATTAGAGAAGGATGAGTTGGTAGGTATTGTGACTACAAAAGATGTATTTGCTGCCTTTTTGGAGAATTAGTGACCGGATTTAGTCCTCCTACACCTCTCGCTGCAATATTTCACTTCATCCCACACCTTCTCCCATTTCTTGCGCCAGGTAAAGGGCTTGCCGCAGGTCGCACAGATCTTGGTCGGTAGGTGGGGTTTCTTATGTGCCAAAATCAGGAATTTCGTTTGGGCGGGCGTAGGGGAAGGAGGCCACCGGAGCAAGGGAGTAATAGGTGTTCAATCCGGAGATGCCTGCTGTGTTAAACAGAGACAGATCGATGTAGCCTTTGTCGTCCACGGAAGCATCAGGGATGATGAGCTCTTCAATCTCTCCAATGATCATGATGGTGTCATTCACTTGGATGGGAAGCTCATCCACTAGCTTCAATCCGATCTTCAGGTGGCACTCTTTCACAAAAGGAGCCTGAAAGCCGTTGATGTATTCTTCAGTCAGTCCGCACTGCTCAAATTCAGAGGTGTCCCGGTCTACTTTGGCAGAGGTATAATGGGCCTTGTCAGCAATGGCAGTCGGGATGTGATTGATGGTGTAGTAGCCGGTTTCTTTGATGTTTTCGTATGTGTGTCGGGGCACTTCTCCTGTCGGTCGGGTGATGAATCCCAGCAAGGCGGGGTTGCTCCCCAGGTGTAAGACACTGCTGAAGATGGCCACATTGGTCTGGCCGTCTTTGGATTTGGTGCCGATCAGGTTGGCGGGCTTTATCCCTGAAACGGAGTTGATGATGTTGAGACGCTTCTTGCGCTCCATGTGTTCTATATCTGATTTTGTCAAGTGCATGTGAGTAAGACTAAAATGGAGGAGGAATGTTTACGTTTTTAGTGTCATTTCGAGAGCAGCTAGAAATCTTTACAAAATTGTGTGCAGGGTGATGTAAAGAACTGTCCTCCCCCTAACCCCCTCCGGAGGGGGACAGGAGCAGCATTGACAAATGCGGCAGACTCTTCATTATTATCGCCACTGCGAGTGAGGAACGAACGAAGCAGTCTCATCATGAGATCGCCTTTCCGTCTACAGGCGGGTAGAGACTCAAGACGCTTAAGTTAAGGTCACTCCAGAATGGAGTCTTTTCATTGTATCATGCGTACTTTTTTGTAATTCATAGATTCCATTCTGGAATAGCTCTTTAGCTTAAAAGAGTAAACCTTGACTTAAGCATGCAGAGACAATACGCGAGAGGGAGAACTGCCCATCCTCCCCCCAACCCCCTCCAGAGGGGGAGAAAGATCATGGATTCCTTCTCCCGACCCTCGTATGTTTGGCTAAAATGCGTTTGCTGTCATCCTTAACCGCCTGGTTCTTGCGATGACCCCAGATTTTATTTCGAGCGTGCTTACCACTCTCTTTAAGATCCACGATCGGTTCCGGGTAATCTTTCCCGACCTGAACTCCACTGAAGGCCTGCTCCATGTCTGTCATCAGCCACGGTTCATGAATGTGCTCGGTGGGCACGTCAGCCAGCTCCGGCACCCATTTTTTGATAAATGTACCCTCGGGATCATGATCATACCCTTGCTTTACCGGATTGTAAATTCGGACCGTATTGATGCCAGTAGTTCCTGCCTGCATCTGGAATTGCGGATAGTGAATTCCCGGCTCATAATCCAAAAATTGTTGTGCGAGATGGTAAACACCATCTCGCCAGTCCTGATCCAGGTGATGGCAGAGAAAAGACACCATCATGGCTCGCATCCGGAAGTTGATCCAGCCGGTCTCCGTGACACAGCGCATGCAGGCATCCACCATCGGGAAGCCGGTCGTTCCTGTCTTCCATGCGTGCAATTTGTCCGTATCGCTCTCATGGGGTAGCAACTCATACCCGCGGTTGATGCAGGTGTGCTCATACTCGCATTCTTGTTCAAACTTTTGAATGAAGTGACAATGCCATTTCAAGCGTGTCAGAAACGCACCGAATGGCCGTTTGTTGGAAGCAAAATTCTTGTGGTACTTCACATGCTGATAAGCTTGCTTGATGCTCAGATTACCCCATGCCAAGTAGGGTGAAATTCGTCCTCCGGAGTTTCGGCTTTCGGCTGGTTTGGAGATGTGTTTGTTGTAATTGAATCCGCGATCGTTGGCAAACGATCGCAGGTATCGCCAAGCATTGTGCTCTCCTGCCGGCTGGAAAATATCAGGATATTCTTCCAACTGCTTTTGGTAATCAGCAGGAAGCTGAAATGGATGATCAGGAGTAGAAATCTCAGAAGGTGAGTAGCTGTTTTCAATCACCGGTTGCGACATGGTAATAAACCAGTTTTTGTCCCAGCCATTTCGGTTGGTGATGCCACGCACAATCCCATCCCGCTGGAACTCTTTCCACAGTATGCCTTCTTCATGAAAGAATCTGGCTACTTCTTTGTCTCTTATCCAGGTGCGTTCAACACCTGTCTCGTTATGCGAAAAGACCGATTGGATGTTGAATGTGTTGGCCAGGTATTTGAAAACATCCAGTGCCTGACCGAAGAATATGGTAACACTTCGGTTGAAGGGCTTTAGTGTTTCATTAAGAGCCTTGATCGAATGATAGACAAACTGCTGGTGTCTTAAAGAATTATCAGGATGATTAATCATCGATGGCTCGAAAATGTAGATCGGCAGGTACGACAAGCCATCCTTTTCGGCAACCTGAAAAGCCGCATGGTCTTGTGACCGAAGGTCTCGCTTTAGCCAAACAATGTTTGCTGATTCCATTCCTTCAGTTCCTTTTGACATTTCTTCCAAAAAGCGAAGAATGAGCGGTAATAACCTGTCACACTAAACATCCAGTCCCTGGGCTCTTCCAGCCCACTGTAGTTATTAAGTGGATGCTCTTTGAAGGTCACATCGTTGATGGAATACTCCTCTATTAATTCATCATATTCTCCAACAAAGACCTGAATGTCTTCAATGTTTTTCGCTAAGCCCTTCATGAAATCAATGGAGTTTTGAGAGACAGGATATTTCTCAAAAACACTTGGCTCCAAGAGCAAGACTCGGTTTGCATCCTTGTATTGATGCCAGGTCGGATCCAGGTTGTAGAAATTGTAAATAAGGGTCGGCTTCTTGAGATCAATCGAAAGGTCTTCCGATTTAGGAAGTGGTGTATTCAGCTTAGGACTAATGGTTTCTTTGAGTACCCCCGGAATGTCCATGTTTTCAAATTCACTGTAGTCGACATCCAGGAATGTACCCTTTTGTCGAGTGTAGCAATATTTGTTAATGTTGCCCTGATTTGCGTAGTACTCCTTGCCTGCGTTAGCTCCGGACACCCATTGCCAACTCAGTGCGTTGCTGGCCCAATCACCATCGAGTAGGTGGTAGTACATCCATCGTGCAGGCACCCACCAGTGGCTTTTACCTACATTACAGGCGATGCTCGCGATGTACATGCGGACATGATTATGTAAATAACCTGTCTCGTAGTATTCGTTGATGGCATCATCAATGGCTTTGATTCCGGTTTGTGCATCAATTAGTGCTTTGGGCATTTCATGATTTTGCACATTGGGCTGTTCCCTTCTCAGATCTGAGTTGATCTCATCGCTCTTGGCTACCCAGACTTGCTGCCAGTAGTCACGCCAGGCAAGCTCCTGAATGAATTTCTCAATTTTCTTTGAGTCATATCCTCTGACCATCACGGATTGGAATACTTGCTTTGTTGAGATGACCCCTCGAGAAATATAAGGTGACAACTTGGTGACTGCCCCATCGATGAAGTTTCGGGTCTTACCATAATCGATCGGATCAATGGCTTCAATCTGATCTAAAATGTCCTGATAATCGGTGCTAAACATTATCGCTTGCTGATTTTATTAAAACTGATTTGCTTCTGTCTGGAGGATTGGAAGCGGGTCATGTCATCTGGCTGTTTCCTCAGGTGCTTTTGGCTAGGGCCGGAATTGACACGTTTGCGCCATAGGTTGAAACTACTTCGCCTCAGCTCCGATCGCATGAGTTTGATCACCTCTTTTTCCGGAAGGCCGAATTGAAATTCGATCGCTTCAAAGGGTGTTCGATCCTCCCAAGCCATTTCTATGATTCTGTTTCTATCTCGTTCGTTTAATTCCATAATCTCACTTTCTTGTCATTTCGACCACAGGGAGAAATCTTCAAGACTCAGCATAATAATAACCGTCGAAAGTCTCAAAAGTGTCATTCTGAACGAATGTGAAGAATCTTTAAACTTTTTAATCCCTGGATATCAAATGTTCGAGATTCTTCGTTCCTCAGAATGACAGATTTACTAAAAGCTTTTGAGACACCATCTTAAAGAATAATCCCGGCTTCAATCAAATCCTGAAACATTAAGATGTTGTCTTCTGAATTTGTTTTGGATTTCACCACTTCAAACCAAAACAGTTCGTGATCACCCTGGACATTTTTTCTGCCCTTCATTTCCAGCTTCAGATAACCACACGCTCCATCCAGCACTTCATGACCGCTCCATTTGGATATCAGTTCTTTTGAAGCAAGCTGGTCTGCTTTATTGATTTGTTTTCCACTTTTCTTACCCAAAAGATTAACCAGGCTTTGATGGTCCTGATGGAGAATCTGAAGTACACTACCACGTCCCTTTTCAAGGTTTTCAAACGTCTTGGTGGAATAATCCACCGCCACCATGAAAAGCTTTGGTTTCATGCTCACAGCTGTGACATAGGTGCAGATGTTCATATTTACCTGGTCGTCTGCATAGGTCGCCAGGCTGTAAACAGGCATGTCAACAATATTCCAGGGTCGTTTTACACCCATCAGAGTGCATCTATTTCTTTCAGCACTTTGTCAGCTTCTGCTGCTTTTTCGTCACTGGCCTTTCTGTTTGTTTTTGAAAGGGTGTACGATTCTTTCATCAGCTTCTCATATTTCTTCTGAAGCTTTTCTTTCGGAGTTGTTCTACTAAATAATCCCATGCTCAATAAACCAACAAAGGATCAAGATGTTGGAACTAAGCGCTTTTTTGCATGTGTTCGTCTCTAAATTCTCCAGGAGAGGTGCCTACTAGCTTCTTAAAGTTATTGTAGAAAGAGACTTTATTCCTGAAGCCTACTTCCTCACCGATGGCCTCTAGTTTTAAGTGACCAGATGCTTTATTTTGGAGTTTTTCTTTGGCTTCCATGATCCTGAATTCGTTGATTAGTGAAGTGAAAGATTTGTCAGAAAAGGCGTTCAGCGCCTGGGAAATACGATATTTTGGTACTCCGATTTTTTCAGCAAACAAGGAGAGGTTGAAATTCGGATCCCGATAATATTTATTTTGATTTAAGACTTCATTGATTTTTTCTACCAGGTGATCCCCGTCCTCTTTAGTTAAACTGCTTGTAGAATACTTTGGTCTTACCTTGTCCTTAAGAAATGAAAACTCGCTAAAGTAGGTGATGCCGTACGTTAAGATTACGAATCCCCCGCAGATGATATAATCTAGCCTCAGCGTATAAAAGCCAACCATTAAAGAGATTTTGTATGCCAGCAGCCCTAGCGTAAATGCCGCATATGGTATTAGGAAAAGTGGGTTAACTTCTTCCGATCGATGGGTTTTGAAGATTGGAATCCCATAGACTATGAATAGTAGGATGTTCGAAAAAATGAGCACATGTCCAACGTTGGCCTGAAAGTCCTGAGAAGCACCAAACATGTGTGTGCTGAAGAAAACTAGAGTAAATACGATAGGTATGAAGAAGTGAAATTTCAGGTTAGCTTGCCTTGCTTTTGAGTTGATGAAATAATAGAAGCAAAACGGCATAAGCCATGAACCTATGTTCCCCAGCCATATTAGAACAAGTGGAAGGTCAATGGCCTGTGACCAGAAATTGACATAGTAGAGAATAGTTATGGAAAACAGCAATAAGTAAATCCCAAGGAATCGCTTTTGCAGGCTTTGTTTGCCAACAAGGAATGCTATTGATAGAAGTATTCCATGAATAGCTGCAGCTAAAAAAAGAATAAGTTCCCAGCTCATATTTGGTTATTAAAGCTAGATAATGACAAAGCAAATGTCTGTATCTCTTAGAGATGGATAATAAAATTTAACTAAACTTTACTTCTAGTGTATGATATACTACAAGTTTCAATGATTGATTTGGTTTATTCGGTAAAAATTAAACAGATATGAAAGCTACACTACTAGTTACAGTTTTAATTACATCGTTTGGAATAATGGCTCAGCAGCCCCCAAAGCCTTCAGAAGAGGATTTGTCTAAAATGGATTTTTGGGTTGGAAAATGGAACTTGACATGGGATGGAGGTAAGGGGACCAATCTGATTGAGAAGAAACTTGACGGCCGGGTTATACAGGAAAATTTTGAAGCGACGGAAGGAAATTACAAGGGATACCTTGGAATGAGCATCAGCACGTTTAATCCAGCTGACGGGAAGTGGCATCAGGCATGGGCTGACAACCAGGGTGGTTATATTGATTTAATTGGAATCATGGATGGAGAAACTCGAATCTTTCAGACTACCAATTTTCGTAAGCAGCCCGATGGCAAAGAATCAGTTTCCCGGATGCGGTTTTACAACATTACAGAAGATGCGTTTACCTGGGATTGGGAAGCTACAACGGATGGAGGAGAAACCTGGAATCTGAATTGGAGGATCAATTATAAACGAGCAGAATAACCCAGATAAGCGAAGAAGTATGTAACCCCTCCCCAGGAGGGGATTTTACCTTTTTATTGAATTAAACGTAGGTTAATTTACTCCGCAGCAACAGCCAGTTTTTTTCCATCCGGAGATACAGCTAATCTAGTGATCGACGTGATGCCTTGCTTGCTCAAGTCTGCAAATTGCTTCCATTCCGAGTCATTTGACCAAACAAAAAGTTTGGCCCCATCAGCCATCAGGATTTCCCCTTTTGGGGTCCAGCAGTAATCTTCTCCGCTACCAACCGTATTGGTAATTTCAGCTGCTTCACGAATTACAGGACTCATTCGCATAATAGTCCAGTTCTCAGCAGTTTTGTCCACATAGCTAAAGTCTTTAGAATCCGGAATTTTATGAAGTGACCTTCCAATGTTTTCACCAACTATGACTGTCTCTCCTGTTTTCGTGTTAATAATCTGCATAGTGGCAGGATCACCTAACACAAAGGCAACTATTCGTGCATCGTCAACCCAGGCGTGATATCCTATTTTCAGTTTCGGGACTAATACTTCATTTTTTCCATTGAACCTATAGGCATAAAGCAATTGTAATCCGGAAGTATCCAAACGGATACTCGAAATTCTACCGTCAGGTGTTGGGGTAGGAGAATATTCACTTCCTTGTTTAGTATTTGATATAATTAGCGTGTTTTTGGAGTCAAAATAGTATCGTGCAATGTCAGTCTGGCCATTAATGGTTCTGGCGTACAAAACAGATTCTCCATCTGACCAAAATGAAGGTTGATTATCATACCCTTCATTTTTTGATATGTTAAGAGGTTTTTCAATCAGCAAACCTTCGGAAGATCGACGAAGATCCATGACATAGATTTCAGTGTTTGGCTGTGCCTGACTAAAGGAATAGCTGAAAAGAGTGATGATAGCAAATAGAAGTTTTCTCATAATAGGTCTTAATTGTATAGCCGGTTTGATTCCGAAAATTCAGTGGTTAAATTTAGTGCTTCGACTTTAACTAACCTTCCAAAATGAACCTAACATGAAACGAAGAAATTTCATCCAACTTAGCGCAATTACCGGGGCAATCCCTTTTCTTGGAATAAAAGCGTGTGCACCTACTGAATCTTCATCAGAAAATGCAAAAGCCGAGGAGCAACCATTTGAGCTCGAAGAATGGACTGTTGCACAATTGAGAGATGCGATGGAATCCGGCAAATACACTTCACGTCAAATTTGCGAGTTATATCTGAAGCGAATCAAAGAAAAGGATCAATCATCAAACGGGCTGAATAGCGTCCTTGAATCCAACCCTGATGCCCTGTCCATTGCAGATCAGATGGATAAAGAGCGAGCGGAAGGAAATGTGAGAGGACCATTGCACGGTATTCCGGTGATGATAAAGGATAATATTGATACCGGAGACAAAATGATGACAACTGCAGGCTCCATGGCGCTCGCAGGAACCACTGCGCCGGATGATGCTTTCATTGTTAAAAAATTAAGAGAATCCGGAGCTGTCCTTTTAGGAAAAACAAACCTAAGTGAATGGGCGAATTTTAGGTCGTTTCGTTCATCAAGCGGCTGGAGTGGGAGAGGGCGCCAAACCAGAAATCCTTATGCGTTGGATCGAAATCCATGTGGTTCCAGCTCAGGGTCAGGGTCTGCGGTTTCAGGAAACATGTGTGCACTGACAATTGGAACAGAGACCAATGGATCGATCGTCTGTCCATCTTCAGCCAATGGTGTGGTTGGTATCAAACCCACCGTGGGATTATGGAGCAGAGACGGAATCATTCCCATTTCCGAAACACAGGATACCGCCGGGCCCATGGGAAGAACAGTGGCTGATGCTGCAAGTTTGTTGGGGGCATGTATTGGCATGGATGATGCTGATAAACGAACGGCAGAGAGTGAAGGTAATAGCTATACGGATTACACCCAATTTCTGGATGCAAACGGACTGCAAGGTAAGCGAATAGGAGTGCTTAGTGGGACACTTGGCTATCATGAGCGGGTGGATGAAATCATGGAACAAGCATTCACAGCAATGGAGGCACAAGGAGCAACCTTAGTCCAAGACATCAAACTGTATGAAAATGATGCCTATGGAAATTCAGGTTTGGAGCTGTTACTTTATGAATTTAAAGATGGTTTGACCAAATATCTGGCTACTCGTCCGGATGTAAAAGTTAAATCGCTGGCGGATGTCATTCAATTCAACAAAGACAATGCAGAGATAGAGATGCCATATTTTCCCCAAGGTATTTTAGAGCGAGCTGAGAACAAAGGACCTTTGACTGATGAAGAATACAAAGAACACTTAAAGGTGGTCACGGAAGTTTCCAGAAACGGAATAAATAATGCTTTGAAAGAAAATAACCTGGATGCCATCATTGGGGTAACCGGGGGGCCTGCCTGGCCCATTGATGTAATCAATGGAGATCACTTTGGGACGGGCAGCTCCACACCTGCAGCCCGATCCGGATATCCGAATATTACTGTTCCTGCAGGTTATGTGCATGGTTTACCAGTAGGTATGTCCATTTTCGGAGGAAAGTATCAGGAGCCGAAGCTTATCAGTATTGCCTACGCGTTTGAGCAGGCAACAAAGATTAGAAAAGCACCTAAGTTATTACCAACTTTAGATTTGATATGATAAAAGCGATATTAAAATTTTTGGGTGCTGGACTGGTTGTTCTCATCATTATTGGAATTCTGGCCTACTTATTCATTGATGAGTCCGTACCTGATGGCACACAAGGACAAGAAGCAGAGGCTTTAGCGGATGAAATGCTGAAAGCATTAAATAAATCCGGTTATGATACCCTTGCGATGATTAGATTTACCTATCCGGGTGATCACAACTATGAGTGGGATATAGACAACAACAAGGTAAGGGTTCGATGGGATGACAGAGATGTTTTTCTTGACTTGAATCAATCATCTGATGAACTAAATGCCATCGAGTATCAAGCGTATGAGTACTTTTTGAATGACACGTTTTGGTTGGTGGCTCCCTTTAAAGTGCGAGATGAAGGAGTTATGCGATCTACCGTCAATGTAAAAAACGGAAGAGGGCTGTTGGTTACTTACACCACTGGAGGGGTAACTCCAGGAGATTCTTATTTATGGATCATTGGTGATGATGGCTTTCCCAAAGCCTGGAAGCTCTGGACTTCAAATGTTCCCATCGGTGGGTTGAAAGTAGGCTGGGGCGGCTGGGTAGAAAAAGAGGGCGTTTGGTTTTCTACTTTTCACCCGAGTGCGGTTATTGATTTGGAAATTACGGATTTAGAGGTAGGTTACTAGATTCTTGTATTTCAATTGAGAGTCGTTTTATTTCATCCCAATATCCAGGATAAGATTTTTCAACTACCGATGGATCATCAATGGTTACATCCATTTTCAAACATAGAGGCGCAAATGCCATGGCCATGCGATGATCTTCATAGGTTTCAATTGTAACAGCATCAGGAAGATGATCCGATGGGATTAGATACCACATCTTATCATTTTCTGTGAGAGTAGCTCCAATTTTAGCTAGCTCATGTTGCATTGCTGCTATACGATCCGTCTCTTTTATTTTCAGGCTTTCCAGGCCGGTCATTTCTAATTCAATTCCAATTACAGCAGCTGAAACCATGACTGTTTGTGCCAGATCAGGGCAGCTTCTAAAATCAATCGTGAGTTTTTTTTGATTGAGTGGTAGCTTTCTCAAATACACCGCGTTCTGTTCAAATTGTGTTTCAACACCCAAATCATTCATGATGGTGGCAATGGCAATATCTCCTTGAGTTGAATCTTTCCTCAGGGTGGGTAATTGAAGTTTGGAATCCTCTGGTGCCATCGAAATGAACGAATACCAGTAGCTTGCTCCAGACCAATCACCTTCGATGGTATATTCAACGGGTTGATAGGTTTGACGTGAAACTTTAATCGAATTTCCAGTCCACTCATTTCCCACTCCAAAAGCCTTCATCAACGAAAGGGTCATTTCAATGTATGGTCGGCTGTAGATCTCAGAGGTCAATGTAATTTCTAGCCCCTGCTCCATGCTTGGGACAATCATCAGCAAAGCACTAATGTATTGACTACTAATATTTCCCGGAATAGCGATTTTGTTTGTAAGCTGGTTTTCGATTCGATGGATTTTTAACGGAGGATATCCATCTTTCTCCAGGTATTCAATCTTAGCTCCAATGGTTCGTAGCGCATCTACAAGAGGTCCTATTGGACGGTTTTTCATTCGATCTGTGCCTGTGATTATTTCACCCTGTCCATGAATTGCCAGATATGCAGTCAAAAATCGCATGGTGGTGCCGGCATCTTTTACATCATAAACATCAGGTTTTCCCTGCAGCAATGAACGCATGGTTTGTGTATCTCGAGCATTGGAAAGGTTGTGAATATCAGCCACATTTCCACCAGCCAAAGCGTTGATAATGAGTGCACGATTACTTTCACTTTTAGAAGATTCCAGTGTAATGGCACCTTTTAATCTGGAATTATCCCTTTTTAGTCGATTCTTCAATTTTTGGCAGGCTTTTTGACAAACATTATTACAACTTTTTACGTTGCTAAGATGTCAATAAATTATAATATGTCAAGATCACGTACCATAGGAACAATCTTCGCCTCTATCGCCATAGGAGCTCTTACCTTCTTTCTAAGCTCGCCCAAAAAAACGGTAAAAAAGAAAGAACAACAGACTTCTCAAGACGACAGAAACAGCGACAAAGAAGACCTGTTTATTTAAGAATATTCTTAAGTACAGTTTCTTCAACTAGTACATCGTGGGCGCATGCCCCAATTTTTTTTAACAATGAAAACCTGATGCCTTGCGCATCATTTTTTTTGTCTTGTAAAAGATGGCTTCTGAGCATTTCATAGTTTGGAAGTTGCAGATTTAGATTATAAACAGATCTAATAAATTCGTTGATTTCTGCACTCTCACCCTGACTCAGCAAACCTACTGTTGCAGCAATTTCATTTTCGAGTATCATACCCAATGCTATCGCCTCTCCGTGTAACAGAGGAGTATCAGAATTCAAAAAATGGGATTCCAACGCATGTCCTATAGTATGGCCATAGTTTAAAATCTTCCGAGCGTCGGCTTCAAACGGATCTTCCTGAACCACTTTACTTTTGATGCTGATGGATTTTGGAATAATTTCATTCCAGTTGATTTTCTCAAATGAATGTCGGTTCAGGTACTCCCACTGCTCTGCATCTCTAATCAAAGCATGTTTGATTATTTCAGCAAATCCTGATTTTAGCTCTCTTTCAGGGAGAGTTTTAAGGAATGCGGTATTGATTATAACACAGACCGGATTCTGGAAAACGCCAATATGGTTCTTCAAACCTTCAAAATCAACCCCCAACTTACCTCCAATACTTGCATCCACTTGGGAAAGTAACGTGGTTGGTATATTAATAAACGGCATTCCTCTTTTGTAGGTACTGGCAGCAAATCCGCCCATATCTCCGATAACACCACCTCCAAGATTGATCAAGAGACTTTTACGTGAGCATCCAATTGCTGTCAGTTGAGTCCAGATCTTAATGCATGTTTCCAGTGTTTTATATTGCTCACCACTTTGAATTTCGATTTGAGCATCAACCGAAACATGTAAGTGAGGGAAGCAATACTTTTTGGTATTCTCATCTACCAGTACAACGATTTTATCCGGATTCAACGTTTCAATTGCCTTGCTTAAATCGCTATTGATTTCCGTTGAAATAGTAAGATATGAAGGAAGATTACTAGACATTTGATTAAACAGATAATGGTGTGAATCTGTTAGCTATCTTTGCACACCGATTTTCAAAAATATGCAATCAGAGTCAATCAATTTTGATGATACCGCAACTGCTTTTGCGCATCGATCAACGTCGGAGCTGAAGAACTCACATTTTGTTTTCTCCACCATGAGTATGCCCTGGATGGTGAAAACAGGTACAGTGATGACTAACCTTGCACTGAAGTTGAAATTACCTGTTAAAGGGATCATTAAGAAGACAATCTTCAATCAATTTTGTGGAGGAGAATCCATCAAGGATTGCAGTAATACCATTAATAGACTAGGTGATCATAACGTGCAGACCATCCTTGATTATTCGGTGGAGGGACTGAAAAATGAAGATGGGTATGATGCCACCAAGGAAGAGGCTTTGAGAGTTATTGATTTTGCTTCGACCAATGATCATATTCCTTTTTGTGTATTAAAGCTTTCCGGATTGGGATCTACCGACTTGATGACGAAGGCACAGAATAAGGAGCAGCTTACTGAGATTGAAAAAACGAAACTCTATAACTGTGAGCAGCGTGTAGATGAGATCGTACACAAAGCAGGTAGCAAGGGTCTGATGGTCATGATTGATGCTGAGGAATCATGGTTTCAAAGCTTTATTGATGGTATAGCTTATCGCATGATGGCTAAATACAATAAGGAACGACCGATTGTCTATAACACCTATCAAATGTATCGTCATGATATGTTGGACAGGCTTACACGAGCACAGATCGAAGCAGAGGTGAGTGGTTATTACCTGGGAGCTAAATTGGTAAGAGGTGCTTACATGGAAAAGGAAAGAGACAGAGCAGAAGAAATGGGATACGAATCCCCTATTCATGCGACCAAGGAAGCTGTTGATAAGGATTACGACGAAGCGTTGAAGTTTTGTATGCAGCACATTGACCGTATGGGGCTATGTGCCGGGACACATAATGAAAATTCTAGCAAGTTGTTGGCCAGGCTTATGGAAGAGCAGGAAATATCCAAGAAAGACAATCGAGTTTTTTTTGCTCAGTTATTAGGAATGAGTGACAACATTTCATTCAAGCTGGCTGACTTGGGCTACAATGTGGCTAAGTATGTTCCTTATGGTCCGGTTGAAAAAGTACTTCCCTATCTATTCAGAAGAGCAGAAGAAAACACATCCATAGCTGGGCAAAGTGGAAGAGAATATACCCTGGTAAAAAAGGAACTAAGAAGACGTAAGTCTGCCTGATAATCAGATTTTAAAAATAAGAATACAAGCAAAACAAAATGCAGTTAAGCGAACAGGAAATCCAACGAAGAAAATCCAGAGAGGAACTGATGGCAATGGGGGTTGACCCATACCCTGCCGAATCATTTGATGTGAATATGACTGCCAAACACATCAAGAAAAATTTTGATAGTCGCCCCGGTGATTACACCAACATTTCAATGGCTGGACGAATCATGAGCAGAAGGATCATGGGATCTGCATCGTTCGCTGAGCTGCAAGATTCAAGTGGCCGTATTCAGATCTATTTACGAAGAGATGATATCTGCCCGGGTGAGGATAAATCACTCTACAATGATGTGTTCAAAAAGAAGTTGGATATCGGCGACATTATTGGTATCAAAGGCTATGTCTTTAAAACAGAGGTAGGAGAAATCTCTGTTCATGTAACTGAGCTAAAGCTGCTGACTAAATCACTTCGTCCGCTTCCAATAGTGAAGGAAACGACTGATGAAGAGGGCAATAAGAAGACGTATGATGCATTCAAAGATCCCGAGCAGCGATATCGTCAACGGTACCTGGATTTGATTGTGAATCCTGAAGTGAAAGACACCTTCATTCAACGGACTAAGTTGGTAAACTCCATACGGGAATTTCTTGCTAATAAAGGCTATCTGGAAGTTGAAACGCCTATTCTTCAGCCACTTTATGGAGGTGCGGCTGCTCGTCCGTTCAAAACGCACCATAACACATTGGATATGACGCTCTATTTACGCATCGCGAATGAGCTGTATCTGAAAAGACTAATTGTAGGCGGATACGATGGCGTGTTTGAGTTTGCCAAGGATTTTCGTAATGAGGGAATGAGCCGGTTCCACAACCCGGAATTCACTCAAGTAGAGCTTTATGTTGCTTACAAGGATTACAACTGGATGATGGACCTCATGGAAGCCATGATCGAAAAAGTAGCACTTGACCTTCACGGAGATACCAAAGTGCAGGTTGGTGAAAACGTAATTAATTTCCAGCGTCCGTGGAAGCGCTTTACCATGTTTGAGGCGATTGAGCACTTTACCGAAATTGACATTTCGGAAATGGATGAGAAAGAATTAAGAGAAACCGCTAAGAAGCTGGAAGTGCCTTTGGACGATACGATGGCAAAGGGAAAAATCATCGATGAGATCTTCGGTGAGAAATGTGAGCCGTTATTGATCCAGCCAACATTTATTACCGATTATCCTGTGGAGATGTCTCCGCTGACAAAAAAACACCGATCCAGGGAAGGACTTGTGGAGCGATTCGAAGCAATCTGTAACGGAAAAGAAATCATGAACTCTTACTCAGAGTTGAATGATCCAGTGGATCAGCGGGAGCGATTTGAGGAGCAGCTGGAGTTGGGTAAAAGAGGGGACGATGAGGCCATGACACTGGATGAGGATTTCCTTCGTGCCTTGGAATTTGGAATGCCTCCTACCGCCGGCGTGGGTCTCGGCATTGATCGATTGACCATGATCATGACCAATTCCAATTCCATCCAGGATGTACTCTTCTTCCCTCAGATGCGACCGGAAGTGAAGTCCCGAGCAGCCGAGCTTGAAGGTGACGCAAAAGCTGTGTTTGAGATGTTGGAAAAAGAAGAAAAGGTCGAGCTGAATGCACTCAAAGATCAGTCTGGACTGTCGAATAAGAAATGGGATAAAGCCATCAAAAAGCTTACTCAAGGTGGATTTGCTAAGGTGAACAAGACCGATGAGGGGTTGTTTGTGGAGGTGGTTTAACAAATCCGTATTTATGTCATTTCGAACCGGAGGTTCGATGGTGAGAAATCTATACCTGGTGGTTTTTGTACTTTTATTTCGTTTCGTGAGGACACGAACCGTGGCTGAGATCAGACATTGAGATTCCTAAGTCTCGTCGTTCCTCGCAAGGGAAAATGAATTTTGTGGAGGTGGATTATTTAATCCCACCCCTGACCTCTCCCAGGAGGGGAATTACATTGTCCAAAGATTTTCTAGTTAAGCCAGGAATTCCCCCTTTGAAGGCGGTCCGACGTTTAGTGGTGTGGTGGAAATGTGCGAGGGAGGGGGATGTAATTCTCTTATCCACCCAACCCCAACAGCGGCATCTTCTTCAACTTGTGATAAGTCTAAGCTATTGTATTGGTTTGTGTCTCCACAAACCAAAATCTTTAAAAAATGGTATTTCGTGAGGACACGAACCGAGGTGGTAGAAGCCCTATTCCTTTGGGAGGCCCAGAGGCCGAGTCATGGGAATCTCGTTCAAGGTCAGCAAATGAATATGAGATTCCCAAGTCTCGTTCGTGCCTCACTCGCAAGGGAATACCGACAAATTAAAAGGGAGATGTTAACTATTTCTCACCCAAACCCAACAATGGGAGCTGTTTCACTTTATGATAAGTCAGAGCCGCTTTAATACATTGCTTCAATTCTTTTTCAGGTACTTTTTCATCCAGCTTAAATACAATGGCACGAGTGGTTTCATAATTGAATAGGTCGCCGAAAGCCAACTGAAAGGATGGTACAAGTTTGCTGGTACATTTGAAGTACATGGCGTACTGATCCGGTTTCTTTTCCTTCCAATCGATGCGTATGGTGCTGCCATGCTTGGTGAGGTAGCTGGGCTCTCCCCATTTCAGTGTTTCTTCCAGATCAGTGATGCCAATTTCATCAGCTGTTTCTAAGATGAGTTTGCGGAGATGTACAACTTTTTCCTTCGCTTGAGGAGGGTAGGAGGAGATGACGGATTCTATTGTAGTAGGATCAACTTTCATTTTCATCAAAGATAGAGGAGTAAACAAAAACCGCCATCCCTGACGGTTGATGTCTTATGATTCTTTCGGTTTGAGATTATGCAAACTCAGGCATAGGGGTGTAGAAGAATTGCTCCTTCACCACTTTTCCATCGTTTACCTCATACACGCATATCTCATCCATGTTGATTGGTTGATCCATACCTTTAAGGGTCACTTTGGATTTCATGGTCATTGAGAAGAAATTTTCCGCAACAATGGGGTCAGAAATTTCCATCGTGTGAAATTCAGCGACCATTCCATGCCATTCTTCGGCTTTTTTCGCAATGGCGTCCAATCCCTGTACAGTACCCCAAAAGGCATCTTCCGGCTCTACACTTTTGATGTCAGGTGAGTAAAATTTTTGGATGCATTCATCCCATTTTCCTTCTTTGCACATGGCTACAAATTCGTTGGCTACTTCTTGAGTTGTCATGATTTTTATCTGTTAGTATTAAACATGATTCAAAGAAATGAGTTGGAGTGACAGCCCTATGTCACTGACTTTAGTCGAAATAAAAAAAATCTTCGTTTGTGGTGAATAAAATTTTCCGATCTTGGCGGATTCGATGCGGAAGCTACTTTTCATACTTACCCTGTTGGTCTTTCATTTTAGCCATTCACAATACTTGGATTTGGCTAAACTGGAGTATACCTATCTGCCAGGTGAGGATTCCAATTTTGAATATCAGCGTCAGCGAGCGCTATTCAATATTCCGTTCAAAGTAAGAGATAAAGGCTACTTCTTTGCAGGACTTGATTTCAGCAACATTCAGTTTAAGTACAAGGAAGATCAGGACTCTTACGATAAAAGGGAGACAGAAAATTTCAAGTCCCTGGATCTGGCGATCTCATATATTTATGAACTAACGAATGATTGGTATGTGGGTATGCAGGTTGCTCCTTCCTTTACCAGCAACCTGGAAGGGAGATTAGTAAGAAAGGACTTTCTGGTTTCGGGTCTTGTAGTGTTTGTAAAAAATAAGATGAATCCGGAGGAGGTAAAGAAGCCACACCGAATCATTGCAGGATTATATTATTCCAGCAATACTCGTTTCCCGGCTCCATTTCCTTTTTTCAGTTATTACCGAAAGTTTCATGAAAAGTGGTCGTACACCATTGGGGGACCATCCTCAAGTCTGAAGTACTATTTTAATGAGAAAAACCGGTTGCAACTTTATGCCGAAGGCGATGGATTTAACTCAAATATTCAAAATGGGGTCTTGATCAATGATGAGATATTTGCGGATCGTTTACGAATGTTTTTGATACTAGCTGGACTCAGGTATGAATACAGTATCTCAGACTATTTTGAAGCATATGTAAATCTGACCCGTACGGTGTTTGCGGATGTGCAGCTTAGGGAAGGGAAAGAAAATGTATTTTTCCCATCGATTGATAATGCCATGCTTTACCGGATAGGAGTGAGATGTAGGATTTAATTGCTATTGTCATTTCGACGATAGGAGAAATCCTTAAAATCTGAAATCGCTAAAGGTTGAGTAAATATTTCTCGCTGCTCCCGCGTGTACGGCTAGGTAGCTCGAAGACTTCAAAAAACTTTTTTTCAAAATCCTCCCTCTAACTCCCTCCGAAGGGAGAAATAATTTGTGTTTTTTGAAGTCTAAAATCGGAATGCTGCTCCTGCTCCAGAGAGGGAAGTTTCACTTGAAGAAAGTTCCAAAGAAGGCCTGCCAAAACTGAGGTTTATTCAATGAAAACATCACTTTAATATCTTCTGATAAACTACTTTCTTCATCCAAAAACCGGAATACTGATTTGATACCTGGTTTGGTATAAAGTCGGGTGAAAATATCTTCTCCCAAATCGTTTCTTGCCGAAAGCACATTCAGGAATATAGAGTCATACATTCGAAATCGTGAGGTTGCAATTCCTTTTTCAGGTCGTCTGCTATTTTTGATATTTTCCACCATCATGGAAGAGTATCGATCGGCATTTTTGAATGAATAACCCGAGGACGGTCGCACCCAGCCACCTGCTGTGCCGATTTTTGTGGTGTGCTTTGAGTGGTGTTTGTGAAATGGATAATCTGACATAGGTATCATGCCTTGCTCCACTTCTGTTATTTCGTAATCGAATAGATTTAAGTATGTTTTCAGATACTTTTCCAGGTATTGATCGTATTCACCCACCATTAGCAACTGATCATTGAAAAGAGTGAACTCTACTAAGGCTTCCGTTTCTGAAACAGGCAGTACATAGGTGAAACTGGTGCTGTCCTTCCATTTCAGTCGATAATCCATCATGGTGAAAGAGTCCGGATCAAATACCGGCTTTTTGGTTTTAATAAACCAACCTTTAAAATGCTGAATCAGCGAGTGATAGTCGTCTTGTCGATCATGAAATCCTTGTGGAATACGGCTATCAAAAATATGTATTGCTGAATAATGATCTTTTGAGCCTTCAATTTTCTGACCCTCAATATTGGCAATCTCATCAATGATCCAAGTGACATTTGAAGCTGAGGCTAATTCGTCTTTGGCAGAGCGGTAGAAGTCAGCCGAACGTACCATCTTGTACCGGTAAGGGCTCAGATCAAAATCAATGGTTTCTTTATTGTTGATGAATGCCCCGTGCCGCCAGGAATGAGTAGCTAGTTTGTCCCATTTGGTTTCTCCCCGCTCCCAAAAGCACCAGGTTCGATCATTCGTATTCTTATGATCCTTGTCTAGAATTAAAATATTCTTCTCCTTGAAATAAGCATCACGGATCATTTTAAGCACAAGTTGAAGGCCTGCTGCTCCTGCTCCAATAATGGCATAATCGTATTGCTTCTTATCCATTGGGGTTAAAGATAAAGAGCCTTGCAAAAGCAAGACTCCCTATTCTCCAAACTATTACTCGTCTCATTAAATCATTTATTCCACTTTTTGTTTTAGTGATCTAGTTCTGAGCATTCAAATCCGACTTTTTCCAGAATTACTGCAATATTTTTACAGGAGAGCACATAGGACTCTACCTTCAAAACATGCTCCCAATCATCAAGATCTACCGTCCATCTTTTTATGCAATGAAGCTGACTAAATGCATGGTCGACTTTTCTGACATCATCTGGGGTACTGATATTACTTTTAAGAATAAGGACGTTAAGGTCTTGTTTTGGTCTAGTGAGTATTTCCATGTCTACTAAAATTGAATGCGATACATTACATCAGGGAAGAAACCGATCTGCTCTACCACGTTAATCTGGTCGGTCACAGAATTGTACCTTCTTACAAATTCATTCTTTCTGTTGGTCACATTTTGAAAATCCACAAAGAACTGATGAGATACTTTCGGACGGTTCATACGAACGCCAAGTTTCACATCCCATCGAAAATATTCACCATAACTTTCGCTGTAGGCAACTTCTTCCATCCGGATTTCTCTTCCTGCATTATCTCGTGTTGCTTGTAGGTCAATAGGAGTGTATGGACGACCACCGGAAGTAGTCATTTTGGTGTCAAACGTCCATGCGTTTCGACCATTCGGTCCAAACTTCCACTCTTTACCGAAGAGTACATTCAAAACATAGTTGTTGTTAAATGCGGTACTTCTTTCCACTCCGTCACTTCCTTCATATTGTGAATCAAATAGCGATGCAGTTAGTAACATGTAGTAGTTGTTGCTGAAGAACTTTTCGAGTGTGGTTTCTATCCCATAATTGGATCCCGAACCCTCATTCACGAGTGAGCCTTTCTCCTCGAAAATGAAATCATTTCCTTCATTCAACACTGAGTAGCTGGATGGTGTAGGTTCCACTGGTACATCATAAAGGCTTTGATAGTACACTTCTGTTTTTAACCTCCAGTTGGTTCCCAGGTTGCGGTCCATTGCCAGTACAAAGTGATGCGCTTTCATGAAGTTTAGATCTTCATTTGTTCGTTCGGTCATACCTTGTGAAGTCTCCTCCTGAAGGAAAAGTATAGGGGTAGGAATGGCTTGTCCATGCAATCCATAAGCGAGACTCCAACGCTGTACGGGACTACTTTGCCAACTGGCGGCTGCTCTTGGCTCCAGGATAAAGTCATTCATAAATTCGTGATACTGGGTATGCACACCGAATGTGGTTGATATATCATCTGTGAATTTGTACTCTGCCTGAGCATATGTCTGAAGGAGATTGAATTGCTCGTCTACATCTCTGAAGATTAGAAAGTAGTCCGGCACACCATCATTGTTATTATCCGGTATTGATGCACGATCGTCTCTATCCTCTATGAAAAGATTCAAATCATAGGTTTCGTTTAGGAAACCAGCCCTCATACTCCATTGGGAATTAAACTTTGTATTGAGTGTGGAAGTGATGGTGTATCTGTTTTCTCTGTTTCGAAGATTGGTTGCACGGTATTTGCCAATGAGTTCATCATTTACATCAAGCATGCGGTTATCCTGAATGTATTCATTGAAGTTGGTCGAAGCACCCAAAGAAGTCTTCAAATAGGTATTCTGAGATAGTCTAAGTGTGTGCGCAAGCCCCATGAGGCCCAATTCGTTTTCTACAAATGCATTCTGGGATGGGTCGGCGAAAAGATCTGTTTCATCAATTTCATCTCCCAGGAAATCGATGCTGCTTTTGCCGCCAAGTCCAAAGAGTTCAAACCTTCCAATTTTAGTATTGCCAAGGTTTACTTTAAACGATAAATCCTGATAATACGGGGTAGCCGAGGTTCCGGTGGCAGCCAGACTGGCGATTCCATACCGGTAGGATGCGACGAATGATGAGTTATTCTTTTTGTTTAGCGGCCCCTCAGCCATAAACTCCAGCCCGCTAAATGCGGACATTTGCCCAGTGAACTCAAACTTATCAGTGTTGCCGTTTCTAAAGAAGACATCAAAAACTGCTGCATTGGCATTCCCATATTCAGCAGGAAATGCTCCGGTAAGAAAATCAGATGTACGAAGCAAGTTGGTGTTTAGCGCATTTACAGGACCTCCGGTGGTTCCCTGGGTTGCAAAGTGATTGGTTGTCGCAATTGGAATTCCTTCTACCCGCCAAAGCAAACCCACAGGTGAGTTACCTCTTACTACAATGTCATTTCGTGCATCGTTGGTGGCGTTTACTCCCGCAAAAGAAGTAGCCAGTTTTGCCACATCATTTCTCCCTCCTGAGAAACGGGTCACTTCTTCAAGGCTAAAGGTTCTGGCACTGACTTTTGCCAGATCATTAATAGGAAGGTCTTTGTCTGCATCGGCCGTGACCACCACCTCTTCCAATTTTTCAACTGATTCTTCCAGCAGGACCCGAAGTACGACTTCCTTTCCTGATGTTACCAGGACATTAGGAAGTGTAATGCTTTTGTATCCGAGATAAGTGACTGCAAAGGTTTGCCTACCGACCCGCACATTTTCAATTCGAAACTTTCCATCTACATCAGCGACGGCACCTTGCACTGGGTCAGATCCCACAAGCTGGATAGTAGCCCCGATCAGTGGGTACTCAGCCTGTGCGTCTAAAATGATTCCCTTTACGGTTTGATCCTGAGCAAGACTGACAATGGATGTCAGGATGCCCAGAATAGTAATAATGATAGCTTTTGAGTTCTTCATCGTGTTGAGTGTTGGTTTTGATGCTAACCTACGAGTGCAAATAGGGTGCGGAAACGCTTTTTGAAGCGATATGGTATATTAGATAGTTCAAACCGGAGAATCTGCGCCTGAACTGTGTTTCATTAATTGACAAGATGTAAATCAGGTTTCAGTTCCCTTTATTTCCATTTCACACCCTGAAATCTCAGGTTCGCATATGTACTATTTTGCTGGGTGGTGTTCACTATCTTTATTCACAATAATGGGAAAGCTGAATGAAGTACATGTTCGTTGGATAGGCATTTTTTTGGTAGCCGTGTTGGCTACTTTAAATGATGGCGATGATCATATGGCTAATGAGCCGCTATGGTTTCACTATTTCGTTTCGCTGTGCTTTACAGCCGTCTATTGGAATGGCGCCTGGGCAATTATTTATTTCTTCAGGAGAAAATTTCCTGAAATCAGTAAAACAAAGAGACGAATATCACTTACTGGCTTGAGTATGATTATTTGGATGTCGATCGGGGGGATTCCATTGAAACTGATTTTTGATGTTGTTTCATGGAAGGAGGTCATGACGCTGCAGGAGCATCTGAGGTATATCCCTTTCAATTTCGTCATAGCAGCAGTAGTCTCTCTTTCCTATGAGGCTTTTTATTTTTTTGAAAAGTGGAAGGACCAATTTCGCTTGTATGAACAATTGAAAAATCAGCAAATACGAACGCAATACGAAGTTTTACAGAATCAGATGAGTCCGCACTTTCTTTTTAATAGTCTGAATACACTTACCTCAATCATTCCTGAGGATGCAGACGCTGCAGTGGCCTTTACGGAAAAACTTTCAGAGGTTTACAGATATATTCTTCAAAATAAAGATCGGGAATTGGTTAGCCTAAAGGAGGAGTTGGATTTTGTGGAATCGTATTTGTTTTTATTACGAATGAGGTACCCGAATAATTTGAGTTTCCAATTCAATATCGACAAAAAGTATCTGGGATTGACAATTCCTCCTTTAACGCTTCAGATGCTGGTGGAGAATGCGATCAAGCACAATGTGGTATCAAAGGCAAAACCACTTCATATCGACATTTACATTGATAATGGTAAGTCAGTAGTAGTGAAGAACAATCTTCAGCTAAAAGGGTCACTAGAAAAATCAACCAAGACCGGATTAGAGAATATTCGTAAGAGATATAGCATTTTGGGTAACCGGAAAATTGATGTGATTACAAGTGCCAGTAACTACATGGTGGCCGTTCCTTTAATTGACTTGTTGGAAGAAAAAGATTTACACCTGGTATGAAGGTATTGATCATAGAAGATGAAGCACCGGCCTTCCGGCGACTGGAGAAAATACTCCATGAAATCGATCCAACAATTGAAATTGTGGAGGTTTTGGATAGTGTGGAGGACACTGTGAAATGGCTTAAAAATCATGAACAACCTGACTTGGCATTATTGGATATCCAAATCAGTGACGGGATCAGTTTTCAGATATTTGATGAGACAGAAGTCGCTTGCCCTGTCATATTTACCACTGCTTTTGATGAGTATTTACTTAAAGCATTTAAGGTAAATAGTATCGATTATTTGCTGAAACCAATTAAGAAAGAAGACTTACAAGGTGCCTTGGATAAGTACAGGAATCTGAAAGTCAGCTACAATCAAAATGGAATTGATATGGCGACTCTGCTTAGTCAAATCAATCTGACCGAAACCAAATACAAGTCCAGATTTCTCGTGAAGCAAGGGGATAAGATGATGGCTATTCGATCCGAGGATATTGTTTGTTTTCATACCAAACATGGAGTGGTTCATATCTTCACGAAGAATGAAAAATCCTATTTGTCAGATTTTACACTGGATGAGTTAGCACAGCAACTAGACCCTCAAGATTTCTGTAGGGCTAATCGACAATTCGTTCTAAATGCCAATTACATCATCGCTGTTCATAAGTATTTTAAAGGAAAACTTTTGGTAGAGCTTGAACATTTCGATGAGGAGCAAATAATTGTGAGCAGCGAAAAGGCGACCACTTTTAAGCAGTGGCTGAATCAATAATTCGGTTTAGGTTTTTTCTTTTTTCTGCCCGTCAAGAATCGAAAAGCATCCACCATTTTATAAGTACCTATTACACCTGTGATGCCACCAGCTACGAGAAGAGCTTGCCCTGCTTCGTCATTTTCTCGACCAAGCATAAGACCACCTGCAATGGTGGTGGTATATCCAAGTGTGGCTATGAGTATTCCGCTCTGAAATTTCCTTTGCGATTGTTCAAGGTTTAGGTTGATTTCATTTACACCTGCCTCCAGCTTCATGATTCTGTTTTTTAATGAATCGTAAGATGAGGGTGTCTGTGCAAAAAGGGTGGTGGAGGTGATGAAGATTAAAAAGCTGATTGTTATGCGATAAACCATTCTTTAAAAGGATTGACTTTTTCTCTGCTCAACACAAGTTCTTCCGAGCTTGGTATTGCCAATGATAACGATAATCGTTGATTTTTATAAGGTTTTAAAGCTGTTATGGCTTCCTTGTTCACAATGTGCTTTCTGTTGATTCTGAAAAATGATCTTTGCGAAAGAAGGCCCTGTTCAAGTTGCTCTAACGTAAAATCAGTCACATATACTTTACCCTCTATAAGGTCAGCAGCATGAACTACTTTGTTTTTGGAATAAAATATAGCCAATTCTGATTCCTTCTTGGGGATTAGGCGCTGACCTGATTTCAATAAGAACCGTTTGGTCTTTTCTGGCCCAAAACGATCCAGAATTGTTTTTATGTCTGAGTTTTCGGAATTGGTTTTTTCAAACTTTAAAATGGCTTTAGCCAGATCACTTTGGTCAATAGGTTTCAATAGATAGTGAAGGCTATTTACATCAAAGGCATCTAGCGTGTACTCATCATAAGCAGTTGTGAAGATGATTGGCACATCACACTTCAATTTTTTGAATATTTCAAAGCTGTTTCCGTCCGCAAGATGAATGTCACAAAAGATGAGGTCCAGATTGTCATGATGAGTGGAGAGGTATTGAACGGAATCCCGAACCGTATCAAGGGTCTTCAATACCTCATAGTTTGGATGATTATTAGCAATGATGCGTTTTAAGCGATCTGCAGCTATCTTCTCATCTTCTATTATTATGGTTTTCATGCGTGATGGATTCAATTACCGGTAGCTTAACAATAAACATACCCGAATTATTTACGATTTCAGGGGTTCTGGACGTGATTAGTACATACCTATTGGAAATGTTATTGAGTCCAATTCCTGAACGACTGGGTTTATTTGATCTAGCTTTCGTATTGTTCTCAACAATCAGTTGGTCATTTTGTTGGAAGATCCGGATTTTTAGTGTGTGCGCATTCGAGATTTCATTGTGTTTTATTGCATTCTCAATCAGCAGTTGGAGGGTGGAAGGGGGAATGCATTGATCTTTTTCTTGGACGTCTATTTCCACATCCAGATTCTTATGAAAACGAAGTTTTAAAAGAAAAAGGTAAGAGCTGATAAAAGAAAGTTCCTCATCTAATGATACAAGATTTTCGCGCTCAGTTTTAAGCAAATACCGATAGACTTTTGATAGTTCATTTACATATTTTACTGCTGCATCACTATCTTCCTCTATTACTGAGGTGAGAATATTTAGACTATTAAAGAGAAAGTGTGGGTTAACTTGATTTTTAAGGGCCTCAAGTTTGGCTTCAGTGGTTTGCTTTTTCAACTGCTCAGCTTCTAATCGTGAATTGCTGAGTGCGCGATTGTATTGATAAAGGGCATTGATGGAATGAAGGAATAGATTGATTCTGAAGGCAAAACCCAAGGTCTGTTTAAATCCTGGTAATAGAATATTCTGTGATGTGATAATCCCCACAACATACGATGCAATGATGGACAAAACAGAGACTACAACAATGCTTAGAAGAAAACGGTAGATAAGTTTGGGTGCAAGCTTTTCTATTTTTTTCCAGCATCTTTCTATCAAATGATTACATTCCCAAACAGCGAGCGTGAGTGACATTATCACAAGGAGCAATGTGAAATCTCCCAGGTTAGCGGATATGGCTTTATCTCCTTCCGTAAACTTGATGTTCAAAAAAGAATAAACTCCCAGGAGGGTTATGTAGATATATCTGTATTTGTTGGAGAACATTTTAGAAACAATACAAACCCTGCCCTTTAAAAGGGACAGGGTTATTTGTTGAATAAAATTACTCTAAGGAAGAATAACTTGATCTATCGTGTGAATGACACCATTTGTTGCAAGGATATCAGTTCCAACAATGGCTGCATTTGAAGTTCCGAGTGAAAGAGCGCCATCAGTATCAGTAATCGTTAGGTCACTATTTAGTGTCCATGATCCACCGGCAACTGCAGAAATGGATACGGAAGCATTTCCATCTAATAGATTAGGAATATCTTTTGAGAATACTCTCCCTGAATAAACATGATATTGAAGAACAGTAGCAATAACGTCTAGTCCACCTGCAGCAGCTACAAGATCAGTGATGTCATTATCGCCATCATCATCGCTATCTGGTACTTTGTCATATAGCGCCTGAAATGCAGCATCTGTTGGTGCAAAAACAGTAAACGGGCCATCGCCTTTCAATACCGTGATCAAATCAGCTGCCATCTCGTCATTCTCAACAGCGGTAAGAGCTGCCACCAACTGGCCAAATTCAGCATCTGAAGCTTCCGAAGCAGCTACAGCTATTTCCACAATATCCTCATCAGCTGGAATAAGCGTACGGTTGATTACATGAACCACACCATTATCTTGATCAATGTCTGTTGCTGTGACTTCCGTCAATCCGTTGATAAATACACCATCACTATTGATGCTCAAATAGAAATCACCATTCAAAGTAGTTACAGCACTACCAGTAGCAGGTAGGTCTGCTTGTTTCACCTCTGAGTCCAGTACATGATATTGTAATATTGGAGTTAAATCATTAGCTGTTAATCCTTCAAGAGAAGTAATACCTGCAGCCTCAAATGCATCATTAGTTGGAGCAAATACAGTGAAATTGGCGTCTGAGTCAATGAGCGTATTTAAAAGACCAGCCGTTACCACCGCTTCAGTAAGAATTGTGAAGTCTTTATTGAAATAGGCTGGCTCCACTACAGTATTCAAAATGCTTGACTCCAATGACGGTACAAGAATTCCATCTAAGATATGCACGATTCCGTTTGATGCTTCTACGTCGGCTGTTGCTACAGCAACACTATTTATTGTCACATCAGATCCGTCTACTCCAACGGTAATATCTTCACCTAAAACAGTGGTCGCAGTTGCACCGTCAGTAAGCGCGGTTGATACTAACTCAGATCCGCTTACAACGTGATATTCTAACACTCTTCTTAGAACAGCATCGGGGACATTATCCAAACTTGTTTGTCCGGTCGCCTCTAATAATGCGCTGAATGAAGCGTTTGTAGGAGCAAATATGGTAAATGAACCGTTTTCATCAGAAAGCGCATTTACTAAATCCGGAAATCTATTTAAAGCAGCTACAAGTGACGATAAATTATCTGTCTCTGCAGCTATCTCAACGATACTATCAGCAGAGACTACAGCACTATCGTCATCTCCACAGCTTGTGGTGAGCAGTATTAAAGCAAATGCAGCAGTGCCTAATGCTAGCTTAATCCCTTTAAAAAGTTTTGGTTCTTGTATTGAATGTTTCATGATTCGATTTTTTTGTTGAATTATGAAGGTAAAACCAATGTATATACACATGTTTTGGTTGATTTTATCGAATCATCTAAGAATGCATCTGAACTAGCTAAAAAGCCGACCGAACTGGTTTACCAATCAATTTCGGATGTCAATTGTTTATCCTACAATGAATCATATTGTTCTAATTTTTTTACTGTTAAATCATATTCAAATGAATCCGATATCATCTCATAAATGGGAAAATAGAGTTTTGATTTTTTCAGCTGCCTCTCCAACGAACATTGGATACAAAAGACAAGATCAGATCATGTCTAAAGGGAAGAAAGGAATGAAAGAGCGAGATTTGATTATCTACAGACTGTATGACGATCATTGGTTAGATCATAAAGATGAATTGCTTTCAGAAAAACAGGCAATCGCTATTAGAAAAGCTTATGCGATACCCGAGGGAAAGTTTATGGTCGTTTTGATCGGGAAGGATGGTACTGTGAAAATGAGAAAAGATGATATCGTTTCTACTAGAGAGATCTTTCAATTAATTGATAGTATGCCAATGCGGAAGCAAGAGATGAGACAGAATTCAGCTAACAAAAACAGCATTAATTAAGATCTCCTTATTCTAGTCTTACCTTTGCCATATGGAAAAAATAAATGTTTTACCATGGCACGAACAAGCATTGTGGTTAATAGGTATTTTCCTTGGAGGTCTGCTTTTAGGTCTCACCTTTTATTGGATAATCAAAAAAATACTAAGAGTTAGCCATTCAGAACTGGGAAGGGACTTACCTCGTGTTAAAAAGCCATTTGTTTTTGTTGTTATCGTACTCTCCTTGCAGCTATGGCCTGAACTTTATTTTGAATCCAAAACACCTTTTATCACTCAGCTCTCTCAAATCGTAAATATTCTGGCTGTCACCTGGCTGTTGATTGGGATTGTTAAAGGGGTTAGAGATTCTATTGTAAGGAGATATAAACAGGATGTTGGCAGCAGTCTGAAGTTGAGAAAGCTGTTTACTCAGGTCAGACTCTTCGAACGAATAGTGATTGTTATCATCATCATCCTGGCCATTGCACTGATACTAATGACGTTCGATAGCATCCGAAGGGTAGGAGTAAGTATTCTTACTTCAGCGGGAATTGCTGGTGTAATTATTGGTCTGGCTGCACAGCGTTTGATTGCAAACCTGTTGGCTGGCTTCCAATTGGCCATTACTCAACCCATTCGCTTAGGGGATGTCGTGATCGTGGAGGGGGAGTGGGGGACAATTCATGAAATGACTCTGACTTATGTTGTGGTAGCAATCTGGGACAAACGAATGCTTGTAGTGCCATCTACTTATTTCATTGAAAAACCATTTCAAAACTGGACTAGAAAAAGTGGTGATATGCTTGGCACTGTATACCTATATGTTGACTATCATTTACCTCTTGAACCAGTGAGAAAGGAACTCAAAAGAATTGTAAAAGACAATCCTTTGTGGGATGGAGAAACTGCTAATATTCAGGTGACGGGAAGCACAGAGAAGGCGATGGAGATTCGTGCACTCATCGGTGCGGAAAATGCAAATGATGCATGGATTCTCCGTGTTCATGTGAGAGAAAAGCTTATTGAGTTTTTACAGAAGGAGTTTCCGGAAATGCTACCAAAAAGTCGGGTAACATTAGAGAAAGAGAGTTAAACTACCTATCCAACCACTCTTTAAAAGCCTTCACTTTTTCCCTACTCACAATCACCTGTTCATCAAATTCTGGTCTCAAAGCAAGTATAAGTCGATTGTTGAAATATGAATCGATGGAGTTTATATACTTGTCACAAACCATCATATGCCGGTTAATCCGAAAGAAATCTTCCGGGTTAAGCATGGTCTGCAATTCATCAAGTGAGTGATCGGTGATCAGACTGTCACCCTTCAATGTCTTTAGATAGGTGGTACTGGCCTGGCTGTAGAAATACGTAATTTCATCCACGGGTATAGAATGAAATTTATGTCCAATTTTGATTAGAAATTTCTTTTTGAAACCTGTTTTAATATGATCTCTTAAAGAATCAACTGCAGCACTGATGTCACTTTGAGCATGTACTTTTTTTAGTTTCTCCACAGCTGCAATCAAATCCTCTGCTTTTACAGGTTTAAGCAAATAGTCTACACTATTGTATTTGAATGCGTCTAAGACATACTTGTCAAAAGCGGTAGTAAATACCACCTTGGGATACGATGAAAGTTCGTTTAGAATATCAAAGCCGGTCCCATCTCCAAGCTGGATATCCAGGAAAAGCAAATCCGGTGTTTCATTTTCCTTCAACCATTTCAGCGCAGTTTTTACAGAGTAGAATGTACCAAAAACTTTAATGCTGGTGTGCTCAGTTACGAGCTTTCCCAAACGGTTTGCTGAGAGTTCTTCATCCTCTATGATAATTGCATTCATGCTCGTGAAAGAGGTAATCTAACCTGGAATATCTGATCATTATCCAATACTTCCAAAGCCCTACCGGCAGAAAGCATTAGCCTTTTTGAAAGGTTCTTTAAACCAATCTGAGTACTACTGGTTAGGTGTTCTTTTTTCCTCTTTTCATTTTCTACAATGATGGCCTTTTGGCCATCATTTTTCACAATTATATGTAAGGGTTCATCAATGGAGAACGAATTGTGCTTAACCGCATTTTCAATCAATACCTGAATAGACATAGGAGGTATTAAAATTTCTTTGGCTGGCAAATCCAGGTGTTTGTGTACAATTATTGCTGAACGATGGCGCATAGAGAGGAGGAAGGTGTAACTATCAATAAAAGCCAACTCTTCCTCCAGTGATACCACCGTTTTTTCGTCGTTTTCAAGAATGTAGCGATACATATCTGACAGCTTTGAGATGAATTTTACCGCAGTTTTAGAATCTTCTTCTACAAGTGAGGTAAGTACACTGAAGCTGTTGAAAAGGAAATGGGGATTGACCTGATTCTTAAGGCTTTCCAGTTTGGCGGCTGCCAGCTCCTTCTGAATCTGCTCCTTTTCACGTGCACTTTTTATGGCATTTCTGACATAAAGATTAATGATTTCGTAAGCGATGATTAGCAGTGAAATGACAAAACCCTGGGCTGCATTGATCAGAAAGCTCCCATAATAATGCTCTGGACAGCAACTAATGTATTGAAGGATGTTATCATAAATGTAGGCAAACAAAAACACCAAAGGCAACATCAGAAGTGTTGCCTTTGTAGAAAGGATATATAAGCCTTTATTAGAATTAATGCCGGTTTTGTTGCTTGTCGCACGAATGTAGCGAGCCACTATTTCCCATAGCGCAAGAATTACGATAACAGTGTAGACCAATGATATCGAAGTGCCTAGATCCCAGTGAAATAACTCATCTCTGAAATCATCTCTGGTCAACTTAAAAAATAAGAAGACAAAGACACCAATCGTTAGCCTATACCAATATTTCATTTGGCAAATTTACTCTCCATCTTTCGATGCTACAGCCTTTGATGGAGTAACATTGAAGGAAAGAGTAGTTCCAACAACTTTTTGAGTACCTGTACTACGGGCAGAGACGGTTGTTGAATATTGACCTGTTTCCACATCTTTGGCAGAAACGGTTACAACGTAATGATCCTTGTTATTCTCGTCTTGAGTGACTTCAAATGTCAGGCCAGAACTGGAAATCAGTTTAGGTTCCATGAATGTTGCTCTCCTGGCAAATCGAGACCTTACTAACCATAGGTCAAAAGTTGTTTCATTGTCAGAATCAACAGAGATCGTGTATTCTTTCGCGTAAATCTTAGCTCCTTTTTTTGGAGCTTCAAAGTCCTGAGCTACAGCAATAGTGCCGAATAATATAAATGAGAAGATAGCGATGTACTTTTTCATAATCGTATACTTTTACTTTTTGGTTTCTTATTACAAATGACACGAGTATTCGGCGTTTCTAAACTATCAAAATGATTGAGATGTCTGAAATTCTGTTGAGCTGTCACTTTTACGTATTGACCTGTTTTTTATACAAAATATGAAAAAATATAACCAAAGGGATTTTTTCACGTTTTGATTTTTCATACATTTGGTGAATTAATAATTTCAGAGAAATGAAAGGAACGAATCTTGGTGAATTTGAAGAAATCGTTTTGCTAACCATAGCTTCTCTCATGTCAGAGGCATATAGCGTGAACATCGTGGATGAGATTGCTAATGTGACGGGTAGAAAAACCAAGCTAGGTGTGGTTCATGCGGTGCTCAAAAGACTGGAGGACAAAGGACTAATTACTTCAGAGTTGGGAGAGCCAACCAAAGAGAGGGGTGGTCGCAGAAAGCGATTTTTTACTGTTTCTCATACGGGTAAGGTGGCATTGATGAAAGCCAAAGCACAGCGAGATAAACTATGGGATAAGATTCCCGAACTGGTTTTTCAGGAAATCAAATGAATAAGCAAATAAAAGGACCACCTCGATGGATGGATAGAATCATCGAATTCTATTGTCGAAAGGATCTTCTCGAAGACCTGCAAGGTGATTTGCATGAATACTATTTCCGAAATATTGAAAAAAGCAGAGCAAAAGCCAATCTGATTTTTCTACTGGATGTTCTCAAATTCTGCAGACTATACACTATTCAAAAACCCAAAATACTAGGACAAATGACATTCTTCAATCTAATCGGCAACTACTTCAAAACGAGTATTCGAAGTATTGCCAGAAACAAACTTTTTGCTTCTATCAACATTGTTGGTTTGGCCGTCTCCATGTCGGTAGGGCTACTCATGATCACCTATATCAATGAAACGCTCTCGTTCGATGAATTTCATGAAAAGAAAGATCGGATATACAGAGTTACCTCTACTTATTCGAGTATTACTAACGATGATCCATTCGATTTGGCATCAACCTCCGTTTTTATTGGCGAAAAACTGCGAAGCGAATATTCAGGTTTTGAGAAGGTTCTGATCATGCGTAGAAATTTTCGGGCAGATATTTCTAAAGGAGAAAATATCATTAGTGTCAGAGGGCATTATTCATCCCCCGAGTTTTTTGATGTCTTCTCATTTGAATTACTTTCGGGTGATCCTCATTCAGCTTTAATCGAGCCGAATTCGATTATTCTTACTGAGAAAACCGCTCAAAAATTGTTCAAGGGGGATAATCCGGTGGGGCAGGTCGTAATGTTTGGAGAGGAGGCATACACGGTTACAGGTGTGATTCAGGATGTTCCTAGAAATTCTCATGTGCAGTTTGAAGCACTTGCATCACTTTCCACACTGGAGAATAAACACCGGGATGATGAAACTTCAAGTTTTTTTACCTGGCGAAGCATCTGGATGAATTATGTCTACCTACTTATGGAAGATGGAACAACCCCCGCGCAGGCCAATAGGTATCTTCATGAAATTGCTGTGGAGGAAAATGCTAAGACCGACCGTTTTACAATTTCTCATGAGGTGGAAAGTTTGAGTGCTATTGCACCTGGCAGAGACCTTTCTAATCAAATTGGCCCAAACATTACATGGGAAAGTATTTATCAGCTACTCGGCCTTACACTTATCATCATCCTGTCTGCATGTTTCAATTACACGAACCTCTCAATTGCACGATCCTTAAGAAGGGCAAAAGAAGTAGGTATACGTAAGGTGGTAGGAGCCTCGCGATCGCAGGTGCTCACGCAATTCGTATTTGAAGCAATCGTTATTTCTGTTTTTTCTCTTGTGATAGCCGTCGCGTTATACCTTATGCTGAAGCCTGAATTCGTTCAATCTATTATAGGAGAAGATACCATTGCGATGGAATTCAGATGGCTTCATGTACTATACTTCCTGGCATTTGCAGTAGCGATTGGTTTGATTTCAGGGTTTTTACCGTCATTGATTTTATCAAAATTGAAGGCTATTTCGATACTAACGGACGTAACTAAATTGCGCCTTTTTAAAGGTGTCAGTCTTAGAAAGATTTTGATTGTCTTTCAATTTTCGATCTCAATGGCATTGATTATTGGTGCCACAATTACCTACCGTCAGTATAATTTCTCTATTAACTATGATCTTGGATTTACTTCTGAGAATGTTTTAAATCTGGACATGGCTGGAAATGATCCTGCAATCCTGATGGCGGAAATAGAAAAATTACCAGAAGTGACAGATATGTCACTGTCCGGAATGATTCCCAGCACAGGAGAAATTTGGGCAGATGAAGTAAAGTATAAAGACCCACTTGACTCGGTAAAGATTTATATCAATTACGTAAATAAGGATTACGCTCGTATTCATGAATTGAACTTTCTGGCAGGTGAAACTTTTCCATTTGATCTGAATGGTGAGGATGAAGCAAAGTTTTTAATTATCGATAGAAATTTAAGCGAACGACTTGGATTCGAAAATCCAGATCAGGCGGTAGGTGAAGTGCTCTACCTGGACCGAAGAGAAGATGATTTACCTCTTCAAATTAGCGGGGTGATCGAAAACTATCAATATCAAAATTTAGCAAGTGACCCTGAGCCTTCCGCCTTGATACAAAGTGGTAGAGACAACTTTATTCATTTAAACATGAAGGTAAGCACCACGGATGTGATTGGGATGATGAATAAGCTGGAGGATATCTGGTTGGATATTGATAAGCTACATCCATTTCGGGCAGAATTCATGGATCAGCAAATCCAGGAGTCATACGCTGATTATCGTATCATGTATCGTATTTTCACTTTTCTGGCCTTATTAGCGATTTCCATATCTACGATGGGATTATTGGGGATGGCCGTATTTACCACAGAGACCAGAATCAAGGAAGTGAGTATACGCAAGGTACTTGGTGCGACAGAAAGAAACCTTGTTATGATCCTATCCCGAAGTTTTATGTTCATGCTTTTGATCTCGGCAGTGATTGCGATTCCACTGACTTATTATATTTTCTCCTCGCATGTTCTGTCAGAGTTCAAAAAGCGAATAGCGATCGGACCGATGGAGCTAATTCCGGGGGTACTTCTAATCTTTCTAATTGGGTTTGTAACAATTAGCTGGCAAACCATAAAAGCAGCGAAGACCAACCCGGCAGAAATGCTAAGAGATGAATGAATTGTTTAATATTTTTAATTAAAAGTTAAACAAAATAATATATTGTAGGGTTAGTAGCTAAAATTTAAAAGTTGAAAAACTATGAATACAACATTAGCCGCAACCCTGCAATCAGGTGATTATGTAGGGTTCACCTTCTTTATTGGCAGTATGGCCATGTTAGCAGCAACCGTCTTTTTCTTCCTGGAGATGAAAAGTGTAGACGGAAAATGGAGAACTTCTCTCTTAGTGTCAGGACTGATTACATTCATTGCAGCCGTGCATTACTATTACATGCGTGATTACTGGGTGCAAAATGGAACCTCACCAACCGAATTCAGATACATTGACTGGATTTTGACAGTACCGTTAATGTGTGTGGAGTTCTACCTGATCCTCAAAGCATTTGGAGCTAAAATCGGACTGCTCTGGAAGATGATCTTTTATTCAGTGTTCATGCTAGTAACCGGATACCTAGGTGAGACAGTATTCAGAGATAGTAGTGCCATTTGGGGAGCTATCTCAACGTTGGGGTACTTGGGTATCTTCTACGAAGTGTGGTTTGGATCAGCAAAACAGCTATCTAAAAGTTCTAATGATCCGGTTTTACAAAAAGCTTTCAATACGTTAGCCTGGTTTATTTTGGTTGGGTGGGCAATCTATCCAATTGGGTACATGGCTATCGAAACCGATGGTTTATTAAGTGGAATACTTTCTCCAAATTCTTTAGATATTATTTACAATATTGGTGATGCCATCAATAAAATTGGATTTGGCCTTGTGATTTACAGTTTGGCCGTTAGTCAATCAGCTAAAAAAGCAACAGCTTAGTAATTTTTAATGATGATGAGTGGAGTGCCTTTGCACTCCACTCTTTGTTTATGGTTAGGATTATTCAATATGGATCAGCGCTTGTACTCATGGCAACTTTCCTTATCTGGAACTTGCCTCTTCAGTATGTCAATGCTTTTTGCTTAATCTTAATCCTTGTTTTCGGTATACCTCATGGTGCAGTAGATCATCGCATTCACCTTTCCACGTCAGAAGACACAAGCGTTATCAAGTACGTTTTAAAATATGTTTTGATAGCAGGGGGTTTCATCCTTTGGTGGCTTTTAGATCCATCCAAAGCTTTACTCATGTTCATTCTTTTATCATCTTATCATTTTGGTCAGGAATTGCTAGAAGATCAAGAAATAAAGAATTCCAGTTTGTTTGTACGCATGATTTGGGGTGCATTGATCCTCATCGCGCCGATGATTTACCATTTGGAAGAAATTACACCCTATTTGGTAGTAGTCGTCAAAGCTGAAGTATTCGACATTGGTAGCTGGAGGTTTATTACCCCTTCTTTGATCATATTAATGGCAATTGGGAGTTTGATTATGCTTTATCGTCAAGGAACAGGAATCCGTAAAATCTTTCGGCTTTTCATTTTCTTAATGTTTATTGTGATTAGTCACGTGTTAATGCCCTTCGTTTTGGCGTTCACACTATACTTTGTGCTATTTCATTCCTTAAATGCTTTTAGACATCAATATTTTTGGCTTAGAAGAGAAAAAAAACATTACAACCTGGGCCGTTTTATATCTGATTTAATAGGATTTAGCCTGCTGGCCATTTTGGGCATCCTTGCATTGCTCTGGTTTGTCAAGCCGGAAAATCAGACAATCCTTATTACTTACTTCTTTATATTAATTTCCCTAATCACACTTCCTCACGCGATCACTTTAGATCAATTCTATCGATTCAGAAGCAAGCCTAAGCTTCGAACGAATTAAAAATATCCCTGCCATTAGTTACTTTTCTGTCATGAACAGAGAAGAAGCAAAAGAGTTGTTGCATTCCATGACTGAAAGTGACAGCCTGCTTCGTCATGCACGAACTGTCGAATTGGTCATGGAAGCCTACGCTGAAAAATTCAAAGAAAGCCCAGAGGAGTGGGCCATTACCGGAATGCTTCATGATGCGGACTATGAAAAATATCCTGAAGAGCATCCTAATCGAATTGTTGGACTTCTACGAGAAAAAGGAGAGGAGAAGATCGCACATGCAATCTCTGCTCACTATACTAAATGGAATGTATCCTACGAAACAACCCTTGATAAAGCATTACTTGCTTGCGATGAATTGACTGGATTCATTGTTGCTTGCTGCCAGGTACGCCCGGAGGGGATTGAAACGCTTACCGCTAAATCTGTCAAGAAGAAGTTAAAGCAAAAGAGCTTTGCTGCGAAGGTCGAACGAGATGAAATAGCGGCAGGAGTAGAGATGCTAGGTGTGGATATGACCGAACATATTAACTTTATAATTGATGTACTGAAAAGGCATAAAGAAGAACTACACCTCTAAATCACACTATAATGAAAAAGAAACTACTCATCGGATTCGGCATATTGATCCTTTTGATCGTTGCTGCCTTCTTTTATCTCAATAATAGAAACAGGACATTGAGTCCTCCGGGTCAGACATCTGCCGTGGCTAATGGCGACACAGTCACTGTATCGTATTCACGTCCTTCTGTTCGAGAACGAATGATTTTTGGTGAAGCGGAGGAAGGAGCACTACAACCTTATGGCGTCTATTGGAGATTAGGAGCAAATGAACCGACCTTCATGGATATCGATTACGATTTCCAGTTTGGAGTTTCGGAGATTGATGCTGGGAAATACGTGATTTATGCGATTCCTCGGAAAGGAGAAATGGAGCTAAGGCTTAATTCAGATCTTCGATTCTGGGGATATACAGAACCGGATTATTCTCAAGATTTAGCAACAGCCTTGGTGCCAATGATCACCAGTGATCATACTGAACAATTTACTATTGAAGCAATACCTGATTCTTTGAGTGCCAGATTGTTGTTCTCCTGGGATAAATATCAGTGGGAACTACTCTTGGAAAGACAATAACAGAAAAGGCCATCATTTGATGGCCTTTTCTTTGTGATTATTAATTCAATGATAGGATCATTCGTTTCCATATCTCATCCAACCAATCTTCATGTTCTGGCTTCATCAAAGACGACCGTAAACAAACGAGGTATTTTGAGTCAATTTCAAAATCAGGATTTGAGAATTTTTCAGTTGGGTATTTATAGAGTGACAGGTATAGATGGTTCTCCTCTGCTTTTTTGAAGAATGCATGAGCCAGTTCAGACATTTTGCTGGTTGTTTCCCCTTTTAATCCCCAGGTAACGATATCGGTTTCCGGTTTCACTATTGGGAAAAAATTTTCATTCGAGCTAATCTTCTCAAATAATTTCAGTGCAGCACTTCTTGACTTTTCCAGGTCTAATGCAAATTGACCATTCTCAACCGGAGGCATCAGTTGATGAGTAGCCCACAGCGCCACCGCAGAGGCTCCCGCACGCGAACATTCCAGACTAATCTCACCCAGGTGCAATTCATCTGATGTGAAATAGGTGTATGGCGAATCATGTATATAAAACTTTGCAACCTCAGGATTCCTGAAAATCACACATCCACATCCATAGGGTTGCAGTCCTTGTTTATGAGGATCTATAACAATGCTATCTACATGGTCAATGAGTGAAAATTTGTTTTTGGTATGGTCATCCAGGTTGGATAATAGCATGAAGTAACCACCATAAGCTGCATCAGCGTGAATTCTGAAACCATATTTCTTCTGAAGTTCCAATATCTCATCTAGAGGATCGACAGACCCAAGTCCAGTTGTTCCCATCGTACAAACCACCGTGCCCACATCTCCTATTTTCAATTCTTCCTCAAGAGCTGAAAGATCAATTCTTCCCTGATGATCGGTAGCTACTTTATCAAATCGGAGTTTCAATACTTCTGAGATTCGCTCATGGGTATAATGCGCCTGATCAGAAGCGATGATCTTTTTATCTGGATGAATCTTGCCGGAAACCCAAAGTGCTTCCAGGTTAGCCATGGTTCCTCCACCTGTCAGATGCCCCAGGTGCTCACCCCAACCAAACATTTTGGCCAAATCGGCAACCACCTCTTTCTCCATTGGTGAGCTGGCTTTGCTTCCATCCATGGCATGATTATTTGGATTGATCCACATGGCCATCATGTATGCAACTTTGGCAATGGGATGAGGTGGTTTTAGCATCTGCCCTGCAAAGAGTGGATGAAAATAGGGATAGTTATCCTGCATTTTTTCAGCCGTCAGTAACATCACCTCCTCCATCTTTTTGGTGTCGAATTCGACTTTGAAGTCAGGAAGGTTGAAGCCAGCCTCTAGTTTTACGAGGGCTTTTTGCAGCAGTTCTAATGATTCTCGTTCTAGTTTCATTCTTCAATCCATTCAACTTTCTCTTTGATTGGCTTTTTTGTCGCAACTCGTTCCGAAGGTTCGCAATATCCCATATAGAATAACCCAATGCAAGTTTCATTTTCTTCCATGGCTATGTGTTCACCCATAAATTTGCAAAGAGCAGGGCTGCTCCAATACCCACCCAATCCATATTGCTCCAACGCGATCCAGATATTTTGTACTGCACAAGCAACTGCTGCAATTTCCTCCCATTCAGGCACTCGTTCCGCAGGATCACGATGCAGGATAATGGCTAAAACAGCTCCTGCTTGGTCTGGCTTTGCCAGGATCTTTTTGATTTTTGAAGGGTCAGCATCGGGTGTAATCTCCTGATATTTCTGTGCTAGAAATTCACCTAATCTCGATTTAGCTTTTCCAGTGAAAACCTTGAAACGCCACGGTTCCGTAAGTTTATGAGTGGGCGCATGATTGGCATTGAGCAGGAGCTCTTCCAGGATTTCCCTGGAGATGGGCTTATCGATATATTGCAAAGGGTAGACGGACCGACGCTTGCGTATGATTTTGTTTAATTCACTCACGATTGAAAACTGTTTTTAAATGACTAAATCTCAGAATGTTTTAATAACCGGTGTTTCCACTGGAATAGGATATGATCTGACAAAGATATTTGTTGAAAAAGGTTATACCGTATTTGGGAGTGTAAGAAAGCAAGCGGATGCTAATGGTTTGTCAAAAGAACTGGGGGAGAGTTTTCGACCAGTGATTTTTGATGTGACGAACTTTGATGAGGTAGATTCTGCGGCCAAAAAGCTTGAAAAAGAGATTGGTCATGAGGGGTTGGTGGCATTGATTAACAATGCAGGGATTGCGATAGGCGGGCCATTGATGGATTTAGAGATAGATGATTACAAGCGGCAATTTGAAGTGAATGTTTTTGGGTTGATCAAAGTAACACAGGCATTTTTACCCCTCTTGGGCGCAAGGGAAAACCACCCTATTTATCCTGGAAGAATTATTCAAATATCATCCGTAGCAGGGAAACACGGGATGCCATTTATGTCGCCATATGCGGGCTCCAAGCACGCTGTGGAAGGGATTACAGAAAGTTTAAGAAAAGAATTATTGCACTTCGGAATTGATGTGATTCTAATTGAGCCTGGGCCAATCAAAACACCAATATGGGAAAAAGGCACCTCTCAGGCGGAAGAAGAGAAATTCAAAGAGTCGGTTTTTTATCCAGCGTTAAATAAATTTCAGGATGTTTTTATGGCTAAAGCAGTAAAGGGCGCTTTGACGAGTGAAAAAGCAGCGAAAGTTATTTTCAAAGCTTTTCTGGCAAAAAGGCCAAAGGTCAGATATGTATTGATGGCCGGCAAGTTTAAGAACTGGACACTGCCACGCATGATGCCTACCCGTATGGTGGATAGATTTATTGGAAAAGCACTCGGTCTTTTGAAATAGGTTTTTAGGAAAACAGCTTAGTTTTAGGTTATGAAATTTGGAAGTGTAGATAACCCTGAAGAAATAGATTTTAGCCTACCCGATGATCATCATGATACGGAAAAGGTACTAGCTAAAGGAAAGGGTTTGAAAAATGTCTTTGTAGGCTGTGCAAAATGGAACCGCCAGGATTTAAAGAAGTTTTACCCCCGTGGCACCAAGGACGAGTTAGAATACTACGCCACACAGTTCAACTCCATCGAACTTAATGCTACCTTTTACAATCACTTTCGTGTAGAGCAGATTGAGAAATGGGTTGAAAAGACACCCAATAACTTCAAGTTTTTCCCCAAGGTGCATCAGATGGTCAGTCATATTAAAAGACTGAACGAAGTAGAGGAGCCAATTGAACGGTATACAACCAATATTCGCGCGTTTGGCGATAAGCTGGGCATGTGCTTTCTACAGCTACATGATAATTTCAAACCTAAAAATATGGATCGACTGATCACTGCTGTGGAATGCTGGCCAAAGGATATACCCCTGGCCATTGAACTGAGGAATACGGAATGGTTTAATGATGCGGAGGTAGCCAATGAAGTGTACGCATTATTTGAAAAATATAACGTTTCAAACATCGTAACCGACACGGCAGGAAGGAGGGATCTATTGCATATGAGATTAACCTCCCCGTCTGTATTTGTCAGGTACGTAGGGGCCAATCATGAAAGTGATTATTCTCGATTAGATGCTTGGATGGGGCGAATTAAGAAATGGGCAGATCAGGGGATGGAAAACCTGTACTTTTTTGTGCATCAAAATCTGGAAAAGGAGTCGCCGGTGTTGTCTGCTTACTTCATTCAAAAAATGAATAAAGCGTTAGGGTTGAATCTTACTGTTCCGGTGGGTCAGGACTAAAAAAGGTTTATTTGAGTGAATTGTTAGATCGTCCTGCTATTTCATTTAGCAGGACGATCTAGGTGCTTGGCCAAATCAATTACCGTCTCCTCGACGATCTTTTCTGCGATCTCTTCGTTTTTCTACGTTTTCGCGCACTTCTTTTTTGATGACTTCCAATTCTGCAAGCTGTTCGTCATTCAGGATTTTTGCTACTTCCTTTTCCTGCTTTTCAACGATATCTGCTTTTGCTCGCATTTTGTCGCTTCTGGATTTCGAATCATCATTCCGAATGGCTTCCAGTTCTGGTTTCATCGATTCACGCAGCTTTTTTAGGTCAGCTGTCTGGCTTTCCGTAAGGTTGAGTCGCTCTTTGTACTCTTCAATTTTCACCTCAGCTTTTTCTCTCACAGCTTCCCTTCGGTTCTGGGCAAAAAGGATGTTTACTGCTACCAATAGTCCAATAATTAAGGTAAGTTTTTTCATCGTGTAAAATTTTCGTTTGCTGTTAGATGACCGTATTAGGAAATGGTTTAATCAGCAAGAAAAAATATTATTCGAATCTCAAATGCTTCACAGACTCACCTGAACTACTTAGCTCCATCAGAGAGTCAATCCCAATATCAAGATGGTTAGAAACAAACTGAGATGTCACCTTTTGGTCACTCTTAGAGGTTTTTACTCCTTCTGGAGTCATTGGGTTATCAGAGACAAGTAGTAAGGCCCCACGGGGTATTTTGTTTGCAAAGCCTACTGTGAAAAGTGTAGCAGTCTCCATATCGATGGCGGATGCTCTAATTTCTTTCAGGTAATTCTTAAAATCTTCATCATGTTCCCATACCCGACGATTGGTAGTAAAAACAGTACCAGTCCAGTAATCAAATCCTTTTGCCTTGATGACGTGTGAGACCGATCTTTGTAATCGGAAAGAAGGAAGTGCTGGGATTTCCTGTGGCATGTAATCATCAGATGCTCCTTCGCCGCGAATAGCCGCAATGGGAAGGATAAGATCTCCTAACTGATTTTGTTTTTTCAGTCCACCACATTTTCCAAGAAAGAGCACAGCTTTTGGCATAATGGCGGACAAAAGATCCATGACGGTTGCAGCCATTGCGCTACCCATTCCAAAATTGATAATGGTGATGTCATCATGGGTGGCCGTCTGCATGGCCCGCTTTCTGCCTTTCACTTTCACGTCAAACTTCTCTGCAAAGAGGTCTACATAGTTTTGAAAGTTTGTAAGCAGGATGTACCTGCCAAATTCGTCTAACTCCGTGCCGGTGTACCTGGGTAACCAGTCGTCTACAATTTCATTTTTTGTCTTCATCAGGTGCAAAAGTATAGTCTCTGTTGATCATAAACCGGATTTAGATCTTTTCATATCATTATATCAATATAAAGTTGTCTTTACTTAATGGAAACTGATTTTTCCTTACCAGGTACTTTTTCTCATTCCTGAAATCCATTAAATTAAAATTATGGATTCACCGCCAAACAAAGTTTGCGTCATCACCGGCGCAGCACACGGGATTGGTGCAGCCACCGCCCGCCTAATGAGCCTTCATGGAGGTATGAATATGGTTTTGTCTGATCAGGACAAAGAGGCCGCTGATCAACTGATGCATCATTTAAACACCATTCGTCCACAATCATGCATTGCCCTTGCAACAGATGTTTCTGACCCTAAGCGGGTGTCTCAGCTGATGAAAGCAGCTGTGGATCGATTTGATCGTCTGGATGTATTGATAAACAATGCAGGCATCTGGCCAAAAAAAGTTGCCCGCACGGCCGATACAGATGTTGCGGATTGGGAAAAAGTAATAGGAGTGAATCAGAGTGGCGTTTACTATGGAATGAAATACGCGATCCCCTATATGGTGGAGCAAGGAGGGGGGTTGATAGTGAATGTGGCTTCTCTTGCAGGGTTGAAAGCTTCACCCAACCATATTTCGTATGCGGCCAGTAAATATGCCGTGGTGGGGATGACAAAAACGGCCGCTCTGGAGTACGGCAAAAAAAATATTCGAATCAATGCTGTGTGTCCCGGCTACACCGATTCACAATACATGGATCAATTACATTCCACTAAACCAGAAATAAAAAGCCGTTTGCTAAAAGCGACACCACTGAGCCGCTATGCCAAAATAGATGAGGTGGCTGACGCGATCTACTGGCTTTGTTCTGACCAGGCCAGTTTTATCACAGGCCAGACATTGACCATTGATGGCGGGATTGGCTTGTAACACATGTCTTCTTTGAAGTGAATGATTAAAGCAATCCTGTTGATATCTGCCAACTTAAATCAATAGCTGATTAAATTTGGTATAACAAACACAACCATGAAAATCATCATTATCTTATTAAGTGGCTTATTAGCTTTCAGTGCAAGTGGTCAGGACAACCAAATAATAGCAGCCGGTATACTTCCTTATACGATCATCAACGATACTGTGTACGTGCTGTTGGGTTATGATGAAGATAAACCTGGATGGACCGATTTTGGAGGAAGTAGAGAAATGGTAGGAACTTTAGATAATGATCAAAGACTGGAAACTCCACAGGAAATTGCAGTGAGAGAGTTTTTTGAAGAATGTAGAATGGTGTATGAAAAAGAAGAAATCAATCTCAATTTCAGACCGGAGGCCTACATCACTGCGGTTAATGGTGTTTACCGTAGCTATGTTGTTAATATTCCATACAAATCCCGTCAGGAAATAAGGCAGGCATTAATTCCGGTCGATGAGAAGTTTGAAATTTTCAACGAAAAGAAAGATTTCTATTGGATCACTTTGAATGAACTTAAATCTGTGATCCGAACTGGTAGCAATCGGCTTTCCAATTCACCAAATCAAGGGATCATTTATAAACACTTTTATAATACGTTGAATAAGATCTTACAAGATGATCAAATTGATTATTTGTTTGTGAAAGAATGATGCAAATCATTGATATAAAAAAGGCCAATCTTACGGTCATTTCTTTTTTTGAGTCGGAGAGAACTGAGCGTTAAAAAATCTTCCTGTGTAAGATTTTAGCGAAGGGATGGGGGCACCTAGTCAGGTTGCAGGGTAGCCCCGAAGACGAAACGAAAAAGCCCACAGTTTGTGGGCTTTGAAGTGGAGTCGGAGGGATTATTCTATGATCCCTCCTTTCAATCTAGTCAGTCTCGAAAGCGATACTTCGTATCCTAACCTCTCTACTTTCGCAATTCCAGAAATGAATTTCTTTCTTGCTCATTAGAAGGTTGTTTTTTGGCTTTCGAGCCATTGTGGAGTCGGAGGGATTCGAACCCTCGTCTATATTTGATAAGTGACTGATTATGAGTTGTTTAATAAAATATTAGGCTGATTGATTGGTTCAAAATCATGTTTTTATTGACCTATTTACTCAACCTATTTTTTTTAATAAGATTGAGTTCTCAAATCTCGCTTGTTCTGATAATTTAAAACTCCTACCAAGTCTTTTCCATCTCCTTTTAGTTCACCGGTGATGTTTAGATTGATTGTTTGTCCGGCTATATTGTTGGCGAAGCTGCCACGGCCTGAGCTAGAGCCTCTTGAGCCACCTCCAGAGCCGCCACCTCCTAAATTTGACCTAGCATTTGCTACTGCTGCCTTTAAAGCTGCTCCGGCCGCTATTGCTGCTATTGATAATCCAAGCGTCAATTCAGGTCTACCACTAAACAGAGAGTTTCTTATTGATATTAAAAGTTCTGACATGGCTTTCGATGCTAACCCTAATTTGATTAACTGATCTCCTATAGTATCAGCTATTCCTAATCCTGCCCGCTCCAGAGCTGCTTGAAAACCTTCTGATCCTACAGCAACACCAAATCCTGAGAAAGCATTAGCTAACTCCTGTTGCATCTGCATAACCTCACTTATTATAGGCTTTGCCATTTCTTTAAATCGGTCTGCATTCGCTTGCATTGCTTCAAAGTATGAATTGTCTAGCTGCAATGGCCCTACCTCTGCCTGCGGTGCTACTCCTACAGATTGACGGTTGGTGAGGGTGTTATTCCTTTGGTTTTGCCAATCTTGGTATGCTTTATTAGCTCTTTGGCGTTCTGCTGCTTCTTGAGCTACAGCATCGTTTATTTCTTTTTGTCTGGCTAAAAGACCATCTAATATTCCTTGTTTTTTTGCCCAGACTTCTCCATCTACCTTACCCGCTTCTTCTACTTCTTTTCGATACCTTTTTATCAGTATGGATAGCTGTGTTTGTTCTGTGATTTGACCTTTTAGGCGTTCGGTCATTTCTTTTGCTCCTGCAATGGCAAGATCATAAGCTTCACCAAACCCTCTTAATCTTATTTGGCTTTCTGCATCTCCACCTAATGCTGATACGGCTGTATTTGCAAAATCTAGCATTGCTGCAATCACTCCGCTTGACTGATCGCCTATGGTTTTCTTTAGTTGGGTGAAGTTATCCTCTAGGTTGGATATTTTACCTCCTACCGTCTCGGAGATAGCAGCCATAGATCCGCTCACTCCTGTAGCATCTCCCAGGCTTAGTATGTAATCACGGATGGCTTGGTCTGTGAAGTTTACCTGCGTTTCTACACCTTTGAATGTAAACCTGACCTTATCGCCTTCTTTTTGTGATCGTATACCAAATTCTTTTAATCGCTCAAACTCTCCTACCTGTGCGTCTATTACGGCTTCTGCTAATTGATCAAAGTCTTTGCCTGTGGATGCTGCTAAGTCGCCTAGCTTACGCATTTCGTTTGAAGTGGGTACAAATCCCTGATTTGCCAGCTTTACAAATGCGCCTGTAAGGCCGTCTACCTGGAAGGGTGTCTTAGATGCAAACTCAGTGATCATCTGCATCGCTTTTTGTGCTTCGCTCCCTGATCCTAATGTGTTGGATAGTACCGCTTCCATTTTTTGGAACTTGGCCGTGGTTTCTATCACGGATTTTCCAAAGGATACCATCGTGCCTACGGCGAACATTCCGGCTAGTGTTCCTTTGATTTGTCTGCTTATATTGGAAGACTGCTGCTGAAATCTGGATAGTGAACCTTTGGCGTTATTAAGGTCTTTTTCCAGCCGCTTTTTGTCGGCCATCAGGCGATATACTAATGCTTCGCTGCTCATCTAATTGCTTTCTTTATCTGGTCTCTCATTAGCTTTTTTGCTGCTTGCTCAAAGCTGGCTTTAATGGTGGTTTTTGCTTTGTCTGCAAAACGGGCGATGTAGTTGTCTCCGCCTCCTACACTCTTGCCCTGAAATGCGCCCCTGTTTGCGCCTGTGCCTCTAGTGGTTCTTTGGCCTGTATCGTCTTTCTGGTATAGCTTGGCTACTCCCTGTGCGCTCCAGTCTCTGTCTCCCATGGGTATATCCGGTCCATCTATAACAATACGTGCGCCGGGCAAATATCCCTTTCGACTCATCTTCCTCCTTACCATTCGGGCAAGTAGCAGGGCTTTACTTATCCCGTCTTTACTGGTAGATCCTTTGAATGCTTTTATCCCTGCTCTTACCTCATGTACTCCGGGGATTAGTGCTTTGCTGGCGGCACGGTTTAGGTCTTTGTCTGATAGCTGCAACTTATCCAGCACGTTTAGTGCTTTCTTGAAGTCTCTATCGTCAAATCCTGTTTTCATTCCCCCTCAGTTGAAAAAAGGGAACTCCTCATTTAATGGAAATTCAAATAATGGACGTTTTTGAAATTGAAGCGAGAGGAGCCCCTTTGCCAAACTATTTAACCAAACTCTTTCTTGTGTTCCTTTATAACATCCTTGATGGATGAGGCTTTGTACTCTTTACCTTGCTCGAATACCTCCAACTTGCCGTTGTTATATGCCTGAAATGTTCTAAGTGCTTTTAATTTTTCCATTATGCTGCTGCTATGTATCTGATTTTAGTAAATGATTCTGCGTATCGTAGTGTCACTGCCATTCTCATGGTCAACCTAAATACGGTCTGATCATAGTCTGATCTTCTGTAAGGATCAATGAAAACATTAGGATTTAATCGAATGGACACAACTGCATCTGAGAAGTTCCCCAAGATTGAAGTTGAGAGATCAGTACCACTTCCAACCGTTCCATTAATTGGTAAAGCCTGACTTATTAGTACATCAACATCATCCAGGAATTCTGGCTTCATTAATGGCTGATTGTCACTTGCTTGAAGGTTAGACAGATCCGCCAATGTTCTAGGGTGATGAATAAGCGATAAACTATCTGAGTTACCTTTAGCTGTAAGGATTGCTTCTTTAGCATCAATAAGCTTACCGTAATCTGCAAAAGCTGCACCATCACCTGAACCAAGCGAAACAACGTTAATTCCTGATTGATTAATTATTCCGGTTGGTTCGTTAGATGAACCAGAACCAGCCAAAGCGGCCGCATCTAAAGCCTCAGATGCTCTTCTTTGTAAGTGGTTATCTAGGAATTGGGCACCTACTACCATATCCTGCAACACCTCGTTAGGAACAGTAACATTTAAAGCGAACTTTGTGAACGTTGGTGATATAGCTGTAAAAGCTGGGTCACTATCTGCTATTTGATCAGATTCTGCATACCAGGCACCTGTTACATTAGTGGATACCTTTGCCTCTTCAAACTTGTTTCCGTTCGGCTCTGATTGTAAATCTCTAATAACTCCACCGGCCTTGGTGAATGATGAAAAGTTAAATAGCCCCGGAACGATTTGATTTAATTGGTGAGTAGGGATCAAATCGCTATCACTGGACGAGCTAAGAGCTTTATTTTGTAGCTCTAGTTTTTTGAGAGCTTTTGTTTGTAGGATTTTGCCTAATGAAAATTCCTTGTCTGTTTTTGTTCCATTGGAATGAACATTAAAATCTCCGGTCAGAGTTTTACCTTCCTCTGCTGCTCGTTGGCCTTCTCTTTCTTCAGCCTTCTTTGCTGCTGTTAATGTTTTGCTTAGATCGTTCAGCTCCTTTTGAACGTCAACGATCTCATTGGTGGCATTATTCTGATCTTTCTTATCAGTGCTGCTCTTGATTTTAGCTAGGAGTTTTTCTTCTTTTTCCTCCAGCTGGGCAATTTTTGCCTCTAATTCATGTATCTCCATGTTTTGTCCTTTTTTTGAGTTTTTTATTTGTAAGTCCTTAGTCTTTTGTTCCTTGCTGCATTCGCCAGTACGTAATCAACTTTTTGGCCATGGTCGATTACTAGCGTAGGCGTACTGCTGTTACTGCCTCTCAACACCGCACTACATTCAATTAATTCTATATTTTTTACCACATAGAAAAGTGTGGCTTCTTCCGCCTTTTCTGGGTTAGCAATCTGATTTATATACTGATCCCACACGGCCTTTTCTTTCGGGCTTTCTTTGTCGTTTATGGCTAACTCTATCTCACGATAGCGCATCCCAATTGAATGTTGTTTTATTAGTCCTAGCTTGTAAGAGTTGTGAATTTTTTCATCTAGTTCCTCTAATACTTCTGATCGATAAATAAGGCATTCAGTAGATCCGGTTGCGCTAATTCCCAGCTTTTCAAAACTTACCTGTTCGGCAGTAACATTCTTTACTATGCCTACATGACCGTCACTGAATTGCTTATGATCCTTGAGATGGTTCCATCCTTCCTTTCGGTAAATAGACTCATTGTAATTACCTGGTATATGAACATCTAAATGACTGTCCATAATATTGGTTGAATTGGCAACTACTTTTACGGTTATCATTCTTCCTCCTTGATGATTTTAACCTCTACCTCTAAAGGGTCAGTGTATTTAATGGAGTCCTTCTTTTCCTGAATAAGTGCTTCTTTGTTCTCTCTCAGATATTTGAGGCGTTCCTTTTTGTCTTTGATGGTGGTGGGGTCTATTGGCTTATTCATAAGTTTTTCTAATTTCTCTATTTATCCACCCATAGAATGCTTTCCTATTATTAGCATAATCGTCTGCAATTTCACCAGTGACAATTTTATTCATGATTGTAAAGAATGACTTTTTAAGAATTGTAACATCATCCATTAGGACCATATAATTTGAGTTAAACACTTCTGAATGATCTATCTTTTCCCAGGTTGATTTAGAATCCCTTTTAATCACTTTTCCAAATAGATATTGATCTTTACTTTCTGGAGCATAATCAAAACATTTGCCGTCACTGTATAAATAAATGGATCCTGTAGATTTACTAAGTCTAACCTCACTCGTGATAGGATAGTAGCTTGCTTCAGTACTTTTTTGTCTAATTAAATAATCCAGTACTAAGTGCGGCGGGTGATTAAATTTCCCCAAATGGTAGCCTTCACCAGAATCCATAGCACAACGATTCATAGCTGTTGGAACATCGTTAAGGGTTCTGGATGTGGCTAGAACATAGATATAGTATCCTATTTCCTGATGTTCAATTTTATCATAGCCTTTTCTGAAATCAAACATTCCCGGATTCCAGAGACGTATGCTTTTAGCTACCTCTTCACATTTCCTTTTTCCAAAAAGATCATGAAGAAACGGTAATCCAACTAACTGTCCTATTGTCATTTTTGAGTGATTTAAAAGTTTATTCAAAAGTACGATGCTGAATTGCATTAAGGAGTAAACTTATTTGATAATAACAAAATTGGGAATTAATAAATACGAATTTGTTTTTATTATGAAAATAAGTTTACTTTGCTCATTATGAGGACTAAACTAGAAGTATTTACCACCGATTACTTTCAAAAGGAGCTAGGTAACCCTCATAGAACTATCAAGGAATCTTTTGAAATCGCAAATCAAAAATTCTGCAACCACTGCCAGTTCTATGCCTACAGCGACTACCGAAGTTATCAGGTCACCTTAAAAAAGTCGAAAACCAAAAAAGAGAACGTATGAAAACTAACGAAACTGCATTATCAGGTATTCAAGCCAGCATAGAACAGAAGAAGAGGGAAGCTTTCAAGAAGCTTCGACAGTTATACACTCACGTACACGGAAAGCCAGCACCGTATTATAACGACGATACGGCGAACTCCTTAACCCGTTGCATTATTGACTACCTGGAGTGTAAAGGACATCAAGCTGAACGAGTGAATTGTTTTGGCAATCCAATTCCTCAGGGCAATGGTCTCTACAAGTTTGGGAAAACGAATATGAATTTAGGTACTAGCGACATCCATGCCGTTTGTGAAGGCATTGCTTTGAAAATCGAAGTAAAGATAGGATCTGATCGAATGAGCAGCTACCAAAAACAATACCGTGATCAGGTTATTGCTGCAGGTGGAAAATACTTTGTGGCGAGAAGTTTTGACAAGTTTTTGATTTGGTTTCATAATGAGTTTGGAGGATGAGTGAAAATAGTGACGCTAGATACTTAAGTCTAAAAAATAGCTTTCTTATGTATTATGAGCATACTGAAGATTTTGAGCTATTAACGGATGAACAGATAGGGAAGCTCATGAGGGCTGTCGATTCTTTTGAACGTCATGGAGAAACAGGGGTAGAATTCGAAGACCCATTATCTAAAAGCCTTTACAGAAAGATGGAAAAAGTGTTATCTGAGAATAAAATCAAGTACATCGAGAAATGTAAAAGAAACGGCAGTAATGCCAAGAAAGATCCTGGCAAACCAAGAGAGCTATCCTATCAGTTTGTGAGTGCCTTGGTTAAAAAACACTCATCGCTAAGCATTAGCAATCATTTCAAAATGCTTGAAAAAAATGGCGCTGATGGTAAGCCTCTTTGGAGCTTTATAGATAAAAAAACTGAGAATAATTTTTTAGTCAAATGAAAAGCCAAACAAACCCAGTGGGTTTATTACGATACTACATGGGTTGCGATATAATCTATATCTATATCTGTTTCCCTAATCTGGATCTATATCTATATCAGATAATACCATTTCGCGAAAATTTTGAAAAAATGAAAATCAACACAAAGGTAAAAACCCGGATGCTTCAGCTCTTAGATGAGATGATATATGAAATCCGTGAGATTGAAAACACTCATCCTTTCAGCAATATGCCACCGGAGGATCTCCCAGTCATTTACCTATTGAAGAAAATAGCAGAACTAGAATTAGAACTATAAACCAATACAATTATGAAAAATGAGAACGAAAAACCACTAGCAACTTTCGAAAAAGAAGGAATTACCCATGGGTTCTTTCAGGCTCCTGAAAGTGATTATCCATTAATCGAGATCATCAAACGTCTAGACACTATGGAAACTGTCTCTCATGTTTTTGACAGGGAGCGTAAAAACTGAAAATGAATTTTAGAACATAAAAATCAAATTACAATGAACAACATTAACAAGAAAATTGAAGGTTTAGAATCTCAACTAGGCAAAAACCTTGAGATAGACTGGACAGATTCTATTACAAGAATACTTAATGAAACATGCATAAATAATGCGTTGCTTCTAGGGCTTACTAAAAGGCTCATTGAAAAGGATCCATTGGTAACCGATGTGGAAAAAGAGGTAGAAGAGGAGATAGAGGAAGCTGAAGAAAGAGCAGAGAAAATGTATGTTGAAATTCTTTCCGATTTGATTAATAAAACAGAAAAAAGGAGAAATAATGGAAACTAAAAAGAATACAAGTTCAGGGCCTAGTTTAAACGTGAGAGGCTATAACAAACTGAAAAGGGCTGAAGCTATGATCGCGGGGGCAATGGCTCTTATTGAGGATGATACCCCTAATTCATGTATTACCCTATTGGATAATGCAATGATGAATATTCGAGAAATAACCAATAAAATCGGAAGTCGAGAATTGCACTTTTCCACTGTAGAGGAAAGCCGAAAAGAACCAAATTTAGAGCATCTTTATTGAGATCAGTAAATTGTAACATTCTAATAAAATGCTTTCTAAAAAATGGTCACGTAAAAAAGAAATCAGGGATTGGGTTTCGGCTCGATCCCTAAAAAACAATTAAGCATCCCCCTCCCCAAATTTTTAACAATAAACTGCAAATAATTATGAAATACGAAGACGCACTTGATTCTATCAAAAGACAGTTAGAAGATTGCCCGATTTATTTCTTTGAAGATACAAAAGAGGTTCTCGGTAATCTAAAATCTCAGTATGATAAAATATATCAGGGCCAACTATCAGAATCGGAAATAGACAGGCTTAGTAAAGCTGTAATCAACATTCATTTTGAAAACATGTTCAATGAACTGTTGGACATCAAGAATGAATTACTGTCATGAACCCGCTGCAAATTCCTAAAAGGCATAGGGATTCAAAGCTAGGAATGTACGTCCGATGTAATCACTGTAAGCAAAACATTACAGGTAAATGCGTCAAGACTGGCTTAAAGGTTTATACCTGTAAGCATGGCGAAAACCATCGGTATGTGAGTAAGGTATTTGATAAATCCAAAAACCACATGGTAACCGTTAAAACCTGGCCTAAGGAACTAAGAGACTTTAAGGAATTTTTTCGCTTGCATCTCCAGGCAATCAATAACTATGAAAGTAGTCATAGAACTATTAATAGTAAGCCCGGACTAATGGGTGATTGCTTACGGATGTTTATTGATTATTTAGCAGATGTAGGGGTGCCTAGTTATGAGCGAAAGAACCTTACTGAGAAGTACATCAAAAGCCAGGTTAATAACCTCAAGGATTTAAAGAGAGCTCTTTCAGATGAAGGAATGAACACTGATTTTCTAGTTGTTACTGAGTTCTCTAAAAGCCATGTTGGTATAGTTCACGACTACTTAGAAAGTAAGTATGCTGCCAAGACCTACAATCATAAGGTTTCAACTTATAGAGCCTTTTTTGCCTATTTAATTAAACAGGGTTACGAAATTGACAACTACTTTGATGAGGTTAGAAAGAAGCACACTCAATCTAGAGTTAAAATTATCCCGATCCCTTTATTTAAGGAATTATGCGATACTGTTACTCCGATAGGAGGTATCAAGATTGAGAGACAAATCAGGAACGGAAAAGAGCGAGTTTATCAGAGAAATCTTTATAGGAAATGGCTAATAGATGTGTGGCGTTTTGCTATGTATTCCGGGGCAAGGAATAACGAGATAGCATTCATAAAAGTAAAAGACATTGAAACTGACTACATACGATGCAGAAACAATAAAGTAAGCACGAAGGAAAAAGAAGTATTTCGTTTAATCTACTTCACCAATGAGTTGATTGAGTTGGTTGATCAACTAAAAAAGGGATTGTCAAATGATGATTATCTTCTTGCCCCGGATGAGTTAAATCGTAGAAATATGATTGATGTGGCTTCTAAAGCCTTCACTCATTACATGAATAAAATTAGTGATGAAGGTTTCCAGCTATACGATTGTAGATCAACCTACTCAACTGAATTAAGAAAGGTGTTTGATTCTGAAACGGCGCATTTATTAGGAGACCTTCATGCCAGATCTACAACAACCATTCAGAATTACATTAACAAGCAGGAATTATTCAAAATCCATAAAGGAAAAAAGCTATTTGGGTAGTGGATTTTTGTTATCTACTCGACCTATTTACTCGACCTTCATACCCTAAAAAAAATGAAAACCGCCCATAAATCACTTTAAAGGCGGTTTTTCCAGTGGAGTCGGAGGGATTCGAACCCTCGTCCAGCTAAGGAAATCATATACACTCTACATGCTTAGTCGTTCTTGTTTTATCTCGTACCTGCAGCTGGTGAACAACAACCTACTGCAAATACCAGTTGCTTAATTTCATTCAGGATCCACAACACTACCCTGAACTATTCCTTATTATGACACCCCAAATTCCTCTCTCAAGGACAAAGAGTGGTGGGATGTGGCAGGGGGAGCCTATGTGGCTCAACCCTGATTAATTAAAACATCTAAGTTCTAATTAGGCTGCCATAGCGTAGTTAGACTCGCCAATTACAATTTTGAGCGCATTTATCACAGATGTACACTCGCCACCTGGCATGCTAGCATATGCTTTGCACTTCCTGTCGATTCCAGTCGACCCCATAAATGAAAGAACGTAAAACACAAAGGTAACATTCCTTTGTGGGAGAGTAAGACAATCAAAAAACTAAAATAGTTCGATCCTTTTTTATAAGATTTTTTCAATAGAACCCCCCACATCATTAACTTGCCAGCAGATGGAAAACTTTGTGGTATCGGCGCGTAAGTACAGGCCTTTGGGTTTCGAGGAGGTGGTGGGACAAGAGCATATTACCACCACACTGGAGAATGCCATCAAATCCAATCACCTGGGTCAGGCATTGCTGTTTTGTGGTCCGCGTGGAGTGGGAAAAACGACCTGCGCTCGTATCCTGGCTAAGACAATCAACAACTTTGAAAGTGAGTCTGGTGATGGCACTAATAATTTCAACATCTTCGAGCTGGATGCGGCTTCAAATAACTCCGTAGAGGATATTCGTAACCTGATTGACCAGGTACGGTACCCACCACAACAGGGTCAGTATAAGGTGTACATCATTGATGAGGTTCACATGCTTTCCACCCAGGCTTTCAACGCCTTTTTGAAGACACTGGAAGAACCACCAGAGTATGCCATATTCATCCTGGCAACTACAGAAAAACATAAAGTGATCCCTACGATCCTTTCCAGATGTCAGATCTATGATTTCAACCGGATCGAAGTTGCAGATATCGTGAAGCAGCTGGAGAAGATTGCTGCGAGTGAGAAAGTAGAAGCAGAAAAAGAGGCACTTCATTTGATTGCTCAGAAAGCAGATGGAGCATTGCGTGATGCACTTTCTATTTTTGACCTGATTACCACGTTTTCATCTGATGGTAAGATCACTTACCAGGATACGATCAAGAACTTGCATATTCTTGATTATGACTACTATTTCAAGTTGGTAGATGACTTGCTGGATCAAAATATGTCCGGATCACTCATGCTTTTTGATGAAATTCTGAGAAATGGATTTGATGGGAATAATTTCCTGAATGGCTTTCAGCAGCACCTGAGAAATTTACTTGTTTCAAAGGACGAGAAAACGATTACTTTACTTGAGGTTACGGACAACCTAAAAACCAAATATGCTGAACAAGCAGCCAATTGTAGTCCATCGTTTTTGCTTTCTGCACTTAATATCTCCAACCAGTTTGAGTTAAACTTCAAGCAAAGTAAAAATCAGCGACTTCATGTGGAGCTATGCCTGATGAAACTAGCCCATCTGCAGAATGCGCTTGCACTTAGCTCCTCAGATAATGGAGCAAAAAAAAAAGGCCACATAGTAGCATAAACCAAGTCGACGAATCAAAATCAAGCAACTCGAATCAAGCTTCTAAAGGAGCGAGTGAACCTTCTGAAAAAGAGGATGTAAAACCTGTTGATGAAACACCGCCACCTCCCACCGAGGAGCCACACGTAACCACTACTGCACAACAAGAATCTAAAGCTCCTATACCGAGACCTAGTCCGGTGGTGAAGCCTTCTAATTCAGATAAGCCGAAAGAAACACCGAGCATTTTTGGTAAGAAGAAAAAGAAGGTATCAGAAGAGGAGGCTTCTCCAGTTATTGACAAAAAGGAAAATGATTTTTCTGATGATGATTTACAAAAGGCATGGAAAGCGTTTTCGGAGCAAAAAACGAATGCAGGAGATACTGAAAAGCTAGTCCTCAGCAAGTCAGTGAAAAAAGGTGAGGAGTCCAGTGTGATTTTAATGTTGGGTAGTCAGCTAGAGGTTAGCTTTCTTGAAAAATTTGATACAGAAGTTGTTCAGTTTCTGAGATCAGAACTTCAGAATGATCATATCGTCATCCGAACAGAGATTGCAGAAATCAAGGATGAGAAGAAGCTTTATACCAGCACAGATATCTTCGATTACATGGTCAAGCAAAATCCAGATTTGAAAGATTTAAAAGATCGGTTAGGGCTGGACTTTGATTATTAGTTAGATGGACTCCTGTCTTTTAATCCAATTTTTTATTCAATAAATCCAACCAATAGGTCGCGTTCGTAAGTAGGTCAAAACAATTGAAAATACTTATGAACATGAAAAAACTAAAGTCAATATTTACATTAATACTTGTATCAGCTCTATTGTTGAGTTGCGGAGATGATGATGGAGCTTCCATATCCTTAGAGACAGGTACTGAAGTTTCTTTTAATCTATTTGATGTCACAGGTGGGGGCGTCTTAGGAACAGCAACATTCGCAGAACTATCAGATGGAACAACCAAGGTAACAATCGATATTGCAAGCTCATTATTGGTTGGAGATCACCCCATTCATATTCATGAAAATACAGCAGCAGAAGGAGGTGATATAGCGGTTACCCTTAATCCGGTTGATGCAAGTGGTATGAGCGAGACTACTGTGGAAACACTTGACGATGGCACTTCAATCAGTTATAACGAACTTGTGACCTTTGATGGCTACATCAACGTACATTTGAGTGCTGCTGAGTTAGCAACTCTTGTGGCTCAAGGCGATATTGGAGTGAATGCATTTACCGGAGAGTCAATGTCTTATGATCTAAATGAAGCTGACCTGGTAGGAATTTCTGGTACTGCAATATTTGAGGAGCGAGTGAGCGGTGAAACGCTAGTGACATTAATGTTGGAAAATACTCCTGATGGGGGTTCACATCCGTCTCATATTCACATGAATACTGCAGCTGAAGGAGGTGACATTGCTGTCACGCTGGAGAGTGTCAATGGAACCTCTGGAATGTCAAAGACGAATGTTTCAGCCTTGGATGATGGAACCATGATTTCTTATAACGAACTGATCGATTATGATGGGTATATTAATGTGCACGCAAGTGCTGATGACTTGGCTACCTTAGCTGCACAAGGAGATATTGGACAAAATGTGTTGACGGGGATGTCTGAGACGTATGATCTGAATGAAGTAGATGTCGCTGGTGTTTCCGGTACAGTTACCTTTAGTCAACGAGTAAATGATGAGATCCTAGTTACAATACAATTAATGGGTACAACTCAAGGAGATTCTCATCCAACACACATTCACTTCAACTCTGCTGCTGAAGGAGGAGATATCGCAGTAACGCTAACGAGTGTGGACGGTACGACAGGAATGTCTCAGACCAATGTGTCTGCTTTGAATGACATGACTTCTCTGACTTATAATGCTCTTATCACTTTTGATGGGTATATCAACGTACACCAAAGCACCGATGATCTTGCTACCCTGATAGCTCAAGGCGATATCGGAGCAAATGCAGGAATGTGATTTAAAAGATATCTCTAAGTCAAAAAAGCGGCCGCAGAGCCGCTTTTTTATTCTTCATCATACACCTTCAACTCCTGACCGACATCCAAAGCAAATCCATTGAGATTGTTTAGATCTACCACCTCATCTACCGTCATGCCGTATTTTCTGGAAATGGCATAAACGGTTTCGCCTGGTGCTACCGTATGGTTGATGATTTTTTTCCCGACAGAAGCTTCCTCAATGGGAGCTTTCACCTGAATGTTTTGCCCGATGCTAATGGAGTTTGGATCCGGAAGGTGATTCCATCTAAGCAAATCTTCCATCTCTACTTCATAGAGTTGAGATATGCTCCAGAGTGTCTCACCAGCTGCGATGGTGTGAATCTTCACTTTCTTCAAACGCTCCTCTTTGGTATCAACTACTGGTACAATAATGTCCGGTACTTCTTCTTCGATGATTTCTTCGCTAACCGGTTCTTCTACTGACTCTTTAGTAATGATTTCATCATCCACATTGCCAGCAGAGGCGATAGGTCTGGCAGCTGGTTTAGTAATGTTAGGTTTGCTTAGCTTATGATAGGCGATCGGTTCGCTGGAAGGGCGTGTTTTATCCATCCATAAAACTCTGCCTGGCTTCAACTCATCGATGATGCTCATTCGATTTCGTTTGGCCAGTTTGGATAATCGTATTCCATATTGTTGAGAGATTCCCCATAGTGATTCATCTCGCTTAGCCACATGAAATCCAATTTTAGCTTTACCCTTTTTCTTTTTGATGTAGTAAAATTCATTTGGGATTATCTTATCTGACTCACCCATGTCATTGAATTTTCTAAATCGTTTTTCTGAAATTCCGGCACGTGCGGAAAGGCTGTGAACATCGTCACGCTCTCTGGCAAGTATGGAAGGAATGCCATTCAGAGGGATGATAGTAGACTTATTCGCTTCGGTAATACCTGGCTTCAGCTCAGTAGGATAGATTTTCTTTTCAGGCTCTGAGATTTTGTTTCGTTTGGTATCATTGTGAGCAATGGCTCTTTTGGGTGGGGTACCATGCCGGGGAACAAGCACAGAGTAGGTTTTGTCTTTCGGAACATCACCCCGTTTCAACCATTTGTTGTATTTCTCTAGTTCCTCCAGGTCTACCTTTTCTTCCTTTGCAATTTGAGAAAGGCTTTTACCTCCGGCATTTTTGATTTCATCCAACCAGATTCCCTCCGAATTGGGACGACCAACAGCTGGAGTGAAAGCAACTATATGCGCTATGAATTTCTTTACGTACCAATGAGTCTTACTATTGATGGTCATTCGCTTTGCATCCATATTGGAATTGTCCACATATTTCTGAGCTCCACCACGCCCCGTGTTGTAGGCCATCACCGAATACACCCAGTTTTTCAGAAAGTAATTGTGACTATTGAGGTACTTGGCTGATCCTCTTGAGGCAGAGACAATATTTAGCCGTTCATCTACCTGCCGATCTACTCGCAAGCCCACTTCACGTGCGGTAAAATCTTTGAATTGCCAGAAGCCGACCGCATTGGCAGAAGAAACTGCGTCTGAGATAAGGGCACTTTCCTGAATGGCAAGGAACTTTATTTCATCGGGAATGCCTGCTTCTCTATGCTCACGTTCAATGATTGGGAAGTAGAGGTTCATTCGATCTACCAGGATATTGTAGTAGGTCTGACTCTGAGTGAGTCGATCCACATCTTTTTGAATTTGCCTGCGGGTGGATTCATTGATTGAGAGACGTAAGTCACCCAGCATCATCTCACTTGGGACAGTTTGAGCGAAACCACCATAAGAAATGGCTAAAAACATAAGCCAGTTCAAAACTCGAAACTTAAAACTCGAAACTTTCAATTTCATACTTTTCTCAAAATCATCAAACCATCCCGAATAGGGAATAGAACGTTTTGTACACGTGAATCCGTATGTACCTTTTTATTAAACGCTCGTATTGCTTCTGTGTCTTTATCTGATTTGGTTTTATCAAACACCTTACCACTCCAGAGTACATTGTCAGCAATAATAAATCCTCCGGTGTTCACTTGATCTATTACCTGATCAAAATAGTTACCATAGTTTTCCTTGTCTGCATCTATAAATACCAGATCCCATTTTTCTTTCAATGTGGGGATGATGTCAGAGGCATTTCCCACACGTAAATCAATCTGATCGGTCCATTTGGATTGATTGAAATACTCTTTTGTTCGCAAAGAAAGTTCCTCATTGTTATCTATGGTTATCAGCCGACCATCTGACTGCATGCCTTCTGCCATACATAGCGCAGCATACCCGGTATAGGTACCAATTTCCAGGATGTTTTTCGGCTGAATCATGTGTGATAGCATGGATAGAACACGCCCTTGTAGGTGGCCGGAGAGCATACGAGGCTTTAAAACATGGAGGTGGGTTTCCCTGTTGATCTGCTGAAGCAAATCAGATTCAGGTTCAGAGTGATCTTCTACATACTTTTGAAGATCTTCAGGTAAAAATTCCATGTATGTAAAGATAGGATTATTCCGGGAGATATGTCAATGCACTCATGTTATCCGTGGGTAAATACCTAACTGCAAGATTCTGAATATCAGAGGCGGTGATATTATCAATCTTCTCAAATACACTGTTGATGTCAGGGACCTTGTTTAGATCCAATTGGCTTTTTGCCATCATCAGCATTATGGCGTTTTTGTTTTCCTCAGAGAGAGCCATTTGTCCTTTGATCTGGTTTTTGGCTCTATGAAGCTGCATGCTTCCCAATGGCTTTTTCTTAAGGGCTTCAATTTCCTTTAAGATAATACGCTGACTCTTTTTGAGGTTTTTTGGGTCAGTCGCAAAATAAATGGCGAACTGTCCAGTCTCAAGATATGGAGCATAGCTCGCATCAACTCCATAAACTAATCCATGCTTTTCTCTGAGAGAAAGATTAAGTCTGGAGCTCATACTAGGTCCTCCCAGCAGATTTACCAAAAAGAAAAATGGAATTCGGTTTTCATCCTTGATGCTCAAAGACGGCATTCCCATAGCAAAGTGTGCCTGCGTGATGGGCTTTCTTGTTTCTTTCCTTGATGATTGATAGTCTGAGAACCAATTTCTGGAAGGAGTATGGTTTTTATGGGGTATTTCACTCAGATATTTATTAGCCAACTTTTCCACCTTCCTTGCTGAATAATTACCAACACTTGAAAGAATAATTTTTTCAGTATTCAGGTTGCGATCAAGAAATGATCGGAAGTCGCCTTGGTGGAAAGAGTTGACCGTTTGCTCTGTACCAAGAATATTTTTACCAAGTACATGATTTGGAAAAAGCTGCTCATCAAATTCATCCTGAATGGCATCCTCAGGTGTATCCCGATACATGCTCATTTCTTCTAAAATCACCGAGCGTTCTTTTTCAATTTGCTTCTCGGGGAAAGTTGAGTTGAAAGTGATGTCTACCAGCAGGTCTACGGCTTTTTCTAAATGAATATCAAGCAGCGTGGCATAAAAACAGATCTTCTCTTTGGTGGTATAGGCGTTTAGCTCACCACCTAGAGATTCCAATCGATTAATGATATGGTAGGAATTTCTTTTGGCCGTTCCCTTAAAGGCCATGTGTTCAAGGAAGTGTGCAAGCCCCTGCTCTTCCACCGTTTCATCCCTGCTGCCAATGTCCAGCATGATGCCTACGTGGGCGATTTTAGTTTGTGGCACTTCTTTATGAATCACCCGTATGCCGTTCGACAATTCTATCAGCTCGTATTCCTTCTTGCTCATGAGGGCGCAAAGTTACTTCAACCACCCCTGCCACTCCTTGGAAAGGAGGGGAAAATTTGTTGATTTTTATTGTCCCTCAGAGAAGCTCATTATTGAATTGGATGGAGCCCATCACTTTACCAGTGCAGGTTTTGAGAAGGGCAGAGACCGAGATAGAACTCTAAAAGATCTTGGATTTAAGATATTGAGGTTCGAAAATCAAGATGTCTTTGATTCGCTTGAAAATGTACTTGAATCTATTCGCTCTAACTTCAGCTTCCCTCCATGTAAGGAGGGATGAAGGGTGGTTTTACTCCTTCCCCGGAAGCTTCTTCATCGCCCTGGCAACTCCATTCCAAATCTCTTTTTTATCGTAAATCGGATTTAGCTCCAGATATTTTATTGCATTGGAGCGCCACACCAGTTCAGAATTTTGTCGATCGATCACGTCAATAATCAGACTTCCTTTCAGAAATTTTTGATACTCTGGATACAGCATCGTCAGCCATTCACGCTCACCTTGGTAAGTACCATCATATAATCCACCAACCTCGGCAGAATCTTCCTCAATCACCATAAAAAAGTTGACCATTAGATCAGATTGATCATCTCCTTGCTGATAGCCTTTTTTGTACATGTTGTAAGCTACCGCATTTGCAATTTCATCCACTACTTTTTTATCGTAGAGATAATCGGGCCCCTGATATGTGACCTCACAACCTTCCAGCCAACACCAAGTCTCAAAATCATCAAATGATTGACCAGGTTTTTGATACGTTTTTACTGTCACGGCACATGCAGAAACCATGATCGCAAAAACAATTGTGTAGACCTTTTTCATGCGTTTGATTTTCTCGCAAGGTCTATGAAAAATGCATTAATTGGGCTGATGGGTGTCAGAAGGAGTTCTGAATTATATCAATTAAGATTGTTTAGTTTATTTGATAAATAATCCATTTCACGTTCATTTTTGGTTAAACTCACGGCAATTTTTAATGCAGTTTTCGCCTCCTCAGTATTCCCGATTTTATGAAGCATTTCACTTTTTATGGCATAGAAAAGGTAATATTCCTCAAAAAACTGGGTTGCCTCCAAACGCTCCACCTCCTTCAATCCCAAAAGTGGGCCATGTACTTTCTCTAAAACCACTGCACGATTTAGCTCTACGATTGGGGAGGGGGTAAGCTGAAGCTGTAAATCGTATAGGCTAAGAATATTTTTCCAATCAGTCTCTTCAAAGTTAACAGCTCGGCAATGTGTTGCGCTAATAGCTGCCTGAATGAGGTATTCATTCATGGCTCCTTCCTCGGAAGCGACATTCAAAAAGTGTAAGCCCCTGTTAATTAGCTCCTGGTCCCATTTCGACCGATCCTGATCCTCCAGTGAAATAATATTTCCTATTTGATCTACTCTAGCATCGAATCTGGAAGAATGAAAAAGCATCATTGCCATCAAAGCATTTGCTGATGGAGTATTGCAGATTTCACTTTCGAGCAAAACGCTGTTAAGTCGGATCGCATCTTCACAGAGGTCCTTTCGGATCAGGCTATTTCCTTCGGCAGATTTATACCCCTCATTGAAAAGGAGATAAACAATCTTGAGAACGATCTCGAGTCTTTGTTCAATTTCATGTGCAGGAGGCAAAATCAGTTTGATTTCCTCTTTTTTGAATTTCTTTTTAGCTCGGGTGTAAGCTTTGGCGACTGTCTCTTCTTTCTTTAGCAGTGAACTGGAAATTTCTCTAACGGAGAGACCACCCAGAATCTTCAAGGTCAAAATGATCTGATACTCCTGGCTTAAAGAGGGATGACAGCAGGCAAATACCATCCTTACCATGTCATCGTTGATGGATTCTAAGGATAAATCTTCTTTCATTTCTTCTGCACGTTCCGGTACTTCCTGATTGCTTGTTTTTTGATTTCTCCTCAGTTGATCAATCATTTTATTTCGAGCTACTCGTAAGATCCATCCGGTAGGATTATCTGGAACACGTGAGTATGACCAGGTCTGCATTGCTTTGATCAATGCTTCCTGAACGCTATCCTCTGCCAGCTCCAGATTAGACGAACCAAACTTGCTGGTAAGGTGGGATACCGCCTTACCATATTCCGTTCGGAAAAAGTGGTCTACGAGTTGGGAGGTTTGCATAATTTAGTTCGTCAATGCGAGCAAAGTGAAGCAATCTCAATTTTAAGATCACTTCACTTTGTTCAGGATGACACTCAATAGTGGGAGCGTGTTAGAAATCAGTTATGATCTCCCTCACCTCGGTCGTTCCGCCAAACTCGAAGATCGGGCAATCTTTGGAGAGTTCTACCGCATGATCCATGTCTTTGGCATCCAAATGAACATAGCCTCCAACAATCTCTTTTCCTTCCATGAATGGTCCATCTGTAACGATTTTACCTCCGGGACCGACTACCTTTCCCTCAGATTGTAGTGGGTAACCCTCAGCTTTTACTTTGGCCATCCATTCGCCCCATCGCTGCATGTGAGCTTGCATTTCTTCGGGTGATTGATCTGCGTAACCTTCATCACCCCCTCGGAATACATACAAATACTTTTTCATAGTTATTAGTTGTGTTTAGTTAAGATAAATATTTCCTCTAAGACGAAGCAGATAACTGAGAATGGACAGTGCTGTAATTTATAATCTCATTCCTCCTTGGAGGAGTCAGGGCAGGACATAGATTTGCATTATGAACCTTTCAGAAATCTTCAATATCGATCCGGAGTTGCTAAACTATGTGATTATCCCCTTGTTGATCTTCTTTGCCAGAATCTGTGATGTTTCAATAAACACACTAAGAATTATTTTCATGCTAAATAGCAGAAAATATGTTGCAACCATTCTAGGCTTTTTTGAAGCAGCAATCTGGTTAATGGCAATCAGTCAGATTTTTCAGAACCTCGGTGGCTGGCAGACTTTCCTCGCCTATGCAGGGGGGTATGCGATGGGGATATTTGTGGGAATGATGATTGAAGAACGTTTGGCTATTGGGAACGTAGTGGTGCGAGTAATCACAGCTAAACCAGCTGATGAGTTGATCACGTTTTTCAGAGAGCAAAACATGCGATTTACAAATCTGGAAGGTGAGTCGGGGGATGGACCTGTGAATGTGCTGTTTACCGTTAATAAAAGGGAACGATTGCCAACGATCTTAGAGGCTATTAAACGATACAACCCGCAGGCACTCTACACGGTAGAAGGAGTGAAAAAAGTAAGCGATGGGGAAGTGGTTGATGATCGTGGATTTTCGAGAAGGATTTTTAGGTTTGGGGGAGGGAGGTAACTTTACTTGGATAAAGAAATGCTAATTTTAGCCTATTACCACCTGCAGATATTTTTTGTTAGTACAATAATACACCATGAGATACGAACCAATTGATAATCAGTTGTTTATTCAAAATAGAGAGAAGTTGGCCAAACGAATGAAGCCTCGATCTGTCGCAATCGTTCATGCCAATGACATCATGCCTACGAATGCTGATGGGACCATGAGGTTCATGCAAAACAGCAATTTATTTTGGCTGACTGGCGTAGATCAGGAGGAGTCAATCGTATTAATAGCGCCAGATTTTCCGGATGAAAAAATGAGAGAGATTCTATTTCTCAGAGAAACCAACGAAGAAATAGCAGTCTGGGAAGGTCACAAGTTGACAAAGGAGGAAGGAACACAAACCTCCGGGATTAAGAACATCAAATGGACAGCAGAGTTTGAAAAGACTTTTTATACCATTTTGGCAGAATGTGATCATATCTATTTGGATAGTAATGAGCACATCCGAAATGCCAGTGAGGTAGAAACACGCAATGCGCGTTTCGTGAAAGAGTGCAGGGATAAGTATCCATTATACGAGTACGAACGACTTTTTCCGATTCTGCAAGATTTAAGATGTATCAAATCTCAGTTTGAAATTGATATTATGCAGCAGGCTTGTAATATCACGGAGAAGGGATTCAGAAGGATATTGGAATTTGTGAAACCTGGAGTGATGGAATATGAAGTGGAGGCTGAATATTTACATGAATTTGTCAGAAACCGATCCAAAGGGTTTGCCTATGAGCCTATTATCGGCGGTGGCGGAAACTCGTGTGTGCTTCACTATCTGGAAAACAACCAGGAATTAAAAGATGGAGACATCTTGCTGATGGATGTAGGAGCAGAGTATGGGAATTATAATTCTGATATGACACGAACCATACCTGTAAATGGAAAATATACTGATCGCCAACGTGAAGTGTATGATGCTGTGCTACGTGTGAAAAATGCTGCAACGGAATTGTTGAAACCTGGTAACAGGATTCCTGAATACCATGCAGAGGTTGGAAAGTTGATGGAGAAAGAGTTATTGTATTTAGGCCTGATTGATAAAACGGATATTAAAAACGAAGACCCTGACTGGCCAGCTTATAAGAAATATTTCATGCATGGGACCTCTCACCACATTGGCTTGGATGTACACGATGTGGCCTCTATTTATAAAGTATTTGAACCAGGTATGGTGTTCACCGTAGAACCAGGTATTTATATTCCGGAAGAAAATATTGGGATCAGGATTGAAGATGACCTTGTGATAACCAAAGACGGTCACATCAATTTGATGAAGAATATCCCGATCGAAGCAGAGGAGATTGAAGAAATAATGAACAAATAGTCATGGCAAGTACAAAATTTGATTCAGATAAAGCACCGGAACCAGTAGGATTGTATCCTCATGCCAGGCAAACCGGAAACTTACTTTTCCTGTCAGGGGTGGGTCCGAGAGAACGAGGAACTAAGAAAATCCCAGGAGTAGAATTGGATGAAAACGGAGAAATTGTAAGCTATGACATTGCAGAACAGTGCCATTCAGTATTTAAAAATGTTCGGTTAATTCTGGAAGCATCCGGGGCGAAATGGGAGGATTTAATCGACGTGACAGTGTTTCTCACGAATATGAAAGACGATTTTAAAACGTATAATAAAATTTACGCCGAATATTTTAGCGACAATCAGCCTTGCCGGACGACTGTAGAGATAAGCTCTCTTCCAACTCCTATAGCGATTGAATTAAAGTGTATCGCTGTAATCAACAATTAAGTAAATGGAAGATAAAAACTTAACGCTTACGATCGATGACAAAAACAACTTTCTGGAAACGGCCAAATGGGGGAAGTTTTTGGGAATTGTTGGATTTATATTGAGTGGCTTGATCATTATTGTCTCGCTTATCTTTATTGGGGGCGTAGGACTTAATCCCGGAGAATTATATCCGGGTATTGGTAGCGGTATCGGTTTTTTCTATTTAATATTTTCGCTCATATATATTTTTCCTTCCTTATATGTTTATCGATTTGCTGTTCATATTCAAGAGGGGATCAGATCTGATGATCAAGAAAAGTGTTCATCTGCATACAATAATCTGAGAAAGCTTTTTCTGTTTATAGGGGTGATGACAATAGTTGTTTTGGCGCTATACGTTTTGGTCTTTTTGGGCATCTTTCTAGGTGGTGCCTTGGGAGGGATGCTTTAATCAAGGTTTTCTTCGATCCATTCAAGGCCTTTTTGCAGTAAATTCACATAATTACATGCTTCATAATGAGATAGTGTCTCGCTTGTTTTGAATTCCATTCGCTGACTTTTCTGTTTATTCTTTTCCAGGATAACTTTAGATCGGCTATAGCTAAATAACTGATCTCTTACACCGTGGATGACGTATGTCGGCACTTTGTAGCTGGCAAGCCTGTAATAGGCAGCAATTGCTATTGCACCATCAATTTGCTCAGGATGATTAGAGGCAAAGTGAACAGCGCCTGTTCCACCATCGCTATATCCGGCTATGATCACCTGACTCACAGGCCAAAATTCTTTGACTAGACTAGTGAGACGCACCAATTGCTTTTCCTTAGGATTTTCCCACCATGAGTGAAATTGGGATAGTGGTGCGATTATCATGTACCTGGAGGTATCAATGGCGGGGATCATAAGACAATTCATAAAATCCTTATTTTCATTTGCTGATACACCCCAATGTAATGCAACAACTAGAGGCACTTTTTCTTTAATGGTTTTATGAGGTATTGACAGTTTCATTGGCCAGGCATCACCATTGGATAGTTTTAATGATATATCACTAAATCCTGGTTTTAAATCCAACTTTCTAATGTTACTTTTGGTGGGCAAGCCATCCAATTGCTGGGCAACAAGTAGGAAGTTTACTAACAGTAAGCAGATGTTAGCAACAATTCGTTTAGCATACATGATCTTATAAAAAGTTAAAGAAGCTTGTCCCTAGTTTTTTGAAGATCAAAATCACTATTTTTGAGGTTAGATTATTATGAATACATTAGAATACAATACGCAGCGAGCGCAGCTGAAGCTTAGAGAGTACGGAAGAAACGTGCAGAATCTGGTAGCGCATCTCCGGACAGTTGAGGATAAAGAAGAGCGCAATAAAAAAGCGGCTACTTTAGTGGAACTGATGAAGTTGATTAATCCAGACCTGGGAAAGAATAACGAAAGTGATCAAAAGGTTTGGGATGATTTGCACATCATCTCCAATTTTGAATTAGATATTGAGGGACCTTTCCCAAAACCTGATGCTTCTGTATTAGACCGCAAGCCTGAGCGCTTGAAGTATTATTCCAACGAAATCAAATATCGTCACTACGGCAGGGGAGTTGAACTCCTGATTGATCAGGCCATCGAGATGGAGGATCCTAAAGAACGCGAGGGTGCTATTGTAGCCATTGGTCGTTTGATGAAAGGGTTCTTCCAGACCTGGAACAAGGAGAGCATTGAGGATGAGCAAATCCTGAAAAACATCAAACGCCTTTCGAATGATAAGCTGGATATTGATATTGAGACGGTAAAGGAACTGGGACTATTTGATTCTGAGAAGAAGCACTCAAATAGAAGAAGTAGTAGTAACCAGAATAAAGGCCGCCGTAGCAACCAGGGTGGCAAGGGTCGTCGCAACAATAATCAGGGCGGTCGCAACCGTCGAAGAAATTAATTCAATTTTTTGATTTGAAGATTTTTTGATTTGAAGATGGTTTCGATAGTTTAGTCGTCCAATCGAGTAATTAAACAATCATCAAATTGTCAAATCAAAGATGTCATCTTTTCGGGTAGAAGGCGGTCACCAGCTTAACGGTGAAATCATTCCCCAGGGGGCCAAAAACGAGGCACTCCAAATCATATCAGCAGTATTGCTCACGGATCAGGAAGTTGTTATTAACAAGATACCAAAGATACGTGATGTGCTAAAGTTGATTGATTTGCTGGAGGATATGGGCGTGGAGGTATCCAAAAACGGAGGCGAATCCTACACATTTAAAGCTGCGAACGTCAATCTGGACTTTCTGGATACACAAGACTTTAAGGAAAAAGCCGCTTCACTGCGTGGGTCTATTATGATCCTTGGTCCACTATTGGCGCGATTTGGAACAGGCAAAATGCCAAAACCCGGAGGTGATAAGATTGGAAGAAGACGTCTTGACACACACTTCGTAGGATTTCAAAACCTGGGTGCTAAATTCAAATATGATCCTAAAACATCATTTTATTCCGTTGATGGCAGGAATCTGAAAGGTGCCTACATGCTTTTAGATGAGGCCTCTGTGACAGGAACAGCCAACATCATCATGGCGGCTGCAATGGCTGAAGGCCAGACAACTATTTACAATGCGGCATGTGAACCATACATTCAACAGCTCTGTAAAATGTTGGTGCGTATGGGTGCTAATATCGATGGAATAGGCTCCAACCTGCTTCGAATAGAGGGAGTAAAATCTTTAAAAGGCACCGAGCACACCTTACTACCAGACATGATTGAAGTAGGGAGTTTTATAGGGATGGCTGCCATGACGAAATCTGATCTTACGATCAAGGATGCTCAAATTGAAGAGCTGGGAATAATTCCGGATACATTTAAGCGGTTGGGCATTAAAATGGACTTTAGAGGTGATGACATTCATATTCCTGCTCAGGAAAACTATGAAATTGAGTCATACATAGATGGGTCTATCATGACCATTGCAGATGCAATCTGGCCCGGTCTCACTCCGGATTTGTTGAGTGTAATATTGGTGACAGCCACTCAAGCTGCCGGAACTGTCCTTATTCATCAAAAGATGTTTGAAAGTCGCTTATTCTTCGTGGACAAGCTGATAGACATGGGCGCACAGATCATCCTTTGTGATCCTCACAGGGCAACTGTTATCGGGTTGGATCGTGCCTATCCTTTGCGAGGTATTACCATGACATCCCCGGATATTCGGGCGGGTGTCTCGCTGCTCATAGCTGCTATGTCCGCTGAGGGAGTCAGCACGATTCACAACATCGATCAGATTGATCGTGGGTATCAATTCATAGACGAACGATTGAATGCATTAGGAGCTAAGATTGAGCGGGTTGGCTAGTCAATAGATCTTGACAATACCGTTCTTTAATTATATTAAAATGTCTTAACTCATGTCCGGCGATGTGATAGGCAAGACCTCTTACTGTTCTCCGATTCATCACCGTACCATCAAAATCCACTCCACACCCACTTCTCATGAAGGAATCTTCAGGTAGATGCTGAAATAAGGCAATGGTAGATTTACGCACCCATTCGTACTCCTCAAAAATACTTTCCAGGGATCGCTCATTTGCCTCCGAATATTTTGCATAGCTGTCTTGATCAAAACCATGAAGTGGAGTGTCATCATTTCGGGCATACCTGAGTGCCCGATAGGCGAAAATCCGCTCATCATCGATGATATGAACTAAAATCTCCTTAATCGTCCATTTGTTGTCAGCATACCGGTAGATGAGTTTTTCCTTAGGTAGATCATAGATGAATTTTTTGATTTCAAGAAAATTTTTCCATAAATGTTCCAGAATATTGTCATCATCGGCCAACAAATCCAAATAGATACTCGAATAGGCAGGATATTCTCCTTCAACAGGTTTTTTAATTGCTCTCATTTTACTCAAATTTTTTAGCCCAACTATTTCTAGCCCACATACCCAAAGGCTCTATGAACTGGTATAGCTCATTGCCCAATTGTGTCAGTTGATACCCTTCATTTCCTTTTTCAATTAAGTGGGATTTTTGTAATTCTTTTAAGCGGGTATTCAGGGTAGTAGGGGATATCGATTGACAGTATTCTTGTATAGATCGAAACTTGCTCGGTCCATTATTCAAATGCCAGATAATCCCCATCGCCCAGTTTCGCCCTAATAAATCCAAGAGTGCCATGATGGGCTGGCCAGTGATGGATCCTCTGACTGGATTTCCAGGTACGGGTAATTTCATTTCGCTACATTATTTGTAGCAAAAGTATCGAATTTTTTATTTACTACAAAAATTGTAGCAACAATTAGAATAATTGTTAAATGGATTCGATGATTTCTGATACCCTATCAATTTCATCGATAGAGTTGAAATAATGTGGAGATAATCGTATAGCCCAGTCAATTCCCTTGTTTGTGAAATCAAGATAACCAGATTCTTTATTGCTCACACTGTAATAAACTTCCCTGTCGTTTAATCTTTTTTCAATTTCTTCCAGTGATTTACCATTTTTTCTGAAGGTGAGAATACTGCTTAAATTGGTGCCCATATCGAACATTTCTACATTTGGAATCGCTCGTAGATTGTTTCTGAATCTTCTCATTAGCTCTTTATTGTAGGCTTCAATGGGTATACTTCCTACTTCATTCAAATAGCGAATGGCCTCAGATAATCCAACAAGCAAGGCATAGGGTTTTTCCCACATTTCAAATCTCTTGGCACCTTCAAGTAGAGTAAAGTCATTTTCCTGATCCCAAATGGCACCTGCGCCATCCAGCATAAGAGGATAGATTTCATCATCTAACACACGATCTGACACATACAGAAATCCTGTACCTCTGGGACCTCTTAAAAATTTTCTACCTGTGGTGGATAGAAAATCGCATTTGATTTCATTGACATTTACTTCTAGCTGTCCTACTGATTGGCAGGCGTCTACCAAGTAACGAATCTCATTTTTACTGCAAATTTCCCCAATGGAATGGACGTCCTGAACCATTCCGGAGTTTGTAGGAATATGAGATACAGAAACAAGTTTTGGCATATACTTTTCCACCTTTTCCTGAAAGTCCTCTAAATCCAGATCTCCATTCTCCAGACTATTTATTCGGACAATTTTGATGTCATTGCGCTTAACCAGGGAAAAGAATTGGATGTAGTTAGAATTGTAATCGCAATCTGTGGTGATGATCACATCGTTTGGTTGAAAGTCGATACACGTCAATGCTTTGGAAAAAGCGTCGGTGGCGTTGTGAGTAAAGGCGATGTTACTTGGCTGACACGCCAGTAGATCAGCAGCATTATGATAAAATTCACTTATGGAATCTTGCTTGATTTCAGCGGCTTTATAGCCTCCTACCTTTTCTTCCAGATCCAGATATTCTTTCACTTTTTCATGAACAGATTTTGGAGGGAGTGACGAACCGGCACTGTTGAGAAAAATTTTGTTTAAGTAGTTGAGAATGTCCTGCTTTATCTGTTCAGGATTCAATGATTTTCTTTCAGTCATAAGTAGTCCCTTGCTCTGCAATACGATAACCCTTTTTTAAGACCTCACTCCTTTTTCGTTTATCAAAAAGCAGTGGGTTCGTATGATTTAAATGGATAAAGTGAATCTTCTTTTTTAAGTAATCCGACTCTGCATCAAATATTGCCATTGTTTCAGTAACAAAAGGATGAGGAATCTCATTTATTGGACGGTTTGGCAGTTCGCCTGCATCGTAAAAGGTAGCGTCAAGGAAAGCATAATTTATCACAGGATCTTCAACCATTTCCACAATACTTCGATTCCACTTGTACCACTTGTCAATGTCAGGAATAAATAGAAATCCCTTCTTACCATACGTCAATTTAAATCCTGCTGTTTCTGAAAATTCATCACGGTGGGGTACAGTAAAGGCGAGAGCTGAAATATACTCGTTCAGATTGACGGCTTGATCTTCGTTTAAGATTATCGGATCAATATTCCCCAGTTCGACCAGCTGACTCCAGGGTCCATTAGTCTTCAAAAAATCAATCATTTTTGGTAGTGCATAGACCTTCACATTTCTGGCTCCCAGAGCTTCTTTACCCAGATACATCAACCCCGTGTAATGACCTATATGAGCATGTGTAACAAAGATACCTTCGGGTAGGTATGGATATTCTCCATCGGTGAGGTCCCGGAAATATTGCAATTGCTTGTCCATATCCGGTGTGGCCTCAAACATCCACCACTTTTTTGAATCAGGATCAATCAAAGCGAGTGAAGTGATATATCGGGCATTGTTGCTGTTTCGGTGGGCTCTCAGGCATTCATTTTGGCAACCGATATGTGGATAACCTCCATCTTGTGCGACTCCTATTACAACAACTTTTTGTCCGTAGTTTGAGTAGGAGATTAAGAAGAATAGAATAATGGTTAGGTACTTCATTTGATAAAACTAAAAAAGCCCCGCTTAATAGCGAGGATTGTTATGATCAAATATTGCTTTATCAGTCTCTTCTCTGAAGCTTAACGCTTTCATTGATCCAGCAGCCAACTGTTATCGACTGACCTTCTTCCATTCCCTCGCTAAAGATCTCTTCAATAGACGGAAACTGCTCTTTAGAAGCATTCATCTGTGATTTATTTCCAGCTTTTTCGTACATCTTATAGGCGGCAAGGAAAACGCCACGATCCATTACTTTGCTCTTGTCTCCACGACAATCGTCATAACTTGTGAAGTACAAATTACCAATCAGATTATATGCTTCGGCACTTCCTGGCCTTGCACTTAGAGCTTCATAGGCCAGGGTGCGTGCTCTGGACTTGTTGCCTAATTTGCTATTTGCAACGGCTTGTCCCATCAATGCGTCAAATTTTTCTTCACCAGAAGTAGCAAGTTTTTCTGCTTCTTCATGATATTGAAGTCCCTTGGTTATTTCACCGCTCGCCAGATATTTACTCCCTATTGCGCTGGCAAGTGCGTAAGAAGGTTGCTCTTTGAAAACCGGTTCGCTTGCCTCCAGAAAATATGGTTGATCCGTACATTTTGCTTCTACAGAATATTTGAAAATCTTCTTTGCTGTGTTTAGATCTTCCGGATTGGCTCTGAACTTTGGTACAAGTTTTTCTTCAATGAATTCACAAGTCAAAATACCAGGAATAGAACTTAACCATGCATCTGTTTTGGCTTGCTCCTTTTTTAGTTTGTCAGGGTTTTCACCATTTTTTTGCTTAGCTACTATTATATCAGAAATCTGTGTATGGATATCCAGCACTTTCTCTGCTGGCATTTTTTCCGGATCTATTTTATGAAAATTCTTTGCAAGCAACATGTAGGTATTCAAGTTGAATGTTGAAATTTCAGGCCCATTCATTTCATAAGCCTCGTCGTACAAGTCAGCAAGTAATGGATACTTTGATGGTGTTTTGTAGTATAGCTTAAATGCTTCGTAGGCTTTTCGATCTATGGTGGCAGCATCATTGTCAAAATGCTCAATACGCTGATCATACATCCATAAAAGCGAATCCTGTAGGCGCTCTTTTCTTACTTTGTCGGTTGTTTTTTTGAGTATGTCTTCAATGCAATCAACACCCTGGATATAGATAGATGGATTTAGGTTTGGGTTGTTTTCATAGAGCCAGTTTAGGGGCTGCATTGCTTCTTCAAATTTGCTCTGAGCTATCAGTAGCTTATAGTAAGCCTGCTTTTCCATTGCCTGACTTTTCAGGTTCGGATCTTCCGGCCAGTTCCATCCATTTTGAGCCGCTGTAAAAGAAGAAACGAGCACCATTAGTGCAAAAAATGTTGATTTAATCATGTCCTTTTGAATTGTATTTTGAGTTTGCCTTTTATTTTCACTCATCCTACCAAAACAGTGCCAGGAGGTCCTGACATGCTGGTCACCAAAATGTTTGCAAAATGAGTAATTTTTTATGCTAATACGGGTCTCAATCACATTAGTTTTGTGTTAAATATCACCCAAATAAAATATAGCGATGTTCAATTTTAAAGAAATAATTAGTGTTTCGCTCATACTTTTCTCTGTAATTGACATACTGGGTAGCGTACCGATCATTATTGACTTAAGAAAAAAATTTGGTCATGTACAATCGGAAAAGGCGACTATTGTCTCAGGTGTCATCATGGTTATTTTCCTTTATTTAGGAGAAAGTATACTCAATCTCTTCGGTATCGACATTAGCTCATTCGCCATTGCAGGAGCTATAGTTATGTTTTTATTGGGTATGGAGATGATTCTGGGAAGGCAATTTTTCAAGTCAGATCCAGAGGAGATGAAAAGTGCTTCCATTGTACCTCTTGCTTTTCCTCTGATTGCAGGAGCCGGAACAATGACAACCTTGGTTTCATTGAAAGCTGAATTTTCAACGTATAATATTCTTGTAGGAATAGCGCTCAACCTAATATTTGTATATGTGGTGCTTAAAACCTGTGGATGGCTGGAGCGAAAAATTGGCTCTGCCGGGTTTAATATTCTCAGAAAAGTATTTGGGATTGTACTATTAGCCATCGCCATAAAAATCTTCAAAAATCACCTATTTGCATGATAACAATGTTTACAGACGGAGCTGCCAAAGGCAATCCAGGTCCCGGTGGTTATGGAACCATATTGCGGTATGGTGACAAGGAGAAAGAACTTTCAGAAGGCTTTAGGCTCACCACAAACAATCGAATGGAGCTTTTGGCTGTCATCGTTGGTTTGGAGGCCATCAAAAAGCCAGGGTGGAAAGTGCTGGTGGTATCGGATAGCAAGTATGTCGTGGACGCAGTATCCAAAGGTTGGCTGAAAAGTTGGGTAGTAAAAGATTTTAAAGGAAAGAAGAATCGGGATCTTTGGGAAAGGTACCTGAAAGCGTCTGCACCGCATGATGTTCGATTCAAATGGGTAAAGGGACACGCTGGTCATGCAGAGAACGAGCGCTGTGATCAACTGGCTGTTGAGGCCGCTGAACGAAAAAATTTGAAAGTAGACGCAGCTTTTGAGGCTGCAAGTTCGTAATGGCTTATTTTAGTACAGTATTAGACTTTACATAAGATGAATTTTAATAAAGGCATATTTTATTTCCTTTTTGCGGCCCTGGTGATTGGCTCAATGGTGATCTACTTTAAAGTTGAGCGTGACAGAAAGATGAAGAATCCTAACCTGACGGATTTAGCAACAGAGCCGGATTTACTTATGAATACGGCTGACAGAACCCTGCAGGATCATAAATCTTTAACCGCAATTAAATTTCTGGAAGATGCAATCAAAATGATGAAGCTGCTGGAAGAAGATGGAGATAGCATCAGCACTCAAGCGATCGAGATTGCGATCTATGATTTAGAGGTGGTTGAAAACCACATAAAGGCTGAGGATATCAATGATGATCTAATGTATGAAGCTTTTGCTGATGCGATGAACTCTTTAGCGTTTGCTTCGCTGCGAGTATCAGAACAATTTATTCGTGAGGGTAAGAAAGAGGAAGCTAGGATAACGATCCATCACGCAATGGATCACCTTCAAAACTCTATACGTTTTGCCAGAGGGCAGCAAAAAGAAGATGAAATCCGAATTGCCAGTCATCTGCAGAGTCTTATTGATCAGCATCTGGAGAATGATATTTCACAGATAGACCTTGTGATGGCAGAGATTGACTCAGTGGTGAAAGCTCATGTCATTAAGTAAGGCTAGTAAAAGGTAGGTTCTACTTCTCTTTCATTAAACTGCAAACCGGTGGTGGTTAATTCATCCAGTACCGGTTCATAGATTTCTTTTTTAATTGGTACATGCACACCAGTTAGGTTGATTTTGTCTTTTAAAATCATCTTCGCTGCGATGGCCAGCGGCAGGCCTACAGTTTTTGACATAGCAGTATTTACATCATCATCGCCCATGGCTACCATACTGGACTCAATCTGCCGTGGCTTGTCTCCATCCAGGAAATTGAATTTGTGCCACATCACAATCATGTCTTTATCTTCTGAATCAAGCGTCCATTTCTTTTTAAGAATATGTTCCAGAATTTGGGCTGGTGTTCCCTGATTTAATCCAACCAACTCATCATCAAACATCCCTAGCCATTTCAGCTTAAACATTATTCCGTTATCCAGATCAAGGTTTAGATAATGAGCCAATTTCAGTTCCACCGAATCTTGAGGATTGTATGATAAAAAGGAATTAATGAATTGGCGATGCGTCATTTCAGACACATTTTCCATTTGATAGGTATCATCAGTAGCTCCTAGCTGAACAAATACATCCCAGGCAGCACAATATCCGGGTCTTCGCAATGTCCCCCGATAAAGTGTCTTAATTCCTCTGAGATTGTAAACATCCAGATATGCCAAAGAGTCGCGGTTGGCATATCCCTCAAAGTAGCCATAATCAGGAATGTAGATGGCCTCTGTTCTTCGAAATAGCTTTTGGTAAGGAATGTATTTGTATCTCCCTTCCTGAATGAATTTGCAGGTGCCTTGACCTGCAAGAACGACATTTCTTGGGTTCCATGTAAACTTATATTTCCATGGGTTGTCGCCAACAGACTCCTCAGCCACTAGGCCACCGGTGAATGTTTCAAAGCCTGTCAATTCATATCCTTTTCCACGTAAATCATCGAGTACCTTCATTGCTGACATATGATCGATTCCGGGATCAAGTCCCATCTCCATGATCATCAGTTTGCCGGCATTTTCAAATTGCCCGTTTAAGGACTTAATTTCTTCAGTGAGGTATGAAGCTGTTAAAAAATGCTTTTTTAGCTCAGCGCATTTTCTTGCAACATGGATATGCAGCGATGCGGGCAACATGGAGATCACCAAATCATTTTCTTTTACCAAATTGGTAAGTAGTTCTGCATCAAAAACATCAAAAGTTACAGCCTTGGCTTGTGGGTTTCCTTTTATTTTCGATTCAGCCAGCGCTACGTCTTTTTCACCAATAGTAATGTGCCACTGCTCTTTCCCGGCATTATCTAAGAGGTAATTGATAAGTGCGGTTGATGATTTTCCCGCACCGATGATCAGGATATGTTGCATCCGGCAAATATGTGTTTAACCGGAATCTTTCGAAAAGACTATTTGCTTTTTTTATTCACAATTGTGCTGCTGGCCTGATCGGTAGGTAAAATCAATACATCTCCGATCATCACATGCGCTGGACGATTAAGCACAAACTCGATGGTTTCGGCTACATCCTGAGCAGTCAGTGGAGTGTAGTTCTGGTAGACCTGTTTTGCTCGTTTGCTATCCCCTTTAAATCGCACCTCACTAAACTCTGTCTCAACCAGGCCTGGATCTATTGAGGTGACTTTGATGCCATGTTCGTTAAGGTCCATTCTCATGCCTTTGGTTAGCGCATCCACTGCGTGCTTAGATGCACAGTATACATTCCCTCTAGGGTATACCTCCAATCCAGCAATTGAGCTAATATTTACAATATGACCCTTTTTGCGATCCACCATTTTAGGCAAGATCGCTTTAGACACATATAGAAGCCCCTTGACATTGATATCCAGCATGGCGTCCCAGTCATCGGTGTTTCCCTCTTGGATCAGGTCCAGACCATGTGCATTGCCTGCATTATTGATCAGAGTATCAATGATTTGCCATTCATCAGCCAAGGATGCGATTGCATTAAAAACTGCTTCCTTCTCTCGCACATCAAAAGAGAGTATTTGAACATCAGTCTCAAGTTCGTCTCTGAGTTTTTCCAGACGATCTTTTCTTCTTCCGCAGATGATCAGCCGATAGTCCTTAGATAGTATTCGAGCGGTTGCTTCCCCAATACCGCTGGTTGCTCCTGTAATGAGTGCGATGGGTTTACTCATTGTTTCAGTCTTTTTCTTTGTTTAGCCTCAATTCGACTGTTACGCTTTTTCGTCTTGCCAAGCTTTCGCTTGCCTCCCGGGCCACCTTCAAACGTTACGAATATGCCCAGGTTTTGTGTGGTTAATCGATCCAGCCCGATACTAAAGTCGTTTGGATCATCTGTAAGCATGTTTCTAAGACCATAGGAATATCTTATCTCAGGTGAGAATTTAAAGTAGGCAAAATACATATCCAGTCCAACACCGACATCTATTGCCACATTCCAGTTTCTTAGCTCCAGTTTTTGTCCCACGTCTTCTTCATCTCCTTTGCCAGCCGCTTCAAATGATGGATTAATTCCGGCAACCATATACATAGCTAGGTTTCCTCTGCGTGCTGATTTATATTTTAACAGAAGTGGAAGTTCCACCATGGTAGCATCTTTCAGCTCCCTCTGCGTTGTTCCATTGGTAAATCGATAGCTTAGATCATTCTCATAAAATCCAACAGTTGGCAACATTCGGAAATCGAGGTACTTGGATATCCTCATATTGATTACGAATCCAAGTTTGAATCCTCCCAGATTTCCAGGAACGATGGAGTGTACCGTATCCATAGCGGGAGAAGTAAAGTAATCGGAGTACTTAATTACATATTTTGAAGAGTGGACGCTTATCAAAAAGCCATAATGAATCCATTGATCTTCGTAGTGGATGAGATTGTCGGTAGGATTATTTTGAGCCTGGGAAGCGTATCCCATTCCTAAAATGAGCAAACACGCAAGAACTATTTTTCTCCCACGTAAATAGAGCTGATGCCTAGGGTTAATGGTTTGCATTTAGTGTTTTTATATCCTGTTTTACCCAGAATCTTTAAAAAGTCGTCTCCATAGGGGAATTCATTCACAGACTCTGGCAAGTAGGTGTAAGCGGCATTATCCTTTGAAACCACTTTTCCAATCTTCGGTAATATCCAACGAAAATAAAAATTATATAATTGTTTGAACGGAAAAGCTGTCGGTTTTGAAAATTCCAGAATGACCGCTCGTCCTCCGGGTCTCAAAACACGATTCATTTCCGACAGTCCTTTTTCAAGATTTTCAAAGTTCCTTACTCCGAATGCAACGATCACTGCATCAAAGCTATTGTCTTCGAAATGTAAGTTTTCAGAATCACCGGATTGCATATCGATGATATCCGAGTAACCCTTTTTCTTCATTTTCTGACGTCCTACATTAAGCATCCCCTCGGAAATGTCCACGCCTACCACCTTCTCAGGGTTTAGTTTCAATGATTCGATCGCAAAATCACCCGTTCCGGTAGCAATATCCAGGATTTTCTTTGGCTGAAGGTCTCTTAGCATCTTGATTGCTTTCTTTCTCCATCGTATGTCAATACCCAGAGATAAAAAGTGATTCAAAAAATCATATTTACCGGAGATGCTGTCAAACATTTCTGCTACCTGCTTCTTCTTCGCATCCGACTTATCTTTGTAAGGAAGTACCGTCATAATTGCCGCAATATTAGTGGATTAAACCCTTGTACGGTCCAAATGTTATCAGTTTCTTCTTCATGCAGATAAAAACAGCAGAATTTGTAAAAAGTAGCCCAAACGTGGTAGACTGTCCTGACCCCATCATGCCGGAATATGCCTTTATCGGACGATCCAATGTCGGAAAATCTAGTTTGATCAATCTGCTGACCCACCGAAAGAAACTGGCAAAAACCTCCTCTACGCCGGGAAAAACGCAACTGATCAATCATTTTTTAATTAATGAAAACTGGTATCTGGTGGATTTACCGGGATACGGATGGGCGCAAACGAGCAAAACCAACAAGGCAGCCTGGAAAAAGATGATCAATGAATACCTGGAGGAACGACAAAACCTGGCCTGTGTGTTTGTGTTGGTAGATAGCCGTCACGAACCCCAAAAGATCGATCTGGAATTTATGGAGTGGCTGGGAGAGTCAGGTATTCCCTTTAGCATTGTATTCACTAAGGTGGATAAGCTCGGTAAAAATCAGGTTCAGTCCAATGTGGCTGCATATAAAAGAGAGATGCGAAAAACGTGGGAAGAATTACCTCCAACGTTTATCACTTCTTCCACGGATCGGGTAGGTGGAGAAGAAATTATGGATTTTATTGATCGAATCAATGGAGAGATAGCGAGATAAGATATTTTTGCCCCCTCAAAAAACGATTTTATGGAATTTAGTGATATAGCGTCTGTTTCCGGAAAAGGAACCCTTTTTAAAGTTATTCAACCAACACGCACCGGAGTAATACTGGAAAGCCTGGATGAGCACAAAAAGAAAATGGTGGCCACCATGCACAATAAAGTGAGCATTCTTTCTGAAATATCTATTTATACCACCGATACTGAAGGCGCTGTTCCTTTGGAGGATGTGATGAGAAAGATCCATAAAGAATTTGACGGGGATACTGATTTGGACAAAAATAGTAGTCCTGAAGAGTTGAAGGCATTTCTGAAGTTTGTGCTTCCTGATTATGACGAAGGTCGAGTATACGTTTCAGATATTAAGAAGGTGGTGAGCTGGTACGGTCAGCTGGTTAAACAGGCTCCTGACGCACTGAAAGAGAAGAAGGAAGAAAAGAAAGCTTCAAAAAAGGCAACCAAGAAAGAAGAGGAAGAAGGTGAGTGAGGTCAAATACAAATTTAGAGTAAGGTGGGCTGATCTGGATCCCAACGGTCATATGCGCCACACGGCTTACAATGATTATTGTGCGCAGGCACGACTGATGTATTTTGAAGATATCAGCATGCCATTTCATAAGCTGATAAAAATGGGAGTGGGCCCGATACTTTTCAGAGAAGACACCCGGTTTTTTAAAGAGGTGAGAATGAATGAGGAGTTTGAGGTTGGTTTCACTATCTCCAAGCTTAGAAAAGATGGATCGAAGTGGTCATTTCGACATAATATCTACACGCATGATGGAAGCTTATCCGCCAAAGTAGACGTGGATGGCGCCTGGCTAGATCTCAATAGGCGCAAAACAACTGTTCCACCATCGGAACTTACAGACATTCTCTTGGAAGATGCCGTAAAATCAGATGATTTTGAGTGGATTCCGGATAAAATTAAGGCTTAAACTCATCCGGCACCTCACAATTTAGTCTCCTTCGCGTATCTACCAGGTGGAATATTTTCCATCCACCTTCACGTTTGATCAGGTGAAAAGCATCCACCCCGCAGTGTGAAAACTGATCATCCACATAAAAGGCATAATCTACCCAGACAGAGGCTAGGTTCCCATCTATTTCCACTTTTTCATTCCAGATGGGTTCATTCCAGACCTGATCTTTTGGTTGACCTATAGCATCAATAAATCGCTGAAAATTGTCGGTTACAAGCTGTGATTTACCTTCTTTATTTATGAAGGCTGTGAATGTATTTGGGTTCTCAGTGAAGCTTTGTTTTAGCATGGTGCTGTCGTTGGTGCGCATGGCTTCAAATACCCGGTTAACGACCTTCATGATTTCACTTTTTTCATCACTTTGTGCAAATGAGAAAGTAGAAACTGCACAAAAAATGACAATTAATATTTTTTTCATTGTTGAGTTTTTTAAAGTCAATAAAAATGGCTGATCATTGCTTTAATCAGCATTGCTATGGATGAAGTTACTTTACTAAGACACAGTTATCAACTGATTCGCAAGGATTTAGGATTGGAGGAACAATTGGAATTTGAGAATGGGAAAAATCAATTTGATCGGTTGGAAGAATATCTCACCAAACAGGTCAATTACCTGCTTGATCATGATTTGAATTGTTTATTAAATGCCCTTTATCGCATCGATATTCCTGAAAACAAGGTAAAAGGCCTTCTTCAGCATTCAAAGCAGGGAGAGATTGCCAGGAATATAGCTAAGGCAATCATTGAGCGCGAAAAACAAAAAGTCCTTACCCGGCAGCAGTATCGGCCTTCATGAATGAGGTGGCATGCTCAACCATTTTAGCTGATCCAATATACAATGGAGATCGCTGGTGAAATGTGGTAGGCTGAATATCCAAAATCCGCTCCGAACCATTTGTAGCTACTCCGCCGGATTGCTCGGCAATAAATGCAAGTGCGTTACATTCATAAAGGAGTCTCAATTTTCCATTAGGGGCTTTTTCGGTGTTTGGGTATAAATATATGCCTCCTTTCATCATGTTTCTATGAAAATCTGCCACCAATGAACCAATATAACGAGCGGTCATTCCTTTTTGCTTACAGTCTTCTACATATTCTCTCACCCACTCATCAAATGCATAGTAGTTGCCTTCGTTAATGGAATAAATTTTTCCGTCTTTCGGACATTTCATCAGGTTGTGTGATAGGACAAACTCCCCCAAACTAGGCTCAAGGGTAAACCCATGCACCCCTCGTCCGGTCGTATAAACCAGCATGGTTGAGGATCCATATAAGATATAGCCAGCAGCCACTTGTTCGGTACCTTTTTGTAAAACATCTTCTTCCTGTACAGGTCCTCCTACCGGAGAGATACGCTTATAAATGGAGAAAATCGTTCCAATGGAAACATTCACATCAATATTGGAGCTTCCATCCAGTGGATCAATCGCCACCACATATCTACAATTAGGGTTGAGATGAATGATCTCCTGTTCTTCCTCAGATACCACAGCACAGGTCATCCCTCCATTGCGAAGTGCACGTGTAAATCGAATATCGGCGACCACATCGAGTTTCTGCTGATCTTCTCCCTGCACATTTTTTTCACCAAATCCACCGGTGATATCTAATAACCCTGATTTATTCACCTCTTTATTAATGATTTTGCCCGCCAGTGCGATATCTCTTAAAAGTTGAGACAATTCGCCGGTTGCAGAGGAAAATTCATCCTCTTTTTGCTTAATAAAGCGGTCTAAGGTTGTTCCTATCGGTAGGCCAAGCTTACTTTTGTTCATCAGGGGTGTTTGTTCAGAATTTTATTTTGACTTTCGAACCACGAAATTAATTCATTCACTAGTTATAACGTTTGCATTATGCAGATTTTCAAGTTTGGGGGAGCATCAGTTAAAGATGCTTCAGGTGTAAAAAATTTGACTGAGATTGTTTCCTCTTTCGACTCGAAGAATGTAGTTGTAGTTGTTTCAGCCATGGGTAAAACCACAAATAAACTTGAAGAACTAGTCAAGCAGGCCCATGCTGGGGATGACTATAGCCAGACTTTAAAGGAATTGAAGGACTACCATCATGAGATTGCACAGGATCTCCTGGATGAATTACCTGAACGCTATATTCAATTTGAACAATCTTTGGAGCAGGTACTAAAGGAATTAAATAATTGCGAGCCCATGCTGGCCTATGACAAAGTGGTGCCTTATGGAGAGCTTTTATCCACTTCAATCATTGCTGCCTATTTGGATCAACATGTATCATGCACCTGGTTTGATGCACGGTCAGTGATTCGTACAGATCAGTACTTCACAGAAGCCAACGTGGATTGGGTAGTCACTGAAAAGCAAATAATTACATCTTTAAAACCTGTAGCTGAAGCGTCAGTGGTAGTTACTCAGGGTTTCATAGGATCTGATGTGGAAGGTAATTCCACAACGCTGGGACGGGAGGGATCGGATTATACTGGAGCTATTTTGGCTTACTGTCTCAATGCGGACGGATTTACTGTTTGGAAAGATGTTCCGGGCATTTTAAATGCTGACCCGCGAATATTGGAGGGAACTGAACAATATGAAAAGCTTAGCTATCGCGAGGTGACTGAAATGACCTACTATGGCGCGCAAGTCATTCATCCAAAAACACTTAAACCCATAGCTCAAAAAAGCATTCCGTTGATTGTTCGTTCGTTTTTGGATAAAGGAAAGCAGGGGACTACTATTGCGACAGAGAACACCACTAAAATGATTCCATGCTTCGTCTTTAAAGGGAATCAGTTGCTAGTCACCGCACAGGTAAAAGACCACAGCTTCATGGATGAAAAGAAACTAGGGTTAATCCTTCAGGTACTTGATTTATTGAATATCAAGATCAACCTGATGCAAAATTCGGCGCTTACGTTTTCATTCTGTATTGATAACAAAGAATTTAAATCTAAGCGGATTAAGGAGTTGCTAAACAGAGACTTTATGCTTTCGTTTGAAAGTCCGTTGAATTTGGCAACCATTAAAAATTACACACCAGACTCATTCAATAAACTGCCGTGGAATCGCACAGTGATTATGGAGCAAAAGACGGCTAACAACTATCAGGTGCTTTACAGGTAAGTACTTACTATTCCTTTTTTGCTTTCACTCCTCATTCCCTTGGGAGAGTAGCCGGTAGGCGCTCGAGACTTGGGAATCTCCTTGCAGATTTCCAAGTCTCACTCGTACCTCGTTCGCATTGGAATAGCGCAAGAGCGGGGATAAAATCGATGAGTTTAAGTGAATTTTTTTAAGGTTTGAACAATGCCTGAGAGATATGAACTTCCAAAAAGGTTCACATGAACAAGTAGGGGGTAAAGGTTGTGTAAGTCTATTCGTTCATCAAATCCTGGCTCCAATGGGTATTGCTCATTGTAATAATGATAGAATTTTGGTGAAAAACCCCCAAAAAGCTGTGTAAAGGCCAGTTCAGTTTCCCGATGGCCGAAATGAACAGCAGGGTCGAATATAGATGCTTCACCTTCGGAGTTGATCATGAAATTCCCACTCCAGAGGTCTCCGTGTAAAAGTGCCGGTGGTTCATCAGGGATTAATTCTTCAAATTGTTGAAATAGCAGATCAAATTTCTTCTGAATATTTGTATCGATTAAACCCTTAGATGAAGCCATGTTCATCTGAGGTTTTAAACGTTCGTTAATAAAGAATGAATACCAGCTTTGGTGTTGTTTATTTGACTGAGGTAAACTCCCAATAAAGTTGTCATGATCCAACCCAAACTGGTCCATTGTTACCTGATGCTGAAGAGCCAGGTTACGACCAAAATTTTCCCAGAATTGATCATTTTGGCTTCCTTTATTAATCCATTCAGTAATCAGATAAGATTTTCCGCCCATTTCACCGAATGAGATCACACTTGGTGAATGAACAGGGGAATGTGCGTTTAATATAGCCAATCCCTTTTTTTCCACACGAAACATATCCAAAAGTGGACTTTTGTTCCATTTGAGGAAATAATCTCCACTGTCAGTTTTTACCTGAAATGCATTGTTTATGCAGCCTCCTGCAATTGAGTGATATGATATAAGAGAGGTTTTTAGTTTGTTGCTGATGACTTTTTGAATGAAGTCACTCATAGATTATGCGCTTTCCTGATATGATCCAGAAACTGGTCTAGCGAGCGATCCAGCATTTGATAGACCTGTTCAAATCCGTTAACACCTCCATAATAGGGATCAGGAACATCTTCACCTTTACCGTATGGATCAAAATCTCTCATCAATAATAATTTCGATGGCTCTTCACCCATCTCCCGTATCATGTTTTGGTAGTTTGAACGATCCATTGCCAGCAGATAATCAAACTCAGTTTGATGATGTTTTTTGAATTGCTGCCCCGTATGATTAACAGGTGTGCGATGTTTTTCAGCGATTTCTATTGTTCTGGGATCTGGATTTTCACCAACATGATAGTTGGCAGTGCCAGCTGAATCAGTGGTTATTTTGTTGCTTAAACCCGTCTCAAGTAGCTTTTTTCTGAAAATTGCTTCTGCTAAAGGGGACCTGCAAATATTTCCTAAACAAACAAATAAAACTTTTATCATAATTAGGTGGTTACTTTTTTTGATTAGATAGTATATATCTAATGCATAACACAAATTTATTCATACACCTGTTTGACAAGTAAAAAAGAAAGTCCCGTTTTTGACGGGACTTTTCTTTTTTTATACGATTCTAAAATCTTATCTAATACTCAATCCTACACCTGCAGTAAAGGTGTTGTATTTCTGGATAGAATAGTCTGCATGAACTGTGAGGATAAGCAGTTTGATCTGAGCTCCAATGGTAACTCTTGGTGAACTACCACCTCCGAAAGAGAGATCGATAGGATCTTGAACTGTTTCAGTCTGGAAGCCGTCAGAGTAAACGAACTCACCATTTACCTTAAATGAACTGCCTGCAATGTTGTAACCTAATCCTACATAAGGAGTGAAAATAGCTAGCTTTTTGGATGCAAGCACCTGTATCACTGTTGATGAGGCCTTGAATTCAGCAGTACCGTCAGCTGAATAGGTATAGCCATTCGAGTCTGTTGATGATTCATCGATATCAAACTCAGCTTTTAAACTAGTGTGACCTACAAACGCGGAAATATCCATGGGAACTAGTTTTAATCCCGGAATCCATTGCTTTACATCATGCAATACACCTACTCCCCACATATTGAAGCTGAGATCGTCTGTATTTATTGATGGTACAAATCTTATTTTTAAGTCAGTATTCTTGACCAAGCCAATACCGAGATGGAATGTTGGGACAGGAAACCCTGCAATTGGTAAATCTTCGGTATCATAACCATCTGCTGCAGGGAATGGATCAGATTCATTTGTGAAGTTAATAGCTCCAATTTGCGCATTTCCTCTAACAACAAGTTCTTCATTTGTTGGTCCCCCAACAGCAGTTGGGAGGGTCGCTTCTGAGCCAGTTCTAAGCTGTAGATTGCTAAAATCAGCATTTCTGAACTGCCAAAGCTTATCATCATCAGGAATATTTGCAATATTAGCTGATACGGTCAAGTCAAAGCCCAAAAGCTTGTGAGTTTTAGCTGTATTTACCCACCCGCCACTCAAGCCATTATTAAATGACATCATGATAGGATCAATATAGCTTTCAAGGTATTTTTCTGCATCTTCAGGTCCTGCCCTGAATACCTCTCCAAAGTCCTGAGACTTAGCTGTGTGGCTAATGAAGAAGAGGCCAACAAGCATTAGGGTTAAAATCTTAGTAGTGTGGTTTTTCATAATCATGGTGTTTGATTCCGATTCATTAAAGATAAATGATTCATTTATACTGCAATTAACCAAGATTCTGCCACTTTTTTGATCCCCTAAACATGGTATTTTCATTCATTGGTCGAAATTCTTGGTCTCTCCATTATTTTGGTCTAATTTCGCATTTAGGAAAAATTCCTAAATGGAAATTACTAATCAAATAAAAGAACGACTGAGTGATGTAGGCTTAAAGGCTACACACCCAAGAATTACCGTACTGAGGGAGTTAATGGTCTCAAATGACCATCCCACTGCGGAAGCGATCCATGAAACGATCAAGGTGGATAACCCATCAATCTCTCTTGGGAGCGTTTACAGGGTTTTGGATGTATTGGTCGATTCCGGACTCATCCAAAGGGTTTCGGTTCGTTCAGGATCTAAGCGATATGATGCGAACATGAATCCTCATGGACATATTTATTGTCTGAAAACGAATAGAATTCAGGATTTCTATGACGAGGAACTGTATGGGTTGATTAATGATTTCTTCAGGAAGAAACGAATAAAGAATTTTCGAATAAACGAAATAAAGCTACAGGTCAATGGAGAACGAATTGACCCGGAAGCGGATGTAAAAATTTTATAAATCACTTTTAAACAATTAAAACAAACGTAAAAAATGTCTTTAGTAGGAAAAAAAGCACCTATCGTAAATGCACCAGCTGTAATCAATGGCGAAGAAATCGTAGAAAACTTTTCTCTTGACCAGTACATTGGTAAGAAAGAAGTAATCTTTTTCTTCTACCCAAAAGATTTCACTTTCGTGTGCCCAACTGAAATTCATGCTTTCCAGGAAAAGCTTGCTGAATTTGAGAAAAGAGGGGTAGCAGTGGTTGGAGCTTCGTGCGATACAGAAGAAACTCACCTGGCATGGTTGATGACAGATAAAGATAAAGGTGGAATCTCAGGTGTTACATATCCATTGGTAGCTGACCCCTCTAAAACGGTAGCAACAAACTTTGGTGTACTTGCCGGAGATTGGTCATACGACGAAGAAGGAAACCTTGAATTTGAAGGAGCTCCTGTAGCATTCAGAGGTACATTCTTCATCGACAAAGAAGGAGTTGTGAGACATGAAACGATCAACGATCTTCCACTTGGGAGAAATATTGATGAGATGATTCGAATTGTAGATGCATGGCAGCATGTTGAGAAGCACGGCGAAGTATGCCCTGCAAACTGGGAAGAAGGTAAAACAGCAATGAGTGCTACCAGAGATGGAGTAGCTGAGTACCTTTCAAATAACTAAGAGAATTTTAGTCTGATGATTTGAGGCTGATCACAATGTGGTCAGCCTTTTTTATTTCAATTGAGTGGTTTGTGTACTATTGCATGTAATGTCAATGAAAATGATCAGTGAAGGCACTTGTAGTTAAATCAACCGGGCTTTGGTATGAGGTGCTGGCCGAAAATAAACGGCTGGTGGCTCGGCTTAGGGGAAAGTTTAAGCTGGAAGATAAGAAGATCACCAACCCAATAGCAGCTGGTGACTGGGTGGAAGTGGAAGCAAACCAGCAGGTTGATGGTGAATGGGTCATAACTCAGATTTATGAGCGTGAAAATTACATGATTCGAGAGAGCCCGAGGAAAAAGGGGCATGATCATCTCATTGCCTCGAATATCAATCAAGGTATTTTGATCGTAACTTTAAAGAAACCACGCACTTCTACCGGCTTCATCGATCGGTTTTTGATTACTTTGGAGAGCTTTCGCATACCGGGAATCATCCTTGTTAATAAACGAGATTTATACAAGGAAAAGGAAATTGAACGTTTCGAAGAACTGAAATCCATCTACACGGATATTGGGTATGAAGTTCATTTATGCCAGTTCGAAAGAGAAGTTGATCCAAAAGTATCAGAGCTTTTCAGAAATAAAACCAGTTTGCTTTGTGGTCATAGCGGGGCAGGTAAGTCCACGTTGATTAATTGTTTAATCCCTCATGCAAGTCAGGAAGTAAAAGAAATTTCTGATTTTGCCAATAAGGGTGTGCATACTACCACCTTTGCAGAAATGTTTTTTCTGGATGATAAATCAGCCATCATTGACACGCCCGGGATAAAAGAACTTGGTCTTTCTGAAATAGAATCGGAAGAACTATCGCACTACTTTCCGGAAATGAGAAATTTTTTAGGTCAATGTAAATTCCACAATTGTCTGCACGAAAATGAACCAGGCTGTAAGGTCAAAGAAGCAGTAGGAGACACAATTTCACAACTGAGATATGATGGATATTTGTCTATTTTGAGGGGGGAAGATAACCGCAAATAACAAAGGGTCGCCCGAGCGGACGACCCCATCACACAACCAACCTAACTCACTATTACTAGTGTATGTGTATAACACACAAAATACCATGAGTGTTCGTTTAATTTAAAAATCTTTAGTGATTTCAGAGAGCCGTTAGAGTAGCTTTAAAAAGTGAAAAATCAGTTTAAGGTTACCCTGTTTTATACATTGCTTGATTTCGTAGAAACACCTTTTTCGGAGAGCTGAATCTTCCTCTTTTGAACGATTCAGCTCTTTTATTTTCTGACAAACCCTTAAGGTGGATTCCTGGTGCTTGGTTCTGTATCTGAACTGATGATCGGATAATGAGCCCATCACCTTCCTTTTTTTTACTAAAATGTTGTTGGTAAAAGCATAGTTCCAGTTTCGGGAAGAGCGAATCCAGAAATCGAAATCCTCATAAGAGAGCGATTCATCGTATCCACCTAATTCTTCTAGAACCTCCCTTCTTATCATCATCGAGGGAGGTGAGATAAAATACCTTTTGATCAGGTCGAGGTAAATATCTCCTTCCGGAATATCTTGCTGAATAGAGCCATTTTGGTTTTTAAAATGGGGGTCAAGATCATCTCCTTCCTGATCTATGTTCATTACATCGCAAAATGTAACGCCCGCATTGGTTTTCATAAATGTGTTTATCCCCTCCAGTATTCTATCAGGCATTAAAATATCGTCAGCCGCCAGGTCTATGATAAATTCACCTTTTGATTGAAAAAAACCACGATTGAAAGCTGCACAATTACCAATTCGGGATTCAATATCAATGAACTTTACACCTTCCCCTTTCAAAATGGATTCGATCATTTCCTTGCTTCCATCTGTACTGCCATCATCCACCACGATTAGTTCAATATAAGGGTAGCTTTGTTTCCAAACAGACTGTATGGCTTCCCGAACGTAGGGGAGCTGATTGTGACATAAACAAATGACAGAAACCAATGGCAATTGATTCATTTTAGTAATATCACATTTGAGATCGTTTTTAGCAATTTAACTCAAGTGAAAATTGACAGCAAGAGCAATTTGAATAGGAAGTTAAGTAAAGACTTAATGGTCGATTATACCAAAAAATGCAATGTCCAAGTAAATTCGGGGAATGAATCTCTTTATTGTCCCATCCTGGTATCCTTCTGATACAAATCCCTCATATGGGATTTTCATAAAGGATCAAATAAAATTAATGGCTCGCTTAAGGCCAGACTGGAAGATTGGGGTGAGTACATGGGGTCAGGGTAGCGACGAAAAGTTACTGTGGTTGAAGGATCACTATAAAAACCTGACTAAACTTCAAAAACACAAGCAGGATACTTCAAAAACAATAATAAATGAGGGTTTTAGGGAGTTCTATCAACCTGCACTTAGCTGGACCAAGCGTTTGAAAAAAGGCAATCTAAGAGAGATCATTAGGTGTAATGAACTCAACTATCAGTCACATATTCAGGCATTTGGAAAACCGGATGTGATAATGGTTCAGGCAACTTATCCGGGCGTGCTGATTGGTGAGTACCTCTCTGATAAATATGATATTCCATTTCACCTCCATATACGTTTGGGGGGCTTTATGTTCGAGCAATTATTGAATGATCTGGGAGGCATGAGGCGTCAAACTTTATCTGCGATTTCAAAAGCAGAACTGGTGACTGTCACCAGTGATTTTCATGCTAAGGAAATAGCAAAATGGGTTCCAGAAACAAAAACATTGTATAATCCTGTAGACACACAATTCTTTGATGTCCATGATAAAAATGAGCAATATGTGCTGGCTGTTGGTCGGTTAGAACATGAGAAGGGATTTGATTTATTGATTGAGGCGGTAGCTCAAGACGGGCTGAATTTAAAAATTATTGGAGGAGGATCACAAAGGGAAGCACTGGAAAGAAAAATAGGCCAACTAAATTTAGAGGATCGGGTTGAACTTATTAGCGAGAAAGATCGGGTTGAGATAAAATCATATATGCAGAACAGTCAATTTTTGGTACTTCCCAGCAGATATGAAACATTTGGCAATGTATTGCTTGAAGCCATGGCATGTGGAAAGCCGGTAGTGGCGACTAAATGTGGTGGGCCTGTAGAGATTGTTACGAAAGATACTGGCTTGCTATGTGAGGTAAATACTGAGGATTTGAGGGATAATATCTCGACAATGCTATCTACCTACCCGCAGTATGATCCTGATCAGGTTCGGGCTGTTGTTGAAAAAAAGTTTTCTCCGTCCACCTGGATCGCAAAGTTGGAGTATCTACTTAAATCTGTTTTAGAAACGTAGGTTTTTTCGATTCGATCCCACCCATTCGTTCTTTAAATATTTTAAGTGGTTCCTGAGACTTTCCTTCGATGGACGATACTCCCAAATCCAGATACTTAAACCCTCTCTCACGATAATACCTGATCATTCCTGCAATCAGCATAACCATAGGGCTTTGATTTCTAAACATAGGGCTAGTTCCGGGCAGGTAGTAGTAGGCTACTTCACTTGAGACATTCACAGCAATGCATAGGGCTGATATTTTGCTATCTCTGAAGACACCAAAGCACTCATATTTTTCGGGGAGTTCATCACTTGATTTTTTTAATTGCTCCCACGAAATATTAATTTGAAGTCCTTGTGCCTGCCGACATACGGTTAAAAACTTATGAGCGGTTTCAAGCTCACTCCTCTCCATTTTTCTAAACTCAAAACCATCATTGATCAATGATTCGAGCTTTCTTTTTTGCATTTTATGAATGGAGTCCTCCCAGTTTAGATCCAGCGGAATGTGTTGGTTGATATCAGAATAAATCTGATCAAATCCCGATTTTACCAGTGTTGAAACAGAAACGAATCGGGCGTAGATCTCCGAAGGGTGCGTTATTTGGATTTTTTCTATCCCCTTATTTCTCAGTTGGTCTGTGAACGCTTCAATAAATCCTTCGGCCCCTATACCTTCATATCGATAAAATATTGATCCAAAGGGACTCCTTGGTATGCTAATTGCCACATTGTCTATCTGATCGAAGGCAATAAAGAAGTTTTCATCTGAGAAGGCAATAAAGTTACAATAGGCTTGAGAAGTGAGATACCCATATTGATAAAACAAAATTGGGTTTTCAGTGATTACTTCTTTTGGAGAGGAATAGATATTAATTGACATGGGGTCACAAAATTAAATACCTACCCCTCTTTTTAAAGCTCAAAACCGACGTTATCTTGCATCTTAGATTTTTACAATAAAATCTTAATTAGTTCACCTTGAAAAAAATACTCACTCTCTTCTTCTTTTTCAGCATTTTCAGCGTCACAGCGCAGGTTTTTGAACGTGGATATGTTCAAAATCTTGTAAAGAAGGGGACAGATCATATTTATAATGCTGCTTCTGATTCGGCAGAATTTTACATTAGTAAGGCTGAGAAGCACATTCCAAATCACCCGGTCATTCCTTTGATGCGAGCTATGACCATACTCTGGTCAAACATTCCATTAATCTCAGAAGAACTGTTTAAGGAAATGGAGGTGCAACTGGATTCTGCAATCGCTTTGGCCAAAGCAAAAGATCCTAATCTTGAAGAGCCAGAGATGATTTTCTTTGCCATGGCCTCTTATGGCTTACTGGCTGAATATTACGCGGATCAGGGCGCTACAATGAAAGCGGTAGGTGAGGCAAATAGAGCTTATGGTCTAATGAAAAAAGGATTTGATATTGTCGACGAGCACCCGGAGTTTTTACTCACCACCGGCCTCTACAATTATTTCAGAGAGAAATATCCTGAAAAGCACCCCATGTACAAGCCATTATTATGGTTTTTTAGAAGTGGAAATATGGAGCTAGGTCTAAACCAATTGGAGAAGGCATGTACTGAATCCTTCCTAACCAGAGTAGAGGCACATGTTTATTTGAGTTATATCTACCTGAGATATGAAATGGAACCAAGGCTCGCTCAGGAGTACCTATCTGAGCTTTGCTCGCTCTACCCAAACAATTATTACGCAAAAGCCAAATACCTGGAATCACTTGCAAATCCTGAAGACTTTCAAGATGTTCCGATCAATGTCATTTATGATTTAATTCATCATAATAGTCCGTATTACAAATTAGCCGGGTATGTCTTCTTGGGTTACTTCGAAGAAAAGGTTGTAAAAAATCAAAAGAAGGCGGAGTACGCTTACAGGCTAGGATTAAAATATGGAGATACCATCCCTAATCACGGAGAGTTTTTCAAAAGCTTTGGGTATCTGGGTCTGGGCAGAGTACTTGTTGGGAAACAGGAAAACGAAGAGGCAAGAGAATTATTAGATTTGGCACTAACATATGCTGAAACCGAGCAGGTGGAGTCAGAAGCTAAAAAGCTCCTATCAGAACTTTGAGTGAATTCTATACCATCCAAAAACAAACCGAGGGTCTTTACAAGGAAAAGGGCAGCAAGTTTCTAGCTTTTGCATACCCAGCGCAATCCGAAGATGAAATTAAAGTCATACAGTCGGAGTTGAGGAAGGAATATTATGATGCACGCCATCATTGTTATGCGTGGGTACTTGGAATGGATGACCAAATATGGCGTGCAAACGATGATGGAGAACCGGCTCATTCTGCTGGTGATCCAATACTGGGGCAGATACGATCCTTTGAGCTAACCAATGTATTAGTTGTTGTTATTCGATACTTCGGTGGAACGAAACTTGGTGTAGGTGGTCTGATCAACGCTTATAAGGAAGCTACTGCTTCTGCCCTATCCAAGGCGAGAAGGGCAATGATATTTGAAACACGTGAGATTGTGATGAGCTTTCCATATGACATGATGAGCATAGCAGAAAGGTTGATTGCAGATTTTGAAATAGTGGTTCATAAGCGTGATTTTCAGCTTTCCTGTGAAATCATTGGTGATTTGAAGAAGGATAGCGTGGATGAGTTTATGGAAAAAACATCCGATCTTTATACAATGAAGTTTAAAATTTCTGGTGATGATAACGAATGATTTAAAGAAGCTTTTCCTGAGGGACCTGGACAGACTAAAAACAGAATGTGAAGCTTACGGGGATAAAAATATGATGTGGGAAAAGGTTGATGGTATTAATAATTCTGCCGGCAACCTGGCGATGCATCTAACAGGGAATCTCCAGCATTTTATTGGAGCCATACTTGCAAAAACCGGATATGTGCGCGAGAGAGATTTTGAGTTTAATGGAAAAGTAACCTATGAGGAACTACTATCTGATATTGAAACCACAAAGCAGGTCATTGAAAACTATCTTGATAAGGCAGATCCTGATTCTTATGCAACGAACTATCCGTTAGAACCTTTTGGTTACCCAATGAGCATTCACTACTTTTTAATACACCTACATGGGCATTTTAACTACCATTTAGGTCAAATCAATTATCATAGAAGAATACTATCGTAGGGCTTGATTTTAGTCCTTATGTGTATTTTGTCACTGAATATTTCAATGCCGAAAATCTTAATCGGTGATAATATTGGGTTTATCTAATATTTGACGAGAATGACCGAATGAGGGTGGTTCGTTATAAAAATCTTAGCTAACCTTGAACTAAAGAAATTCAAAACAATCCATAGCTGGTTGAATTAGAACGGAGTTGCTTTGGTGAGGGCGCTCCGTTTGCTTTTTATACTCTCACTAAATTCCCCACTTCCATCTATTCAAATAAAAAATGCCATCCAAAAAGGACAGCATTGGTTAATTTCTACTTTCAAGAGGCATTATGCCATCTTTCTCATTTTCTTAGAAACCTTGATTCCAAGTATGGTAACAAGGATCGTTGCGAGAATTAGGGTAATTTGTTTTTTCATATGAGTAAGTAAAACAAGGTGGGTCTAACCCCTAAATATTTCTTGTGTTATGGAACTGTTTCTGAGGCATAACTGCCAGAAACAGCGCCGAAGAATCCAAGAACCTGTTCAGACTCACCATCGACGAAAAACAGATTTCCTGAAACGATGGCGGGCGTGGTGCCAGAGGAAGTTCCTAAGGTAGTAATCTGAGACCTTAGAAGGGATAGGTAGCCGTGTGCTCGCTGTGAGATGGATACCAGCTGCACAGTCATTTCATCACCCGATTCGTAATCAAACTCCTGAAAGTTGTTTGGGATCAGGTTGCCATCAAATAACCTGTCATCCTGTACGGAAATGGGTTCCGGCTCAGTAAAGAGTTCACCATTCTTATAAAAAATCCATCGGTAAAAATTCTGTTGGCCTCCGGGATCTAGTGTGTTGATTTTTGGATAGTAGATAGTAATCTGTTGATCTGAGTTATCCGGATCATTTTCCTGAAACGAAGCAATCTCAAGTTCATCAATAGGAACTTGTTCAGGCATTGCATCCCATTCTGATCTAACTTCTATTGAATCCAGTATGATACGAACCCTGTATTGAGTTCCGCTGGTACCACGATATGCGGTATTGGCTTCATAGTATCCATTATCAGTGTATGAGTAGCTAAAAACATCTCCATCTCTTGACTGTACAATTACCTGCGCATCATCCACAGGAATGAACGGAACTAGGCTGGAAAATGCATTTGATCGTGTGATACGAATGGGTTGAGCACTGGTCGAATCTGTGACCCATCCTTCAACTACTACCTGATTTTGTGGATCTGGCAGGTCAACATCCACCACTTCTTCACAAGCTAAAAACGCAATGATCAATAGGTAGATAAGATGCTTCATTAGAATCGGAAATTATAAGTTACAGCTGGAATAATCGTACCAAAAATGGAGTATTTCACCACCTGTGCCGTTCCCGGATCAATTGGGGATTCCCGATAGAAATAGGAGTATGCGTTTTGCCTTGCATAAACATTGTAGATGGTAAAAATCCAATAATCCTCATTTTTTCTTCTTGAGCCATCTTTTTTATACTTTTTGCCTTCCCATTTCACAGACAGGTCTAAACGGTGATAGTTTGGTAGTCGGGCGTTGTTTCGCGAACCAAAATGAGGAATCAAATTTCCTTCAAAAACATATTTGTCCGTAGGTAAGGTCACTGGTATGCCTGTATTAAAAACAAAATTGGCAGACGCACTCAACCGAGGGGAAACCTGCATGCTCCATGAAGTCGAAAAGTCATGTGTTTTGTCATGATTTTCTACCACGTATCGTTCACCATTGATTTCAGGGATTCGGCTCTCTGACCTGGACAGAGTATAGCTTATCCAGCCCTTGAGCCGACCTGCTTTCTTTCTTGCGTAAAGCTCCAAGCCGTATGCTCTCGCTTCACTAAAAAGTAATTCTGTTTCAATGTTTTCATTGAATACCAGATCGGCACCATTCTTATACTGGATGTTATCTGCAATGTCTTTGAAATAGACCTCCGCAGATAATTCCCACATGTTATCATTCAGGTTTTTATAGAAGCCTAGCGTGTATTGATTGGTTGTGGTAGGGGGAATGTAGGTGTCGCTAAGCTTCCAGATATCTGTGGGAGATGGAGATATTGTATTTGAGATCAGATGGAGGTATTGGGCAGTTCTCGAAAACGATGTTTTAAGGGCTGTTGAGCTATTCAGCTGCCAATTCAGCGACATGCGTGGCTCTAAATTATAATCCCGATTAATCAAATCAAGATATTCATAATTCACTGTATCGGTAACGGTAGAATCGGCCGTTGGAACTCCATTTCGATATTGGAAAACCGTCCCCGGCCCGATGGTATGAAGCATGCTAACTCTCAGTCCATAGCTGATCGCTAATTGGCCCAGCTTCGTTTCCTGTCCAATATGGAATGCAGACTCAAACCCTTGCTCATCCTCCAGTTTGATTTTATTTGTATTAGCGTTTTGATCTAACGGTTCGCGTGATCCTGGCGCTAAGCGGTGATACACCGTACCGAAACCAAATGAAACTTCGTTGTTCGGATTAATCACATATGTGAGATTCATCTTAGCGCTATAATCAGCTATTTTGGATCTCCCTACAAATGCCCCGGGGACGTCTGTATTTTCAATTCGGTAGTTGTATTCAGAAACAAAAACAGATATGTTGGAAAACAGACGAGGGCTGAACAGGTAGTTCCATCGAAAATTCAGCATTCGATTACCCCAATTTCTGGTAGAATTCAGTCCGGCAAGGTTACGGTCATTGCCTATATAGCCAGATAGGTAGTAGGTACTGCTGCGGCTGTATTTGAAGTTGAGTTTTACATTTAAATCCTGAAAACGAATGCGATTTCTTCTCACAGATGTGCTGGCAAAATCATCCAATGAAAGGTTTAACAAACTTTGCCTTCCGGAAATCAGGAATGAGCTTTTCCCCTCATGAATGGGGCCTTCTACCAGCGCCCGAGCGGATAAAATTCCAATACCGCCTGAAACTCGTGTTTGATTGACGTTTCCTTCCTTTTGTCTTACCTCGATTACGGAAGAAGTTCTTCCGCCATATGAGGGAGGAATATAACCTTTAAGAATTCTTACGTTATTGACAGCTTCTGGATTAAAAACAGAGATAAGACCATAAAAATGATTGGGATTGTAGATTGTTGCCTCGTCCAGCAAAGTTAGATTCTGATCAACTCCACCACCTCTCACATGAATCCCACTTGCATCTTCCCCGATGGCACGAATTCCGGGTTTAAGTAGTGCATTTTGAATCACATCCACTTCACCAAGAAAATACGGTATTTGACCATCGGCACCAGATATGGAAATTCGATCAATGGATGGGATATTCTCCGTTATGTTGACATCATTGGCAATGGAAGTCACTTCCACCTCATCTAGTTGTGTGATTTTTGGTGAAATGGATATATCCAGATAAGTGTTACGGTAAAGCGATATTTCTGTTTGCTTCTTCTCGTAGTTGATGTGAGAGAAATTCAAACGATAGTCACCCTCCTTGATTGTCAGGGTATAATACCCATATCCATTCGTGGTAGTCCCGAGTGTTGTTCCTTCTACCTGTACCGTAGCTCCAATGATATGTTCTCCAGATTCAATATTCTTTAAAACGCCATGCACCGTATAATTCTTAGGAATGTGCGGCGAGACGATTATTTGACCATCATCGTAGCTGATATCAGCGATTAGCTCATCTTCCAGCAGATCAAAAAATGACTTGATGGAAAGCCCCTTTTCAAGGGTTAGGTTTTGATTCGTAAGTTTATCTGAGCTATAGGCGATAGGGATTCCGGTACTTCTGAGTGAATCCAGAGACTCAAACAATGAAATTTCACCCCAGAAAATAAGATTGCCTTGCAGCGCATTCTGTTGAGCCTGAATAGCAATGGCCCCACACAATAATGCTAATGCTATGACTTTACGGAAAGTGGATATGAAGGCGATAAACACGCCCACAAAATTAATGAAACGTTAGTCTCGCAATTAGCAGCCTTGTCCTGAAATTTTTACTGTATCGTTCTTAATTGTGGTTTTTACATTAAGAACAGTGCCGATGGTCTCTAAAACCTCTTTAAGAGACTGGTTTTTGAATGTTGCGGATATTTTGCAGTCTTTCAGCTTTTCATTAGAAAACTTGAATTCAACCTCGTAATACTTGCTAAGCTCTTTTAGCGCCTCGCTAAGTGGAGTCTGATCGAAATTAAAAACTCCATTTCTCCAACTCATAATGTTGGCTGAAGGGATGCTCTTCAATTCTACTGAAGCATCTTTTCGATTAAAAATCGCCTCTTTTCCAGCTGGAACCTTCGTTTGCTTTCCATCTTTTTCAAAAGCCACCAATCCTCTGTCAACATATAATTCAACTCTTTCATCTGTCGTGATGAGGTTGAATGCGGTACCTAAAACCTTTACATCCACACCATTCACGTCTATGATAAATGGTTTTTCACTCTTTTGAATATCGAAATATGCTTCTCCTGAGAAAGAGACATTGCGCTTATCCCCAAATGACTCTGGATATGTAAAACTTGAATTGGCATTCAGAATACCAACAGACCCATCCGGGAAGGTAACATTAACCTTTTGATCAGTAGATGAAACGTGGATCTGCGAAGGAGACGGATTGTATATAAACAAAGAAACTGAAAGGATAGCCAGAATGGCCACAGCGGCAGCTATTTTCATCCATGCAAAGCCTTTATTTGGGTTGTGAATTTTTTGATTCAGTTGATCCCATGCGTTGTTTTCATCTATTTCAGGTGCCTCTGCGTTGGTGTGCTGAAATAGGAACTCCATGAACCCGTCTTCTTTATCGGAAGGCTGATCCTTGTAGTTCAGGTGGTTATATGCTTTCAGGTCGTTTGCCATCTCATTTATCAGTCAATCATTCAGGGGATAACCCCTAAATTTTTTCACTTTATTTTCAGTTCATATGCTCCTTATAATGTTTGTACACATGCTCCAGTGATTCCCTCAATTTTTTAAGGGCAATTCCCATTTGATTTTCTACTGTTTTTTTAGATAAATCCAGTTCCTCGGCTATTTCCTCATAAGTCATTCCCGCATTTCTGCTGAGCATAAATATTTTTCTGCATTTCTTGGGCAAAGCGTCAATAGCAGATTGGATGTAATTCTTCAACTTCTCATTCTCACCCTCATCTTTTTTTGGCATACTCACGCTGAGCATCACCTCGCTTACGTCCGCCATGGATTGTTGCTTCGGTAGCTCCAGCTTGATGTAATTGAGACACTTGTTTTTTACTGCAGAATAGAGATACGTTTTGAGGGTTGTTTGAATCTCTATGTTGCTTCGCTTTTCCCAGATGTATAGAAACACCTCTTGTGCCATTTCCTCTGCAATGGTGGCATCACGCACGTACGTGAATGCAAAGCGGTAGAGTTCTTTGTAATAGCGCTTAAAAATGACCTCATACGAAGAGAAGTCATTACTTTTCACCTGTTGGAAAAGCAAAAGGTCATTATCTGAGCTCATAGAAGGAATTACTGGAAACTATTTGTTATTTCAGTGAATAGATTCTGCGAATAACCATAAAAACTATCCGAAAGATTATCAGCGAAGATAGAAATAATCATGTTTTCAGAAGGTATTAAATACATATGCTGACCTAGTTCACCCGGGATATAAATGATCTCATTGCTTGGTATAGCAAAAGCATTTGAAAAGCTATCTCCAAACTGCCACCAGATATACCCCAGTGTTTGAGTTCCTGACACCTCAGTTTGAACGGAGGTTGCATTCTCGATAAAATTGGGATCAAGAATTTTTCTTCCACGCCAAAGTCCTTCCTTCAGGAAAAGGTACCCCAGTTTGGTCCAATCAAGCAAAGAAATACTAATGCCGTCACCGGCATTGAAATTACCAGAAGGATCAGTTTCAATATTGAAAGAGGTAATGGTAAGTGGTTCAATAACATTTTCATGGATGAAATCGTCAAATGACTGACCTGATGCATGTTCAATAATCTTAGCAAGAAGGACACCTGTTGCTGTGTTCAAATTAAACCTGATTCCTGCAGGGGCTTCCATGGGTTGCTCCAGGATGTATTTAACCCAATCTTCCGAAGCTTTCATTTGATTTAGGTCATTTTGGGGGCTAAGTTGTTGGATTACATTCCATGACAATCCGCTTTTGTGCAAGAGCAGGTGCTCAATTGTGATATTTTCCTTTTCAGGATTCGCTAAAAATACATCTTCATAATCTGGTAGATAATCAGAAATCGGATCCTCAATGTCGATTAGACGCTTATCATCAGCCACTCCAGTGGCAGCCAGTGCAAAAGTTAAGCTGGCACTGTTTAAACTATATGCCGAATGCCTCCTGCTTAACGTTGGCAAACGTTGAATGAATCCTTGCGAGTCATCTCGATTAAAATAATTTTCGAAAACCAACTGATCATTTTTAATGATTATGAGTCCATTGATCTCAGAAAAATCATTGATTTGTATTCTTGCGTTAATGGTGAGGAGTGACTCCTCGGACAAACCGACTTCTTTAGGACGTGCATATTCCCAAATCTCCTGATCAGGCGCTACTTCATCGCCAACATAGCAGCTACTGAGAAGAAGAATGAATGAAATGTATTTTAGCCTAGTCACGTAAACAAAGTATAGTTGCCATGCTGATCAGCTGGAGGAGCTGGTTTTAAGAATGAAACATCGTTTCCTTCAATATCCCTGATCTTAGGCCCAACAGTATGAGAAATAAATTCTTCTTTTGATTCCAGATTTAGTAGCTCTTGCAATTCTTCCTGATCATTTGATTCCAGCCATCTTCTTGTTGAAGACGCATCCATAATAGCAGGCATGTCTTCCTGAAAGTCTGATATCTGGCTATTGGCTGGCCGTGTGATCATGATAAAGGAATGTGACCCATCTTCCCCTTCCTCCCAAAGTCCGGCAACAGAGAAGACTTTTTTATCCGGATAGAAAAAATAATGCGGTACTTGCTGCTTTTTTGCTACCTGTTTCCATAAATAAAATCCATCCATTGGGATGACACATCGGTGGGTCGAAAGTTTTTTTCTATAACTCGCTTTGTTAATCACTGAGTCCATTGGGAGGTTGAAAAACTTAGGACTCATTGCTCGATTATTTGACCATTGTGCCATCAGTCCCCAACTAAAAAAAGATATTTTGTCTGATTCTGAGCCAGTTATGGTTGGCAATGCCTTAGTAGGGGCGGCATTGTACTGAGGTTCATAGAAGTCAGGAACCTCTACTCCCAAAACAAGCGCAAGCTCATCTGGTTTTAGTGTTATGGTATATCGATCGAGCATTTTCGGCAATTTAATACGAGAACATTGCTAACTCAATGATCATTTTATGTAGAATCCAAATTTTTATTTTGATTGATGGGTTAATTTTGACTTGGAATTAAAGACGATCTAAATGGCTGAAGTAATAAGAATGCCCAAAATGAGTGATACCATGGAGGAAGGCGTGATCGCTTCATGGTTAAAGAAAGAGGGCGATGAGGTGAGCTCTGGCGATGTGCTGGCAGAAGTGGAAACCGATAAAGCGACGATGGAACTGGAATCTTATCAGGACGGTGTGCTCTTGCATATTGGAGTGAAAGAAAAAGAGGCGGTTCCTGTCGATGGTATTCTGGCAGTAATCGGGGAAAAAGGAGAAGACTATCAGCACTTGTTAGAAGAAGCTGAAAGTGGAGCGTCCGATAATGGAAGCAAAGAAACGGACCAGGAGGAAAAGCCTGAGAAAAAGTCAACAGAAAAAATAGATACCAGTAGCATCAATGCTTCAATCATCCGAATGCCTAAGATGAGCGATACGATGGAAGAGGGGGTGATCGCTTCCTGGCTGAAGAAAAAAGGAGATAACGTAGAATCCGGAGATATTCTGGCAGAAGTGGAAACCGATAAAGCCACCATGGAATTGGAAGCTTATGAAGATGGGACCCTTCTTTACACAGCGGTGGAAGCCGGAAGTGGAGTTCCTGTAGATGGCGTTATTGCTATTATTGGAGAGGAAGGGGCTGATTATGAGGCTCTGCTCAAAGCTGAGGAGCAAAGTAGTGATGATTCTGCTGAGGAGGAAAAGAAAGAAGATAAGACTGAAACACCTTCTCAAACGACAAGTGATAGCGCCCCGTCTGCGCCAGCGTCATCACAGCCGACACAATCACAAACCTCTAGCAATGGAAGAATAAAAGCTTCTCCATTGGCTAAAAAGATCGCATCTGAAAAAGGAATTGACTTATCGCAGGTAAATGGCTCTGGCCCTGATGGGAGAGTCGTGAAAGCAGATGTGGAGAACTTCACAGCTTCACAAGATTCACAGCCTGCTACCTCAGATTCGGGTCAGCCTTCCATAAGTATTCCACAGGTAGTAGGAGAGGAGAAGTCCGAGAAAGTAGAGCTTTCGCAAATGCGTAAAACCATCGCTAAGCGATTGAGCGATAGTAAGTTTACCGCACCACACTTCTACCTCACCATGGAGATCAACATGGATAAGGCAATTGAAGCACGCAAGTCCATGAATGAGGTGTCACCAGTTAAAATATCATTCAATGATATGGTGGTCAAAGCTGCAGCAGCAGCACTTCGTCAGCATCCGGATATAAATGTAAGCTGGAAAGGGGATCATATGATGCGACATCAGCACATTCATTTGGGCGTTGCAGTAGCTATTCCTGAAGGGCTTATTGTGCCTGTAGTGAGATTTGCAGATAGCAAATCACTATCTCACATTTCAGCGGAAGTTAGGGAGCTGGCTCAGAAGGCCAAAGACAAAAAATTAAAACCGGAAGAATTTTCAGGTGGAACTTTCTCAATATCCAATCTGGGAATGTTCGGAATTGAAGAGTTTACGGCAATCATCAACCCACCAGAAGCGTGTATTATGGCCGTTGGAGGGATCAAGGAAACGGTAATAGTGAAAGACGGTGAAATGTATGCCGGAAATGTGATGAAGGTAACACTTTCGTGTGATCATCGTGCCGTAGATGGTGCTGTAGGTTCTGCTTTCCTCAAAACATTCAAAGAACTATTGGAAGATCCGGTAAGGATTTTGATATAATCGCATTTTTAAAATGAAGACACCCTGAACTTGTTTCAGGGTCTTTTAGTTTGTTACCGCGTAGATGCTGTCTTTATTTTCAGCATGAGATTTTAGGAAGAACTGAATAATGGAAAAAATAAAATCAACAACCGTCCTTGCTATCAAACATAATGGAAAAGTAGCCATCGGGGCTGATGGTCAAGCCACTCTCGGAAATACTGTTGCAAAATCTAATGTGAAGAAAATCCGAAAGCTGGGGGATGGTAAAATCGTGACTGGTTTTGCCGGATCTACGGCAGATGCCTTCACGCTATTGGATCGGTTTGATGAAAAGCTAAGCAATTATTCTGGCAACTTGAAAAGAGCAGCAGTTGAGCTAGCCAAAGACTGGAGGACGGACAGATATCTTCGTAAGTTGGAAGCCATGATGATCGTAGCAGATAAAAACGAGGTGCTTGTTGTTTCTGGTACAGGAGATGTGCTGGAGCCGGATGAAGATGTAGCAGCAATAGGTTCCGGTAGCATGTATGCCCGCTCTGCGGCACTTGCGTTGAAAAAGCACGCAACCAATCTTTCTGCAGAGGAGATGGTACGAGAGGGGCTCACCATTGCAGCTGATATCTGCATCTACACCAACCACAATTTGGTGGTTGAGGTTGTGGAGTAAGTATTGTTGGATTTATTCCGGCATCTCCCGTTTCGTTTTTATCACCTTTGCATTCAGTATCATCACCTGATCAATTGGTCTGCCTCCATCACCAACTGGTACGGCTGCTATGGAATCAATCACATTCATTCCTGCTACAACCTCTCCAAAAACGGTGTAGTTTTGATCCAGGTGAGGGGTGCCGCCAGTTGTTCGATAGATCTCTTTTTGATATTCGGGAATGCGGTATGGTTCGTAATCTTCAAAGTCTTTAGCAATTTTGGAAAGGGTGTCATATATCGTACCAAATAGCTCATAGTCATCATTTTCAAGGGCGAAGTTTAATGAGTCAAGCCACATTTTGTTTTCGGGTGCTAGTGTTGCATAATGCTGCTGAAGCCAACCATTGATACGTTTTTCTCCTTTTACAATCATACTGTCGGGCTGGGGTCCGGCTTGTACAATGTAAAACTGAATACTGGAAGATGCCCTTTCCGGATTACCGTCTCTGGCTGCTCCCAAAGCACCCCGTTTATGGAACAGGGTGGTGTCAAATTCTGCCGGCACACGATAATCAAGGCTCTCCAAAACTGAAGAATCTAAATTGGCTTGTCTGAGGCTGTCAAACTCGCCTGCCTGAACGACAAAGCCTTGTAGAACCCGATGAAAAATAATACTGTCATACATGCCATCATTTACCAGATTGACAAAGTTGTCCCGATGGAGTGGTGTCTTGTCTGAGAGTTCAAGTGTGATAGCTCCCATCGAAGTGGTAAGCTCGACTTGAATAGGACGGTGTTCTTCATTTAAGGTGTCTGAAGGTGGTGTGCATGAAACAAAAATGAGTAGTACGAGGGGAAGGTGAAAGATGTTTTTCATTGACTTTTTTTCTAAAGATAATTCTTTAGACCTGGTTGGGTGCTTGTTTATTTTATTTATCGCTGACTAACCAGCTCAATATCTAATTCCGGTCCCGGCACATAAAACTTGATGACTTTACGTGGATATACCTTGCTAATCCAAACCTTATTGTTTGGCATTTTTCCGTCGGTTCTTAGCCACAGTACATCGCAATCAAAAGTTCCCGCTTTCGTTGTGATGGTTTCTGATCCATCATAGGATAGTGAGACTAGCGAAATTGCCATACTGGTTGGAGCGAGAGCAGCAAAAGAGATACTGTCTCCTTCGTTCATCTTTAAGGTATGAAACAGCATGTAAAGCTCACTGCGAAACACATCGTGCTGATAGGCTGAATCGAATGGAAATTCGGTCACCAGGGTGTCCCGCATTATCACATAATTGCCTTTTACTTTTCCTTCAGATTGGATTAAATCAATGTCTAAAACGGCCTGCTGTGTGCTGAAATCAATACTTACCGTCTTTAACTCAAAATCGGAAGTATCGAGTCCGAATTCAGCCGTTTCGTATACGCTCCCATCATCAAACTGGGAGGTGTCACGGGCGACAAGCATACTATTCTCAAAAGAAAAACCATAAACCATGGAGCCGACTTTCGAATCTGTCGAATCATACATGTGATAGGTGTTTATTACTTCTTTGATTTGTGAGAAGTCGATGGATTGGCCTAGCCAGTTTTTGTTTATTGGCTTTTCTTGTGGTTGACAGGTCACGAAAATGATTAGAAAAAATGGTAGGTAGTTAGCTTTCATCGTTAGTGTTGGTTTCGTTTCTGTTTTCTAAACAATCGCTGAACCGATGTTACATATAAATTTGTTTCAATGGCACAAAAAGTCATTTATCCTTTAAAAAAGGAGTTACAGGTAGGGAGAAAAATTATGAATGGTTTTTCTGCACAAAAAAATTGATGCAGGACATTAGCTTTTTTACATTCGCGGTAATCAAGCGGGGAACCCCTTAGAATAATTTCTTCAGTCTATTATCGTTACGAATAACAACTAATCAGCCGGACAGATACGCATGAAAAACCTATCATTCACCCTTAGTTTAATTTTTGTTTTGTTTTTCACTTCCAATGCTTCTGCTCAGGAGGCCCTCCAGCAGAAATTTGAAAATATGTTGGAAAACACGGAAACCTATGAGCGGTACAAAGTAATTCCACGCACAGATCTGAACACTTTTTGGTCGGAGGTCACAGACACCCTGAATCAAAAGCAGCGAAAGATCCAGCAGCTGCAATCAGAAACCCAGGATGCAAAAGCGCTGGCCCAGCAAGCACGTGCAGAGCTATCCGACGTACAGTCTAAATTAGATGAGAGCCTGAAACTGAATGATACCATCTATTTTGTAGGTATTCCTTTCTCGAAGGTGGGTTATCATATAATGGTATGGGTGATCATTATCGCTTTGGCTGTGCTGGCTGTGATTGCATATTTCATGTTTATACGCAGCAACAGTGTGACAACACGCACCCGCCGTGAGCATGAAGCCCTTCAGGCAGAGTTTGAGGAGCATAAAACCAAAGCACGTGAAACACAGGTGAAGCTGAAGAGAGAGCTACAGACGGCTGTCAATCAGTTGAACGAACGTAGGAGCTAGAATTAAGAACGTTATCGTGGGTAACACGAATAGAAATTAGACATTAGGACTGTTTCACTTTCTTGCCTTCGACTCACAATGGGCTTGGGAATTCCCTTTTGAAGTGGGTGTGAATTGAGAAAATGTGGTGGAGAGGGGTGTTATTTTCTGGCACCATCTTAGCTACCTTCGAAAGGTGAACGTTTTCTTAGACAATTTCTTAACGTTTTTCCATAGCGCTTTTGTGCTGTTTGTTCTAACCGGATGGATGTTCAAATCCACTCGAAGAGCACATATCATTGCCATTGGACTGACCATAATCGCCTGGTTGGGAATTGGGTGGTACAAAGGTGTGATCGGCTATTGCCCGCTTACCGACTGGCACTGGGACATTAAGCGTGAATTGGGAGAACGAAACATTCCCAGTTCCTTCATTGAATACATGCTGGAGAAAATTAGTGGTTTAGATCTTAACCGAAAACTTGTGGATATTGGAACTGCTATAGGATTAATACTAAGTGTTTTGTGTGCGGGGTATGTGAATCTGCGTTCACGATTTTCTAAGAAATAGTGAATATACGATCCCATGGTTTGTGTCTTCACAAACCATGGAGTTCATTATTTTCAATGAATCCTACAATCAGATTCTAGGTCAGATTAAGCCAATCTTTTCCCCACTTCTCTGATCACCTTCAGTAAGTAATCGACCGTTCCCTCATGCATCCGGTGATTGATCAGGCAGGCACGGATCACAAACTGATGATGCAGTGTGGTACCGGTGATAAACACTCGACCGTCTTTTTCTAAAGCTGGAATCAACTTTCTGTTCAGCTCGTCAATGGCTTTCTCGTCAGTTAGACCATTTGTGTATCGGAAGCAGGTGACTGCCAGATGCGAAGTGCTTTTCAATTCAAAGTCATTTGCTTTTTCTACTTGTTCACCCAGGTAATGTGCCAGATCTATGTCCTTCTGGATCATCGCTTTTAGCTTTTTCATGCCGTAGGTTTTCAGACTCATCCACACCTTGATCGCTTTTGCATTTCGTGTCAGCTGGAAGTAGTGCTCATTGAAGTTGGTGCGTCCATGCTCCTCGAGTCGGGTGTCCAGGTAGCTGGCTTGCTTAAAATACGTCCGCTGAAGGATGCTGAAATCTTTTACAAGCAGACAACCCGCTTCAAAGGTCTGGTACATCCATTTGTGGAAGTCCAACGCCAGGGAGTCAGCCAGTTCAATGCCTTTGTATTCCTTTTGGATGCTTTTCAGACAGGCAGGCAATCCACCATAGGCGCCATCAATGTGGAACCACATGCCATCTTCTTTCGCGATGGCAGCCAAAGCAGTCAGGTCATCAATTGCTCCGGTATTTACTGTTCCGGCAGTCCCGACCATACAAAAAGGAGTGAAGCCTGCAGATTTATCTTTTTCTATGGCAGCTTTCAAAGCTTCCAGATTGATGGTAAAGTCATGATTGACTTCAATTTTTCGAAGCTGGTTGGTGCCAATGCCCAACTCCATCAGGCTTTTGTCCACACAGCCATGCACTTCGGTTGATGCATAAACAGTAAATGGCTTCATTCCGAAAAGACCCTTTTCCCGGATGTTTTCTTTTTCAAAGAAGATGTTTCTGGCAACTGTCAGGCCGGCCAGGTTGGCTGCCGAACCACCACTGACCATCACTCCTCCACAGTCTTTTCCAAAGGTGGTAAGCTCACCTGCCCACTGCACGACGCGTTTCTCTATCTCACTGGCTGCAGGACCAAGGTGCCACTTACCCACATTCTGATTGATCGTAGCAGTAAGTTTCTCAGCAAGCAAAGACATCTGTGAGCCGCCTGCCATCACATAAGCATACATGTATGGACCCACATTGTTGGTTGCCGTATCCATTACTTTTTCTTGGAATAAATCAATAACCATTTCTGGATTCATTCCTTCTTTAGGCAAGGGTTCATCAAACCAGCTTTCTACTTCTTTCTGCGGGAAGTAGTGATAGGCTTTCTTGTTCTCAAGGTCAGCAAGTTGGTTGATAACTAAATCAGAGGTTTTATTGAGCAGCTTTTCAAATTGCTCAGGAGAGAAATCGAGTGAGTTATTCATTGCCTAATTCGTTTAGGGTTCGTTCTTTAAAATCTTTTTGGCTGTACTGTACTTCCAGGGCTTCCAGCAGATCCAGGAAATTGCTGTCCTCCGAAAAGAGCTTTTTTGTGCCCTCAATCCCTGCCTCCCATATTTCCTCAAATCGGGGCAGGTTTTCTTCAGCTTTCGCAGATAAGAAAAAATGTTTTTTACGAGAATCTGACTTATCGATGGTGGAATTGAGATAACCGGACTTTTCCATTTTACCTACTATGGTGATGATCGATGGATGTGAGAAATGAAGCTTAGTGGCCATTTCGGTTACTGAAAGATGCTCGTACTTCTTCAAAAGCTTGAATATCAGGAACCAATTAGGCTCTATGTCCAGCCCAAGCTCTTTGTACATTTGCCGGCCACTATGGACCATGACTTCACTTAATCGTTTCAACCTTACGGCAAGTCCCAGATAACCCAATTCATTTACGAAATCGTATTTCATATTAATGTAGTCAACTACGTAAATATACTATAATAAATGTAGTTGTCTACATAATTTTTGAATAATTGGTGTTTATTCGTCTGGGATTCTTTGCCTTAATACGGAATAAAAGCCGGTGTAATATTCCTTGATAGCCAGCACTTCATCGTCTTGGTTAACATGGAAGTCGACAAAATCATAGGGCCATTCTGGTATCCAAAACTGATGGTTATCCTGGTAATACATTTTGACACAATCATCTCCCATACAATAGTGAAGATTGTTGCCCACCAACTTAATGGTGGTAATATTATTCATTTTATGATCGAAGTTGCGATAGGTTCCTTCATACATTGTGAGATCGATCGGAGGGATTTCTTCCGTTGCATAATTTGGAATTTCCTTATCGAGCACGACTCTGGCATATTCCGCAAATATTTCCCTGACACTAATGACCGAATTATCGGTATTGATGAATACAACAAAAGTGAGGTCTCTATCCGGGAAGTACACCATGATTGAGTATGTTGATTTATGACCACCTGTATGCCCAATAATTCGTTCACCTATGAATTCACCATTCCTTACTCCTATTCCATATCCGGTTTGAATGCCATTGTTCAAAATAATGGGAGTAGTCATTGCTTGATAGGACTCAGGGCTTATGATTCGACCATTTGCCCATTTATTGGGAAATTGAGCTAGCATGATGGAAGTGGCTGTTAATCCACCATCCCCCTTAATCCATGTCCAGTGAGGATAGGAGATAAACTCCTGATCCTTTAATTCCCAATAAGGAGACATTTCAGGGTCGCTTTTGGCGGTGGCGATAAGCTCCAGATTAATCCCGGTAGGCTGATTGATAATGCGGTCAACCTCTTGTTGGAAGGTGTTGCCGGTTATCTTTTCAACGATAAGTCCCATTAAGTAAAAACCTGTGTTGCAATAGCTATAGTCACTACCGGCTTCAAAAATCTGACTCCTGTCTTTAAGGAATGTATAAATATCATTCTTATATGGATCTTGACCTGTCTTCACATAGGCTGAGTCTATTTCAGAAGCATAATCCGGCAAACCTGAAGTGTGGGAAAGCAAGTGTCTAAGCGTAATAGTTTGGCCTTGCTCCTTATTTGGAAAATCCGGAAGTAGGTTAATGAGTGTGTCATTCAGAGAAAGTTTATCCTCATCTACTAGTTTCATAACAATTACAGCCCCAATCAATTTAGAAACGGAAGCCATCAGAAACCGGCTCTGATTGGTTACTGGTTTTGTTTGTTCCAGATCAGTATATCCGAATCCCTTGGTGTACAAGGTGTCTGACTTCTGCATGATTGCGACGGATATTCCGAGTACCTGATTTTTTTTAATGAATGACTCGCCGATGGAATCAAGTCTTGTTAACAGAGAATTTTCCTGGGATTGTTCAGGTGATGAGCAACAAGTAATCATTGCCAACAATAAGATTAGGGTAAGATTCTTCATGTGTAATAGGTGAGTAACTATTCAATTTAAGAAAAATCGACGGGATTTCTTCAGAAGCAAATTGATTGAAACAGCTTTTTATTAATTTCCAATTCAATATGGAAAATCAGAAGTTCTTCAAGAAAATAATGGTGGCCAATCGGGGGGAGATCGCCATTCGTGTTTTACGTGCGATATCTGAATTGCACATTCGATCAGTAGCGGTTTACACTTTTGAGGATCGCTATTCGCTGCACCGCTATAAAGCTGATGAGGGATATCAAATTGGCCCTGATGATGAGCCGTTAAAACCCTATCTGGACATTGAGGAGATTATTTCTGTTGCCAAACAAAACGAAGTGGATGCGATCCATCCGGGCTATGGGTTCCTATCCGAGAACGTAACATTCGCTACACGGTGCAAGGAAGAAGGAATCGCATTCATCGGCCCTGAACCTGAGGTGATGTCTCAACTGGGAGACAAAGTGATGGCGAAAAAAGTGGCCAGAGCGGCCAAGGTTCCGGTCATTGAGGACAATCAGAAGACTCTTGAAAATGACGAGATTGCAAAAAGCGAAGCGAAGCGTATTGGCTATCCGGTGATCTTAAAAGCTTCTGCCGGAGGAGGTGGAAGAGGGATGCGCGTGGTAAGAGATGAGCAGACCCTCATCAAATCATTCAATGAGGCCAAATCTGAAGCCGGAAAGGCATTTGGAGATGACACGATTTTCCTGGAAAAATATGTGGAGAACCCAAAGCACATTGAAGTGCAGATCCTGGCGGATGGGGCAGGTAACATTGTGCATTTGTATGAACGGGATTGTTCAGTCCAGCGAAGGTTTCAAAAGGTAGTGGAAGTAGCACCCAGTGTTGGATTGAAGGATGAAACAAGGGAAAAGCTTTATGAATATGCATTAAAAATTGCAAAGCAGGTAAACTACAACAACGCTGGAACAGTAGAATTTCTGGTAGACCCGGATGAGAACATCTATTTCATTGAAGTGAATCCGCGGGTGCAGGTAGAGCACACCATAACCGAGGAGGTGACAGGTATAGACATTGTTCGAACGCAGATATTGATCGCAGCAGGGTGTAAGCTCTCTCATCCTCAGATTTTCATTCAGTCTCAGGACGATATTCAGGTTCGGGGGTTTGCGGTGCAGTGCCGTGTAACTACAGAAGATCCTGAAAATGGGTTCAAGCCAGATTACGGAACCATCATAGCCTACCGAAGTGCCGGTGGATTTGGTATCCGACTGGATGCAGGGAATGTATACAATGGAGTGAAGATCTCCCCATTTTTTGACTCACTATTGGTCAAAGTGACTGCCAAAGGGCGGACGTTGAAGGGTGCTGCTCAGCGTTTGCACAGGGCCCTTAGAGAATTTAGGGTACGAGGTGTGAAAACCAATATTGGATTTCTGGAGAACGTGATCTATACGGAAGATTTTTTCAATGGGAAAGCCACCGTGAACTTTATCGATAGTCACCCGGAACTGTTTGAAATCAAGAAGAGCTTTGACAGGGGAACCAAAACCCTCAATTACATTGGAGAGATTTCTGTCAATGGAAATCCAAATGTGAAGTCTTTTGATCCGAATAAAACCTTTAGAGCACCAAAGCTTCCTCATTTCCAAAAAGATGGAGCAGTGCCGGAAGGTTCAAGGGATCTGTTGAAAAAACTGGGAAGAGAGAAGTTTGTCCAATCGATCAAGGATGATTCAAAAGTACATTTCACAGATACAACGTGGAGAGATGCTCATCAATCGTTATTGGCCACTCGGTTTCGAACGGAGGACATGCTGAAGGTGACCCGAAGCTATGCCCAGCAAAACCCGGAAGTTTTCTCAATGGAGATGTGGGGAGGTGCTACCTTCGATGTGTCTATGCGATTTTTGAAGGAAAGTCCGTGGAAACGATTGCAGCTCATGCGCGAAGCTGCCCCAAACATCTTATTCCAGATGTTACTGCGGGGATCGAATGGAGTAGGCTACACAGCATATCCGGATAATCTGATTGAACGATTCATCGAGCGGACCGCTGAAAATGGAATGGACATCTTCCGGATTTTCGATTCACTCAACTGGATCGAAAATATGAAGGTCAGTATCAAAGCGGTGAGGGAACGAACGGAATCGCTGGCTGAAGCCTGCATATGCTACACTGGCGAGATACAGGATAATGATCAGAAGAAGTATACGCTTCAATACTACCTGGATATGGCCCGTCAGCTGGAAGATGAGGGAGCACATTTGCTGGCAATCAAAGACATGGCCGGACTATTGAAGCCATACAGTGCGCAATTGCTGGTATCTGAATTGAAAAAAGCGGTGGACTTACCGATCCATCTGCATACACATGATACCTCATCTATGCAGGCTGCCATGTATCTGAAGGCGGTGGAAGCGGGAGTGGATATCATCGATGTTTCGCTGGCTTCCATGTCAGGGCTTACCTCTCAGCCTAATTTCAACTCGTTGATTGCCACCTTGAAATATCATGACCGTGGCAGGGAGATGAACCTGAAATCGTTGAATGAACATTCTACTTATTTTGAGGATGTTCGGGAGTTTTATTACCCGTTCGAATCAGGCTTAAAAGCAGGAACAGCAGAAGTATATGATCACGAAATTCCAGGTGGGCAGTACTCCAATCTTAGACCCCAGGCCATTGCACTTGGGTTGGAACATAAGTTTGAAGCCATCAAGAAAAACTATAAGATCGTAAACGATCTCTTCGGTGACATTGTAAAAGTGACACCTTCTTCGAAGGTAGTAGGGGATATGGCCATGTTTATGACCGCCAATGACCTGACGGCTGAAGACATTTTTGAAAAAGGCGAGTCCCTATCATTTCCTGAATCAGTGATCGGCTTCTTCAAAGGAGACTTAGGTCAGCCACCGGGCGGGTTTCCTGCTGAAATCAGTAAGTTGATCCTGAAAAACCAAAAACCACTAAAGGGACGAGCAAACGACAACATGGAACCCGTAGATTTTGAGAAGGAATTTGCTGCTTTTCAGAAGGAGTTTCCGTTGACAGACTTTGATGATTTTCTTTCGTATAAACTATACCCGAAGGTTTTCAAGGAGTATTACCAACACATCCAGGATTATGATGAGGTAAGCCATCTGCCAACCCCTGTTTTCTTCTATGGGATGAAACGAGGTGAAGAGGTGATCGTTGAAATTGCAAAAGGCAAGAACATCATCATTGAAATGGGATATATCACTGAGCCGGACGAGGAAGGCATGCGTACTGTTTCCTTTAAACTGAATGGGCAAACAAGGAGAATTAATATCCGAGATAAGAAGGTAGCAGTTCAGAAAGTATCTAATAAAAAAGCAGAGTCAGAAAATGAGATTGGTTCACCGCTTCAGGGCAAGATTGCAGAAGTGAAAATAAAAGAGGGAGACAAGGTGAAGAAGGATGATGTGCTGTTTGTGATTGAAGCAATGAAAATGGAGACGACTGTTTCTTCATCAATTTCCGGGACAGTTAAGAAGATTCACCTCCAGGCCGGTGAATTGGTGGAACAGGATGATTTGGTGGTGGAGATCAAATAATTCCCCTCCTTGGAGGGGCTAGGGGTGGGTCACGACGAACCCTCATTTACAGTTGGTTGCTGGTACTCCAGAAGATCTCCCGGTTGACAATCGAGTGCCTCACATAGAGCTTCAAGCGTAGTAAATCGCATGGCTTTTGCTTTGCCTGTTTTTAAAATGGAAAGATTAGCTTCTGTGATGCCCAGCTGCTGTGCCAGGTCCTTCGAACGAACTTTTCGCTTCGCCATCATGACATCAAGGTTTACAATGATTGGCATGGCTCAGATAGTTAGTTTATTCTCTTCCATTAATTTGTTTCCCTCTTTAAAGATTTCCGCTAAGACAAAACATACCAGGGCGAATAATGCGTACTTAAGGTCTAGCGAGGCGGTCATGGTTAAACCGATGGTTTCACCGAATTCAGTTAAAGGTTTTATTGAGGGAATTGCTACGACAAACCAAATTAGAAATAGTTGTCCCATTTTTCGGAATGAAAAGACATTTTCAAATCGAAAGGTTTCTACACTCGAAATGGATTTGATGATGCGTATTGATAATTGAATAATCCTAAAAAGAATCACGACCATCGTCAAGCTTCTAACACATGTGAAGTAAAAGTAATACGCACCAAATTCACTTAATGGCGGGGTTAGTGGAACACCTCTATCAGTTGTCATCTCCGTCTCAAATGTGAAAATGGATGAGTCTTGCACCATATGAATTTTCTCTAGAAACGAAAGTTCCAAAGGCCAGGCGATCATGAAAAATACAAGTATTAAACCCAGTAATATATCTAGCGCTAGTATAATGCGAGCAGCAAAAGTTGCTAATCTCAATAGGTTATTATTCATTTTAAGATAATTAATTTACGTAATTATATAATTAATTATTTAAAAACAATAATTTATAGTGAAGATATTTTATCTCTTATTTAAGAGTATTTAGAATTAACCTATCTTATCCTGGTTTTGAATCGCACAAAAACCAACTGGATCTACTTGGCACTGCTCATCCTGGCAGGTGAAGCTATTTTCGTATTGCCTTTCGTGCTGCAGCGGGTGTTTCGAGCAACCGTACTGGAAGTATTTCAGATCAACAATACCGAGTTAGGGTTGTGCTTTACTGCTTATGGGCTGGTAGCCATGGGGTCTTATCTCTTTGGTGGCCCGATTGCCGATCGCTTTGAGCCCAGAAAATTGATTGCCTTTTCTCTTTGGAGTACCGCTATAGGAGGATTTGTGTATGCTAATTTTCCCGGATTTTTCATCTTACAGATTTTATATGGTTTTTGGGGCTTCAGCACTATCTTCCTTTTCTGGTCACCCATGATCAAGGCCGCCCGTATTTGGGGAGGCACCAAAGATCAGGGAAAGACCTTCGGGATTTTAGATGGAGGCAGGGGACTGGTTGGAGCCTTATTTGGAGTCTTTTCAGTCGCTCTATTTGCAAACTCATTGGCAGAAACCACCGATGCATTGCTGGAAGAAACCAGAGCTGCTTTCCGCATGGCCATTTATGGATCTTGTGTAGTGATCACCATAATCGGAGGATTGATTTGGTTTTTTTTAAAGACCCGGAAAGATAGAGTTGAGAAGGTCGATCATCTCTCTTTAAAATTGGTAAAGGAGGTAGTGAAGTTACGATCTGTCTGGCTGCTGATGGCTATCATCCTATGTGCCTATGTTGGGTACAAAACAACAGATGTAGTCTCGCTTTACGCAAGGGAGGTATTGCAGTATGATGAAATCACTTCAGCGCAGATCGGGACATTCCTTTTGTTTATGAGACCTGTTGCAGGAGTAGCTGTCGGATTTATTGCAGATAGGCATAGTATCACTCGCTGGTTGATTATCAGTTTTATCATTTGCATTGCTGGTTCATTATGGTTTGTCAGTGGATTGGGTCACTCTATCCTATCGCTGTTTCTGGTTTCAGTTTTTACCATTGCAGGAGGTGTTTATGCAGCACGGGCACTTTATTTTGCGGTGATGGAAAAGGGTAAAATTCCCTTACATCTTACCGGTACCGCAGTAGGTCTGGCATCATTCATAGGTTTTACCCCGGATGTATTTGCAGGAGTAATGGTTGGAGCTATTCTGGACAATAATCCTGGACAACAGGGTCATCAATTCGTTTTTTTGGTGCTTGCAGCTTTCTCCTTGGCAGGATGCTGGGCGGCATGGAGGTATCACCTTCACAGTAAAAGATAAAATTTGATGCTTGTCAAAAGGCCAATAACTTAGCTATGTGAATCCATCAGAAATACTAAAGCAATACTGGGGGTATGAATCATTTCGTCCGCTTCAGGAAGACATTATCCAGTCTGTTTTGGATGGAAAAGATACACTGGCACTGCTACCAACCGGAGGAGGCAAATCCATTTGCTTTCAGGTGCCAGCCATGGCTATGGAGGGAATTTGTATCGTCGTATCTCCATTAATTTCTTTAATGAAAGATCAGGTGGATCAGCTACAGAGAAGAGGGATAAAGTCTGCAGCCATTTACTCCGGAATGAGTCGCAGAGAGATTGATATTACGCTAGACAACTGTATCTACGGCAGCTTTAAATTCCTATATGTTTCTCCAGAGCGCTTAAAGACGGAGATTTTTCTGGAACGTGCTGCTCAAATGAACATCTGCCTTTTGGCAATCGATGAGGCTCATTGTATCTCTCAGTGGGGGTATGATTTTCGTCCTCCATACATGCAAATTGCTGAGTTTATGGAAGCAGTCAAAGTGGAGCGGGTAATTGCATTGACGGCCACTGCAACCAAGGAAGTAAAAGATGATATTCTTGATAAGCTCGGGATGAAAGACGTGCAGGTCTTTCAGAAGAGTTTTGCACGTGCCAACTTATCGTACTCTGCTTTTCGGCTCGAGAATAAAGAAGGGAAGCTGCTTGAAATTCTCGGTAATGTTCCGGGCTCCTCAGTCGTATATGTGCGCAGTAGAAAACGAACCCGGGAGATTGCTGATATGCTTGGTAGAAATCAAATCTCTGCGGATCATTATCATGCTGGACTAACTGGGCTTGATCGATCGGAAAAGCAAACCGCCTGGATTAATAATAAAACACGAGTGATGGTTGCTACCAATGCGTTTGGTATGGGGATTGACAAACCGGATGTACGTACGGTCATACACATGGATTTGCCCGATTCACTCGAGGCATATTATCAGGAAGCCGGGCGTGCAGGGCGAGATGAAAGAAAGGCATATGCAGTGGCACTGTACCACGATCAGGATATTGATGAACTGAAGGAGCGGACGAGTAGGTCAGTGGTGAGCCTTGAGCAGATCAAGCGGACATATCAGGCTTTGGCAAATTTCTTTAAGATGGCAATCGGGAGTCATGCCCTGTCCAGCTTTCCATTTAATTATGAGCAATTCATAAACACCTACAATCTACCTGTGGTCGAAACGTATGCAGCCCTCAAAAAGCTGACAGATGAGGGGCTCATTCAAATGACAGAAGGGTTTTACGAACAATCGAAGATCACTTTTTTAATGGATAAAAGTGAGACCTATAAATTTCAAATAGCCAACCCGAAACTTGATTCTGTAATTAAAACACTCCTACGGCTATATGGTGGCGAAGTATTCGCTGGATACGCAAAAATCAAGGAGAAGGACATTGGTTCGCTGCTTAAGACTGATAAAGTTCAAGTCAGGAAATGGCTGAAGTTTCTCCATGATAGTGAGGTAATTGACTACCAGCCTGCAATGGATTCCGCGACGATTACATTCTTAACGCCTCGTCTCGATCCGGAGAAGTTACCTATTGACAACAAGCAAATTGAGTGGAGGCGAAAACTGGCATTGGAAAAAGCGAATTCGGTAATTGATTATGTAAAAACAAACGATTGTCGTACACAGATATTTCAGCGGTACTTTGATGAGGAAACGACGATCACTTGTGGTATTTGTGATAATGACTTGGAAAAGAAGAAGAAACTGAAAGCCAGCGAAATACCTGTGGAAAAAGTGGAGGAAGTGTTGGAGTCTCCCCGTAATATGTCGGAGCTACGGGCTCTCCTCGCCAGCTACACTCAGGATCAGATCATGGAGGCTTTACGCATTCTCATTGATGATAAGAAGGTAATTGAGAGTGGAGGGAAATTTTCGTTGACATAGCTATTTCCCCCTTGAGGGGGATAGGGGGTGAATTGTTTGAATAATCCAGCATCACCCACCTGACCTCCCTCAAGGGAGGAATTAGTTCGTTTTAAAAAATCAATTTTCTTTACCCCTCCAAAGCTGCAACACCTGGCAGCACCTTTCCTTCCATATACTCTAGCAAAGCCCCACCTCCGGTAGAAACGTAAGAGACTTTATCACCATAGCCCAGGTTGTTCACGGCGGAGGCAGAGTCACCACCTCCGATCAGCGAGAAGCCTCCATTTTCGGTTGCTTTTACTACTGCTTGAGCAATCGTGTTCGTGCCTTCGGCGAAATTACCCATCTCAAATACTCCCATTGGGCCGTTCCAAAGGATTGTTTTAGAGTTTTCAATGATTGTGGAAAAAACCTCTCTGGATTCAGGGCCAATGTCTAATCCCATATATCCCTCTGGAATGGCGTAATTATCTGAAGTTTGAGTGTTCGCATCGTTGCTGAAATCGTCAGCGACGATGGAGTCTTTAGGTAGCTGAAGGTCTACGCCTTTTTCTTTTGCTTTTTGGATCAGCTCTTTCGCCAGGTCCAGTTTGTCTTCTTCAACCAGCGAGTTGCCGATCTGGCCACCCATTGCCTTGAAGAAGGTATAACTCATGCCCCCACCAATGATCAGGTGATCCACTTTATCCAGCAACTGTTCTATGATCATGATCTTGTCAGAAATCTTGGCTCCCCCCATGATGGCGGTAAAAGGCTTATCAGCTTTTTTCAGTACTTTTTGAGCGTTTTCAAGCTCCGCACTCATTACATACCCGCAGTACTTTTTCTCGAAATATTTTGCCACGACAGTAGTGGATGCGTGCGCTCTATGCGCTGTTCCAAATGCATCATTAACATAAATGTCTCCGTGTTTGGAAAGCTTTTCAGCAAATGCCTCATCACCGGCTGTTTCTTCCTTATAGAACCTGACATTGTCGAGCAAAAGCACTTCACCACCTTGTAGTTGTCTGGAAAGCTCATTGGCAGATTCACCAATGCAATCACCCCCAAACTTCACTTCAACTCCTAGCTTTTCACTCAGACTGGGAATAATGTGTCGTAGTGAGAATTTATCTTCCGGTCCATTTTTAGGCCTGCCCAGGTGAGACATCAACACGCATGATCCACCATCTTTTAAAATTTTCTTCAATGTTGGGATGGCTGCATTGATACGAGTTTCATCCGTCACTTTCATATCCTCATTCAGCGGGACATTAAAGTCTACCCGGATCAATGATCGTTTTCCTTGAAAATTGTAATCTTCGATGGTTTTCATGCTTCTGTCGTTTGCGATCGCAAACATAAGAAGTGAGAAGCTATTTTAAGGCTATTCCATCTGAGCAAATGAAATGAATTCCTCAACAGTCATCGAGTTTCTTTTGGCTATCAAATCTCCATCTGGGCTAAATAAGCAAAAGGTTGGATACTCGTTTTCCGTTTCAAATTCCCTGCGAAGCTTAATATGATATTTATTGACTTTCCTATGAATCTTACTTGGCATAGGATACGGCTTCATGATTAAATGTGTATTTAATAGGATCACATTATCATAAGCTTCCACCACGGATTTATCAGTAAATACTTCTTTTTTCATTCTTTCGCATGGACGACACCCATCGCCTGAAAAGTACAAGAGTATCTTTTTATTTTCTGCTTTCGCCTTTTCCTCAAATGAATCAATCTTATGATCATATCTCTTCAGATCTGTAAACTTTAGAGTGTCTTGAGCCAAAGAAGATGAAATGATAACGACAAAGAGGACTATGGTGATTTTTAGGTTTAACATAAAATATTTTTAGGTAAAGTAAATATAATTAAAGGTAATGGTATTGTTTGCTGTATCGCTATACATGTCTAACAATCGGAATACTAACTGGTTGGTTGGTAAATTTGCAGTATGTCGAGAATAATCCCTATCCTTTCGCTGGTAGTTGTATTGATTGTTAATTTTCTAGCCAACTTCCTTCCGATCGGGGGTAGAACAACAGGAGAGGTGTCTGAAGCCTACCCTACACTTTTCACTCCGGCAGGTTTTACTTTTTCAATCTGGGGAGTGATCTATGTTTTTCTGATAGCCTATGTGATTTATCAATATTTACCCAGAAACCGGGATAACAAGACGTTTGATCGCATCAACAGGCACTTTGTAGTAAACTGTGCAGCAAACACACTCTGGATCTTTGCATGGCACTACGAGCTTATCACTCTGGCACTTATTTTAATGGGTGTGATCCTGGGTTCACTCATTGGAATTTACCGGCATGTTTTACCTGGAAAAATTGCCGGTTTTTGGGACAAACTTTTTGTCAGGGTTCCTTTTAGCCTCTATTTCGGTTGGATTACAGTGGCGACATTAGCCAACATTAGTGTGGAGCAGTCTGTGATTGGAATGGACAATTGGATCATGACCAAAACAGTATGGGTGTTTGTGGAGCTGGCACTTGCTGGGGCCATTGCCACTGTAATGGTGATCAGGTATCGGGATCCAATCTTTGGCGGAGTAGTGGCATGGGCTGCTTATGGCATTACCGAAAGGCAAACCGGAACTCCTGAAGTGGCGGGAGCTGCAGCGGCAGTCATGATCCTCGTTTTGGTAATTCTGATCATTGAAGGGATCAGAAGTATGGTCTTTAGATAACTATTTTGTCCGCTCAATGGTGAACTGAACCAGATCTTCCAATGAATTGCGATAAGCCGATTCAGGGAGGGTTTGAAGGATGTCTTTGGCTTTTTGGTGAAAGCTTTCCATTACTGAAATTGCATATTCAATTCCACCGGAGGCTTTCACAAAATCAATGACGTCATGCACTAGTTTGGGCTTTTTCTCCGCCCTTTTTACCAGTTTTTTTATTCGTCTTTTCTCAAGTTTTGAAGCCTGGTTTAGGGCATAAATAAGCGGAAGCGTCATTTTCTTCTCCTTGATGTCGATTCCCCTGGGTTTACCAATTTCAAAGGTTCCGTAATCGAAAAGATCGTCTTTTATCTGAAATGCCATTCCTACTGCCAGGCCAAATTCACCCATTTTTTCAATCGTCTCTTTATCTGCACCTGCAGAAGCCGCGCCAACCTTACAGCAAGAAGTAATCAAACTGGCTGTTTTTTGTCGGATCACTTCATAGTATATTTCTTCATTAATATTCAGCTTACGAGCTTTCTCCATCTGCAATAACTCACCCTCACTCATTTCCTTTACAGCCTCTGTTGTGATTCGGAGTAAATCATGATCTCCATTTTCCATGGACAGGATGAGCCCTCTGGACAAAAGAAAATCACCTACCAAAACCGCAATTTTGTTTTTCCAAAGCGCATTAATAGAGAAAAACCCACGTCTTTTGTTGGCGTCATCCACCACATCATCATGTACTAGTGTAGCCGTGTGCAGCAATTCGATGAGGGCAGCTCCTCTGTATGTAGATTCTGAGATCTGACCGGTGGCGCCTGCACTCAGGAAAACAAAGAGTGGCCGCATTTGCTTACCCTTTCTCCTCACAATGTACCCGGTTATCTTATCCAGAAGCATGACTTTACTTTTCATGGACTGGCGGAATTTCTTTTCAAATTCTGCCATTTCATTATTCACTGGCGCTTGGATGTCAGATAGCTTTAAGGACATATCAGTTTTTGATGAACCTTGTGGTGATGGTTTTGGAAGAGGTATGAACCTTTATCAAATACATCCCCTTGTTCAATGATTCAATATTTACAATTGATTGATTGGTTTCTTTGGTTTGACGGAATACAAGTTTGGCGTGAATATCGTATATCTCGAAGCTAAATTGCTCAGAATTTGTGGATTGTATAAATAAAAGTTTGGTTGACGGGTTGGGATACGTGATGATTGTAGGATTTTCCGACTTAATATCATTCGTTCCATTGAAAAACTCCATAGCAAAAGCAACACTCTGTTCACCTATGATGTTTCCAATCTTCCTGCCTGGAATATCATCAGCCGGAGGATGTATTCCACCCCATATCCTGGACAGACTGCACTGATCTGCAGCATCACGATAAGTAGCCCATTGCAAGACAATATCTACACTCGGACCTTCTTCAAATACCAGGAATTCATTTTTTGGAGCGTGGAATTCACCCATTCCACCTGGAAAATATGCACTACCCGTTAACTCCTCCAATACGATTGATGCGGCTCTGCTGAAAGTTGAATGCCCTGAAACGTATCCAGCAAATGGAGGAGTAACAAACGAAGGACGCTGATAGGGCCACCAATTCTCCGCAAGGATCCAGTCAACACCCGCAGCATCGCTTTCTGGGTTGATAATAAATAGCGGACCCTTCCACGCTTTTATTTTGATTTTACCTACATCTTTTTCGTCCACGGCCAGGGGATCATCCGTGCTCGTGATTACATCAACAAATCCATCAATCAAGGGTAAACCTTCTTCGTGAAAACCCGGAAGGGAAGGGTCACTGGATTGACCTTTTGAAGCCATATATCGAATAGCTGATACGGGTCTAACATAATCATACCATCCTTTGATGCCCCAGACACTCACAGCGACATCATGCATCGCCCCTCCAAGTGTAAAATACGTCTTCACATCCCATTCCAGCGCATCCACTACGTCTCCGCTTCCACCGATCTTTTTCACAAGTTGTGGGTGGTCATTGACGTAGTTTAGAATTGTGAACCAATGACCGGGAGGGGTCTCAGAGTCCGGGCCATCAGCCCAAAATTCTGCCAGGACCCGGGTATAATCACCCCTGGGCACTAGCTGCTCTTCATATGGCGAACCGGTTATCGGATTCTCAGGCCACCCAATGCTAGCATCTCCACCTTGCTCCAGGTCATAAAAAGATCCGTAATCATCCATGGAATTCGGGTAAGACTGGATGTTTCCAATGCTTTTTGGTGAAATATCCCACATCACTTCATCTGAAGGGTCTAAGTGGCTGGACCAGGCATTAACCAGACAAAACCCCCATTTATATGCCTCGCTATCAATTGATGGCGGTGATCCCGGGTCATGATATACAATGTATTCATGCCCATCTCGTTGTTTGATTGTTGCGTCGGCTTCTTGAAGTGCAAAGGGTTTTACATTTGCCCACTCCGGGCTTAGGAAAGCAGGAGTAGTATTGTCAGAGGGATTCCCACTTTGATCAATAAAGAAATCAAGTGTTAGTGGCTGCCATCTATCAGGGTCTGAAATGGTAGGGTTTCCACTTTGATGGATAAACAATGGCTCGTTTACAGGCTCGTAATACTCGTTGGCGTAATCATTTTGCTCATTTGCTCCATCGTTGAGGCCATAGCTGATGATGCAAGAGGAAAGATAATTTCCTAATGCGGCAGGTGAACCATTCCAATAGGCTTCAGATGAATAATCAATGTCATAACCCAATTCTTCCATTAGGTCATGTGCCAGCAGCAACGTATGCTGGCTTCCGGGTGAATTTTTAAAACGATGGTTGATAAGCCTAAAAACGGCATAACTCAACGTTTCTTCCACAGCCTCCGTCTTGTTTGGGGGAGCAGTTATTTCAAAAACAGCACAGTGATTACCTAAAAAATAAGGGGAGGCTTTTTCGTCATAGATGGCCCATGCATCATACATAGCAGCTGATAGGTGAAATAAATTTCTGGCATGTACTGTGGGTCTGGCCAGATCATTTCTTATTCCCTCTAAAATCACTTCATTCCATTGCCTGGCTACACTGTATTGGCCCATCGAGCTATACACTGTGCAAAGTGAGAAGAGAATTAGAATGAGGCGGGTCATCATCTTCAATTTCGAATCCCAAACTTATTAAATCCAATTATCTTTCCGCCAATTTCTAATTGAGGTTAATGGGTAGAAAGAAAGTTAGGCATTCAGAAATTGTCCCAAATAAAAATGAATGGCCAATTGTAAAATTGTCCAGGGATCGAAAAGAGTTCATCGATGAGGTGACGGCTGAAACATACAATCACCTGATTGAGGGGAAAGGTGGATCGCTGAGAGAAGAGATAGAAATGACAATTCATCGTGAGAAGCTTCGGATGAAAGCCAACCCGTGGCGTGTAGACCCACCCGATGAGCGTGTTTATTGGAAAAACATGCAAGCGCGTTTGCTGGATATCAACCCGGATGAAAAAGAAAAGGCTATTGCACTCGAAAAAGAACTTTTGAGTGAAATTATCAACAGATATACGCAGGAAATTGCCGGAAGCTTTAAGCGATCAGCCTACCAGTTTGCTCAAAAGTTTATTACGTTCGGTTTTGCTCGTTTGCTTAATGCAGCACGAGTTAAAGGGTTGCTGTCATTGTTCAGTCGGCAGCTGGATTTGGATGATAAAATCCATGTAATAGGAGAAACTGAACACATTAGATCATTAGCCAAAAAAGGCACTGTAGTAATGGTTCCCACGCATTTCAGTAACCTTGACTCAATCCTGATCGGATGGGCTATTCAGTACCTTGGGCTTCCTCCATTTATATATGGCGCAGGACTTAACCTATTTAATATCAAGATTTTAGCCTATTTCATGAATAGTCTGGGAGCTTATAAGGTCGATAGACGGAAGAAGAATCCCATCTATCTGGAGACTTTGAAAACGTATTCCAGGAATGCCATTAAAAAAGGATGTCACTCATTGTTTTTTCCTGGAGGCACACGATCCCGTTCAGGCGAGATTGAAACGAATTTACGAACGGGATTACTTGGAACAGCGATCGAGGCTCAACGAGAGCTTTATCTAAATGCAGGAGAAAATGAGGATGTAAGAAAGGTTTTTATTGTGCCCGTAGTTATCAACTATCACTTCACTCTGGAGGCACCATCTCTGATCCGAGACTACCTGAAAAGGACAGGCAGAGAACGCTATTACGTGGAGGCTGATGAGTTTTCTACTTCTTACAAACTTGGTACATTCATGTTCAAATTTTTCACAAAGGGATCTGATATCTCAGTGAATATTGGGCGAGGGATGGATATTCTGGGCAACTATGTAGACGATGCTGGCAAGAGTTTTGATAAAAATGGTAATGCGATCAATGTAAAAGATTATTTCCTCAGAGATAAGAAAATCACCTTCGATGCGCAGCGTGAGAAGGAATACGTGCGCGTATTGTCAAAACGGATCGTGGAAGAGTACCATAAATATAATCGGGTATTTGCCAGTCACCTGGTTGCCTACACGGCTTTCAAAATGCTGGAACGAAAGAACCCTAAACTGGACCTTTACAGTGTCTTAAGGTTGCCAGATGAAGATTTGGTTCTGGACTATGGGGAGTTTAAGGATAACTTTAAAAAGCTTAGGACCAAGCTGGAGAAAATCCATAAGAAAGGACAAGTGGATATGGCTGATCATATGAAGGAAAAAGCAACAGATGCGATTGAGCATGGTTTGCAAAATGTAGGTCTTTATCATGATCAGCGTCCACTAATAAGAAAAGGTGATAAAATCATCGTGCAGGATACAAATACATTGTACTATTATCACAACCGAATGAATGGCTATGGGCTCGAAAAATTTATCTAAAGAGACTGTAGGGGTTATTGGAGCCGGAAGCTTCGGCACGGCTGTAGCCAATATTCTGGCAGAAAATGAGGCCAGCGTGATTTTGTATGTTCGTGATCCTGAAAAAACTAAGAAAATTGCCAAAGAGCGGGTGAGCTCTGGTCAAAAGTTGCATGAAAATATTGAGGTGACGAATAACCTGGAAGAAGTTCCTCAGCGGTGTGAAGTAATATTCCCGATGGTTCCTTCTGCCAACTTTAGGGATATGATCATAAAGTTGGCTGCCCACCTTCGACCTTATCATGTCCTTATTCATGGAACTAAGGGTTTCGATCTGTTCGTCCCTAAAAATCAAAAAATAAATGCAAACAATCCGCTCACACGTGAGCACGTAAAAACCATTTCTGAAGTCATCAAAGAAGAGACGTCCGTGCTGCGGGTAGGATGCCTGGCAGGCCCCAACCTGGCCAGGGAGTTGGATCAGCGCAAGCCTGCGGCCACAGTGGTGGCTTCTCACTTTGATGAGGTGGTAAAGATTGGTCAGCGTTTGTTGAAAAATGATCGTTTCATGATTTATGGTAGCCGTGATCTGATTGGGATTGAACTCTGCGGGATCCTGAAAAATATCATAGCAGTGGGAGCAGGTACCATCGCTGGAATGGATTTGGGTGAAAATGCTAAGTCGCTTTTTATCAGTAGGGGGCTTGTGGAGATGGTTTACATCGGGCAGGCACTCGGTGGTAACGCGCAGGCCTTTCTTGGTTTGGCTGGGGTGGGCGATTTGATCGCTACCTGCACATCAAACCTGAGTAGAAACTTCACTGTCGGATACCGCTTGGCGAAAGGAGAAGGACTTGATGAAATCATCGAATCCATGGAGGAGGTGGCCGAGGGAATTAAAACCATCAATATTGTGAATCAGCTGGCTGAATCCTACAAAGTAAGATGTCCAATCACGGAAACCCTTTACAAGATCATCCATGATCAGATGACCATACAGGAGGCTCACACGTACCTGATGAGTTTTCCTTTTAGGGCAGAGATTGATTTTTTAGGTGGTAACTAAGCTTCTAATGCTTTCACTCGCTCCTTTAAAGGAGGGTGAGAATAATGCACAAAAACATAGGCCGGATGTGGAGTCAGGTTTGACAAATGATCTGCACTCATTTTTTTCAAACCGGTGACTAATGGTGCACTATCAAACGTCTCTTTCGCATAGGCGTCTGCTTCATATTCATTTTTACGGGAGATCACATTCCCAATGATTCCCAGGATAGTAGAAATCGGTGAGTACAGTATTCCAAATGCTAGCAGGTTTAAATGCAGAGCAGAAGTCTGGCCACCCATCGCCCAGCTCACTTCAGCACTGTATGCCATGCGCGAGAAAAGGAACAGCATAAATCCCATTAAGGCAATGCTGAAGATGGTGGTAAAGAGGATGTGCTTTTTCTTATAGTGACCGACTTCATGGGCGAAGACAGCCGTTAGTTCTTCAATGGAATGCTTCTCCACCAACGTATCAAAAAGTACGACTTTCTTTTTCTTACCAAGCCCACTGAAAAATGCATTGCCTTTGCTGGATCGCTTAGAGCCGTCCATGATGAAAATGTTCTTCAAAGGAAAACTCACCTTTTCACAATAGGATTGAATGGATGATTTCAATTCACCATCCTCCATGGGTGTCAGTTTATTGAAAAGCGGAAGGATGAGTGAAGTGTAGAAAAAATTGGCAAAAAGGACGAATGTCGTCATTACTGCCCAGAAATAGTACCAGAAATCACTCCCGATGGCATTGACAAAATAGATCAGTACGCCTAGCAAAAGTCCACCAATAATGATGGTGAGGATGTAGCCCTTGATCTTGTCGAGAATGAAGGTTTTAGCAGTCATCTTATTAAATCCATACTTCTCTTCGATGACAAAATTCCGATAGATCGAAAATGGTGTATTGATGAGGTCGGAAGCAATGAATAGTATTCCAAAGAATACCAATGGGGAAACAAGACTTAATGGGGAGAAGGTACGAATCCACTGATCCAGCATCCCAAACCATCCATTGTAGATTGCCAGGATTAAAATCACAAAACTAAACGCAGCGGAGAAGGTGCCAAATCTCGATATTTCCGCTTGATAAGCTTGAGATTTGGCATAACGTTCTTCATCATAAATACCATCCAATTCCTTTGGAATTGGCTTTTTAGCACTTTGTCTGTTTAAATAATTCAGTATTCGCTCCAGCGTAAAATCAAAGGTGATAATCACCAACAGGATTGTGAAGATCGTTTGTTCGGTCATTCCACAAATTAAGGGACAATGTTGTTAAAAAATAAACGGAATTGGACACTTCAGTCTTCGAACATCTGCAGCAGGCTTTAATGGATCGCCCAGGCTGAATGAATAGGCAATACTTATTTCATGGGCTCCTCCGGTACCAATGCCAAGATCGGAGAGCGTATAATCGAAACTGTAGCCAAAAGTGGTTCGGTTAGTCTGCATCCCGATCATGAATATGAGTGATTCATTATTCACCACCCCATCGGTATTTTTGATCGGCAACCCTCTATACCAAAGTCCTACCAATATCGGATTGATCGTGAAGTATGCACCCACATCCAACTGATCAAAATCCCCTTGCGTTCGGTAGTTAAAGCTTGGAGTGATGCTTCGCTCACCAATTCCTGTTTTTGTCGTACCAGGATTTAACGGAATACGGTAACCTCCGTGGATGGAGAATTTCCTTGGGAGTGGCGCATCACCACCCGCTATGCTTTGGTTAGGCTCCAACACATGATGCATGGATGCCCCAATCCATAAAGCAGGATTATATAGCACTCCTCCGAAAGCAAGATCAAAGAATCGTGCATTTAGACCCGTGTTAAAAGTTTCCCCGGTCGTTGGCCGAACCTGGCCGGTATTATCAAACTGGTCACCAAAGGTCAGCTTGTCAAAATTTAAGTCCCTGAAATAATAGGATGCCTGCACACCCGGGCGAAAAGTCCATTCGTAGTTAAGCTGTACCTGATACGCATAAAGTAGCCCAATAGAGGTGGAGCTTAGTCCTGCAATCCCTTCACGATCTCGAGTGAATATCACCCCAGCGCTGCTGTAGTAATCCTCAAAATGATAATCGAAATAGGCTGAAAAAGTCTCAAAATTAGCATCCAGATTTGGCCACTGCGTTCGGTAGTTTATTCCCATTCTCCCTTTCTGATTGATTCCTACCAGTCCTGGGTTGAGATAAAGCGGTGCTGCATAATACTGGGAAAACTGAGGGTCTTGCGCCTGCAAAGTGTTTTCCTGACAGTACGTACCGAAGATTACAAGAATGATAAATACCTTTCGGATCATGCAAAATGTATGATTAAAATCGTTGAGCAAATTATAACAATTAAAGCAATTCGATCCATCCTGACAATACTTTTCACTGTTTTGAAATAATTGGTCTGGTTTAATATTTGCTGACTTATTTAGGTAATGTAACGCTGATCAGTACGTTGAAATTTTAAATAAAAACATTCGACTATTGGAATATGACACATCATCGTTCAAAGTTGCTTACATTATTCAGTATTAAGCCTCGAAATATTCGGGTTAAAAGTATTTTTACGAAGTGTTGTGTATGAATAAGGACTTTTTCATGATTCATCCCCCCTATAACTCTGTAATGAGCAGGGTGCTTATTCCTGTCCTGTTATTTTTCTTTTCGACTACCCTACTTGCTCAGGATGTTACAGAGACCAGGTGGTATTTTGGTAATTCAGCGGAAAACCTGGTGTTTGACAGAAACGGGAGAGATGTTTACTTACAGACCGATCAAGCGACTCCTTTTGGCAATGCAGGTGCAGTAACGATTACGGATCAGTTTACAGGAAACCTGCTTTTTTATTCGGATGGTGTGGATGTATATGATATTTCACATACCATTCTTCCCGGAGGGGCGGGACTGTCAGGAAATTCATCCATCAATGTTCCGGTTGTCACTTGTCCTGTTACTGATAATCCTGGGCAGTATTATTTGTTCACTAATTCAGGAGCGGCAGCACCAAACGAAATTCAATACACCATCGTGGATGCAACCATATCTGGAAATGGAACCGCACAATTCCCATATGGTGATGTAACGTCAACAAATACACCAACAGGGTTGGTTGATCCAGCAGAAGGAATGCTGATGATACCATCAGGTGATGGAGCCCTTTTCTGGCTGATATCTCAAAACAGAACCACATTTGAAATCGAGGTAACACGAATCGATGGAGGAGGAATTGGAGCAACAACAAATTATGATTTTACTGACGGCTCCACACCGGGTTTTGAAGCGGCACATTTTGCTTTTAATGCGGATTCATCTCAATTAGTGATGGCCCCTCGGCGTACCAATAGAAACTTGTGGTTGATGGATTTTGATCCTGCCACTGGTATTCCAACTTTTGATCGGACACTGACGGGAACAGGCTTTAATGACGATGCTGGAGAATCTATTTATGATGTAGAATGGTCGTCTGATGGCTCCAAACTTTATATTTCAAGATTTGGAAGCAGTGGTACCACCGGTCAGCTCTACCAGCTGGATTTCAATGACACTACTGAAACTGTCAATCCAATTCTTCCTGCTTCAATTTTCAGAAGCTATGGTTTGAAAAGAGCACCGGATAATCGCATTTACCATTTGTATCAATCTACCAACGGAGCTTCTTTTAATCTGGGTCGCATCAATCAACCAGACAGTATCATTGACTCTGTTCAATACCAAACGATTGTTTTTCCTGATGATTTCAATTCAAGGCAGTTTCCGGAGTTTACCCCCGGGTACAACTTTACGTTTGATACGCTTAATTTTTACTGGATCGACAGTTGTGAGACCAATATCACAAAATTCTTTCCGGTAGTGGAGCCGGTTCCAAATAACCTTATTTGGGACTTTGGAGATGGAGGTGGAAGCAATGGGTGGATACCAAATTATCAGTACCAGGCTGCCGGCGGATACATGGTAAGCTTAACAGCCGAAGTGAACGGCATTACACAAACGATCACTCAGCCTGTGGAAATTCTCACAAACAGCCTAATGGTTGATCTCGGCAATGATACCACCATTTGTGTGGATGAAATTTTGACATTAGATGCCGGTACAGGTCAATCATTTGTCTGGAGCACAGGAGCGATCACTCAAACCATAGATGTGGATACAACAGGCACGTATTGGGTGGAAGTGACAGATGCTACGGGCTGTACAGGTTTTGATGATATCGAAGTATTAGAATATGGGGTTTCTAATCAAACTTCAAATCAGTGGTATTTTGGAGAGCAGGCAGGTATCGAATTTACCAATGGCCCAATCGCTATTCTTGACGCCAACCAACAGGATGCACTAGAGGGATGTGCGACCATTTCTGATGTGAATGGAGATCTGCTTTTCTACACAAATGGGTATACCGTTTGGAACAAAGAACATGATGTGATGGTAAACGGAGATACAATAGGTGGGGACGAACGATCGGCACAAAACTCATTGATCATGCCCTTTGCCGACGATCAGACCATGTTTTACATCTTGACCACCGAACAGGTTTATGGTGATGATGAGTATGCACTTAGATATTCCATTGTAGACATGAAGGAAGATGCTGCCAGAGGTGCGGTAATTGTAAAAAATGTTAAGCTCATGGAGAATAGTACCGAGCGGATAACTGGCTCGGGTTTTACAGGAAATGACCTCATTGTGGCGCATGAGTTTGGAAATAATACGTTCCGGGCCTATCAAACAGGTCCAGGAGGTTTGAGTGGTGCAATTTTTTCTCCATCAGGAGAAGTGCATGATTTTATGCAAGAATTGAGTGCTACCGGATACATGAAGATTTCACCAACGCTGAATCAGATTGCTGTGAATATTCCGGGGACGAATCAGGTGGAGATTTTGGATATCAACCAGGGTGAAGTTTCAAATCCACGTTTGATTGATACCGGGGAAAGTGACCTCTACGGAATGGAGTTTTCACCGGGTGGTTTAAGGCTCTACTTAACTACTTCTTCGGGTGCTTCCAAACTCATTCAATACGATCTCGATAGCCTAAATTCTGCAGATCCTGTAGGAGATATCGAAGCAACGAAATTTGATGGTTACCCGCAAGGCGCAGACTATGGAGCATTGCAGCTAGGTCCGGATGGTACTATTTATATGGCAGTAGACAATTCTGGTACATTGGGAACGATCAATTCACCAGATGGTGACGATGCAGGAGCTAGCTTCAATGCAACGGGTTTCGATCTTTCCGGTAGGATCAGTCGCCTTGGCTTACCAAACTTCGCACAGAATCAATCTCCCCCTCAGCAGGTACCCAGTATGATTGTGACTGCAGGCTGTGCTGGACAGGAGTCTACCTTTTCAGCAGTGGGCAGGGATCCAAACAACTCGATAGAAAATTACCTTTGGATTTTTGGGGATGGAACCTCTGCCGCGGTGCAGGATACCACACACACGTATGATAGCCCGGGGACGTATAACGTGCAGTTGGTCTTGAGTAATCGATGCGATACGGATACTACACTTACTCAAACGATCACTATCAATAATATTCCTGAAAACCCGACAGTACCTACCGATACGGCGCTTTGTGATCAGCCGATTGTCTTAACAGCCTGGCCAACAGACAATTCTGATTTCAATTATTACTGGAGTACAGGGCAGACCACACGTGAGATCACAGTTTCCGAACCAGCCATCATTGATGTGGCGATTATCAATACAGTTACGGGCTGTACCTCAGATACGCTTCAGGTATTTTTGGCTGATGCAAGGCCTGCGATTGACTTGGGTGGAGATCGAACACTTTGTCAGAATGATCCAACCCAGACACTTGATGCACAGGTTGCAAGGGCTACATACTCCTGGGCCATAGATGGGGTCGTATTAGGAACGAATCGAACGTTTGATATTGATACAACCACTGCTGGTGTATTTGAATACACGGTGGAGGTGACAAATTCCTTCGGTTGTATCGGCAGGGACACAATTCAGGTCACGATTTTGGAAGAGCCGGATGTCACCGTAACAGTAAATCCAACAACAGGATGTGGAAACGATGACGGCACAATAGATATCAATTTTAATGCAGCTGGAAGCTATTCCTACCAACTGGCTGGACCTACTGCATTTGGACCTGCGAATTTTGATGGTCCGGGAGCAGCTCCTACAATTACTGGGTTGTCTCCTGGTAATTATAATCTAACTGTGACCAATCTAGTCACAGGCTGTACATATAGAGAAGTCGTGCAGATTGAGGATCCGGGAACCTTTGGATTAACTGTTTCAAGCACTGGTAATTGTGATGGTAATGTCGAGTTGACAATATCAGGGACGACACCAACTTTACCGGCTAGCTACGATTATGAAATTCAGAATCAGAATGGAGTGGTTGTTGCCAGTGGAACTGATACGGTTGATCCATTAGTTATAGCAGGCTTAAATACCGGAACCTTCTTTGTTCAGGTCACGGATAATAACCCACCGAACTGTGTAGAGACTGAGCAGATTACAATTAATCCTGACCCTGAGCCGGCCTTCACCTTTGATGCAATCCAGGAAATATGTGGGGCTTCAGGACAAGTAGTAATCACCGATGGTGGTACTCCTGGTGTTAGTTATGCATGGTCTACCTTGGATGGGAATTTTGTCTCACCTCCAGCTATTGGTACCTCTGTTGAAGTTGATCAACCCGGAACTTATAGAGTGACTGCTTCAGCTGCTGGCTTTTGTGATCGAATAGAAGACATAGTGGTAAATTTCAATGGAGACCCTGTGGTGGATGTGGTAGTCAATGGCGATCCATGTGAAGGAATGGTCACACTGGTGGCAAACGTAACTAACGGAAGTGGAAGCTATATATACAACTGGAACGATGGGGGCCAGGCCATGCAGCGGACAGTAACAACCTCTGGAACTTACAGTGTCACAGTAACGGATCAATTTACCGGATGTGAGGTCACCTCAGGAGATACCAACGTAGAGATTCAACCGGAGTTTGAAGTTACACTTGCATTGGAGCCCGATTGTGACAACAATGGAAATGTCTTTTTAATCGCTACCACCAACTATTTCAATCCATCGGTGACTTATGAGTGGCAGGATGCCACTGGGACGGTTTTATCGGATTCTGATTCGCTTTTAACAGTCACACAATCAGGCAGATACACGGTCACTGCTACCAATGAATCCGGGACATGTACAGCTACCGATGCACTGGATGTAGCAGTGGTTCCAATTAACCCGGAAGACTTGCTTCTTCCAGAGAGAGCCACTTATTGCACGGCTGATGCCACTGATCCTACCGTGGATCTTGATCCGGGTATTTTCAATACTTACGAGTGGAGATTGCTCCCGGATAATACGGTCATATCTACCAGTCAGGTGCTGAATGTATCTACAGCGGGAACTTATGAGGTAACCCTATACAATGGATTTACCTGTGTTACTGATAGGGTAGAGGTTGTTGAGGATTGTCGTCCGGTCATTTTTGCTCCCAATGCGTTCTCACCCAATGCAAATGGTGTAAACGATGAATTCTTTGTTTTTCCGAATGACTATGTAGATACGTTTGAGATACTGATATACACCCGATGGGGGGAACTGGTGTTCACTTCAAATAATCAGGATTTCAGATGGAATGGCATCTACAAAGGCAAATTGCTTCCTCCGGGGACATACGCGTATATCATGAAATTTTCGAGTTCACTGGCTCCTGATTTAGGAACCATCGAACAATATGGCTCTGTTACACTTATTAGATAGATGAGTTATTTTGATTACATATATAATCGACTGTTTGGGAAATCAGAGAAGACACCCACGAAGATTTTTGTCAATGAGATCATAAAAAGGAGTCAATCATTCCTGGATCGATTCCATGCATGGAAGACATCAGATACGTGTATGGAGTTTATCAATGATCTGTGGGAATCTTATGCGTGGAGCAAGCAGGGATTGGACAAGGATCCTCAAATTCTGCTACTCGAATCCACTTACAGCAATGGTTTTGCTATCAGCTATGAGGCCAAATATGGAAAAAGCAGTTACCGGTTTTTGTTTGACTATCTGGCTGATCAGGTCAAAAAGCTTGATTACAGATTAGTGCTTAGCCGACACACGCTGCAGGAAAAAGGTGGGGTGGTAGAGTCAAAAGAGATGCATTATCTGAAACCCAAACGAGGATTTGTGGAACCAATCGATCAGAAGTTCGGTAATGTGCAGATAGAATACATTGAAGAAAATGATGAGCCAACACGCATCAAACTTATCGCAAATTCGTATCCTGATCGAAAGTATAAAGAGGCTCAGAATTTTGAGGATTTAGCCCAACATATTTTTTCACTAAAGAACTAGAAATTACAATTATGAGAGTACTTACATTAATTGCTGTAATACTGCTGGGATCATCAGCATTCAATAAATCAGAGGCTCAATTGCTCCCAACCAAACTGCGAGTGACGGTCATAGATAGACTTGGAAACTTCGTCGAAGGGGCTACTGTCTCAATTTACGAAACGGAAAAAGACTATTTGGCAAGTGAAAATGCAATAGCCACATTAAAGACCGATAAGAAAGGACGTGTGACCTTCAAAGAAGTTAAACCAATGGCCTACTTTGTGGAGGCTAAATTCGAAGACATGAATAACAATGGAGAGGGCGTGAAGACTGGAGAACTTTCAGAAGGAAGAATTAACAAAGTCAATACGGTAATCGAATAGGTTGAAAAAACATCTAGCTGCTCTTCTTTTCGTTCTCCTCGTTGGAGATTCAGTATCTGTCTTTGCTCCGCAATACACTTTTGAAGTCAAGGACGATCTTTCAGAAATAGTTGGTAGAGAAGATTTAATGGGTCGGTTGGAATACCAGCAGATGCTAACAGCTGATCCATCCACAGGAGAAATTCCCTTTAATATCCGAAAAGCGGAACTTCAGTTTGACCAATTCCTCACTCGACAGACGGCAGGCTTACGAACGCAACAGCTAACCTTTGAGTCAGAGGGTCCGGATAATGTTGGAGGTAGGACCCGTGCGGTAGCTTTCGACATAAGGGACGAAAACATGATCATTGCCGGCGGTGTATCTGGAGGAATCTGGAAAAGTACTGATGGAGGGATTACCTGGGTCAGAAAATCCAATCCCGAGAATCGAAATAGTGTGACCTGTATCGTGCAGGATACTCGTCCGGGAAGGGAGGATACCTGGTATCATGGTACAGGTGAAATCGTTGGAAATTCAGCTCGTGGAGGTGGTGCGCCCTTTCGTGGAGATGGTATTTACAAATCAACGGACAATGGAGAAACATGGAATCTCATTCCTTCCACTCAGGATTCAGATCCCAACGTATTCAATAGTCAATTCCAATACATCTGGGATATTGAAATAAATCCAGACAACCTGGCAGAAGATGAAGTGCTTGTAGCTGCCTTTGGAGGAATCCTTCGCTCGGTGGATGGAGGGAATACCTGGGAAGTCGAAATAGGACAAGAGCTTTTCGGACTGGATGAGTCTATAGACCTCAATGAAGTGAGTGCTTCTTTTTATACATCCCTTGAGCGATCAAATAATAATGTTTTTTATGCCGGTCTTTCTACCGAATCACCCACTGACGATGTTTCACCTGACGCGGGATTGTATTATTCCCTTGATGGCCAAAACTGGGATAATATCACTCCCTTAACAAATGAGTCACAATATCGACGTGTGGTGATTGGCACCAGTCCTTCCAACCCAGATATTGCCTATTTTATGTTGGATTCTAATCCAATATTTATTCTTGAGCACAGATTGTCATTGATCAATAGTCCGGGACGAATCAATGGATTTGATCCGGAACCGCGAGAAATTCCTGATTTCGAAGCAACGTTGGGAGACATTGATACCCAGGGATCTTACAATATGATGATTCGTGTGCACCCACAAGATGCAGACCTGGTTTTTATAGGAGCCACAAACCTCTACCGTTCTACCGATGGCTTCCGAACACAGGGAAATATCAAGTGGATTGGGGGGTATGATCCCGGAGGGAAAACCAAACCGTATGAGAACCATCATCCGGATCAGCACGAATTACTCTTTTTACCAAGCAACCCCGATGTTGCATTGTCTGCCAGCGACGGGGGATTAATTCGGACAGAAGACATTGACGCAGATTCGGTAGTGTGGCAAAGTAGAAATGATGGATTTGTAACCTCGCAGTTTTTTACGATAGCCCAGTCGAAAGTCCCCGGTGATCAAACGCTCATCGGAGGCATGCAGGATAATGGAACCGATCTCGCTCCGAATGGCACCCTGTCCTGGAGCGCTGTAATTGGTGGAGATGGTGGGTATGCAGCCACCACTCAAAACAATGCGCTTTGGTTTGCCTCTTTTCAGAGAGGTCAGACATTAAGACTTACCTTAAATGAAGATTTTGAGCTCACTTCATTTGGACGTGTGGATCCCGGTGGTCTGGTAGAGGAGGCTGGCTCATTATACTTATTTGTAAATCCATTCACACTAGATCCAACCAATGAAAACAGAATGTTTTGTGCGGGTGGAAACCACTTATATTTTCATCCGAATGTGAGTCAAATACCAGGAGGATCACAGACGCCAACCAGCCTTGGTTGGGAGAGGGTTACAGATGAACCCGTTGGGGATGGATTAATCAGTGCTGTCGAAATTTCAAAAGATGGGGAAAAGGTTTACTTCGGAACGGCATCAGGAGAATTGTTCAGATTGAACAATGCAGGTGAGTCATTCAACTTTGAGGTTGTAAAGCTAGACTCGTTAACCAATGGATACGTTTCAAGTATTTCAGTTAATCCGGAAAATCAAGACCATGTGATCGTCGTTTTTTCTAGCTACAATGTTCCGTCGATTTTTGAAAGTATAGATGGAGGAGAGACGTTTGTGGATGTGAGCGGAAATCTGGAGGAAAACCCAGATGGATCAGGTAATGGACCCAGTATTCGCTGGGCAGAGATTGTTCCAACCAATTCCGGGTATCAGGTTTTTGTAGGCACCAGTGTCGGTCTTTATTCAGCCAATAACCTTTCCACTACAACCACCTGGATTAAGGAATCATCCGGCCTAATTGGTAGCTCCATTGTTACCATGATGGATTATAGAGCCAGTGATGGAAGGCTGGTTATCGCAACTCATGGAAACGGCGTTTACTCCTCACAAGTCAGTGATTTCAAACCAATTGAAACAGAGCCAGATCAGGGGAATAGCTTTCAGCTTCTTGCTGCTTATCCTAATCCATTTCAGGAGAGCACCACTATTCAATACTCCATCCCTGAAGATGGAGATGTCCGAATTGATATTCTGACTGCCAGTGGAGCCCTGGTGAACACCATTTTATGGGGGCCACAATACACAGGGCCAAACACGGTGGCATGGGATGGAACTACTCCTTCTGGTTTCCCCTTAGCAAATGGGATATACCACTATCGGGTTAGATACAGAGGTGAATCTAAAACAGGAAGATTAATACTCCGTCGCTAGCGCAGGCTCAATACCAACAGAAAGTAGGCAATTACCATCACCCAAAAGTGATAATTGATGATGTTTGGTATCACCCCCAAATCCATAAGTATGATCAATATTGCCAGGATAAATGATGCTATTCTTAATGTGTTTCTTGTGCTTTTTGTCATGGTATAGGTTTTAGACTAAAATAAGTATTTCAATGCCACATGACAAATTCAAATCGTTCATTCATCTTTGCGTTTTTAGATTTTTAAGATCGTGGCTGAAATTGGCAAAGACATATCAAAGGCAAAACAATTGCTGGAAAATGGTGAGGTAGTAGGCATGCCGACGGAGACTGTCTATGGTCTGGCAGGCAATGCATTGAATGAGGATGCCATTCTCAAAATTTATTCGGTGAAGAATCGCCCGAAGTTTGATCCTTTGATCGCTCATACGAATTCACTGAATAAAATTGAAGGTCTGGTTTTGCAAATACCATCCAAGGCCTATGAACTGGCTAATGCCTTTTGGCCTGGCCCGTTGACGATTCTACTGAATAAAAAAGCATCGGTTCCAGATTTACTTACCTCAGGCCTTGATCGGGTAGCAGTGCGAATCCCTGATCATCCGTTGACTTTAGAACTTTTATCAGTATTGGCGTTTCCACTTGCTGCTCCAAGCGCCAATCCCTTTGGGTATGTTTCTCCTACCTCAGCACAACACGTTGAAGACCAACTTGGTGATAAGATTCCATATATTTTAGATGGTGGTCCATGTCATATTGGATTAGAGTCCACCATTGTGGGATTTGATGGAGGCGATGTGGTTGTTTACCGACTTGGTGGGACAAAGGTGGAGGCGATAGAGGAGATTGTCGGAAAAGTTAAAATTCAGGTTAACGAGAGCTCTAATCCCGCTGCACCGGGTATGTTGAAGTCCCACTACTCTCCGGGAAGGAAAATGATCATTGGAGACATATCGGAAAACCTAAAAGAGCGAAATCCAGAAACAACTGGAGTGTTATCTTTTATGGAGACATATGATGTTCCAGAGAAGAATCAGGTGGTACTGTCTCCCTCTGGTGATCTGGATGAGGCGGCTCGAAATATTTTTTCAGCTCTCCGAAAAATGGATCAATCACATATCAAAGTTATTCTCTCGGAATTTCTCCCTATGGAAGGGCTTGGAAAAGCTATTAATGATCGCCTGAGAAGAGCGGCTGTTTAAATCATTCACCATATTCCCTTTTGTACACTTTTTCAAAAGGGGTGATTTCACCATTACTATTGATGAAAAGTGTATAATCAAAGTCCTTGGATGAACGTAATGCAGCATCATCTTCTGAGTGGCGAATGAGTGTAGCACTGTTTTTTCTCAATTGATTCGGATAATTGAAATTGAGGCGCTTCAGGTCGCTGGAAATGATCATTTTATTAAAAAGCGCTGAGATCTTGATGATTGATACTTTGCCATAGAGCGGAGAAAAAGAAAGTTTATCCAGTTTATAAATTGATGATCCTTTGGTAGCGTGGCGCATACCAATTACGCATAAGGTCCCTGTTTCAGGATAGTCTTCGATAAGCGATTCAAACTTTCTGTAAATCAACCGATCTCGAAATTTGTAATTATTGTTCGGGTTGGTATAATCAAAGGTGAGACCATCATCCATCTCAAGGATCATGGTTGCAAACCGAACAAAATCTTCTCCGAAGAAGCTGGTATATTCATCACTTTTTCGCTCCATTTCTTCAATCGTCATCAGCACCAGGCTTTCTACCACATCACGATCGTAATAGTACATCACAGAAAGACCCTGGTATTTTTCACGATGTTCCCTTGTATTTTCAAATATCTGTTTGAAAGCACCAACGGTTGATTCCAGGCTTTTAGGAATTTCTTTATCTCCGATCAGTTGATTGATGACGAAAATGGCTGATTCCATTTTGTATTCAATGTCAATGCTTTCAACAAAAACACGATCATCTTCGGTTAGCGCTTGATTGAATGCATAGAGGTCCTCGAAAAACTGCCAGTTCTCTTTTCCCCAAAACATGGTATTTCGGGCTATTTGCCGAAGTTTAGTAGTATCCCCTGATTTCAGATAGTCATTGATCATATACGCTACGCTTGCACCTTGTTCGATCGCTAAAATCCGAACATTGGCATTTTGGTGTAGGTATCTGAGCACCTTCATGGTCGCCCTAGGCACACTTTGGATATTGTGCCAATGCTCTGCAAGCACGAACAACTGATTGCTATCCGGTTCTATTAGTTCGAAACCATCGAAGTTATTATCCGCCTCAACACTGATCGAACGAATATGAGTGGAGGGTTGGCCGATGATGAACCCCCCAACGGATAGAAAAAATATTGAAAGGATTAAATTGATTCTCATTCAATTTCAGCAACGTGTCAGTATGTGAAAAAATTGCTTTAGTACTTTGCCGACTTATTTCCTGGCAGACTTTTTTGTATGAATTCTCTGAGATGATCATTACTGCTGATCAGATCCTCATTTCGAAGGTACATCATATGTCCACTTCGATATCCCCGAAAGGAAAGTCGATCTTTCAGTTTTCCACTTGGATCAATTTGCCACATGGTGTATTTCGCATCAAAGTATTTGGTGGCACCATCATAATACCCACTTTGGATCATCGCGTGTAGGTAAGGATTTTGAGCCATGGCCTGTCGAAGATTCTCTCCCGTATTGTTGCCATCCCTATTCCATGGATGCACTGGGCCAAACATGTTGTATTTGACATCTGTCTGATAGTCTAGCACATTCTTGTAATAGTAATTGATTGCAGGGGTGAAGGCATGCAACCAGCTGGTTAATTCAGAGTTGAAATCAGGTCGATCGCCACCATCCGTACGGTCTATTCCTTTGTAACGTGAATCTAATCGTCCAATAGTATAACCTTCTTCTCTCAGAAGTTCCTTCCAGAAGAAAGAGGTAGGCACATCCAAATTGTATTGTAGAATTACTCTTTCAGAAATACCGGAATATCGGGCAATCATTTTAGCGGCTTGTTCTTTTTCTTCTTTCGTGACAAAGCCTCCTTTCACCAGCGTTGGCATTAAATCCTGAACAGCATACGTTTCAGCCTCATTCAAAACCTCAAGCAAGTCCTTGCTTTGCAAGTCCTGAGGAAGCTTTTCATGGTACCAGGCTGCCGCTGTGAAGTAGGGCACTCTTAATGAAGCGCCCAATGGACCATCTCTTCGTCCTTGCCCGCTATGAATGCCGAGCTCAGTTGGAGAGACCAGGATCACTCCATTGAGGTACATCCATTGACGATTTTGCAACTCCAGAGCAAGACCGGAAACACGGGTGGTTCCATAGCTTTCACCGATTAGATATTTTGGTGATTCCCATCGATTCATGCGAGTTACAAATGTGTTGATCCAGTCTGCGAGGTACGAGATATCTTCATTTACTCCAAAGAAGAATTCACGGTCCGTATTCTCGGTATCTAAGATTCTGGAGTATCCGGTATTCACCGGGTTTACGAACACAATATCCGCCATATCTAAAATGGAATTGGGATTGTCTTTCACTCCGTATGGCTGGATCGGAAAACCCTCTTCATCCACTTTTAGGATCTTTGGTCCGGTGTAGGCGAGGTGCATCCAGACAGACGCAGAGCCAGGTCCACCATTAAAGGAGATAAGGAGAGGACGGGTGTTTTTGCTTCTAATATCGGAACGCTCGTAGTAGGTAAAGTGGACCGCAGCAATGGCTTCACCTTTCTCATTCCAAACAGGTTGTGTCCCCGTAGTTGCTTTATATGGAACGGACTTGCCCTTTATTGTCACCTGATGAGTAGTGGTGATTGTTTCATCAGCAGGAATGGACCGATCCTGCGCGAAAAGGGAGGAAATTATTAAGAAAGAGAAAATGGTGAGTATGCTCTTCATGATAGATTGAATTTTGATTTTGTAGTGAATCTACCAAAGTTTTCAGGGCTTGAAAACAAAAAAGACACACTCGGTAAATGAGCATGTCTTTCGGTCAGTTGTTATTTTGAGGTTTAGTCCATCTTGAGTCTAAGATTTCCATAGCTGGAATCAATTCGGATCATTTTGTTTGGATCACCCTTTCCTATTTTTCCTTTGTATGTACTTCGGTTGGATTCCTTAACCCGATAGTTGAAAGTGGCGTCTACATTCGATGAGACTTTCAGGTCTGCAAAAGAGAACTCGGCGTTGATGTCTGCATTTAGCCCTTCTTCCAGACCGATTTCATAAGAGCCAAACTTTCCATCAATATCGATCTGAGTAAATGTTTTGGCGAGCTTTTCTATTCTAAAATCTCCCAGGTAGCTGCAGTCCAGTTCCAAGCTTCCCGTTAGCTCTTCGATTTCAAATCCAGTGAAATGAGCATCCGCATCTACTTTGTCTGCTTTTTCAACTTCTACTTTCCCATATTTGCTTTCCAGCTCTAAATCTCCAACCTCGCCAATTTCAACATCTGAAAACCCCTGTGTAAGATCAAGAATATTAGCACCATCAATTTCAAAATTGCTGTATTTGATAGTTGCTTCTCCGTCATTGATTCTACCAATACTACCGCTCCCAAAAGATACTTTAATGGACGCATCTCCGGAGATATCACCTGCCTTCATTGATCCGTAGGATACCTGAATGTCCAGGTCATTGTCACGGTTGCCCATGGTTACATCTCCAAAGCTGTTTTTGATTTCCAGTGGGTTTCGATCAGGCATATACACGGTGTAGTTGATCTCAAATCCTTCCTCGTTTTTATTTTTAGAGTTTTCTATTTCCGTTTCAAATACGATCTCGGCACTGCTTTCTGTAATGTCGACTTCTATGGCATCCAATATTTTCTGCGCACGTTCTTCGTTTCTCCCCTTTCCGATTATTTCCACCTTGATGTCAAACTCACTCTTTTCCCATGAGTTGATCTCTACCTTGCCAAACTTGTTCTCGATTTTCAGTTTGGTCGTAGCACTCACTTTGTAGTTTTTCTCTACGTATTTCTTTTTCTGATCCTGGTCGCCAGCCAACGCTATCGTGGCTAAAAGAAGGCATAATGCCAGCATTTTATATTTCAATAGATATGTCGCTTTCATTGTTTTGGTTTTTGATATTTTCTAAAATGTCCAGTTGCTTGTTCAGGATATCCAGTCTCAACTGCAGGTTGTTGATCATGGCATCCATTACCCGGTCATTGGAAGCATTGGTTTGGTAGGTTTTCTTCAGCTCCACATACATGGAGTCGAGTTGGTCGATCTCTACCAAAAATTGTTCATGTTGTTCAGGAGTAAGCTGACTTTTAATTGCCTGTCTTTTCTGATTAATCAGCGTTACATAATAATCCTCTGCCTGAGTGAATTCTTCACTGAGTATCGGCCCTTCCTTTTCATCCGTGTTTTTGTCAATCATCAAAAAGATGGTTGACGCCATGAAAAGCATCGCAGCTACTTTCCAGATTGAAGGCCAGACTGATCCTTTTTTGGTTAATCGCTGATCGATCTTACTCCATGTTTTATCAGTGGGTGTAGCAGTATCAAATGCTTCCCTGTTGTCCATGATGAATTTCTCCAGTTGATCACCCATAGTTTACCTCCTGTTTAATAATCATTTTCAATTTGTCTTTAGCACGCTTATACTGAGATTTAGAGGTTGATTCCGTGATGCCCAGTATTTCGCTAATTTCTTTATGGTCATATCCCTCAAAAAGATAAAGGGATAGTACCGTTCGGAACCCCGATGGCAATGCTCTCATCGCCAGCTTCACCTGATCAACGGTATAATTAGGTTCCGTTTTTTCAGGTTCATATTCGCTGGCCTCTTCCCTTATGTCCTCGGCCAGCATCATATCTTTTTTTACCCGCTGCACATGATTCAGCGCTTTATTAATTACGATACGTTTCAACCATGCCCCAAAAGAGGCATCTTCTCTGTAGCCAGAGAGATGCTGAAATGCGCTTACAAATGCTTCCTGCAACACATCTTCAGCGTCATCATCGTCACCTGTGATTCTAAGTGCTGTGTTAAACATCGCTTTATTGTACAGCTTGTATATCTCAAACTGTGCGTTGCGGTCATCATCTTTGCACCTGGCTATCAGGTCGGCGTGAATATTTACCGTATTTGCTTCCAATTTTCAGGTTAGTTCATTGTAAAGACTGGCAAAGGGGACATGGGTTGCATCTTGTTGTTAATTTTAGCCGATCAGAATTAAAATTATGCAAAAACTCTTCTGGGTTCTTTTATTGATTCCGTTTCTTTCCTGGTCTCAGGAGATAGATACCCTTGCCATGGATACCGCTGCTATTGATACAACAGAAAAAGAGCCACCACCCTATTACTTGGGTATTTATGCAGTTGGAGGGGTGTCATTTGAGCCAAGTTCACCGGATTACAACTTGGTAAGCACGCTAGGGGGAGGCGTGCAGTATGAACGTTGGTCTCTGGACTTCACCATCCACGACTTTCAGGGGACTGTTCAGACATTTGTGGTTTTCCCAAATGTCTTTGATCTGAATTATCGCTATGGTGGTTCACGTGTATCCTACCGCTTTTTTGATAATGACAAAGTTGGGCTGTGGGTCAATGCAGGATATTACAAAGGAGATATGACCTGGAGGAATGTGGAGGATGGTCAGGATTTTCTACGGGATAAATTTTCAATGATGAAATTTGGGGTTGTAGGTGAATTTTTGAAACTCAGATATATAAAACCATGTTTCGGCATTGGTTATCAAAAGATGCAAGATCTTAACTTATCCAGCTTGTCTGAAGATAGTTTTTCCGGTATTTATATTGGGTTGGGGGTTAGGATTGGCTATTTCAATCAATAACTTATTTACTAATAGGCGTTTAGGGTTATTTAATTAAACTTGTGCAGGAATTATTTGTGATAAATATGATGAAAGTGTTCCGCGTGTTTTTTGCGATTCTGGCATTCGTAGTTTTTTCTGATATACACGGCCAGCAATTGTACAAAATGTATACTGATGCCGAGGAGACCTTTTATGATGAGAAGTTCGGTGAAGCATTGAAACAGTATCAGGCTATCCAGGAGTATGATTCCAGTTACGAGGATATCAAATACAAGATAGAAATCTGCAAGTTACTCTCCATTACGCAGTATGAAGATATGGGGCCTTTCAATGAATATGGGGAAATCATGGCTAGCAGGGATAAATTCTATTATTACTGGCAAGGTCGAATTCTAATGAAAGAATATGAATTCGAGGAGGCTGTCGAGTCCCTTCGAAAATTCATTAAGCTACCAGCGAAGAAGAGTGATATCATTTTAGAAGAAGCACGACGCTGGGCAAACTGGGCTATAAACGCAAAGAAGTTTATGGACAACCCTAAATATTATGAAATACATCTGCTTGAAAAGGGCATCAACACCAAAAATGCTGAATTAAGTCCGGTGTATTTTGCTGACAATGAGGAGTTGCTTTTTTTGTCGAACCGCGACGAAAGCAATCCAGATCAGTTCCAAATTTATCATACGAAACATGAGGGTAGTCGGTCCTGGTCAGAGCCTGAGGTGATCTACAATGTAGGTGTATTTACCCGCGAGAACTCTAATATTGAAGTAGTGGCCGAAGATGGTCGTCTATTCCAATTCAGAACAGATAAGGGTGGTGATCTATTTTATAGTGAGCCAACAGATACCAGAACAGGGTGGAGCATTCCAAGAGAATTTGATAGCAAAATTTCTTCCACACACTTAAGTTCCCACTTCTTTATCAATGAGCATGAAGACCGAATCATTTTTGCTAAAAATGTAGGTACAAAGAAGGATCCTAACCTTGACTTGTTTGAGTCCATCCGCAATCCTGAAACAGGTGATTGGAGTAGACCTGAATTGTTTGCGACCACCATTAATAGCGAATACAATGAGGATAGTCCCTATTTGAGTCCGGATGAGATGACACTCTATTTTGCTTCTGACGGGCATGAGACGATGGGAGGGTATGACATTTTTAAATCAGAATATGATCCGGAAACATTTTCCTGGTCAGAACCTGAAAATATGGGCTTCCCGGTAAATTCTCCGGATGATGAGTTACACTTTAAACTCAATAAGGATCAAATGTCGGGTTACTTCACTTCCAATCGATTGCATACCATTGGTGATTATGATATGTTCTTCTTTTGGGAGATTCATACCATAAAGATCAAAGGTCGAGTGCTGGATGAGGAAACAGGAGAACCGATTACCAATGCGAGAATCTTCTTCCGTCCGGTGGAGTATACAGATATGTATTTTTTCTCTCACATCGATGATGAAGGTCAGTATGAGATGATGATCAATGCAGATGATGTTTACAAGGTTGAGATTAAAATAGACGGAACCCTGGAGATCATTGAAATGGAAGATTTTGAGATTCACTCAACAGGAGGTGTCAGTACCACATATTTGAAAGATTTCTCTTTAAAGAGGAACACCGATTAGTCCTCGATTTCCTGGTAAGGCTTTGTCGAAGAGTCCGGAGCTTGTGACTGAATAATAGCTTCGCTTTTTTATATTCGAATAAAATAAACAGCATGTATAACTCAATAATTGCAGGTCTGGGGCATTATGTACCCGATAATGTCGTGACCAATGAAGATCTGTCCAAAATGATGGACACGAGTGATGAGTGGATCACTGAGCGAACCGGAATCAAAGAAAGAAGATGGATCGAGCAGGGTTCTGGTGATAGCCCTTCGACCATGGGTACCAAAGCCTCATTGATGGCCATCAAGAATGCTGGTCTTACTCCAGATGATATTGACTTTATCATCTTCGCTACACTTAGTCCGGACTACTATTTTCCGGGACCTGGGGTAATGGTACAAGAGCAATTGGGCATCAAAGAAATTGGTGCATTGGATGTGAGAAACCAATGTTCTGGGTTTGTCTATGGCCTGTCCGTAGCAGATCAGTTTGTTAAAACAGGAATGTATAAAAATATCCTGGTCATAGGTGCTGAGAATCATTCCGGTGGTTTAGAGAAATCCACCCGTGGAAGAGGAGTAACGGTTATTTTTGGAGATGGTGCCGGAGCAGCAGTAGTACAGCGCAGTGAAGACACAAACAGAGGTATTCTATCAACTCATCTTCATTCAGAAGGAAAACATGCAGAAGAACTTGCCCTGATAGGGCCTAATACCGGAAGATGGGTACCGGAGATCATTGCGGAAAATGATCCGGAAGACTCCAGCTACTATCCATATATGAATGGAAATTTTGTCTTCAAGCACGCGGTGACCCGGTTTATGGAAGTAATAGGCGAGGCACTAGCCACCAACCAAAAGAAACCCGAAGAAATCGACCTTCTTGTTCCACATCAGGCAAATCTTCGAATAAGCCAGTTTGTTCAGCGCAAGATGGGTCTTTCTGATGACCAGGTGTATAACAACATCATGAGGTATGGGAATACGACAGCCGCTTCCATCCCAATAGCCATGAGTGAAGCGTTTCAGGAAGGCAAAATTAAAGATGGTGATCTGATTTGTCTGGCTGCTTTTGGAAGCGGATTTACCTGGGCTTCTGCACTGATAAACTGGTAGGCATGCATACTATTTGCTGATTTCGAATTGGACAAAACGCACGTTTTTGTCGACTAATTAAGTCGTAGCAATTATTTAATTGTATTATATAAAGAACTTTTGTAATTATTTTAATTACATACTTGAAATAGTTAAATTTGTTCTTAACAAAGTATAAGCAACCGTAATCTATTAGATAATGAAATTCGTTAAAACGCTACTAGGAAAATCAACCGACGAAAACCAGCTAAAAATGAGAAAAGAAGCAAGTGGGGAATGGGTCGTAAGAAAGGGTTCAACTGTACTCTATATTGGGTCTAAGGACAAGTGTGAAACGTATATGAGTCACGCGATGTAAGAACAGCAAAAAAAATCTCACCATGGGCGGCATTTCTATTGAAGTGTCGCCTTTTTTTATTCGAATCCATTTATAAATGTGAAAATATTAATAAAAAATTGCATTTAAACACAACAAAAATTACTATATTCATGTTTAATATATAAATGATACAATTTTTTAACTTAAAATAAAACTCACCATGAATCTTTTTAGGTTATTTGCGAAAAGAGGAAACGACGATAAAATACGGTTAACAAAATCACAAACAGGTGACTGGATGGTAAAGAAAGGCTTTAGCATCCTGTATATAGGCAGTAGGGAAAAATGCGAGACATTTATGAAACAGACGCTCAGCGTCTAGCTATGGAGGATAGATCATAGGCCATCAGTCAGTTGATTGATGGCCTTTAATATCTCCTGCGGGTGCGTCCATGGTATGAAATGGTTAACACCCTCCAGCATATTGATATTCACCATTGAATCCGGGAGTACACGTTTCGCAAAAGCTGCATTTTCTTTAGGTACCAGCGAATCGTCCGATCCATGTATGACGATCGTTGGTATTTTTATTTTGTACCAAAGTGGCTCCATCAATTCTAATTCATCTTTAAGCAGTAATATTTCACTATTACTTACTTCGAATTCTTTAGGTGTAAAGAATGCTCCGAATTTGGTGTCTATGACCGAACGATACCATTGATCTTCCTCCATATCAGGGTCTATGGATGGGGCCACCAGGATCATTCCATGATATGCTTTGGGGTAGTCCATAGCCATTCGGGCTGCAATGGGTCCACCTAATGAATGACCTATGAGGATTTTCTTTTTATTGGGAAACTGATTCAGTACCTCATTGATCAGGAATGCTTGCTTTTCCAGCGAGGGCTCAGATACCCCATAGCCAGAATTACCAAAGCCCGGACGATCTACAGCTAGGACATCAAACTCCTTAACAAGTGAATCTATTTTGAAGAAATCAATAAAAGCATTCCATGAGCCGGGTGATCCATGTAAAAAGACGATCATAAAGTCTCTTTTATTACCCGAGAAAGCATAATGTATATTCCTTTCACCCACCTCTAGATCGCCAAATTGGATGCTGACACTTTCATTCAATTCCTCCCGGGCGTCCTCATCACTCATGCGAAATTCACAGGTAGCGAACAAGGTGAGTATGATTACGAGTTTTTTCATCGGATATCTGTAGAACCAATCATGGACATGGGGCTATATTTGCCCTCTATGTCACAAGGCATCATTTCCACTGATTTTCAATTTAATGGACAAACCGGAAAATACACCGGAAAGGTTCGCGAGGTATATGAATTTGGCGACAAGCTGGCCATGATCGCAACTGATCGAATCTCAGCATTTGATGTGGTGCTTCCTAAACCCATTCCTTATAAAGGGCAGGTGCTAAATCAACTGGCTGCTAAGTTTCTGAACGCCACCAGCGATATAATACCTAATTGGGTGGAAAAGACCCCACATCCTAATGTAACCTTTGGCAAAAGATGCGATCCATTCAAGGTGGAGATGGTCATCAGAGGATATCTGACGGGGCATGCCTGGCGTGAATACCGGGATGGGAAACGCATATTGTGCGGAGTTCCAATGCCTGAAGGGATGAAGGAAAATGAAAAATTCCCCAAACCAATTATCACTCCGACCACTAAAGCAGATGAGGGACATGATGAGGATATATCACGTGAGGAAATTTTGAAGCAGGGGATTGTAGCTGAGGAAGACTACCTAAAACTTGAAGATTACACGCGTAAGCTCTTCAAGAGGGGGACTGAAATAGCTGCAGAGCGCGGATTGATATTGGTGGACACCAAATATGAGTTCGGAAAGTATAATGGGCAGATATATCTGATTGACGAGGTACATACGCCAGATTCTTCCCGATACTTTTATGCTGATCCATATGAGGAGCTATTGAAAAACAATGAGCCACAGAAACAACTTTCCAAGGAGTTCGTAAGACAATGGTTGATTTCTGAGGGATTTCAAGGCAAAGAAGGACAGCAAATACCGGAAATACCTGAAGAGCGAGTAGCTCTGATTTCAGACCGATACATCGAACTTTATGAGAACATCTCCGGGGAAAAGTTTGTTAAGGACGAATACTCGGATAAATTAGCCCGAATTAAAGAGGAAATAGCCCAAATAGTAGAATAGAAGATTATGGAATTTACTGTAGACAAATACGAGAATTATTCAATAGCAAAGATCAACCAGGAGAAAGTTGATTCTATGGTATCCCCAGAGCTAAAGTCAGAGTTTATGAAGTTGGCTCAGGATGGGGTGCAAAGCCTGATTGTGGATATGACTGATGTGAAATATGTAGATTCCAGTGGGCTTAGTGCTTTGCTCGTTGGTAATCGTGCATTTGGAGAATCCGGAGCGTTTGTCCTTTTCAACGTGACCGACCATGTGATGAAGTTGATTTCGATCAGCCAGTTAGACAAAGTAATGAACATTGTGGCTGGTCAGGAAGAGGCAGCCGACATGGTATTATTAGCGGCAATCAACAAAGGACAGGGCGCAGCGGAATAAACTTGAGCCTTGAACTACTAATATTAGGTTCTAACTCTGCGGCGTTTGCTCACCGCAGGCACCATACTGCGCAGGTTTTAAAATTTCAGGACCAATATTTTTTGATTGACTGTGGAGAGGGGACTCAGCTTCTGATGAAGCGAAATAAGGTCAAACTATCACGTATCGATCATATTTTCATTTCACACCTGCATGGCGATCATTATTTTGGCTTAATAGGCCTGCTATCTACCATGCACCTGTTTGGTAGGAAGAAAGACCTTCTGCTTGTAGGTCCTCCGGGATTGTCTGAGATTCTCCAGCTTCAACTTCGATATTCAGAGACCTCTCTCAATTTCAAGATCAATTTTAAAGAGTTCACTCCTGGTGAATCAGAATTGATTTACGATCATCCCAAGTATACTGTGACCACCTTGCCGATGGATCATCGGGTACCGTGTTCCGGATATTTATTTAAGGAAAAACCCAAGAAGCGTCGGATCAATCGAAAGATGTTGGAAGAAGTGAAGCTCTCCAATCTGGATATTATCCGACTAAAGGATGGAGAAGACATTATGGATGAGAATGGAGAGGTCAGATATGAAAATAAAGTCCTTACGCTGGATCCGCATCCCAGTTTCAGCTATGCATTCTTTTCAGATACCCGCTTACGTCCGGAGCTACTCGAAACCATCAGGGGAGTAGACTTGCTGTATCATGAGGCTACTTTTGCCAATGACATGAAAGAACGAGCGATAGATACCTATCATACTACTGCAGAACAAGCCGCACAATACGCGAAAGATGCAGGTGTCGGGAAACTGGTGCTCGGGCACTTTTCAGCGCGATACAAAGAATTGGATCCAATCATTGATGAAGCAAAAGCTGTTTTTGAGCGTTCAGAACTGGCAATAGAGGGCACTAAATTTATTGTGGATGGGAAATAAGAAGCAAAACTTATTCATCTTACTTGGTGCCATTTTCCTCACCAATGCCATCCTGGCAGAGCTGATTGGTGTAAAGATATTTTCACTGGAGCAAACGTTGGGTTGGCAGCCGGCCAATCTTGACATCTTTGGTTATACACTAGACTTCAATTTGACTGCCGGAGTGATGATTTGGCCGGTGGTATTCATCACAACAGATATTATTAACGAATACTTTGGTAAAGCAGGTGTCCGAAAAATCAGCTTCATTGCAGTAGGTTGTATCGCTTATGCGTTTCTAATGATCTGGCTGGTGACCCAGCTGAGTCCAGCGGGATTTTGGCTTGAAGTAAACAATAGCGATCCGGATGGCAATTACTTCAATATGAACTTTGCCTTCAATAAAATCTATACGCAAGGTTTAGGGATCATTGTTGGTTCCATCATAGCATTCCTGATTGGGCAGTTGCTGGATGTGATCATTTTTCAGCGATTGCGAAAAATTACAGGTGAAAAGATGATCTGGTTGAGAGCCACTGGCTCAACACTCATCTCCCAGCTGATTGACAGCTTTGTAGTGCTGACCATAGCATTTTACATTCTGGCACCTGTGGAGAGCCGCTGGGATTTCTCTCAGGTGATGGCCGTAGGCTCACTCAACTACATCTACAAATTCATTGTCGCGATTGCACTAACACCATTCATATACCTCGGCCACTTTCTTATTGATAGATACCTGGGAAAAGAGGAGGCGGATCGGATTAAGGAAGAGGCAAGCGAGAGTAGGTTTTAACGCTCAGGTAAAATGCTGTGTGGCCCGAGCTTTTTAAATTCCGATAAAAGTAGCGATTCTGGCTCCAACTCACAACGGTTCAGATACAGCACGTTCCACAAGCATTTTACCGAGTGGCAGTAAGAAAAGTAGAAAGCATAACACTTTCCAAAAGCCAGAAATCGCGGTTCAGTTGCACTGCAAGTGGCAAATAGGCAGCAGCCACATGCATTTTACCGCTTGTTACATGGCGGTATTCTCATCTTTCAGTTTCTTGAGTACTTTGTAATTAGGAATAGTCATTAGTGCGAATACAGCACCAAATCCAAATATTGTGTAAATGTAATTTAGTCCGTTAAGTAGACCTCTCTGTTCAGGTATAATTGACTGGAAAGCTTGAAGATAGGGGATGAAGGCTACCGAGTAACCAATTACCCAGATTGCACACACCACTAAAATACCAGTTTGAATGACTATTCGTTGTTCTTTTAGTCGTTCAAGGGCAAATGAAAAAGCAACCATGCTCAGTCCAATCATGATCAGGAACGGCATGTAAGTTGTCCAGATGTTTTGAAGTATCTGGGAGGTTCTGTTGAATCCTTCAAGTTCCTTGTCTTCTGGGAAGTTGTACACAGTCGATTTCATCAGTTTTAGTCCGAAGAAGCACCACGCTCCAATTCCGGCGTAGAATAGTCCGACCGTTCGAATGATTTTCTTGGGTTCCTTTTTAAAGAGCTCTTTGAAAAGTATTGGTTTCATATGTTCGAAGTGCGACTGACATGTAACATCTGGCTAAACGCCATTACTCCAAAAATATGCAAAATCATTATTCTAGTGCAGTTATTCGCCATGCCAAACTCCTTATTAACCGTATTAATAACCGTATAAAAAAGTAGATAGACGTTTAAAAACACGCTTTCTAACTTTTTTAAGATCTCAGCGTATCTTTCCATCATGCGTTTGCTTGTTCTGTTTAGTCTGTTGGTTCTTGGTGTGGTGGCTATGGTGCTTCTGCCGGTAGAAGATAATATCCGAATCAATGGAGCCAGCCTGGTGAACCCACCCAGAGAAATCACATCAGAAAAGATGGGAGAGGTGAAGCGGATAAATGCAGACTGGGTAGCACTCATACCTTACGCATTCTCCCGTGATAACGAACCAAATGTCTCATTTGATCACTCTCGTCAGTGGTGGGGTGAGCATACGGATGGCAATTGCAGACTGATCCAATACGCCAAAGATCATGGTTTTAAAGTAATGGTAAAGCCTCATGTATGGGCGAGAGGTGCTGGCTGGGTAGGGGACTTTAATCTGGACACTGAAGATAAATGGATGATTTGGGAGGCTGACTATACCAAATACATTCTGAATCATGCAATAAAAGCAGATTCCATGGGGGTTGAGCTTTTTTGCATTGGGACTGAGTATCGCATTCCTGCAAGGGAGCGACCAGCGTTTTGGAGGTCATTAATAAAGCAGGTTCGCGGAGTGTACTCAGGCAAGATCACCTATGCCTCCAATTGGGATAACTACCAAAACATCACCTGGTGGGATCAGGTAGACTATATCGGAATCGACGCGTATTTCCCACTCGCAGAGGGAATTCACCCGGACTTGTCGGAGATCAGGAAAGGGTGGGACCCTATCAAGCAGCAGCTATCGTTATTTTCCAAAAAATGGGGCAAGCCCATCCTTTTTACCGAATATGGTTTTCAGAGCGCAAATGGTGCTGCAGGCAGCCATTGGGAGGTTGATCAGTCAGAGTCAAGCGCCAACCCTCAGCTACAGGCGGATGCATATGAGGCTACTTTTGAGGCATTGGAAAACGAGCAATGGTGGGTAGGTGGATTTTTCTGGAAGTGGCATTTCAATACCCTTCCAGGCGGTAGGTGGCGAGGTACCGAGTGGACCCCTCAGAATAAGCCTGCAGAGGCGGTGATTGCACGGTGGTACGGGAAAAAAGCCAATTAACTCATTTAATGAGTTGAATTACTTAAATTTCCACTACAACGACAAGACTTATGAGTGAGAAACGAAAAGTGGAGGATATACTGGCAGAACTGGGAAAGAAAATCGATCGGCTGGTGGAGGAGACTAAGCAGGCCGGCTCAAAGGTTTCTGAAGATATGGAGGCGCAGATTGAAAAGCTTAAGGCTCAGAAAGAAAAGATTGAAGAACAAATCAGAAATCGATCCTCAAATGGAAACGAAAAATGGGCACAAGCCCGCGAGCATCTCAATGATGCTGCTGAAGCACTCCACAAAGCATTTGGATCCCTTTTTAAGTGATTAGATCCGATCCAGCACCTTTTGGATTAGGCTATCGATTACCTTGTTGGGATCTTTGGCAAAGTTAGATTTTACCCGATTTGCCATGATGGCATTCAGACTAAGCATCTCATGCCCCATCATTTTTCCAAATGCATAATAGCCAGCTGTTTCCATTTCCAGGTTGGTAATCCACACGTCCTCTTCATGGAAGTATTGCATCTTTTCAATGATTTCTTTAAAACGAATAGGAATTCGCAGTTCTCTTCCCTGAGGAGCATAAAAGCCGGGACAGGTCACCGTATTTCCTGCGATGGTGCAATCCTTAAACTTTTCAAAAAGCGTGGTTGATCCTTTGAAACAATAGGGTAGGTATGGAATGCCAATTTCTTCCTGAAACTTCTCAACAATCCGACGCTCTTTTCCTTTGTGCTTAAACTTATAAAAGTGGATGATTGGATCCATACCGATCGCGTATTCAGTAGCCAGATGACTGCCTACCTTTATTTCATCTCGGATGGTGCCGGACGTGCCGATTCGAATGATCTGAAGTTTTTTTCTTCTGGGTTTCGGTTCCCGGTGTACCAGGTCGATATTAAAGAGCGCATCGAGCTCGGTCATCAAAATTTCTACATTGTCTGTTCCCATTCCGGAACTGATGACGGTGAGTCGTTTTCCTTTATACTTTCCAGTATGTGTGATAAACTCACGTTTGTTCATTTCAAATTCCACTGAATCGAAATGTCGAGATACTCGATGAACCCGTCCGGGATCGCCAACAACGATGATTTTGTCTGAGATATCTTTTGGTCTCAGGCTTAGATGATAGACACTGCCATCGGGGTTGAGAATAAGGTTCGTCTCAGAAAATGTGTGAGGCATAGCTTGGTTAGGTTTCTAAGGCTCCCTTAAAAGTAACTAGGAAACACCTTAGAATCACTTTTTTTGCAAAAAGTTAATCTAGCTATTGGTAGAGGCCTTTCTCTTCAATCCTTTGTAAGGATTGTATCCGTTCATTTTCTTTTGATAAAAACCAGTTCCATCATATTCGCGAGTGTCCGGGTTGTTCATGCACTCTTCAGAGCAGCAACCTTTGTAAATCTCGGCTCCCTTCTCACTCATTGGTATGTGTTTATTGCAATGCGGATTAGCACAGTTTACCATCCGGTCGCAAGGGTCACCTGTCACGTAACATTTGGAGATTACTTTTGGGTTGACCTTATTGACATCCTTAACTATGCGGCTATCAAACACGTAGCATTTCCCCTCAAAATCTTCTCCTTCTGCCTCTAATCCGTATTTAATGATTCCGCCATGGAGTTGATGTACGTTTTCAAATCCTTGTTCTAAAAGGTATGCGCTCGCTTTTTCACATTTAATTCCTCCTGTGCAGTAGGTGACAATCTTCTTGTTTTTAAACTTTTTCAGTTCCTCAATCCTCTCAGGGAAGTCACGGAAATTGTCAATATCCAGGGTGATGGCATTTTTAAACTTTCCAATCATGTGCTCATAGTTGGACCGCACGTCCAGAATGATCGTGTCCTCAGGCTCCTCCTGGAGGATTTTTCTGAATTCCTCAGGCTCTACATAGCCACCTGTTTTCTTTGAAGGATCGATATCCCTTAAAGAACTGTGAACAATCTCCGGCTTCACACGCACATGCAGTTTTTCAAATGCAGGCTGATCGTTTGTGTCTACTTTGAATTCAGTGTGAGCAAAACGTGGATCGCTTGTGACAGCATCCATATATTTTTCACAGGCTTCCTGTGTGCCGGACACAGTTCCATTGAGACCTTCCGAGGCGACAATGATTCGGCCTCTTAGATCCAGATCTAGACAAAGTTTGTGATGTTGTTCCCTAAACTCTTCAGGGTTTTCGATCTTACTGTAGCAGTAATAGAGTAATACGTAATGCTTTTCCATAATAACCGAGCCCTGTTTCAGCAGGGTGTTAAATGTTTTACAAAAATAAAGCTTATGCTATTTACTTAACTTCCACCGCAGGATTACCAAAGACTGTCTGTCCTTTCTTCACATCTCCAACCACCACAGATCCTGCACCTATTCGTGCACCTTTTTCAATAGTTACTCCGGCCACAACCGTAACTCCTGATCCAATAAACACCTCGTCTGCAATTTTCACTTTGGTGTTGATGATGGAACCAGCTCCTACCTGCACAAAATCGCCAATTTCGACCTCTTGCTCAATGATCGCTTTCGAATTGATCACATTGTGATTGCCCATTTTGGAATCATTTGACAGCACTGCGCCTGCATTAACAAAGTTACCATGACCAATGCTGAACGAATCGGATATGGAAGCCGATTGATGCACTGCGTTCATTGGCATCACCTTTCTGGTTTCAATAAGATATTCTACATATTCTTTACGCAATGAATTATCATCTGTAGCCACGAAAGCCTCACATTTCTGACCGATTAGCTTAGTGAATCCATGATCATCAGTCGATCCAAGCACCGTGACGGTGTTGATTTCTGTATTATGCGTTTTTTCATCGTCATCTAAAAATCCATAAACTACGATGTTATTGGAGTTGAATATTTCCAGAGCAGCTTTTGCTATTCCTGTCGATCCGAAAATGATTACCGGTTTTTCCATGTCCTTCCTTTTTGAAGGCGCAAAATTAGCGATTATTCTTCCCTTTGTGAAGCAAGGTATTGATAGGGCAGGATGGAGCTAATTAGGAAGAGATAGGGCATATAGGCATTTTTGTAGCGCACCAGTGTTCCGAAATTCGGAGTGGAAAGCGGAAGTAAAATGGCAAGCAATAGGATACCGCAAACCGACGCGATAAACAATGGCCAGTCTACCGTTGGCTTTTCTTTTAACCATAGCAAAAAGGACATCAGGATTAAAATGGTCAGCACCAAATTTTCGGCACGATGCAGCCATCCCCAGAATGGTGTGTGGTCATAGATAGAAGGACGAAACAACCCGGCATGTAGCGCTTTGGGGACATTGCTCCATATTTCACTCCAGGAGTCTGACTGAATCTCAATATCAAGTTCATCTTCAGCGTCAGATTTTTCGATGATGGCGCTATTGTTTTGATATAGCGTCCAGGGAATGCGATCTATTTCCAGGTAAGGATGAATAAACTGGGTCGTGAAAAAGGCCACTATAATGATTAGGAAAGATGTGAATTTCCATTTTCGGCTGAGACTTTTGAAAAGCATCAACGCAAAGAGTACTCCTCCAAACACGATGAAAGTGATTAGTAGATAGTGTTTGATCTTGTAGAGCAGGAATGCCGACACTACAATGAGCACAGCATCCAATAAATTGATTTTTCTTCCATGATAAACCTTTATGGTCGAGGTGACCAGAATGATAAGGGCTGCACTAGCCAGACTGTCTTTGATGATTCCAGACGACCAGAAAATAATGGAAGGAATGAATAATAAGCTTACGGTGATGACCCATTTCAGATGAGGATAAAAAGCAATCAGTATTTTGGAACCATACCAAAAGCAAGTAAAACTTATGAAGGAGAAATAAATAGATGTGATCCAATACGATCCTCCCGATAAGGTCACAAAAGGTTTGAGTAGCAGAACAAAGAATTGGGTTCTGGGCTGGTTGTCTCCGTTATAAAGATGTGAGTTTTTTGCGTACTCGAAGAAATTGATGGTATCGCCCGATCCGTAGTACTCAAAGAAGATCAACCCTAATATCACCCCGGCGGCTAGTTTCATGCATAGCGCTATCCAGAACATCCAATTTGGCAGCCCTGTTTTTACAAACCTGAAAACAACAAATGCCAGGAGGCTTAGCAGGATAATATGAATGATCCAGTACATCATCGATTAAGTATTTCAACCCCAATATTACATTGAAGGCACCTACGTTTCTGGCAGTAGTTTTTGAAAAGCTGAATAAGCGCTTGTGAGTCAAAGGCGGTCTTTGATTCAAGGCCTATTTCATCCCATTTTTTCGTTATTCGATTGCTTTCTGCTGATAGTGATTCGAGTAATTCTATCGCACGATCCATATAGATAGGGTTTGCTGTATGTCGGGCATATGCGGCTAGTAAAGGAGCTACGGTATTAATGAGAATGTTTTCAAAAGTTGTTTGGCCAAAATGGTTGATTATTTTTTTTCTCCCTTTACCAAAATCATAATGTGTTTGCCAGTATTCGCTCAATACGGGACACAGCAATGTTTTTAATTCTTTTATGCCTTCCGTTTGTGTCAATATGGTGAAGAGTTTAGGCTGGTGGTGTAGAAGGGCGGCAAGCTGAGCTAGCCGAACTGATGGAAAATTTGCGGGTCTAAGTTTTCCGAATTTCCATTGCGGCTTTACCATCATGTCAGGAAGGTGGTATTTATTTTGGAGGAACTGAAACTCTGATTTCAAAGCACCCTGATACTCATCATTTTCTTCATTCAAAAAACCCGCCTGTCCAAAAAGCAATGCTTCTGTTGATAGTTTATTCTGCAGTGCTTTTTTGAGTTTAGCAAAGGGGAGTAATTCTGTCAATCGAACAAAAGCTTCTTTGTTCGTAGAGAAACCAAAATTTGCCGCCAGCGTCCGATACGTGGCATCTTCCCAATCGCTTCTGTTGTTTTTTAAATGATCAAAAATTCGGTCCGCTTTTTCTTCCAACCGCTCCACCATTGTTCGATCCAACATGCTGGTCTTTGGCAAGGGAGAAACTGCAAGGAGCTGATTAGCGCAAAGAATTTCCTGAGTGGACTGAATATGCTTTTTATATTTTTCTAGTAAGGTCGGACTTACAATAGATTTCAGCTCAAGTGTTGGGATTGGCGTGCCGTTCAATTGGATTCCCTTGTCATGCTTCCAGACTACATGAAGGATTACATTTTTATAAGCCGGGTCATGTTGATGATTGTGGTGATTCCAATCAGAGGAATGTAAATGAATCTCTACCTGTCCTGCCCATTCTATTGAGTCAATTTTGATTCGAGCTTCTTCAAAATCAGGTCCTGAGTCCTGGTTATGGTTGCCTGGGTAGAATACTTTAAGTGTTTGATTATCGGTTAGTTTGAGTTCGTTTTGCTCAAACTTTTGAAATTTCCATATGTAGTGGAGAAACTGCTCGTCCATAGCATTCACCTCCTAAGATACGGTTTGTGCTATAATCCCTGAAGGATTTGCGCCATTTCTACCTGAATTTTATGAGCTGCATTTCCAGCTGCTTCAGCAAACGTTTCTGAGGCATCTGAATAAATGATTCCTCTGGAAGAATTGACTAGCAAGCCGCAATGCTTGTTCATGCCATATTTGCATACGGTCTGAAGATCTCCGCCTTGGGCACCTACGCCAGGAATGAGGAGAAAATGTTCCGGTATCATTCTACGAATGCCCATTAAGGCCTCCGGGCGTGTGGCGCCAACCACGTACATAGTGTTGTTCGCATTTCCCCATTCGGCACTTTTCCGGATGACTCGTTCGTAGAGCTTTTCTCCGTCATCACCAACGATGATATCCTGAAAGTCAAGTCCACCCGGGTTACTGGTTGCAGCAAGAATGATCACCCACTTTCGGGTGAATTCAAGGAATGGTTTCACTGAATCAGAGCCCATATATGGTGCGACAGTAACCGAATCGAAATTCATATTTTCGAAAAATGCCCTGGCATACATAGAAGAAGTATTCCCGATATCTGCACGTTTTGCATCTGCAATAGTGAAGATGTCTTTGGGTATGTATTCAAGCGTTTTTTGAAGAGACTCCCAGCCTTTGGCTCCTTGCGCTTCATAAAATGCAGTATTCGGTTTATACGCTACAGCATATTGGTGGGTGACATCTATGATCTGTTTGTTGAATTCGAAGATGGGATCTTCGTTTTTGAGAAGGTGCTTCGGAACTTTTTGGAGGTCAGTGTCAAGACCAACACATAAAAAGGACTCTTTCTTTTTTATTTGCTCAAATAGCTGCTGACGAGTCATTGAATGGTGTGGATGAATTTTTGGCTAAGATAAAAAGTGTGAACGTACTTCTCCTGCTCCTATGTATATAGGATGAATAATTCAACTAATTTCTCAGGTTTATTTCAGCTCAGGGAGCTTGTCGTTTACGACTTTGCCTTTTTTCACTTCACCATAGAAGTGAACATCGTATAGTTTCTCGTATTTTTTGATCGACTGGTGTAATTCTGGAATACTATCACTTCTCAGTTTGATTCCTTTTCTTTCGCCCTTGTGTCGGAGTTCTATGTAATATCCGTCTTTAAGTTTTACCGGAGTAGTTGCAGGTCTAGCCAAATCAATAAAAATTTTATATGTACGTAACAATTATATAAAACAATGCTCGTGCGGAAAAGTTTCCGCACGAGCAATTATATAAAAATCAAAAAACTTAGAATCTGTTTAAGTGCTTAACCTCTAGGGTTAGCTTTTTTTACAACGATGGTTCTACCATCTAATTCTGCGTCGTTAAGGCTGGAAATAGCCTGGTTAGCTTCATCATCGTTAGGCATCTCTACGAAACCGAATCCCTTCGATCTCTGAGTGTCTCTGTCCATGATAACTTTTGCGGAATCAACTGTTCCGAATTCTTCAAATGCTTGTCTTAATGCGTCTTCTGAAGTTGCATAGTTAAGCTTAGCTACAAAAATGTTCATTAAAAAAAATAAAAATTTAAAAAAGTGCTCAGACTTGTTCTGAACATCGCAAAGATATGATTTTTATTGTTAGTTTAATAAATGCAGGTTGGCTCGCCTGAAATAGCTGGCGCTTCACTTCCTTCAAAGCTAAGTTCCCATTGCACATTTGTGAAGTCGTACACCAGTGAAGTATCCGTGTTTCCTGTCACAACGACGTTTCCACTTGATGAGTTAAATGATTCTCCCTGATAAGACATGTTAACGGAAATAGTAGCATCAAACAGGCCTGCCCCAATCGGATAAGTTCCAGCCGTGATGTTTTCACCGCATGTGATCACAAAACTTGCTTTCCACGCAAGATCACCCACTCTGTAGTAAAAAATCGAAGCGGAAGTATTGCTACATTGACTCAAAGGATCATTTACCTGAACGTACCCATTACCATCTAAGGTAATATGGGCTGTTGCTCGCGTACCTGAATCTATTTTATCGCCTGAAAAGCTTGCTTCAGTAGTGCCGGTATCATCTAAAAATATATAGCCTATTCCGTCTTCACTTGCTGTTCCAGTCATGGTAGCAAAGGCGGTATTTCCATTTGATGGGACTCCTGTTATCGTATTGCCTGTTACGGTCACTTCGGCAAATTCATTGCCTTCATAAAATCCTGTGTAAACATTATCACCTTTACTAACAAATCTGTATAAGACAATACCTCTTTCAGGTCCGCTTGATAATTGAAGAACCCCTTCATACTCCCCACTGATATCGATATTTACTTCAGAAGTATCTGGTTCATCTTCTGACCCACAGCCAATAAATATGAGAAAAGAGACAAATAATAGTAGGGTAAAGTACTTTTTCATAATCTTGATTTTTAAGTACTCACCAAAGTATGGCTGAAAGGCTTAAAATAGAATACTTACTTAGGGGTAAATTTTCTCACCTAAAGTCTATCACCTCTACATTGGGGTATTTCGAGACGTCAAATTTGAAATAACTATCACTTAATGAAGTAGAAATTCCTTTATATAATTTGTACTATCTGAGTACTTCTACGTTAGGGTTGTTCTTAAAATCAAATGAAAAATAAGAATCTTCAACATCAATCCTTTTGTAGCTTTTTATGTTGTAAATATTTCTATTCCCAGAATCACTATAGATCACGAGAGATTTAATGTCATAGGAAGAACTGATGACCATTCTAATAAGAAAATAGCTAAGATCTCTTTTTTCGGGCGTGAGTTTAATAATGTAGTCGCTGGATTCAGCTTGCGCCAATTCACGAACCGTAGGATCTGAAAAGGACGCTAAATTTTCAAGATTATATTTAAAGTCTTCTTTGTAGAGATCATATACCTGATCTATTCTGATGTCGTATTCCTCCTCCGGATCGTAATCTTCAACAATGAAGACTTCATTGGCTTCAGGTGAAAAACGATGGAGTTCATCCCCATTGTAGTACATAACTTGGCCTAAATCAGGAAGATTAAGTACGAACTTTTTCCCTTTGACAACCGCAGTTCTAAGCGACGTTTTTTCATTCATTCCTGCAGACTTATTATAAAGAGTTTCATACCATTCAGCTTTGAATGATGTCATTTTACGGTATTTATTACTCATGGCGTCAAGCACTGCCAGCGCTTCAGGGTCATACTGGGCATGTGCATTGAATAAAATAATGAGTGATAAGGATGCAATAACTAGCTTCTTCATTTGATGGATTTCTTGATTCTTAATATTTGATTTCTATCTCAGACAATAACTGTTCCAAACTATGTTCGTCCGGTATAAGTACCTCGCGGGCTTTACTACCCTCAAAAGGTCCAACGATTCCTGCTGCTTCAAGTTGGTCAATTAATCGCCCGGCTCTGTTGTACCCAAGCTTCATTTTACGTTGAATTAGGGACGTAGAGCCCTGCTGATGCATAACAATAAGTCGGGCAGCATCCGCAAAAAGGGCATCTCGGTCTGATAGATCCACTTCGCCAATCCCGGACTCTTCCTCGCCGGCATATTCCGGAAGCAAGTAAGCGTCATCATATCCACGCTGATCTCCAATGAAATCACAAATGCGCTCCACTTCCGGCGTATCAACAAAGGCACACTGCAGTCGTGTCATGTCTGACCCCATGGAAAGGAGCATATCTCCCATACCAATCAACTGGTCTGCACCACCTGCATCCAGGATGGTCCTCGAGTCGATTTTGGAAGTTACACGGAACGAGAGTCGGGCCGGGAAATTTGCTTTAATGATACCTGTGATCACATTTACGGATGGACGCTGAGTTGCTACGATCAGGTGAATACCGATTGCACGAGCCAGCTGAGCAAGACGTGCGATTGGTGTCTCAATCTCTTTACCAGCAGTCATCATCAGGTCTGCCAACTCATCAATAACCAGTACAATATATGGTAGGAATCTGTGTCCTTTGTTCGGGTTTAGCTTCCGCTCAGTGAATTTTTTGTTGTATTCCTTCAGGTTTCTACAGGCAGCACTCTTCAACAGGTCGTAGCGATTGTCCATCTCTATACAGAGTGAGTTTAGTGTATTCACCACCTTCGAGGTATCGGTGATGATGGGTTCTTCGCTATCGGGAAGTTTGGCCAGGAAGTGCTTTTCGATTTTATTAAAAAGTGTCAATTCCACCTTTTTAGGATCGACAAGGACAAACTTAAGCTGAGAAGGGTGCTTTTTGTAAAGCAAAGAAGTCAGCATAATATTTAATCCAACTGACTTACCCTGACCGGTGGCACCTGCCATCAACAAGTGTGGCATTTTGCTTAAGTCCGTAACAAAAACTTCGTTCGAGATGGTTTTCCCCAAAACTACCGGAAGCTCCATTTTGCTTTCCATGAATTTACTCGTGGTGATCACCGAACGAGCGTCCACCATCTCACGGTTTTTGTTTGGCACTTCAATACCTATGGTACCTTTTCCTGGTATTGGTGCGATGATACGAATGCCTAGTGCAGCCAGGCTAAGTGCGATATCATCTTCCAGGTTTTTAATCTTAGAGATTTTTACTCCGGCCTCAGGGACAATCTCATAGAGTGTGACCGTAGGACCAATGGTCGCTTTGATACTTGAAATACCGATCTTAAAGTTGACCAGTGTCTCGATAATTCTGTCTTTGTTTTGCTCAAGCTCTTCCTTTGTTACTTTCACATCCTTTTCAGGATAGTCAGTCAAAAGTGAAGGAGTCGGAAACTTGTATCGGGGAAGATCCAGTGTCGGGTCATAATTGACCGCTTCTTCTTTCACTTCTTCCTCAAATTCTTTTTGTTCTACTTCAAATGAAAGATCTTCCAGCTCCTCGTTTTTCGTAGGGGCCTCTTCCTGAGGTGGTGGCGGAGGGGTGGGTTTTTCTTCTTTCGGAGCAAAGACCTTTTCTTCCACCTCTTTAGGTAGAGGCTCTTCCTCTTTAAATTCGGGAAGATCAACGGTGAATTCCGGGTCAGCTTTTTCTTTTTGAGCTTGTTTTGGTGGAATTTTCTTCACAACCCAGGTTTCTGATTCATCACGATTGGCATCTTCATCTTCGACCTCTTTCTTAATTTGATCCAAAACAGAGGTGATATCCTGCTTCTTCTCTTTTGGTTTTTTCTCAGGGATCAGCGCTTTAATCTGACTCACCAGGTTTTCTAATGAAGGGACAATACCGCTGAAAGCGGGAATTCGAGTGATATCAAAAAAGAACATGTTGAATACTACGAACATGAAAATGATGAACAACACAGCACCCCATCCCATTAGACTTTGAGCAATGACAGCCAACTCGTATCCAATGCCACCGCTTAGAAATCCCCACATGGTGGTTTCTTCCTGTGCGATGAGAAAGTAGCCCATAACCATACTAACCCAGATCAGGTAGAAAACAACGAAGTTGAATGTTTTAGTGATTGGCAGCAAGGCACGAAACCAAATGATGCGGTAGGCGACAATAAAAAGGAACGGGGGAATGAGAATCGCAGCGATACCGAACCAGAGAAAGATGAAATAATGAGCTGCAATGGCTCCTATCAGTCCGAATGCATTTTGTACCTCAGCGCCGGATTCTTTCACATTGGTATTGGTATATGCCTCCACAACGCTTTGATCTGCCTGACCGGTATTGAGGTAAGAAATGAAGGAAACACCCAGAAATATTGAAATCAATAACAGGGTGAAACCAATGAATAAATGGAATTTCCGATCCGTGATGAAGTTGAATTTAAGGCTCGCCTTCTTCTGCTTCTTTTCGCTCTTCTTCTTGTAGGTATTTTGTGCCATAGGTTATGCTCCCAAAAATAATGGAGTTTTCAGCGTGGATCAAACATGCTTTAGCAGTTCCTTATTGATCCGTTTGATCAATGCCGGTCCCTCATATACCAGTCCTGTGTATATCTGCACCAGATTAGCTCCGGCCTGGATTTTTTCAACTGCCTCTTGTGCAGAATGAATTCCTCCAACAGCTATGATATGAACGAGTGGGAGGTGCCTTCTGATATATTTGAGAACTTCATTTGATTTATTGAAAACAGGTTTTCCACTGAGTCCACCTGCTCCAATGGATTCCACTTTTTTAGTGTCTGTTTTTAGTCCGGCTCGATCGATGGTAGTGTTTGACACGATCAGCCCATCTAAATCAAGCTTTTGAGTGATTTCAATGATATCATCAAGCTGTGATTCGCTTAGATCAGGAGCGATTTTCAATAGAATGGGTTTTTGGATTTCTTTCTTCTTGTTTTCATCTTGAAGTGCTTTTAAAAGCTTCATCAAAGGCTCCTTTTCCTGTAAATCACGAAGGCCTGGTGTATTCGGAGAACTGACATTCACCACAAAATAGTCCACATAGTGATATAGCTTTTCAAAACAAATGAGGTAATCATCCAGGGCGTTTTCATTCGGAGTGACCTTGTTCTTCCCGATGTTCCCCCCAACCAAAATATCAGACTTACGATTCTTTAGTCGCTCAATAGCCGCTTCAACGCCATCATTATTGAAGCCCATCCGATTGATCAACGCTTCATCTTTGGGCAGCCTGAAAAGGCGTGGTTGTGGATTGCCGGGTTGTCCTTTGGGCGTCAGAGTGCCAATTTCAATAAAACCAAAGCCGAGGTTAGCGAAATCATCGATGAGTTCAGCGTTTTTATCAAAACCTGCAGCCAGTCCCACAGGATTTTTGAACTTCAAGCCGAAAACCTCGCGCTCCAGTCGCTGGTCTTGAAAGTTGAACATCCCCTTGACAATTGATTTTCCAAAAGGAAACTTCAAAACAAGGTGAAGCAAGCCGGTAGTGATCTTATGCGCTTTTTCAGGGGAGAATAAAAAAAGAATGGGCTTTAAAAGTTGATACATCAGCTTCTTGGGTGGTATTGTGTTATGACCTGTTTCAAGTAATCCCTGTCCAGATGCGTGTAGATTTCCGTTGTGGTGATGGACTCATGTCCCAGCATTTCTTGCACAGCACGTAAATCTGCACCTCCTTCGATCAGGTGTGTTGCAAAACTATGACGAAATGTGTGGGGACTAATATTTTTCTTCAATCCAATTTTAGCGGCCAGATCTTTGATGATCATAAACACCATCACCCGACTGATGGCCTTACCTCTTTTGGTGATGAAAAGATGATCTTCAAAGCCCTGCTTCACAACGATGTGTATTCGGACTTCATCTCTGAAGATTTTAATGTGCTTCAACGCGGATCTTCCAATTGGGACCAGACGCTCTTTACTCCCTTTACCAATGATTCGGAGGAAGCCTATATCCTCATGAATGTTGCTGATTTTGAGACTAATCAGTTCGGAAACACGCAAACCTGAGCTGTACAATGTCTCAAGCATCGCCCGGTTGCGTTGACCTTCAGGAGTGGACATATCAATCGTGCTAAATAACTCTTCAATTTCCGGCAGGTCAAGGGTGTCCGGTAATTTTCTGCCGAGTTTTGGCGCTTCTATTAGCTCAGAAGGATCTTTGGTGATCACCTCTTCGTAAACAAGAAATCGAAAGAATGCCTTCAGGCCCGAGACCATTCGTGCTTGTGTATAAGCCGACATCCCCAACTCATTGATGAATTCAAGAAAGTCAACAAGGTCCTGCTGAACCACTTTAGTGGGAGGTACGTCTCGTTCTTTAATCTCAAAAAATTGTTGAAGCTTGGAAATATCTGCCAGGTAAGCGTCCACTGAATTAGACGCTAGTGACCGCTCCAGTTTTAGGTAGCTCTTAAATTGTTTCGTGTAGGTTGACCAGGACAAGTATTTGATTTTATGAACGTCATTACGAAGAAGAATGATAAGGTGATCTTAAAAATGAGATCGCCTCACTGCTTTCGTGATGACAGTGCTAATTTTAAACGTCTAATTTAGTACGACTATATAACCTATGCGAATACTCATCTTAAACGGACCCAACCTAAACCTTTTAGGAAAACGAGAGCCTGAAATATATGGCAACCAATCTTTCGATGATTTTTTTGAAGAGTTGAAACAGCGCTTTCCAGATCATAATCTGGAGTATTTTCAGTCGAACCATGAAGGAGCGTTGATTGATAAGCTACATGAGGTGGGCTTTAGTTATGATGGAGTGGTTTTTAATCCGGGGGCATATACGCATACCAGTATCGCATTGAGAGATGCTATTTCAGGAATTGAAACACCGGTTTTCGAAGTGCACATTTCAAACCTTGCTGAGAGGGAAGATTTTCGTCAGATAAGTTACATCAAGGATGTGTGTATTGGCTCTATCAATGGAATGGGGTTTGAGGGGTATGAGGTAGCGATTGAGGAGTTGCAAAGTATTCCCCCTTTGAAGGGGGGTGCGTAGAATTGTGAGGGAGGAGGGGGATGTTTTTTTCATCGAACTTCTTAACTTTCCCACAAATACACCGCCATGACAGACATACAACAGCAAAAGATCACCCATTTTTTCAATGTTCTGGATAATAACGGGAACGGTATCCTGGAGAAAGATGATTTTGAAATGGTAGGGGAGACGATGAGCGATATCATTGGTCTGGATGATAATTCTGTGGTTCGACTTGAACTGAAGCTGCGTGCACACAGATTGTTTGTGCAGATCATTAAGGATATTGGGAAAGAAGATGCTGAGCTAACACTCGAGGAATGGATCGAGTTTTTTGATCGTGTTGTACTCTCCAAACCGAATGACTATGTGAATCAGTCTGCTACCTATCTGTTTTCACTCTTCGATCAGGACATGGATGGTCATATAGATGAGCGCGAATATCTGGATATGTTTAAGGCTTATGGCCTATATATGTCTGTTGCGAAAAAGGCCTTCGATTTGCTGGATATCAATGGAGATGGACGGATAAGCGGAGGAGAATTGGTGCAAGCCTTCGAAGACTTCTTCATGTCTCCGGATGAAAAGGCTCCTGGTAACTGGATTTTTGGGGATTGGAGAAGAAAATAAAAAAAAGCCACCTCATATTTTGAGGCGGCTCCATTGTACCATTAGTTATTAATCCCTATTCCTTTCTACCTGGTCTCTCCCTTGGCTCTTTAATTGTAAGTGGTGTTTCAACATTCGTATCTCCGACTGTGACACGAACGGTATACTCACCAACCACTAAGTGATAGTCGCCATTTTCAGCGGCTTCATAATTTTCTTTTTGATCGTCTTCCAATAAGTCTTTAAATGATTCACTGGTTTCGAGCGCCAATTCGACAATGTTAAGTCCTTTATCAGCAGATAATTCCTGGGATGAAACCATCTGATCCTTAAAGATGACCTCCACTTTTCCGTTTCCGTTGGAATTGGAATAGAAAGCCACATCAATCGTCGGCTCTATAACATCACCCCACGTCCATCTTTTGCTACCCCATCTGGAACTATGGGTTACCTCATCGATTGGGAAAGCATGAAGAGCCTTTGCCAAAATTTCTTCATTCATCTGCTGCACAAGTGATACATCTGCGATGTAAATACCTCTGCCATGGGTGCCTAGCACCAAATCATTTTCTCGAGGATGAACAATCAAATCGTGGACAGGAGTGTTAGGCAGTCCTTCGCCAAATGCCTGGTAGCTTTTACCTCCGTCAAGTGAAGCGTATACGCCATGGTCGGTTCCGATGTAGATAATATTTGCATTTTCAGGATCTTCTTTCACCACGTTCACTGGCTCTATAGGAAGGTTGGCTGAAATATCTTTCCAGTTGTTTCCATAGTCTTCGCTCATGTATACCAGCGATTGGAAATTATCCCATCGGTATCCATTCAATGATGCATAGACTCTGCCTTCTTTGTGTGCTGATGCAACCACCGTACTTACCCAAAAATTCTCAGGCAAATCATCTGCGATCTTAGTCCAGCTTTCGCCTGCATTCTCTGATCGGTGGATTAAGCCATCATCACTACCAATATAGATCAATCCAAAACGAGTAGGCGATTCGGAGATGATTGTGAGTGTACCATAGCTCACATCCCCTTTTTTTCCTCCTTTGGTTAAATCGCCACTCAGCGTTTCAAAATCATCACCTTTATTCATGGATCTGTGGAATCGATTGCTTCCGAAATAAATTATGTCCTGATTGTGACTGGAAATAGCGATTGGGGCCTCCCAGTTCCATCGATAGGGTGCATCTCCAAGTTTATGTCGTGGGGTGATATAGTTTCTTTCACCTGTTTTCGTATTGATACGGAAGTAATTGCCAAACTGATAGCCGGTGTATATGGTCGCATTGTCACGTGTGTCTACCGCCACCTGCATGCCATCACCACCCATCAAGCGTTCATATGGATATCTTCCTTCCTGATACCAGCTTCTGGAGTACTCATACGTACTCGGGCCTTTCCAAACGCCATTGTCTTGAAGTCCACCATACACGTTGTAAGGCTCAGCCATGTCCACAGCAATGGAATAAAATTGACCTACAGAGGGAGAGTTGCAGTTGATCCAGGTTTCACCTGTATCATAGCTGATGTAAACTCCTCCATCATTTCCAAGAATAAGGTGTCTTGGGTCTTCGGGATTGATCCACAGTGCGTGATGATCCACATGCACATTATCTTCATTGATGCTATTGAATGTCTTGCCACCATCATCAGATCGAACGATCGGCACCCCCATCGTGTAAACAACATCCGGATTTTTGGCATCCACTCTCACCTGACCGAAGTAATACCCATAAGAAAAGATCATGCTCTCGATGTAATCTTCATGGGTTTTGGTCCAGGTCTTACCTGCATCTTCGGAACGATACATTTCTCCACCTTTTACCGGAGTGTCAAAAAGCAATGAATTAGCGTCTTCAGTGTAAATCACCAAATCAATTGGTTTTACTTTTCCAGCTTCCACGTCTTTCTTGATATCAACAGCATTGTATTCTCTTGGGAATCCATTGTCATCCAAAAACTGGTTGATGTCTTTGTTTTCCAAAGCAAGAAAATCCTGATTGCTCATGTTTCGAAGCTCGTCTTTGGTGAGGCCTTCTTCGTCATCTTCTTCTTTTGGTCGACGATCCTGATTGTCAAGGATGGCGTACACGATATTCTGATCAGAGGGAGCGAAAGCGAGACCTACCCGACCGGTTCCATCAGTGTCAGGAAAGCCGGAATCATCTGATATTTCATTCCAGGTATTTCCACCGTCTTCCGAGCGATAGATAGCAGTTCCGGGTCCAGCCTCTGTAAAGTTCCAGGCCTTTCGATCTTTTTCCCAAGCTCCGGCAATGAGGAGATCGGGATTATCAGGATGCATAATCAATTCTACTATTCCAGTTCGATTGTTAACAAATAAGGTTTTGTTCCAGGTTTTCCCTCCATCTGTGGATTTATAAATGCCTCGTTCGGGATTTTCAGAATAGAGGTGACCTAATGCAGCCACCCAAATGGTGTTTGGGTCTTCGGGATGTATTAGAATGCGTCCAATGTGGTGTGTTTCAGTGAGGCCAACATTTTCCCAGCTTTCCCCATTGTCGGTGGATTTAAATACTCCATAGCCGGAATAGGACGATCTGCTGGAGTTGTTTTCTCCTGATCCAACATAGATGATATCATTTTCCCAGTCGACAGCAATATCTCCTATTGTCATTACAATTTGATTATCAAAAATGGGCTCAAATGAGGTGCCATTATTATATGTTTCCCATAAAGATCCGGAGGCATAGGCAACATAGAAATGCGATGGATCAGAAGGATCCACAGCTAAATCTACGACTCTCCCACTCATCACAGTAGGTCCCACATTTTTGAATGGGACATTTTTTACAAATGAATTTTGCTCAAGTTTTACTCTTTGCTGATATCCTTCCCACCGCTCCTTTGCTGGAGTTGATGCAGGAATGTCATTTGATTTTTTCTTTCGCTGAGCAGGTAGCATCAGCGACATACTCAAAAAGAGAAGTAGGTAAATGGTTTTCATGTGGATGTGTTTTGCTTTTTATAGGTCACATGGAATTCGCATGATTAATATTCATTCTTTGAGGTGTTTATTAATCATGCTCATTTCATGAGGTTAGATTTTTTAATAAGTTAGTAAGTATAAATCAGAACCTTTGTGAAATCAACCTTTACCTACATGAAGAAACATATATGGATTTTAGTGGTCGCTATAGTTGGATGTACCACAGTCGAAGAGAACTCGGAGAAATTAACTGATGCAGTTGTTCCGATAGCTGATCACACACTTACCTCAGAGCAGACTCACAATAAATGGAGTCGAACCATTGAGCCAGTGCTGACCATCAATTCAGGAGAGGTAGTTGAGATAAGCACCGAAGAAGCAACAGATGGGCAGTTGACCATGGATTCTGATACTGCTGATTTAATGAATCTGAGTTTTGATCCCATACATCCGCTAACAGGGCCAATCTACATCAATGAGGCTCAACCGGGAGATGTGATTGCCGTAACGCTTCACAAAATCGAAATTGGTGAATGGGGCTGGACGGCCATCTTACCCGGCTTTGGATTTTTGGCTGATGAGTTTACCGAACCGCATTTAAAAACATTTGAACTTGCGGGTAAAAACAACGTGCGTTTTGTTGATGGGATTAATATTCCGTTGAAGCCTTTCCCTGGAGTTTTGGGGGTTGCTCCGAATACGGATAGTTTGCTTTCTACCATACCTCCCAGAGCGAATGGGGGTAATATGGATGATCCGAATATCGTAGAGGGTACTACGGTTTATCTTCCGGTGTTCGTTGAGGGAGCTTTGTTTTCAATCGGAGATGCTCATGCCGCGCAGGGGCTGGGTGAGGTTTGCGGCACGGCCATAGAGGCGCCAATGAAGTTTTTGGTTGAGATCGAGCTACTGAAAGGGTCTTCCATTGAGGAGCCACAATATGAAAACGATGATGTGTATACAGTGACGGCTTATGCAACCACCATCGACGAGGCAGCAAAGAAAGCGACAAGATATATGATTGATTATCTGGTAAGTGATCATGGGTTAAGTCGAAATGATGCCTACATGTTGTGTTCACTGGCCGGTGATCTTAAAATTGCTGAAGTAGTGGATGTCCCTCATATGCTCGTAACCATGTCTATAAACAAAGAAGTATTAACCAAATGATGACAATCTATCATAATCCCAGATGCACCAAGAGCAGGCAAACGCTTGCATTGATTGAAGAAAAAGGAGCAAACTTCGTTGTAAAAGAATACCTGAAAAATCCACCAACGAAAGATGATTTGAAGAAAGTAGTGAGCCTCCTTGGTATCAAACCTTCAGAGCTTATAAGAAAGGGGGAGGCTGAGTTTAAGGAAAATTTTAAAGGGAAAGAATTGTCTGATGATGAATGGATTGATGCAATGATCGCTTATCCGAAATTGATTGAGCGTCCAATTGTAATACATGAAAACAAAGCAGTTATTGGCCGGCCTCCTGAAAATGTGTTGGATATCCTATGAAGGCAGTACTTGTAAAAGAGCTGGGAGGTCCTGAAAAACTGGTATTTGGTGATCATGAGGTGGGTTATCCGGGTCCGGGTAGGGTTATCATCGAAGTGAAATGTGCCGGTATTAATTTTCCTGATACGCTCATAATACGAGGGAAATATCAGTTTCAGCCGGATCTTCCTTTTGTCCCCGGTGGTGAGGTAGCTGGGGTGATAAAGGAAGTGGGGCCGGATGTCACCGAATTCAAACCCGGCGATCGGGTGGTTTCAGGAACCACATGGGGAGCCTTTGCCGAGGAGGTGCAGGGATTTGCTTTTAATACGCACCATTTACCGGATGAGGTGAGCTTTCAGGATGGAGCCACTGTTTTGATGACCCACGGCACGGTCATTCATGCGCTCAAAGATCGGGCGAATCTCAATGAAGGTGAAACGCTTGCCGTATTAGGAGCATCAGGAGGGGTAGGGACTGCAGCAATCCAATTAGGAAAAGTGATGGGTGCAAAAGTGATCGCCTGTGCTTCTACTCATGAGAAGCTGGAATTTTGTAAAATGCTAGGAGCGGATGTGTTACATAAATACACGCCGGATAACATCAAAGCAGCACTAAAGGATCTGACCGGAGGAAAGGGAGCGGATGTCATTTTCGATGCAGTGGGAGGAGACTATTCTGAACAGGCATTTCGGGCCATTGCTCCGATGGGTCGATTTTTGGTTGTTGGTTTTGCATCCGGGCATGTTCCCAAAATCCCGCTTAACCTTCCATTATTGAAGAGTGCATCACTCACCGGAGTGTTTTGGGGTAACTTTTTCCGTCACTATCCCGAAGAGAATAAAAGGAATATTCAGGAGCTAATGAAACTGGTTGCTTCACGTAAAATTAAACCTGTCGTTGACGAAGTATTCACATTGTCAGAAACAAGACAAGCCTTAGAAAAAATTGAAAAAAGGGAGGTTATGGGAAAAATCATACTCCAGGTGAATTAAGAATCATTCTTGTGCAGAATTTAATTTTGTTTGCGTAATTCTTTACAATTTAAAGTTGTCCACCCAAATATATTAATCGAAGATTTTTTGGTATTCATCTTATATTTCAAGAGTTTTATCTACATGTTAAATCAATTTTTAAGTTAAAAACTCTACTATGATGAAAAACTACTTAAAAAGAAAACTGATGGTACTAGCCTTTATGGTGCCCATTAGTTTTTTGATGGCCCAGGATGTTAGGGTCAGTGGAACGGTAACGGATGCTTCCAATGGAGAGCCGCTACCGGGGGTAACTGTTTTAGTAAAAGGGACAACCAATGGAACTATTACAGGAATCAATGGAGAATATGAATTAGCAGTTCCCTCGGGATCTACTTTGGTGTTCTCTTCAATCGGATATTCAAGTCAGGAAGTTGCAGCTTCAGATGCAGGTGATCTTGCGATGACTACTGATGTTACGAATTTAGATGAAGTGGTTGTGACTGGTTTGGCAACATCGGTGAAACGATCAAATTTGGCTAATTCGGTTAGTTCAGTATCCTCTGAGGAACTAACCGGTATGACAAATCAAGGTACTGTGGATGGAGCCCTTTATGGAAAGTTAACAGGAGTTAACCTGACTTCAATTTCAGGAGCTCCTGGAGGTGGAATTGCGATGCGTTTACGTGGAATCTCCTCGATCAAGGGAAATAACCAACCTTTGGTAATAATTGATGGTATCTATATGAGTAATGCGGAAGTACCGTCTGGCCTTAGATTCGCTTCCGGTGCTAATAGACCAAATGAAGAACAAGCTTCTAACAGGCTTGCTGATTTAGATCCAAATGATATTCAAAACATTGAAGTTCTAAAAGGAGCTTCTGCAGCAGCCATTTATGGAACTAGAGCAAACGCTGGAGTAATTATAATAACAACTAAAAGAGGTAGTCAAGGAAGAACTCAATTTAGTTTGTCTCAAGATGTTGGTTTTAGTAAAGCTGTGCGACTAAAAGGCCTGAGGGATTGGAATGCTACAAATGTTGCATCAACTTTTGGTGATGGTGAAGTTGCTGCTTTTAATGCAGGTGAGGTTGTTGATTATGAAAAAGAACTTTTCGGTGAAACTGGATTGATTACTAATACAAATTTCTCTGCCAGAGGAGGAAGTGATAAGACAACCTTCTTTCTTGGTGGATCTGTAAGGGATGAAGAAGGTATTATGAAAAATACTGGATTTAAAAGGTATAATATAAGAGCAAATATTGATCACAGAATTAGTGATCGTGTTAAAATTAGCTCTTCCTCTTCCTTTATTCGTTCTGAAACTTCTAGAGGATTTACTGGTAATGAAAATGAAGGAGGATTGGCTGTGATTTATAACCTGGCGTATACGAGACCTTGGTACAATTTATACCCCGATGCAGATGGCAATTACCCAGATAATCCAGCTGCCTCTGGTAACATGTTATTGGTCAGAGATAAAGCAAGAAACGAGGATAAAGTAAATAGAACTCTTCAATCACTGGCTTTTGAGGCTGATTTGATTCAAAAGGATGATCAGAAGTTGACTTTCAAATGGCAAGGCGGGCTTGATTTTTTTGTGGATGAGACTTTTGTTTATGTCCCTGAATTCCATCAAGCTCAAGTGGGGAATCAAAATGGATATATTGGAGCAGGTAAAAACGTGTTTACCAACCTCAATTATACTGCTTTCTTAGTACATGATATTTTCCTAGGGGACTTGGCCTTAACAACAAGTGCAGGAATTTCATATCTAAATTTCAAAAGAGAGTTTTTGTATAATGAGGCGACTCAATTGATTCCTGGTCAAACGAACCTTACTCAAAGTGGGGCTAAGGACATTATTCAAGATCTTCAGAATGAAGAGGAATTTGGCTTCATATTCCAAGAACAAGCAAACTATAACGATCAGTTGATCGGTACGGTTGGTATTCGTATGGATAAGTCAAGTTTAAATGGTGATCCTAATAAGTACTATAGCTTTCTAAAAGCCTCCATAGCTGCAAATATTCACAACTTTGATTTTTGGAGCGTGGATCAAATCAATCAGCTGAAGGTACGTGTCGCATATGGTTAAACAGGATCCAGCGCCACTTATGGTTCATTATTTACTACTTTCGATCCTACCAATATTGGAGGTCAAGGCGGTAGTGTTATTGATACTCAAAGAGGTACACCAAATCTTGAGCCTGAAACATCTCAGGAGCTTGAATTTGGATTTGATTTAGGTTTGTTCGATGGAATTGTAGGCCTAGAATTCACTGCATACAATAGAAAGGTTAAGGATTTGCTATTTGATAGAAGCCTCCCACCATCAATTGGATTCAGTACTCAGGTTTTGAATGATGCAGACCTAGAGAACAAGGGAATAGAAATTGCATTGAATGCTCGACCAGTTAGTAATGAGAATGTTACTTGGAATTCTACAATAAACTGGTGGAGAAACGAAGCTACTTATACTAGATTGGGAGTTCCTCCATTCACAGCTCCAGGTAATGGTTTTGGACTTGGGCTAGGAACATTTTACATTCAAGAGGGAGGATCAGTTACAGGTATTTACCAGAATGTAGATGGTACACCTACAGAAGTAGGAAACACAGCACCTGACTTTCAGATGTCATTTTACAATACAGTCAATTTCCTAAACAATTTTGATTTCTCATTCCTACTTCATTGGAAGAAGGGAAGTGAGAACTTGAATCTATCTGACTTATTATTTGATGACGGTGGAACAAACCCAATCATAGATGAAAGAGGTTCTCAATATGCTGACACATGGATTCAGCCAGCTGGATATTGGAGATTGAGAGAGGTTGCTTTATACTACACTATACCAAAGTCAGCTTTAGCTGTGTTTAATGGAACGATTCAAAGTGTCAAAATTGGTTCATCTGGTAGAAACTTATGGACTAAGACAGATTATTTGGGATATGATCCGGAGGTTTCGACCAATGGAACGAATGCTCTGGGTAGTGGATTGGATGTAGGTCCATATCCGAATAATCGACAGATTTTCTTTCATCTTAAGGTTAACTTTTAATGATTAGCACAATGAAAAAGATATCATTTATAATATTATGCGGAGTATTGACATTTGGTTGTGAAATAGACGAACAAATAAATCCTAATGCTCCTGCGGTAGAAAATATAGCAGAGGGTGCTACTGAAACAGATTTAAACAACCTTGTGACAGGGGTACTTGCTCGAATGCGAAATAGTTATTCGATATATGCCACAGCAACTGGAACAATTACCAGAGAGCTTTATTTGTTTGATGCAGATCCACGGAACACGACCGATCTGATTGGTACAGAAGGTGCTTTGGATAATGACTCTTTCTATACAACAGCAAACTGGATTAACAGATATAGAACAATTAAGAACTGTAATATTCTTTTAGAATCATTACCTAATGCTGATGAAAGTGTTAGCGCAGCAGAAAGAGATGGTTATAGTGGGTTTGCTAAGACTATGATCGCACATCAGTTTTTAATAATTTGGGGCGCATATTTTGATAGTGGAATACGTCTGGATGTAGATGATCCAGATGATTTTGGTCCTCTTGTTACTGATGAAGCACAGGTATTGCAATATGTACGCGACTTACTAGATGAGGCTAATGACGAGTTAGCTGGAGCAGAATTTGCAATGATTTTTACAAGTGGTTTTGACGGATTTGATACTCCTACAACATTTGCTCAGTTCAATAGAGCTTTAGCTGCCAGAGCTGCAATTTATGCTGGTGATGGAGCGGCGGCATTGAATCATCTTGATGATTCATTTTTTGATATTAATGGAGATTTAAACGTCGGTCCAAAAATGATCTTCAGTACAACCGGAGGTGATTTACTAAACGATCTATTTAAAACACCAGGTCAAAATGGGAATCAAATTTTTGCTTCAGACACTTGGATAAACGAAGCGCAGGCTGGTGATCCTAGAGTTTCGGAGAAAGTTACGCAGAGGGCTTCTTCCTTTACAAAATCTGGTATTACGGTCAATTATGAGACCAATTTATATGCTACATCAACAAGTCCCATTGATATAATTAGAAATGAGGAGCTGATGTTGATTTATGCAGAAGCCAACATAACTGACGGTACCAATGCTGAAGCTCTAGCAGGTATCAATGCAGTAAGAGCCGGTTGGGGTTGGGCCAATCCACTAGCTGGAACAGTGACTATTGATGATGTTCTATACGAGAGAAGGTATTCGCTGTGGGGTGAGGCTCATAGAATGGTTGATCTTAGAAGAACAGGCAATCTCAATGAAACATACGTTACTTTGGATCCTGTGACTACTACTGACGATGATGGAAATGTAATTCCTGCGACTCAGGAAATTTTCAATCAATTCCCTGTTCCATTGGATGAAGTAGGTAACTAAATTGAATATACACATAAAAAACCCGCTCAAAAGAGCGGGTTTTTTTATGCTATTTTTTAATGAGTTCATCCAAATCCAAAGGCTTAGTATACATATCCAAAGATCCGTCTGTTTTTACTGGCCAATCTGCTTTTGGTTTATCCCAATAAAGCTCCACTCCATTTTTGTCCGGGTCATTCAGGTAGATGGCTTCTGAGACACCATGATCCGATGCTCCGGTAATTGGATATTTCGCTTCTCTCAATCTTTTTAGCAGCACAGCCAAATCATTTCTGCTAGGAAGCAAGATCGCGATATGGAAAAGCCCTGTTGCATTTCGAGGAGGAGGGCTTCCTCCTTTACTCATCCATGTATTTAAACCAATATGATGATGATATCCACCCGCAGAAATAAAGGCAGCATCATCACCATAAGTGGTGATTAGTTCAAACCCCAACAGGCCACAATAGAAATCAAGTGATCGTTGAATATTTGATACCTTTAAGTGTACATGGCCTATGCGGGATTGTGCCGGAATCTTATAATCTTCCATATCAATTCATGGGTACTTCGATGAACAACAATTCTGAGTCTTGAGATGCCTTTATCTGAAGCTCCTCAACCCCAGATATCCCAATCGCATCTCGTTTATCCAGGGTTTCACCATCAGTATTGATTTGGCCCTCAATCACAAATACGTACACCCCATTTCCGGTTTTATTTATTGGATAGGTGATGGTATTTCCATCAGAAATAGTGGCTAAGGAAAACCACGCATCCTGATTGATCCATAGTGAGTCCTTTTGGTCAGGAGAAACGACAGTTTGTATTTTATCCTGTCTCTCACTTGTTTCAAATACACGCTGATCATATCTGGGTGTGATGTCTTTTTCCTTTGGAAAGACCCAGATTTGAAGGAAATTGACTGCCTCTGCTTTGCTGGCATTGTATTCCGAATGGGTCAACCCACTACCGGCACTCATAATTTGCACCTCACCAGTATGGATCACTTTTTCATTTCCGGTGCTGTCTTTATGAGCCAGTGCTCCTCTCAGTGGAATGGATACGATCTCCATATTATCATGCGGGTGTGTAGGGAAACCCGCTCCGCCTTTCACCACATCATCGTTTAGCACCCTCAACATTCCAAAATGCACTCTGTCAGGATTATAATACTGACCGAAGCTGAATGTATGCCTGCTTTTTAACCAGCCGAAATCAGCTGTACCTCGGCTATCTGCCCGGTGAATTGTCTTTTTCATAATTCTCTCCTTTCAATTATATCAAATATACGTATTTACATTAAATGTAGTTACATATAAATATGCTAAGAAATTGAAGGCGATAGATTTTTTGTACCTTTGCAGGATTATTTCACAAGAAAAGTATTTATGAAAGCTAAAGCTAACGACAAGGTAAAAGTACATTACACAGGAAAACTCACTTCCGGAGAGGTATTTGACTCTTCTGAAGGGCGAGATCCACTGGAGTTCACTGTGGGTGGCGGACAAATGATTAAAGGCTTTGATGAGGCAGTAAATGGGATGGAGATTAACGAGAAGAAGACGGTTACCATTCCATCTGCAGAGGCATATGGAGATAGAAGGGACGAGTTGATTCAAGATGTTCCAAAGAATCAGCTACCGGAAGATATGAAGCCTGAAGTAGGTCAGAAGCTTGTGGCTACAAATGATCTTGGTCATCAAACATACGTTTCTGTAACAGCTGTTTCAGAGGAGGCCATCACTGTAGATGCCAATCACGAACTGGCTGGAAAGGATTTGGTTTTTGACATCCAACTTGTAGAGATCGGATAAGACTTTTTCAAAAAAATAAATGGAAGAGGCCTTGATTCAGGCCTCTTTTTTTATGCCATTTTTGTCGTATCTTAATCTCAAAACAGGGAATCAACCTAACATGAAAAAGATTTTCCTCCTTCTTACGCTTGTGATTGCATTGGGTGCTTTCGCTCAGGATAGTCTTCGTGCCGATAGCATAGAGCGACGTGTCAATAGTCTGACTCAGCAACTGGAGACATATGAAAGGCTACTTGAACAAAACAGTGAAAAAAGAAAACAAGACTCTCTTGCACGCGCAGATCTATTAAGGAAAATCCAGCTTCTTCAGGAAAGTGACAGAGTAAATAAAGCATCCCTTCGCGAGCAGGTGAGGGAAATTGAGCAGCGAGACTCCATGCGTAATGCGATGCAGCGAGAGCGAATCCTTAATCTTAGAAAAAGTACCAAAGGATTTCTAGTAGCCCCGTTCGGAGATTCGCTCTTCACAGTTTATACCAAACTGGGGCCTGTCATGGCTGAAGAACGTGCCAAAAACGTGACAGAGAAGATTGAACTACTGGTAAGGGATGATTATTTCTATCAGGATTCTTTGCTGATTGTATCTCATGATGGCACCATAGATGTGATGTACAATGATCTGATTGTAACTAGTGTTTCAGACTGGGATGCGCTTTGGATGGTGGGAATTACGAAAGACTCCTTAGCCAATAATTATAAAGCTACTATTTTAGATTTTGTATCGAACACACGCAACCGGAGCACGGTTCAGAATATTGCTGCTCGTATTGGTCTGGTCTTTTTGATTATTGGAGGGGTAATACTGGTGTTGTATTTCATCCGAAGACTTGCAAATGGACTGCAGGGATGGATAGTCGTCAATAAGAAAAAACACTTCACAGGAGTACGAATTAAGAGCTATGAACTTCTACCCCCTGACCTTCATCTTGAAGTAGGCCTCAAAAGTATTTCTATATTGAAGTGGGGGCTTTACGTACTCACTTTTTATCTATCTCTCCCATTGGTTTTCGGCCTTTTTCCTTTTACAAGAGGCTGGGCTCAAACACTGCTCAATTGGATTTTAGGTCCTGCAGAAAATATCTGGAATAGCTTCTGGAATTATCTGCCCAATGTTTTCACTATTGCGGTGATCTATTTAATTACCATCTATTTGGTGAAGTTTTTAAAGTTCATTGCAAGTGAAATTGAAAATGGTCACCTTAGTTTGCCAGGCTTTTATTCCGACTGGGCCATGCCTACCTATCGGTTGGTTAAATTATTGGTTTATGCATTTATGCTGGTGATGATATGGCCATACTTGCCTGGTTCTGATTCCGATATTTTTAAAGGAGTATCCGTATTTATTGGCTTGCTCATTTCGTTCGGTTCCACCTCTGCCATTGCCAATGCTGTCGCTGGCTTAGTGATAACGTACATGCGTCCTTTCAAACTTGGTGATCGAGTGAAAATAGGAGAAGTGACCGGAGAGATTGTGGAAAAGACCTTGTTGGTTACCAGGGTTCGAACGGCCAAAAATGAAGATATAACCGTCCCCAATTCATCAATCCTTACCGGTCACACAGTCAACTACTCAAGTAGCAGCAAAGAGCTTGGTTTGATACTCAATACGTCTGTGACCATAGGATATGATGTGCCCTGGCGCAAAGTGCACGAGCTACTGGTTGAGGCGGCTGTTGCTACTGACGGCATTAACATCAGCCGGGAACCCTTTGTATTGCAGACAAGCCTGGACGATTGGTATGTCTCTTATCAATTAAATGCTTACACGGATGTACCTGAGCGAATGGCTGGCATATATTCTGAGCTCCATGCAAACATTCAGGATAAGTTCAATGAAGCAGAGATTGAAATCATGTCTCCACGCTACAGTGCTGTTAGAGATGGTAATGCATCAACCATACCAAAAGATTAATGGAAAAAATTGAAGAAATATTACTTAATGATACAATTGGTAAGGTTGTCGCATTTGTCATAGGAGCGATTTTCATTTGGTTCATAGGAAAGTTTATCCAAAGCAAACTTTTCTCTAAAATTAAGGATATAGATAATCGGTATCGAGCTAAGAAATTTACCTCATTCATTGCTTGGATTGCTATAATTATATACTTCAGTATTGTATATAGTAGCAAGTTGGGCGGCTTAACTGTAGCTCTTGGTGTTGCAGGTGCCGGTATTGCCTTTGCTTTGCAAGAAGTTATAGCATCAGTAGCAGGTTGGCTTGCAATTCTATTTGGTGGGTTTTATAAAACCGGAGACCGAGTTCAGTTAGGAGGAATAAAAGGGGACGTGATTGATATTGGTGTATTACGAACAACTTTAATGGAGCTCGGTCAGTGGGTAGATGGAGATTTATACAACGGACGGATAGTTAGGATAGCCAATAGTTTTGTGTTCAAAGAACCTGTATTTAATTACTCTGCAGACTTTCCATTTCTTTGGGATGAGATTAAAGTACCTGTGAGATTCGGATCTGATTATGATTTAGCTCGTACCTTAATTGCGGATGCGGGTGAAAAAGTTGCTGGTGATTATGCAGCAGGGGCACATGGTAAGTGGGAGGAAATGACAAAAAAATACCTCATTGAAGAAGCCATAATTACTCCAATGGTGTCTATGGTGGCAAACGATAATTGGGTGGAATTTACTTTGAGATATATCGTTGATTTTAAGAAAAGGAGATATACAAAAAACGAATTATTTAAAGAAATACTAAAATCAGTCGAAAAAACCAATGGTAAGGTTCAATTGGCATCAGCAACATTTGAATTGGTAAGTATGCCTGAAGTCAATCTATCTCCTACAAGTCTTAAAAAGTAACCTCAAGCGCTGAGAAAGTATTGAACCATAATCGATCCACGGGGACAACAGGGTCAAAATCGTATATAGTTTGTAGGTTAATTCCAAAACCAATGTGGGTAGTAATCGAATAAAAGAAACTGAGTGCACCTGCCCACCTTGGATTATCAAATGGATCATTTATTTCATTCTGGAAATATAGAGCTCCTTCGAAACGAATTTTCTTTGAAAGTTCACGTTTAGTGCTGATATAGAAATTTATTTTCCATTCTTTTGAATCTACATCCATTGTTTCAGACGGTACCCTATCTAATGGTACTCCTCTATAATCCCATAGCTCATATTCATAAAAGGGACCCAAACCAATAAACGCCCCACCTTTCTGCGTTTTTAATAGTTTATACCTAATGTTTGATCCTATTGCCATTTTTTTGACCAGTCCCCGAGCTTCGGCCCATTGGTACTGAGCATAATGTTCGAGAATAAATGGATTGTCATAGAAAGTTTTGTATTTACCATATATGAAGCCACCACTGAGAATCGTTTGATCTCCATCTCTAGTTAGTTCGAATTTATTGGCAACCGTAATTCCATGGTTTTTAAATCGAAATGCCATGTCTGTCCGATTAGTAATTTCTATATAAAGCTGTCTTAGTGTTTTTATTTCTACAGATGGAGCTACTGTTCCTTTAAAATGACGGGTACTGTCAAATATAATCGCATAACTTTCTGGGAAAAGTAATTGAGACATAGCATCTATGTGATGGATAGAGAGTATGAATACAAGGTAAATCTTTTTCATTCTTTTATACTGATTACATCCTGGATAAGCTTAAGGGTTGAATAATATAGCTGATATTGATTTATGTTGTATTGAGCTGATATGATTATCGATTGCCTACACAAAGGCGTAAGGGAGGTGAAAACAAGAAAATAAGCATAATTACTATGTTTAATTAGGGGCGTTGTATGTATTAAAATAACCGGTGTTGCAGTAATCTTGCATCTACCACCAATTAAGTAAAGTCCTGTATTATTTCGTTATGTAAAAATTATTTTGCATTATAGGAATGCAGAATCAGACTTTATTGTAAACATATGGAGAAGGAGCTGAAAGAAAAGAGCCTGAAGTCTCATTCGGGAGATAGAGCGTCTCACACATCAAAACCTCAAATTGAAGCATTTGTAAAGTATTTACCTGGTGCGATAGCCATTGTGGATACTGAAATGCGTTACCTCATGGTCAATGATGGCTGGTATCGTGACTATGGTTTGAAAGAAAAAGACATCATTGGTAAAACCCATTATGAAATTTTCCCTGAAGTTAAGGAGAAGCCTGAGTGGATCGATTATCACCAAAGAGCATTAGGAGGAGAAAGTCTAAAAGCTGATTTTGACTCACTTCAAAGTGGTGGGAAAACGATTTTATTAGACTGGAAACTTGAGCCCTGGTACCATCCCGATGGAGCCATTGGGGGTATCATCATGTTTACTGAGGTGAAGTCCGAAGAGGAGATTGCAGAGCGAAGACGTAAAGAGCATGACAATGTATTGAAGACGTTGTTGAATGAAATGGAGGATGGGTTCGCGCATGCACGGATTGTGAGAGATGAAAACGGGAAGCCCATTGACTGGCAGTATCTTAATGTAGGCAGGGGATTAGAAAAATACATACCCATTCCGAAGGAACAATTAGAGGGCAGGCTAGTATCAGAAGCCGTTCCGGGAGCGATCGAAGCAGACCCAAAGTGGCTGGATATTTTCAATGAAGTAGCCACCACAGGCAAATCCCGTGAAATCGAAGAATACTCGGAGGTATTGAAAAGATGGTTTCGAATGAATATCTACAGCCCGGTAAAGGACGAATTTGCTACCATCTTTCGGGATACAACGGTGCAAAATGAATCGCAACAAAAGATCAAGTCACTCAATCAACTGTTTGAAGATGTCTCCAAAATGGCTAGAATAGGAGCCTGGGAAATAAATATCGAGACACAGGAATGTTACTGGAGTGACACAGTTTATCAGATTCATGAGGAGGATCCCTCAAAGAAAATATTGGTTGAAGAGGGCATCAACTACTTTCATCAGGATTATAGAGAAACGCTGGAAAAGGCAGTCAATAACGCGATTGAGAATAAGGAACCTTATGATCTTGAATTGAAACTGATTACAGCTAAGGGTCGTGAAATCTGGACTCGAGCTATCGGCAGACCGGTCTTTGAAGGGGAAAAGTTGACCAAACTTCAAGGGCTTTTTCAGGATATCAATGACAGTGTAGAGAACCAAAAGAAAATAGAGGAGAGAGCAGAAAAGCTGAAATTACTGAATGAACGATTTACGATCGCTCGTGATGCTGCTTCTCTTGGCGTGTGGGATTGGGATATTCCAAATAATACACTGGAATGGGATGATCATTTATTTGAGATATACGGACTTAAAAGAGAAGACTTTTCAAACAGCTATGAAGCCTGGTATCAAGGGGTGCATCCTGAGGATCGGGAAAGATCGAATAAGGAAGTTCAGGAGTGTCTGAAAACAGGTAAAAAGCTCGATACCCGCTTTCGAGTGATATGGCCTTCAGGCGAGGTAAGACACATTGGGGCCATGGGTAAAGTAATAAATGATTCGAATGGTAATCCTGTAAGAATGCTGGGGGTTAATTGGGATATCACCGATCAGGTAGCACAGGAAGAAGAAATCAAATCTCTTAATGCGAACCTCCAGGAAAAAGTAGAGGAACGAACTAAGGCACTTAAAAAGGTGAACAAAGAACTGGAGGCCTTTTCCTACTCGATATCTCACGACCTGCGTGCACCACTTCGTGCAATCAACGGCTATTCGCTGGCTTTGAAGGAAGACTATCAGTCACTGCCCGAGTCAGCTGTCAGCTACCTTGATCGGATTGTAGTCAATAGCAGAAAGATGGGTGATTTGATTGATGACTTGCTGGAGTTTAGCCGCATGAACCGAAAAAAAGTAAATCACACTGTTGTTGATCTTACCATATTGGTGACCCGGTTGATTGATGAGATATTCGACGATTCGAAGGAAGTAGTCAAATTAGAAAGTCTTCCAACCATTCGGGGTGATCGTCAAATGATCGAACAGGTTTTTTCCAACCTGATATCGAATGCGATCAAATACAGTTCGAAAGAAGAAAAGCCTCAGGTTGCTATCTCTTCTGTTGAAGAGGAGAACGCATATATTATTTCTATTGATGACAATGGCGTAGGGTTTAATATGGATTATTACGATAAGATATTCCAGGTTTTCCAGCGATTGCACACCGAGGAGGAGTTTGAAGGAACAGGGATAGGACTGGCTATTTGCCATAAAATCATGAAAGCGCATGATGCCGAAATATGGGCAGAGGCAGACGTAGGCAAGGGGGCTGTTTTTTATTTGAAGTTCAACAAGTAATCGGATTTGAAGAGGTATTTGCATTTTTATCGAATAAAAAGAATGTTTCATCGATACGTTAAAAACAATTTGACTTAACAATAGTCTAGACTCAAATTCCTGTTGATTACTAATTTTTGACCACCTAATGTTCAGATTTTTAATAACGGTTGCAGTTATTGCAGCTCCATTGTTTTTCCTCTATGCAAACGAATCCAATGACGCATTCGAGGAGCACGCTGAGCCGATTGATCTGAGCAGTGTAGCAATTTGCAAAGCACCTTCAGCCTCTATCGAAAATCCCACACTAATTTCTTACTTCTCAGGTCTTCTGAGTACAGAGAACTGGCCTGCCCGATGGACATGCGGTGACTGGTCATCAGTGGAAGGCTGGATGTATATATCAGCGGATCTCTCCATTTTTCTGGCTTATCTATCCATTCCTATCATATTGCTTTGGTATATCAGAAACCGGGATATCGGCAAAGGAAGGAAGCTTGTAACATTATTCGCAGCATTTATATTACTCTGTGGTTTCACACACCTGATAGACGTGGTGTTGTTTTGGGAGCCGGTCTATCGACTCAGCGGTTTCATGAAATTGCTAACAGGAGTTGTTTCATTAGCTACAGCTACTGTGTTGGGTTTTGTCATTCCCAAAGCGTTAGAATATAAGAGTCCGCAAGAACTTCAGGCAGAAATAGACGAACGTAAAAAACTGCAGAGTCAGTTTGAAACATTTGTGAAATACTCTCCGGGGGCGACCGCCATGCTAGATTCAAAAATGCGTTTTCTGTTAGCTAATGATGGATATCATAAAGCATATGGGATAGAGGGAGTGCCAATTATTGGAAAAACCATGCTTGAGGTATTCCCTGATCTGAAAGGATCTGAGTGGCTTGAAAGATTTAATCAGGTGCTTAAAGGTAAACATCTATCAAAGGAACTTGATTCATACGAAAGCAATGGAAGAATGGAATATTTCCGCTGGAAATTAGAGCCATGGTATGATGAGGGAGGCAATATTGGAGGGTTTATCATATTCACAGAAATCCTCACAAATGAGGTTAAGCAGGAAGAGAAGCTGCGGGAGAGTGAGCGTCGTTTCACCAATATTTTCAATAAAGCACAATTTGCTATTGCGTTGGTAGGAGATGGAGGGGTGCCTTTTCTGGTCAATAATCAGTTTATCAAGTTATTGGGGTACACGGAAGACGAACTCACGCGCATGAGTTTTGCAGAATTCACTCATCCGGATGATGTCAAAAAGGATATGGATCGATATCTAGCCTTAGTAGAAAATAAGATAGATAGCTATACCATTGATAAACGATATATCACCAAGTCCGGAGAGGTGAAGTACGTTAAGTTGAATGTAACCATGGTAGACGAAGGCACTGATAATAAGTATGCCATGGCCCTTGTCGAAGATTTGACAGAGGCTGAAATTGCAAAAATCAAGAATGCAGAGATGGACCGAATGATGGCAGAGGTCTCCGCTGTTGCCAACATCGGTTCCTGGGTAGTGGATGTAAAAGAAGGAAAATGCTACTGGAGTGATACGGTGTATCAAATTCATGAAGAGGATCCTGCTAAGGAAATAGCTCTCGAGGAGGGCATCAATTATTATCATCCGGATCATCGGGATATTATCTCCAAAGCTGTGGAGGAAGGAATTGCCAATCAAAAGTCATGGGATCTGGAACTAAAAATCATCACCGCAAAAGGCAATGAAAAGTGGACCCGTGCCATAGGAAGAGCATTGTATGAAAATGGGGAGGTCACAAAGCTTCAGGGGCTATTTCAGGACATTGATAAGAAAAAGAGATACGAGCTGCAAATAGAGCAGTCCAATAAAGGACTCGAGGAAGAGGTCATCGATCATACCACTGCTTTAGAGAAAGCCAATGAAGCGCTTGAAGCATTTTCATATTCTGTTTCGCATGATTTACGAGCTCCATTGCGTGCTATTAATGGCTATTCGGAAGCTTTAATCGAAGACTATAGTAGCAAAATACCAAATGATGCAAATCAGTATCTGTCAAGAATTTCGGCTAATAGTCAGAAGATGGGTAAACTTATTGACGACTTATTGGAGTTCAGTCGAATGAATCGCAAGAAAGTAAACTATCAGTCAGTAAACCTTAACAATTTAATAAACCGTCTCATAGAGGATTTATTCATCGATTCGAAGGGTATTATTACGATAGACGAGTTACCTGAAATAGATGGGGACAAAGAAATGCTTGCCCAGGTCTTTTCAAATCTCATCTCAAATGCAATAAAGTATAGTTCTAATGAAGAAAAACCTGAAATTTGTATAACTTTTGAGGAGGAAGCCACCTCCTACGTGATATCTGTTCAGGATAACGGTGTAGGGTTTAGCATGGAGTATTACGACAAGTTGTTCAAAGTATTCCAGCGATTACATAGTGAGTCAGAGTTTGAGGGTACGGGTGTAGGGCTCTCATTATGTGCGAAAATCATGAATGCACATGATGGTGAGATCTGGGCAGATTCCGAAAAAGGAGGGGGCGCCACATTTTATTTGAAATTTAAAAAACAGGTTTAAAATGGGACTCACCAATGATGTGCAAATTGTTTTAGTCGAGGATAGTTTTGACGATGCAGAGCTTACACAGCGTTCATTAAAAAACTCCAATTTTGTCAATGAGGTCATTTGGCTTAAAGATGGCGAGCAGGCAATTAACTATTTACAAGGAAAAGGAGAGTATGAAAAAAGGGACACGGCAATTAAGCCAAGATTGATTTTGCTGGATTTGAAGCTTCCGAAATTGAGTGGTCTGGAAGTTTTAGAGCGAATTAAAAAGGATGAGAACCTTCATAAAATACCTGTTGTTGTTATGACTTCTTCCAAAGAGAATAAGGATTTGGATAGGTGCTATGAGCTGGGAGCGAACAGCTATGTAGTAAAACCTATCAATTTCTCAAATTTCATGGAAGTGACGAAAGAGATCAGCATGTACTGGGTATTGATTAACCAAATTCCTGAGGAGTGAGATGTATAGGAGATTGAACATTAACGGGAGTTAGCATGACCACATGGAAGGAAAAGGTGCGGATACTTCATCTGGAAGACAATCAGGACGATGTGCAGTTGTTGAAGATGGCACTCAGAAAGTCGAATCTGAATGTTGAGATAGAGGATGTAGCAAATAAGAATGCATTTCTGAAAGCAGATTTATCGGAATATGATTTAATCATCACGGATTATAATCTCAGAGATTATGACGGTTTATCGGCGATCAAATATATACGATTGAAACAGCCGATTATGCCGGTGATCCTCATTTCAGGTACCGTCGGAGAGGAGCTAGCGGCAGATTTGTTGCGTGCAGGAGCCAATGATTTTGTATTAAAGTCCAACCTGAAAAAGACCCCTATTGTTATTGAGCGGGTGCTACACGAAGCATCCATCGCCCGAGAAAAACGACGGTTTCAAAAGGAGTTAGTAGAGAAGAATTTGATTCTGGATTCAATTTTTGACAGTTTTGAAGATATGATCTTCCTTAAAGATGAGGAAGGCAAGTATATCAAGGTAAATCGTCCGTTTTGTGAGTTTTTAAAACTCCATGAGGCAGAGATTATCGGCTCCAGAGAAAGTGATCTTTTTCCTGAAGATAAAGCGGCTGAGGCACTTGAGAAAGATGAATATGTAAAACTATCCAACCGGTCTCTCACTTACGAGGTAGAATATAATCATGATGGTGTCATTAAGATGCTGGAAATCACTAAGAGCCCGCTTGTAAGTGATAATAAGGTATCAGGAATCGTAGGGAAATGCCAGGATATTACCGCTAAAAAACTATTGCTGGAGGATGTAATAAAATCGAAATCTATCCTGAGTCAGGCAGAGAAACTTACACGGTCAGGAAGTTTTGAGTATGACTCTGATTTAGATCTTATCAGTTGTAGTTCACATTTTAAACACATTTTGAAACTTCAAATTGAAGGGGATACCATCTCGTTTAGAAAATTTACTCAGCTGATAAAAGAGGAAGACCGTTCTATTTTCAACGAAGGGATTAATAATGCAATAGAGAAATACGAAGAATATCACAATGAGCATCGGTTTATATGCAATTCTAACGATAAGTCAGTCATTAGAAATTTTAAGATTGTTTTAAGACCAGACTACAAAGATGCGAAAGCAAAAAGATTTTATGGAACCATCGTGGATGTTACTATGGAACATGAAAATCAGATTTATTTAATGAATAGGCAGGAGAATGACCGAAAGGAACTGGCACGAGAACTTCACGATAACCTGGGGCAGAAAATGAATGGCATTTCCATGTTCATTAGCAAAATATCGGATGATATACCGGACAATAAGGATTTGAAAAAAGTGAAAGAGTTGGCTCATGAAACGATCGATGATCTGGGATATCTCATTAATAACATTTCAGTGAAACAGATAGAGGAGCATAGCCTAGATTATGCCATTGACAAGCTGGTAAGCTATATGCCTGTGCCTATTAAGGTGAATAAAAACTATGAGATTAAAGAGGAGGACCTTTCGCCCTTTGTAAAATCTCAAATCTATCGTGTCATTCAGGAGGCGTTAAACAACGTGGCTAAATATAGCGAAGCATCAGAAGTTAAAATGAATATAAAACAAAGCGGCGGAGTATTAAGCCTGGAGATCGAAGATGATGGAAAAGGATTTGCCGTGGAGGAGGTATTAAACGGGAACGGGCTCCAGAATATTACTCACCGAGTCAGACGCAGCAATGGATTAGTAAATATTGATTCACAAAAAGGAAAGGGCACACGGGTGACTGTGAAAATGCCGGTAAGCTAAAAGAACGAAAATGCGAACACTATTATTAGTAGATGATCATCAGATAATCAGGGATGGTATCCGATTTTACTTTGAAGGTGATGAGGAATTCACCATTAAAGATGAGGCGGAGAATGGTTTGGAGGCACTGGAGCTGCTGAAGGACAATGAATATGACATAGTCCTCACGGATATCAACATGCCTAAAATGGATGGGTTGGAGTTTATGAAAAGCCTGAAAGAAAATTATCCGGATCAAAAGGTGTTGGTACTGTCCATGTACAATGAGGCCGGTTATATCAATAAAATGATCGCCCTCGGTGCAAATGGCTATGTCCTGAAAAAATCAGACAAGGGGGAGCTGGTATCCGCTATCAAGAAAGTGCTGGACGGGCAGGATCATTATTCTGATGAGGTGTACAAAACCATCATCGGAAATATAGCGGGGAGAAAGCCAAAAGAGCGACTGACTCTTGAGGCCGAGCTATCGGACCGGGAGAAGGAAGTATTGGTACTCATTGCCAATGAATACACGAACCAGGAAATCGCTGACAAGCTTTTTATCAGTATTCGAACGGTAGAGACACACAAAAGAAATTTGCTCGAAAAAACCGGTTGTAAAAATGTGGCAGGACTGGTAATGTATGCCGTAGAGCGCAATTTGGTTTAAGAGAATGGCAGGGTATTAGAAAACGAGTTTTAAAGTCCCTATCGTAAGGGGACATATAGTATGAACCACCACCAAATCATAAATAGCGTTAGCGATCCCGTCGTTATCATGGACATGGATGCGGGACATTTTATTGATTGCAATGATCTGGCACTTGAGCTATTTGATCTGACCAGGGAGGAAATCTTACGAACCAGTCCATCAAAGTTAAGCCCATCCAATGTCTACGGTCATGATGCTGAAACGTATAGTCGACAGCTTATACAAGAGGCACTGGCAGGTGCAAACCCCGCTTTTGACTGGGTACATATAGACAAAAACGGGAAAGAGCTCCCGTGTGAAGTTCGTCTGATGCGAATTCCGCCGTTTGACCGTAATCTGGTTCGTGGAACTATCATTCACAAGGAGGATAAAAATCGAATCGTGCGGAGGGCTAGTGAAAGTAGACTTATTTTAACCCTGGAATCTGCAGATATAGGCACCTTCGATTGGTTTCCTCAAATAGACCAGCTGACATGGGACAAGCGGCTTTATGAAATCTTTGAGCTTAACCCTAATTCCAAGATCGACCTCAATGCCCATTTTTTCAATGTCATCCATCCGGATGATTTAGAGCGGGCAGGCAGTGATTTCGAAAAATCACTACAACCCGGAGGTCCTGATCATAATCGTATTGAGTACCGTATCGTCATTGATAGGAGAGTAAAGCATCTGCTGGCTTATAGTCGTATGATTAGGGATGATAAGGGTGAAGTGATCCGAATGCTGGGTACCACACAGGATATCTCTGTGTTGAGAGAATCGGAAAAGCGACTCAAAGAGCATGAGGAACTACTGGACTCTATCATTCAGGATCAAAAGGAAATGATCGTTCGGTGGAAACCCGGAGGATACCGCACATTCGTGAATAAAGCCTATTGTGAAGCGTTTGACCTGGATCCCCAAAAAGCGATAGGTGAGAGCGTGTTTGCTGGCATGGAAAATTCAGTGCAAAATGATATTAAAAAGAAAATTGAGGGTTTAACTCCTGAAAACCCGGTAAGAACCACCACAATACACAGGCCAATGGGGGGTGGTGAAATGGTATGGCAGGAATGGTCTGACCGTGCCTACTTTGATAAACAAGGAAATGTAATAGAGTATCAAAGTGTAGGTAGAGACATCACTGTTCAAAAAGAAAATGAACAAAAGCATCTGCTGATGTCACAGCGATTAAAGGCGATCTCTGACAACCTTCCGGGAGTAGTTTTACGCTATAAGCTAAATCCGGATTTTACTGATGAGCTGGTCTTTGTGAGTGATGGTGTTAGTGGTCTTTTGGGTGTGGAAGTTGATGAAGCCATTGCTGATATCAATAGTGTCTGGTCAACGTTTCATTCCGAAGATATTGAGATGGTGAAGCAAACCATCCAGGAGTCGTACGTGAATATGACAAGATGGTATGGAGAATGGAGAGTTCATTTGGCAAATGGAACCATTGGTTGGGTGCAAGGGACCGGGCAACCCAAAAAAGAAGCGGATGGTAGCGTGATTTGGGATTCGGTCATCATGGATATCACTCCGCAAATTCAAATCAAAAAAGAGCTCGAGAAAAATGAAAAGCTTTTCCGCTCCATCGTGCAAGATCAGGACGAGATGATCGTACGGTGGAAGCCCGGAGGTATACGAACCTTTGTCAATAAAGCCTATCTCGATTTTTATCAACTAAGTGAAGAAGATGCAATAGGTAAAAGTTTTTTTGATCTTATATCTCCTGAGTACAGGGATCAAATAACTAAAGAAATCCAATCACTTACCCCTGAAAATCCCACCAGGGAAAATATGCATAGTGTGCTTCTTCCTGACGGCACCAAAGGATGGCAAAGGTGGAAGGATCGTGCCTTTTTTGATGATACAGGAAATCCGGTCGAGTATCAGAGTGTTGGTACAGACATCACCCAAATGGTGGAAGCTGAAAAAGCACTGAAGGAAAGCGAAGAACGCTATCGAAATGTTTTTAACCAGCAGTTTCAATTTACTGCCCTCCTGGATCTGGATGGAAAGGTCGTTCACATCAATGACCTTCCATTGAAAGTTCAGGGATTGGAAAAAGAAGAATATATTGGGAAATACTTTTGGGAATCACCTGGTTGGAAAGGAAATAAAGAATGGCAGAAGAAGATCAAAAGTCAGGTACTTTTTACCAAGAAGACGGGGGAAACACTTACTGTAGAGGATCCCTATTTTGGTCCTAATAATGCGATTCATTGTGCCATGGCCTCATATAGCGTCATTAACAATGGAAAGGGTGAGATCGAAAATATCCTGGTGCAAGCCATGGATATTACTGCTGAGAAAAATGCGAAAAGAGAAATTGAGGATCGACAAAAGAAATTGTCTCTAATCTTTGACAATGCGAATGACTTCATGATCCTATTTCGGGTTGAAGAAAAGAAATTCTTTATTGAGAGTGTAAATGAACAAACCATTCAAGGCTTCAAAAATTCAGGTATAGAACTGTCCGAGGATGATCTGGTTGGACTGGAGATTAGCGAGTACTTTCAGAAAGTTGTAAGATACAATGAAGAAACCATAGCTTCTCATATGGAAAAGTATTGGGAAGCTTTAAAAAGTAAAGAGACCATCACTTACATCTCTGATAACACAGTCAATGATCTCTATTTTGCCATTGAAACTAAGATCACCCCAGTGGCGCAATCAGATGAGGTAAACTACCTATTAACAACCTCCAGGGATATTACAGAAATCGTTGTATCACGAAAGGAACTTGAAACCGCGCTAGATGAGGTAAGGGAGCTGAAGGATAAGCTGGAACAGGAAAACGTTTATCTGAAAGAAGAAATTAAACAAGCGAACGATTTTGAAGATATGGTCTTCAAGAGCAAAGCATTCAGAGGAGTTCTTCAAAAAGTGGAGCAAGTAGCTAAAACTGATGCTACAGTCTTGATCACTGGGGAAACAGGTACCGGGAAGGAATTGATCGCTCGTGCCATTCACAACGTTAGCAAACGCTCCGAAATGCCGTTGATCAAGGTAAATACAGCGGCTATTCCCAAAGACCTGATTGAGAGTGAGCTGTTTGGACATGAAAAGGGAGCCTTTACAGGTGCATCCGTTGAAAAGCCGGGTAAGTTTGAGTTGGCTGATGGAGGTACCATATTCCTTGATGAAATAGGCGATATGCCATTGGATCTTCAGGTGAAAATCCTTCGTGTACTTCAGGAAGGGGAGGTAGAACGGCTGGGAAGCACCAAAACCAAGAAAATAGATGTTCGGATTATTTCAGCAACCAATAAAGATTTGGAGGAAGCTGTAAAGAACGGAACTTTCCGTGAGGATCTTTATTTCAGACTCAAAGTATTCCCAATCGAAATTCCACCTCTTCGCTCCCGACCTGAAGATGTGCCCATTTTGGTGGAGCACTTCATTGAAAAGTATGGAATCAAGTACAACAATCCGATTAAGATTATTCCAAAGCCGGTGATGGACTACCTTAGAAACTACGCCTGGCCAGGAAATGTGCGTGAACTGGAAAATACCATTGAGCGTGCGGTGATTTTATCTACGAAAGAAAAACTACAACTACCGGAGGTGGTGGAAAGTACGTCCACTCAGGAGCAGTGGGAGCATGACAATTCGTTAGATATCATTGTTGAAAATCATATTCGCAGAGTGCTAAAAGAATGTGACTGGAAAGTTGAGGGCGGAGATGGAGCTGCAGCTAAGTTGAAAATTAAACCAAGTACACTCCGCGACCGAATGAGGAAATTTAGCATAAAACGCCCCAATTAACACCCACGGAATACCGCGATCACGCAATATTTAACGGTTTCACCCACGGTTTTCCGTGGATTTTTCACACTAAGTATTTTGCTTAATCAAATTTAATACCCCTGATTTACAGCTAGTTAGGTGTCTATTTTTCACACATATGAAAACTGGCACGCCTGTTGGTAAAGGGAATTTCGTGATTGATAATCAAAACCAAATTGAATTAAAAACGGGGAAACACTGGGTGTCTGATGATCAGATTTTTCATTCAAAGTTTATGATCCCTGCTGGATGTCCAATGATAGACAGCAGAATGATAAAGGAACACCTGGAAGTTATACACCACTTTCTTGGAAACAGGGAACTCCCGTTTTTGATCGATTTAACAAACTCTGAAAGTGTGCTCAGTTTTGATGCCCTGAAAAGATGGGGTCAAAGCAAGTTGCTCAATGACCATCGTCTGGTTGAAGCCTATGTGGTGAACAATCTGGCGGATTTGATTTTCATGAAACAACACATACGATTAAATAAAATTCAATATCCGGCCATGGTCTTTCAGGGACGAAAGCTGGCTAAGGAATGGCTTAAATCGTACACCATTAACCATAATCCATCGCGCCATAGCCACAACCAAATGAAAATGACCACTAACTAGCAAAATGAACAAGGTAATGGAACGGGAGATTAGAATCTTAGTGCTGGAGGACAATCCTGACGATGTTGAATTGACAAAATTGGTACTTGATCGATCGGAAATCGATTATACCATGAAAGTAATCGACACAGAAGAGCAATTAAAATCTGAAAATCTGGATGACTATGACATTGTGCTGTGTGATTACAGCATTAAGGATTACGATGGATTGAGATCGATCAATTACATCAAAAGATATTCAGATGTACCGGTTATTAGCGTTTCCGGATCTATCTCAGAAGAATTAGGAATTGACCTGCTTGAAGCAGGTGCAGATGATTTCGTAAAGAAATCTTTCCTAAAGAAACTTCCGGTCGTGATGACCAAATCACTCTCCAAGGCAAAATGGAAGAAGCAGGCAGATCAGTGTCTGAGAAAGCTCGAGGAAACCACGCAGATGTTTGATAATCTGTTTGATAGCCTTGCAAATCCTGTTTTTCTCAAAGACGCTGAACGAAGATATGTGCGTGTAAATGCAGCATTTTGTAAGCTATATGAGCGTAGTGAAGCTGAAATCACCGGAAAGACAGATGATGATCTGGATTGGATGAGTCAGAGTGATATGTACTACCAGGATGATATTAATATTTTAAGCAAAGGCATCTCATCCCAGTACGATACAAGCTATATAGATGACAGAGGAGGAAGAATATGGCTGGAAGTGACCAAGAATCCCATTTTAATTGATGGGGAAATTACGGGTATTTTGGGCCAGGCCAAAAACGTAACGGATAGAAAGGATGCCATTGCTACGATGGAAAGATCTCAACACATCCTGCAGCAAGCAGAGGAACTCACACTTTCCGGTAGTTTCGAATATGATGTGGACTTGGATTTGGTGACCTGCTCGAAGAATATGATGAAAATGTTGGGAACCCACTCCAATCAGATTTCACTGGGAAGATTGGTTCGGTTGGTAAAACCGGAAGACCGATCCATGTTTCTTGACGGCATCAATGGGAGTATAGAGAATAAGACAGAATATCGGGCTGAACATCGCTACCAGTTAAACGAAAAAAACCAGGGACATTTTGAAATCCTCTTTCGACCGGACTACAAGGATGAAACCGGCAATACCTTTTACGGAACGGTGCTGGATGTGACTCGGCAGTCGAGAGAGAGTCGCTCACGGATAGAGCACCAGGAAGAATCCCGAAACGAAATAGCTCGTGAGTTGCACGACAACCTGGGACAAAAGCTTAATGCCGTATCGATGTACTTGGGCAAGGCTGCCAATTGCACCGATTGTGCACCCATTATAGAGAAGAGCACCGACCTGCTACATGAGGGGATAGATGATCTGGGTAGACTGCTTACCAATATCTCGGTGAAGCACATCGATGACATCTCTTTGAGATATGCATTGGAGAAACTGACTTCTTATTTGCCAGAGGGGATGAATTTCACCTTCAATTGTGAAATTGATGAGTCCAGCGTAGATCGCTTTGTTAAGCGGCAGGTTTTCCGTGTGGTACAGGAGACCGTAAACAATGCAATCAAATACAGTGAAGCAAAAAATCTAAATATTTTACTTGAGCATGAGGGAAGTATCCTAAGCATGATCGTGGAGGATGACGGAAATGGATTTGAAATGGAAAACAATGAGTTGGGGAACGGTTTAATGAATATTACACACCGTGTGAAAAAGTCCAATGGACTCATTGATATCAATTCCAAAATAGGTGAGGGTACCAAAGTGATGGTGAAGATCCCCGTGAGTTAATCGAAAAGGAATCAATTTCACAGAATAGTAGTTAGTGAGTTGCCTCTTTCTTGAGGCAGTGATTAGGTGAGGGCCTGCCGCGAGAGCGGTGGGCTTTTTTTAGTCATAAAAAAACCAGCAATGAATGCTGGCTTCTGCATAGTATCACCTATTAAATCCGACCCGCAATAGACGGGCCGGAAAATCATTAAAAACACCAATCACGCTAGTGAAAAGATGTAATACTTACGAAGTGGGGGTGGAGATTGGATTTCGTGAAAGGAATTATCGAAGTTCAACTGCGTTCTTATCCAAATATCATGTAATCGATTTCAGAAGGGAGCATTCTTACTCAATATAAGTAATGAGCTTTAATATATTTTTCAGAAACTTCGGTATGATAGATTCCTCTAGATTCGTCATTGATAATTGAATCAACTAAATCAATCTTCTCCTGATCATCCAAAGCAAATGTTGAATATTCATTTTCATTGTATCTAATGATTCTAATTCGTTCAGTTTTTTTGATTACCTCCTGTGTCAATTCGTCCTTGTACTGAAAACTTATTAAAAGAATGAATTCATCTATGTCCTTATTGCTAATCATGGGATAGCAGTTTCTAAAGGTTTTCATATCTCCTTTGAGTTCATTCAGACCAGTAGGATGTAGGATCATGAAGTTTATAGTATTTAAAGAAATGAAATGTGTTTTCAACTTTAGATCTAAGGCAGTCCTTCTTCCTGAATTATAAATGTTAATCCTAACTTCTGGAATAAAAAAAACCGCGTCTGAACCTTCATTATTTCGATGAATGAAATCTCTATCGTTTTGGATGCTATGATATATTTCATAGGTAAAATAGATTTTAGGTCTTTCTAACTCGATTTGATTTTGATATTGAAGCTTTGATATTTCAGCTTGGGTTTTTAACTCCTTTAGCATCAATTGAGCTCCTTTATCATACTTATTGAGTATCTCCTTTTGTTCATTAAAGATTTGGACACTCTCGTTGTGTTGCATTTCTTGAATATCTAAATTCTTCTGAAATTGCTTGTTAGATTCCTCATCTCTTGATACCTGTTGTCGAATACTCCAAATAGCAATCATTAAGGCAAAAACTGCTACTGTAGTGTTAATAATTGCCACAATGGTATTAAGGCTTATACTATTAGTCGGAATGAGCTTATTGAGTTGAAATGGCAAATGATTCCAGATAATGTAAATGCATAAAGATGCTATCAGTACAATTAAGCATGTTAGAGTTATAGCGATCCAGTTTGTCATTGCGAGATATAGTTATCACCATTCAATCTACCCAATCCTCAAAACACCCTCCCATTATTCACCACAAAATATCACAGCGTTGTGCCTAAGTTCTTGTTTTAGGTAAACTGATACTTAGCGGAGTGCAATTAAGCCCTCCTCCATTAGGAGCGGTCCGGCGTTTCGGAGAATTGGGGAGAGGTTTAAAATAATCATCCTACTAAGAGAGAGAACTATTCCCCTTTCTCCTGCCAGGAGAAGGGGTTAGGGGATGAGGTTCTTTTAAAAGAATCACTCAACACCAGATCGGTTATTTTATGTCCTCAAGGACCTCCCTAAATCCCTCACTCCAACATCCGTATTTTCCTCTAAGTGAATCTCGCACCGGCCTAAGTGCTTCCCCGATACGCATCTCACGGACTTTTTTGCGGGTATTTCTGAATCTTTTCAAACCCGAAAAATCCTCTCACACAGGCCTCCCTGCTTGTGGACATTTGTATCATCAAAACAAAACAAAAACACATAAGAAAATGAAAAAGCTATTGTTATTACCTCTTCTTTTTGTAGCCGTTCTAGGAACAGCTTCAGCACAAAAAGTAATCGTGAGAACGTACGTAGAGAAGACTCATATGAGTCCAAAAACAGGAACTGCTATCGGGTTTGAAAACAGATTCCGATGGGAGTACGGAGCATTCTTCCAGGAAGCCTCTTTAATGGAATCATTCATGATGAGTGAGGAAGAAATGGAAGCATTGTCACATCAATATGAGAAGGAATTTGCAGGTGTATACTTCGCTGTTCCTATCGTATCCCGCGAACAATTTGTAGTAAAAGCAAACGTACGTACCGGAATGTCCAATGGTGAAAACTTCGTGATTACACCATCGGTGCTGGCAGACTATCAGCCGATGAAGCACATCAGCATTGGTATGGGTGTGGGCTCGCGAGCTTTCCGTCCTACGCTACAAGCCTCCGTTGCACTTTCCTTCTAATTAAAAATTTCAACAGTTAAAGAATCACAAAATCCATTTTGATATGAACGCTCAAATGATCACCCGCACTCGTCAGGAAGAAGAGTCTCCTCTGAGGCTCATAAAAAGTGAACTTAAAGTGCTAAACATTCAGTATAACCGGGCTTTAAATATCATCTCAGCTATTGGCTGGAGTACCAGTCAGGATACCTGGGTAAAGTACCTGCAGATATTAGCAGATATAGAGTCCCACTTGTTGCAACGAGATGAATTGAATATTTATTTAAAGCTGAATATGATCAACACATCCAGTACAAAATACATATTCAAAATCATAAAAAAATTGAATCAAGCTTACTCTCAGGGAAAAAAGGTCCGACTTTTCTGGAGTTGTAATACGGAACATGATTGTGAAATGATCGATACAGGTTTAGATCTGAGAGGATTATCTCACTTTCCATTCGAAATAAATTACGCAGGTAAAAAATATTAGAGCAGGTGCGCTGAAGCGGTAACTACTAAAGTGAGTTAGATTTTTTGTGTGATTTGTTTAGACACCATGCTTTTAGCATGGTGTTTTTTTTTTGGCCATAAAGAAACGCAGGATACAAAAAGAAATGCATGCATTTACGCGACCATCTGATCAAAGCTGATTCCTGGCTACTTTTCGAAAACATGATAGTCAGAATGCTGAAGGACGAGTAAGTCTGTCTCCAGAGGCTGATTCTCAGTAGTCAGATGTGACGTATTTAGTTATGCTTTTTATCATCCTTAGATCCCTTAGTTCATCCTCCGTATTTCCCTCTGCGTGATTCTCGTATTGACCTAAGTGCTTCCCCGATACGCATCTCACGGACTTTTTTGCGGGTATTTCTGAATCTTTTCAAACCCGAAAATCACTCTCACACAGGCCCTAGCATTTTCTGACTTTTGAATTATCAAACAAACAAAAACACATAAGAAAATGAAAAAGCTATTGTTATTACCTCTTCTTTTTATAGCCGTTCTAGGAACAGCTTCAGCACAAAAAGTAATCGTGAGAACGTACGTAGAGAAGACTCATATGAGTCCAAAAACAGGAACTGCCATCGGGTTTGAAAACAGATTTCGATGGGAGTACGGAGCATTCTTCCAGGAAGCCTCTTTAATGGAATCATTCATGATGAGTGAAGAAGAAATGGAAGCATTGCCACATCAATATGAGAAGGAATTTGCAGGTGTATACTTCGCCGTTCCTATCGTATCCCGCGAACAATTTGTAGTAAAAGCAAACGTACGTACCGGAATGTCCAATGGTGAAAACTTCGTGATAACACCATCGGTGCTGGCAGACTATCAGCCGATGAAGCACATCAGCATAGGGATGGGCGTTGGCTCGCGAGAATTCCGTCCTACGCTTCAAGCGTCTGTTGCACTTTCCTTCTAAATAAATCCATTCAAGTATTATAAATCCATTTGATATGAACGCTCAAGAAATAACTCAGAACTGCCAGGAAGGAACATCGCCACTAAGAGTGGTAAAAAGTGACCTGAAAGTATTCACCGTCCGCTACCTGGAGTCTCTAAATCTGATCACTGCAGTAGGGTGGAGCATCACCGACGATGCGTGGATCAAGTACTGCCAGATGATGGCAGACATTGAGCTTCACCTAAAGAGAAATGAAGAGCTAAAGGTTTATTTCAAATTGGAATTAATGAACACCTCTTCAGCAAAATATCTCTTCAAGGTATTGCAGCGACTAAATGAAGCCCATGCATCGGGTAAGGATGTGAAGATCTACTGGAGCTGCGCCTCTGCGGATTACAGCCGCGAAATGGTAGAAACTGGATTGGATATGGCAGGTATGTGTGATTTCAGTTTCCAAATAACAGAAGCATAACAGCAACCAAGTCAAACACCACAGAACAATGAAAAAGCTACTGATCATATTCGTCTTACTTGTTGGAGCTTCGTTTTCCGGCTTTGCTCAGACACTCACCGGTCAAACCTATCTGCAAAACACAGTAATGGGCCTTCAGAAAGGATTTGGTTTGAGAATCCAGACAAACAAAGGCCTTGGGGTCGGACTGGTACACCAGTCAAACCTGAGATCAACCAAAGAGGGGTTGAATGAAAAGTATCCTTTCTATGGAATAGAAACAGTAGTACCACTGACCAAGTGCGGAAACATGAGATTTTTTCTCACACCCAAAGCAGGATTTGTAAATGAAGACTTCTTCGTACTGATCCCGGAGGTGGAGACAGAGATCAAGATCACGGATACATTCTCTGCTGCAATCACTGCAGGAATACGTGCCCGGGAGTCCGCTACAGGAATCAAACTACTCATACACCTATAATCACAAAGTCATGTATAAACTATTGATAGTCATAATTATAGCAGCTCTTTTTTCCTGCGAGCCAACAATGGAAGATCCATATGAGAGCTTCATCATACCGGCAGGTAAACATGACAATGGCTGGAAGATGCAATCACTGCAATCAAAGAGGTTAGACTTCTCCGTTATTTTCGATCAGTCTGCTATTTACGAAACTATCACCAAAGAAAACCAACACGACATTAATAAGCTCATGGGCTTTTCGGATTGCAATTCGATGCACCATGAAAACAGCGCTCGCTTTGGATGGAGATGGCTGGAAGGCAAGCTGGAAATACATGCTTATGCCTATGTGAATGGAGAGCGCATTACCACATACATCGGCGATGTGGCACTAAACGAACCAACTGATTATCAATTGCAGATCACAGCAGATCACTATGTCTTCTATCTGCAAGGGTACGATCCGGTACGCATCAAACGAGGAGCATCATGCGACAAAGGGCTCTACTACATGCTGTACCCCTACTTCGGTGGGGACGAGGTAGCGCCGCATGACATTCTCATTCAAATATTAACGAAATACTAAACGAATAAACTAGAACTTAAATGATAACCACCATGCAAGTACTAAAAACAGAAAAACCGAATATCAATGATCAAATCGATCAGTTTGAGGGAAGCATCTTCCTGAATGTAGGGAAACAAATTCAACGCATCTCCCTGAGGAGCATTGAGTACATCAAGGGATATGGAGACTATATGAAAGTGAAGTGTAATGAGAAAAGCCATACTGTACACATCACCATGAAGAGTCTTCAGGAAATCCTTCCATCAACAGATTTTTATCGAGTGCACAAATCATACATCATTCGATTAGACAAAATAGAGCGAGTTACATCCTCTCATGTAGAAATAGATCACACCCATATTCCGATAAGTAGAAACAACAAGCAAGAGCTGCTTTCGCTTATTCCCTGGGTGAAATAGAAATATGTTTTTTGGTGGTTAGTAATAGGGCGGCTCAAAAGTGAGCTGCTCCTCTTACTCCTTCAAGGAACCAGGTAGAGATCACCGCCATACACAAAATGTTGTGAAGCAAGCTGAAGAAGAGAATGAAGCTAAGCACCACACGAAGGAATTGTTTGCATCAACATTTAAGACATGTGTTTTTTGGTGGTTAGTAATAGGGTGGCCCAAGGCCGGGCCACTCTTATTTTCTCTACGCAAATCACACAAGAGAGGTAAGGATTTTCCTGAAATATTCGAATAGTCTTTTCACTCTCACATCCATCATCACCATTTGTCAATTTTGAACTTATAACCATGAAAAAACCATTTATGAAAACTATAAAGCAAATGTTCGTCATCTCTTTAGCAGCTATTGGGATGACATTCACCTCATGTTCTGAGGATGATTTTAAACCGCTCAATGATGGTGAAGTACAATTCTCTTTTCAGGCTCCTGCTGACACCAGCACTGGTGGAAGGGCCGGAAGAGCAGAATCAAGTGCCTCGCCAGCAAATGTGGTTATCACTATTGAAGATAACACAGGCGAAGAAATTTATTCGCTGGAAAAAATGCCACTGATCGAATTCAGTGGAAGCTATGTAACCGATCCGCTTACATTAAGTCCTGGTTCTTACAAAGTAACTGAGTTTCTTGTGACCGATGAGGACGACAATACGATCTATGCAGCACCAAAGTCAGGGAGTGATGTAGCCTACCTTGTAACCAATCCACTTGATATAGATTTTTCTATAGTAGGAGATCAGGTGACTTCCATTTCTCCGGAGGTGCTAAGCACAGCATTGCTTACCGCTGCGGAATTTGGGTATGCGAGTATTACATTCAGCACGGTTGAGACCTTCGATATCCTGATTTCAGCGATGAGATATGTATACTTCAGCGGTTGGAAATTAACCGATGCAACGGTAGTGATCAAAGGAGATGGAACAGCGATTTTGAATAAAAATATCGCTTCTGAAACTACACAGCTAACAGTCAATGATGGATATGAATCTTACGAGATCATTGTATCTAAACCAGGGTATACGACTGTTTCAGGCACGTTTACCAATGCTGAGATGAAAACATTTTTTGACAGTCCGCTAGTAGCACAGCTTACTGCGCAATAAGAAATAAACATGAATTTGGAAGCCCATCTATTATATAGATGGGTTTTTTTGCGTTAATCAGGTTAATCCATTTTAATCAAAAAAACATTGAGGTCAGAGCCACGTGCAAAACAAAACATTTCAAAAAATGTTAGATGAATTTCAGAGCTAAGTCTTTTAGTCATATCATTGTAAAAAGCAAAGTAGAAATTATGAAAGCATCATACGATCGATTATTTAAAGGAAATGACGAATGGATAAAGGAAAAGCTCAAGCTTGATCCAGAGTATTTTAAACGACTAGCCAAAGGTCAGAAGCCGGAATTCTTGTGGATTGGCTGCTCGGATAGTAGGGTGCCGGCCAATGAGATCACCGGTACAGAATCAGGTGAAATATTTGTTCATCGAAATATTGCCAATCAAGTGATTCATTCCGATACGAATATGCTCAGTGTCCTGCAATATGCTGTGGAGTACCTGCATGTTAAACATGTAATTGTTTGTGGTCACTATGGATGTGGCGGTGTTAAGGCGGCCATGGACACTCAGTATGTGGGCCTGGTTGGTCGATGGCTAGCGCATATTAAAGATATTTTTCAGTTAAATAAACAAACACTTGATGAGATTAATGACCCAGAAGCTCGAGAAAAACGAATGGTTGAATTGAATGTAATTGAGCAAGTGCACAATCTTGCCAAGACTTCCATCGTACAAAAAGCCTGGAAAAAAAGAGAATTAGAAATCCATGGATGGGTTTATTCGCTTGAAGATGGAAGAATCATTGACCTTGATTGCAAATACTCCAATATAGATCAGTTGGAGCCTATCTACCGATTTTCAGGTATTTAGACTTAAATCAAAGTAGATAATAATTCTAGTAGAATTAAAGATTAAACTAGAAAAGGCAAACCGGATCAATCTCATTAAAACGTTTGGTTTTAATTATAGAGATGATCCGGCAACCTATCAACCTAACCCAAAGGGATGCCTTTAATATTTATCGATGGTCATTACCAGTCGTTTTCCAAACCGTATCAATTCAGCTACTTCTTTTTCTTTTTTCTTCTTGTCAAAACGATAGATGATCAATTTAGGGCCGTTGCTTTCCAGGTGATAAATTGGGTTTGATTCAATGAATTGTAGTACTACGGGCTTGAAAAATTTTCTCACTTCATCTTCATTTGGCCCTTTCAGGAGAAACTTATCTGAAAACACCGGGTGATCATCAAAGTCAATATCCTTGCTATTGGCCATATTAGTAACTTTTTCAAAGAATCCCTCTTTCTCCATCGTGAATACTGGCCATGAAGCATTGCTTTGCTCTGGCTTTATTATCAATGCCGGTAGTAAGTCAGTTGCAGCTTTAGTTCTCAGGTCTGTGTCGTAAACCACCTCTGCAAAAATGAATCTGTAGTTTTCGAATGATCCGGAAATAAGATTTTGAGCATAGCTGATCCTGCCGGAACGGCTAAAGCTAAAGTCTCTGAAATCTTCAAAGGACATGGTTTTTCCTGGTTCAAAATCCCATCGATTGGATTTCGAAATATCAAGAAGCTCTATTTGATGACTATTTAATTTCTCCCCGTATCCAACTGTATTATTCCCGGCAACTTTAGCTGCCAATGGATGATCTGATACAGCGATGAGGTGTTCTTTATTCTTAAGTTCTAGTTTTTTCCCTTCTTTTTCCCACTCATCTTTGAGCTCATGTAAGTGGGTACGAAAAGTATGATCTATTAAATTGACATTTTTGAAATCCAGAATGAGATGCCCCTTATCGTAGTGATTTTCTATTTCTTTTTTTAATGATAAATAGTTCGAAAAAATAGCTGAATGATGTAATTGAATGGTACCAACATCTTCATTTTCTTCATTATCAACATAGTTCAACTTGGTGCGAAACAGGTATCTCAGTGGAGCCCCATGAAAAAGATGCAGGATCAGTTTCATTAAAATACCAGCCGCGATACCTATAATCAAATCTGTAGCAAGCACCATCAAAAGTGTAGTAACGAAAATGAGTAATTGTTCTTTTCCAATCTCCCACACATGCTTAAACTCTGCAGGGGCTGCTAATTTGAACCCTACATGAATAAGCATTGCAGCTAAGGCGGCTAGCGGAATCTGTTCTATGATTGGTTTTCCAAACAATAGGAAGATGAGCAAAAAAGCACCATGGAAGAAATTAGCCCATTGTGTTTTGGCTCCATTGGTGATGTTTGCTGAACTACGTACTATCTCAGATATCATGGGCAAACCCCCAACAAACCCAGAGATGGCTGAACCACCTCCCATTGATGCCATATCTCTATTGAGATTAGATTTCCTTTTATACGGGTCAAGGGTGTCTACTGCAGAAGCACTCAATAGAGACTCAATACTGGAAACCAACGCAATACTTACCACAGCAATCCAAAAAGCCCCGGTTCCGATCATTCCGAAATCAGGAAAAACGATTCCATCTACGATACTGTCAGGTAGATGTACTAAGTATTTTGGACCAATGACATAATCATTGCCTACCAGATTATAGTGGTGCTCATGGAAAAGATCAAAAAAGTGAGATATGGGAATAGTGACAATGATGACCCACATAGGAGCAGGGATCATTTTTATGGGCTTAAAGTTGACCCTCGGATGACCTACCAATATGAATAAACTCACCATTGCTATCAGTGCGATCTCAGGATTCATATTGGAAAATGCTTCCGGGATTTGAGAAATAGTGTGAAAGAGACTATGTCCACCGCCTTCAGCTTTAGTACCCAAAGCCACAAAAAGCTGCTTGATCATGATAATTACCCCAATAGCAGCTAGCATTCCGTGTACAGCTGCAGCTGGAAAAAAATCACCTAGCTTGCCCACTTTTAGCATCCCAAAACCTACCTGGATTAGACCAGCCACTACAATTGCTGCCAGCGCAAACTTGTATCCGGCAAGTGGGTCTCCAGCACCCATAGACTCTACTGCAGCTAAAGTGACCACAATTAGTCCTGCTGCAGGACCACTGATGGTTACATATGACCCGGTTATTCGAGACATCAACATACCTCCAACGATGGCCGCAGTGAGACCAGCCATAGGTGGTACACCTGATGCAAGTGCAATACCTAAACAAAGAGGTAATGCAATAAGCGAAACCATAAAACCGGAAAGTAGATCGTCTTTCCAATGAGCTTTTAATCCGGCAAGGCCGGTAAGTGGTTTTTTATCTAATAAAGTATTCATAATCTCTTTGATTCAATTAATTAAGATGAACGGTGAGCAACTGGGTGATAACTTTTTGTATGAGGGCCTAAGAAGAGCCTTATATAAATTCTAATAGTGGATAGCCCACTGAAAATGGCAGAAAGAGCTACCAAAAGGGTAAGCCAAATCTGATCTTCATGAATATGACTGAAGATCAAATCTTCACCCAGGAAGGTAGGAGTAACCGGAAATCCAGCTAAGCCAAGGCAAGACAGCAGGAATATAAATGCCAGGGACTTGTGCTCGTATACATGCCCATAAAACCCATTTAGATCCACATGACTTTCTGATTTCCTAAGCTTAATCAGGACAGCCAGACCCACGACTAAGGATACAGCTACACCGGATAAATAAATTAGGGTATGAGAATAGCTAAAATGCTCATTAAAGGAAACCGCTAAAGCAATCCACAAATGACTAAAGGCAACCAAACTAAAGCTGTAAATGGGACTCTTTCGTTCGATAAAAGATCTGAGGGAATGCAACACAGCAATCATCGCCAGTACATTTGAGAATAGGTGAAGTGTGTCTTCGGTCATGCTCCCTTCTATCAATACAAAGCAGGCAAATAGAAAAGCCGGACCAAGGATAAAACCTGTACTCTTACTATTTAGAAAGTTGCAGGTTTTCCCTAGTTTTTTAAATGGATTCCATAAAAACCTGAATTGGTAGGTATCCAAATTCCATTCTTTTACACTGAACACATAGATGGAATTGAATAGCTTTCTAAGGAATCCAGTTCGTTTTGTTTCCTTAGGTAATGAGGTATAGAACTGTTCTCTAATCAGATATGTAACTGTGGATGGAGATACCAGCAATTGATAAGTTCTTAAAAAAGCATTACCCGAAAAATGAATTAGAGCAACAACTTCAAGTCCTAAAGCAACCTCAATAAATATTAAACCAATCTGAGCAATGGAAGAGTATGCGATCTGTGATTTAACTGTTGATTGTACATTTCCGATGAAGGTTGCTATTATACTGGTACCAAAACCAGCTATCCCTACAACCCATCGAAATACATCCAGATGTTCCCAGAAGGGAAATGTCCTGAGCAAAAAGAATATACCAATGTGTACAGAAAGAGAACTATAAAAAATTGCACTTGAAGGAGTTGGTCCTTCCATTGCACGTGGGAGCCAGGATGAGAAAGGAAACTGAGCAGACTTTACACTAGCTGAGATCAATATCATTATTGAAATAAACAGACTCATTCCATAGTGGCTGTGCACTTCCGCATCCACAAGGTCATAGTTGTTAAGTTCCAGAAATGTCACATTGTGGTGCCACAAGTGATGACTCATCCACATAGCGAGGATCATTGCGATATCGCTGAGACGATAAACCGAAAATACTTTATATGCATTTCGTACTGGTAAATATCGATCTCGATAAAAGGCAATCAGTAGAAAGGATGACAAACCAAGCACTTCCCATCCGATGAATAGGGTTTCAAAATTTCCTGAAAGAATAATAATATTATATCCCAGATAGAAAAATAAGATGGTATTGAAAAAGCGCTTGTAACCCTCTTCTCTATGTAAATAATAGCGGCTATACAGCGTAATTAAAAAGGTTAGAACAGATCCTACGACAAGGAAAACAGCTGTGACCCTGTCAAAATAAAAATCTACGAAGAACTCATACTCAGGTGCGCTATAGATTACAAATTCTTTAATGTTCAGCACTTCCCCTCCTGAAAAACCCCAATAGAGGGTAAAAGTTATGGACGTTATGTTTTGAATTCCTGCAGTTCCAAAAGCGACCCGTGAATGAAGTGCCTCATTTCTTCTATGAACCAGTAAGCTTCCTAAAAGTCCAAGAAAGGGGATAATCAGGAATATGGGTAATATGTTAATCATCACTTCTCTCATTTCAATAAATACACAGGTAGATTTCCATCCGTAGATTCAATGGCCGTATGGAGGTATTCAATGACCACCGCTTCCAGATTTTTACTTATAGGATCATAATATTCAAATGAGCCATCCTTGAATCGATAAACTTTGCCGTCTAAAGGGTTTACTACACATAGGATGACCCACTCATTAATAAACCATTCGTATGTGGCTTCTGAATTTTGAATGGTTTTCAAAACCACCTCTGGGTCATGCTCAATGACCATCATCAGCCGAAGTGGATCATGTATTTCCACCATTTGTATAGGAAGACCTGGTCTAAGATCACCTTCAAACCCATTTGCAACGCCAATTAATCCCATAACATTGTGAGGCAATTTTGATCCGGCACCCAATTTTTCATTGTCGACTCTGGAGAAATAATACTCGAGATTGATGCCGCCACATACTGGTGCAGCAGCATTGATGATACTGCTTAGATACTTTCCATCAGGATCCAACTCATAATTGTAGCTATTTAAAAAAGCCCTACGATCAAGGAATAAGTGATCATGAATATGTTTTCTTCCGATGATGCACAAGGTATTAGTAGCATGGTTTAGTTCAGGTCGTGGTTCAAACAGTGAAACCGAACGCTCTTTTACTTTTTTATGTATGGTCTTCGGTACCTGTTTGGTATCAATGGAATTAAATCTTCTCGATCGCTCTTTAGCGTTCGCACGAAGGGCTTTTTCAAAGACCAGAATATTTTTTTTATGAGACTCGTCGTTTTCTTCGCTCAATAGCTCTTCATCAAAAAATCTAAATTCATCTCGTGTCGTATCGTGTAATCCACCAATGAACTCTGTGGTATCTGGAATATCAATCCCTCTTTTTCTAAGTATGGTCCTTACTCCCTGATGATTGGCCATGTAACTGAAAGCTCTGGCATTCGCAGATCCAGGTCTACCAGAGCAGGCACCACAGTCGTATCCAGCATAGTGGGTGTTGTTTGCACTGCTGGCCCCATGTCCAATAATGTATATCAGAGGTGCAAATAGCTCTGTGGTACCAGTGCTGCGAAGTACCATTTCCACACGATCAGCCATTTCTTTAACCGTATAGCCAATCTGTAAACCGTCTTTTTTGTGGTACTTGCTCCTGTTTTCTACCGTAAGTGCAGAATAGCTATCCATATGAGAAAATGAATAGGAAGAAGCCGGACTCACACTTGGTCTGAAGATATTGAACATCAATTTGATTGCAGACCAAAAGCCCAGCGTCTGACTGATCAACCACCCCCTGAAAAGCCCATGTGAAGATTTGTTGAAATGCAGATCTGAAGTATTATTTCGGTCTGTTGAAACTTCCTTGATCAGGTGTTTTGGAGTAATAGGAAGCGGGCAAACTTTTGAGTAGAACTTACCATTCTTTGGTTGATAATACATGTCAATAGCAAAGTGCCCGGGTGTACCATAGGTAGCACAGTCAGGATCAAAGTGTTCGATGTAGCGTCGGATGGAACACTCTCTGTCATCGATACAGAAGAATGCTTCAAAGGATGGTATCTCTGTTTTTGGCTTAAGTCGTTCACCAACCATAACCCCAGCCAAGACCTGATCATAATAGGTCCATTCGTAGGCTTCCTGCCAGATTACTATTAGGTCATCATATTCATTCCATTCTGTTTCACATAGGATGTCTAATCGGTGCTTCTTTTCTGCTACTTCTGCAAGAGGTTTCCATTTATTGCCCAGTGCATTATCCAGATTATCAATTTCCAATAAGCACTCCAGTATGATCATTTCTTTCAAGCTGATCTTTCTGCCATCCAGAAGTGAGCCAGGTTGACTTTCAATAACGCTGATAAGCCCAGACCATCCCGGATGGGCGAACTGCTGATCAAATAAGTATTGTTTATATAAGGCTTCATCACCTAGCAATAGTTCTAATAAGCATTCTAGTGACGTATGTGGATCGAACAGTAGATCTCTCGCACGCTTTGTTTTGAAAAAAGAGATGAAACTGTTCTTCTCTATTTCGATGATTGAAGAAAGAAAACTCTCTTTGTTAACTGGAAATTTGGTTATTGCAATGCCTTGATCCAGATAGCTATTGAGTATTCTAAAAAGATTGGTGTGAACAATGGTATTAAGGTCAAGTTTGAAACGCTCTTTCCAAAGCGTACGTAGATGTCCTATCTTACCTTCATTGAATTCTTCATAGTCCATTTCAATGAGTCGAGACTTCCAGACATTTAATTCGCCGTGCCCTTTTCTTCTCAAAATAGTATTTTCGAGAATCTCTTTATTAATCTTTCCTTCATTATAGAGCTTTCGATACTCCCTAAGCGACAATGAAGTTTTGTACCCAAAAGTTTTGGATGCCTTTCTTATAGCCTGCTCAAATGGGAGACCCTGAAAGGCATGTAAAGTATTATGATGCACAAAGTCTTTAAGTGGTGCTTGTGCTGGCAAGTAATGTTTGAGTTCTTTCAGGATTTGTTCTTCCTGAAAAATATTTGTTGACGACATGAGTTTTTTGTAAACTGATCTAAGCAATGATTACTGGTGGATGACCACCAATGGCGAGAAGTAGCTGGTCAGTTTATCGCTAGCAACAGAGCTTTAAATTGCAATACAGAATGTATTTGCCATGAGATTGGAATGGTAGTGAACGCGAATCGCTTTTGCGACTACCAAACGTTGACGATTCATTGAGTATCAGGTAAGTTTCCTCATGGCCTGCCTCATATAGTCCGAATAATATATTATGAAAGGGCTTACCTTCTTTTAACTCTTCAAAGCTATCCTCTATCTCATATCTTTCTTTTTCACCAATGGAGCTATCATACGTAAGGCTCGACAAGCAAAACGTTAATAGTAAAATAATTGATATGATATGTAATAATGAGCCTTTCATCAGGATTCGGATTCAAATATAAATTAATTGTTATATGAAAAGCAATTAATAGCTATTAAAAATGTAATAAATGTTACATTTGTATGTATGAAAAATAATGAACCAATCAAATACCTTAAAAATCAATTTGATTTTAAATCTGATTTTCTTTTCAGCGAGCTTTCGAAAGAAGAGGTAAATCGTATTCGGTCATCATTTGAACCTATTCAGTTTAAGAAGGGAAGTAAACTCTTTTACGAAGATGGAATACCAACGGGTGTTTTTTTGATAGAAAGTGGGCTTACAAAGAAGTTTAAAACAGTAATGAGTGGAAATGAACAGATATTTTACATTTATACAAATGGAGATTTACTGGGCTATCATGCGCTTCTTTCTAACGAACGTTATCAGGATACGTGTGAAGCTATTGAGGATACTAGCGCCAATTTTATTAGCAAAGAAAATTTTTTAAAGCTTCTTGATAATATTCCGGTTTTGAAGGAAAACCTTTTACGCAATTTGGCTCACGAATTTGGTGTGCTTGCAAATACAATAGGAATTCTTGCTCAAAAAACTCAGAATGTACGACTTGCACTATTTCTCCTAATAGTTGAAGAGCGATATAGGAAGTATGATCATCTGAAAGGTGGTATCAGGCTTTCAAGGTTTGATCTAGCCAACCTTATTGGTGCCACAAGGGAGAGTCTGGGGAGATCTCTAAAGGAATTTAAGGAAAAGGGATTGATAAGTATTGAGTCCAAGGCTATCAGAATCACTGATTACGAAAGGCTCTTTGCAATACTGAAAAGGGAAAGGTCAAAAGCAAATGTGGTCGAATGAATAAAATTTTAGGAAGATGAAAAATTATGGAACTATTGGAATCTTGGTACTGATGGTCATAGCGATATTATTGTATGTATCACAAGAAAAAGATTCGTCAACTAAGCCTCTTACTGGCAAACAATCAAATGGGCATGTGTATACTTTAAAAGTGTATCAGGATCGATTTGCAAGAAATAATTATCATCTGGAAAAGGCATTGGAATCGATCAATAAACTTGAAGAATGGGATTACACAGTTAGTATTACTGAAGATGCTTCCACAACACTCAAAATTCTCCACCACAGGAGTATCGTTCATTTGGAGGAGATAATAAAGTCTGTAAAATCATACGAAGAGTACCCCAATCTGAGTGAAAGAAAAATTCTTGAAGAAGCAATAGAAAGACTTGAGAAGATCGATAATGAGATTTTAGGAGATTCCTTGAATAGTGAAGATGTTTATGAAGCATTTGATTTTACGTTAAATGCACTAGCGAAAGCTGAAGTGAAATTATATGAATCTGCTTTGAAGAGCAACCAAAATGAGTTGGCTAAACTTAGCTTAATACAGGCGCAAATTCATGTTAAAAATGCATTTCTGCTAGACTATTCAAACCACTCTAACCGAACGAAACACTTTGATTTGGAAGTAGAGGTATTCAATGAAATAGACAGCTTGATTAAATCAGATTCTATTTCAATTCATGAGATGGATAAGCGGCTAAGTAAGATATCCAATGAACTAGATATTCTTATGCAGGATATGAAAAAGAGGATCTAAATCATATTATCTATGAGAAAATTATTGCTCATACCACTAGGTTTTATAGCGTTTTTCTCAGCTCTTTATCTGGCTGATCAGTATAACAAGAAGAACTATCACCCCACACTTAATGAATATGCTGAGGTACCCGATAGGCACCTAATTAATTCAATTGAACAGTACTTGAGAAATGAAATTGATAAAAGTTTGGAAAGTATGGAGCAGGCGATTGAAGCTATTTGGATTCTTGAAAAAGATATGAATGGAGTTGCTGCCATTCGGGCCGAGAAGGTAGCCGCGAGCCTGGAGCAGCTTCATAAGAAAATGGTTGAGCATTCTATAGAAAGAGGAGTCTTGTTGAAGGTTTTTGAATATTCAATGAATAATCTGGCCTATGCTGAGATTTTGGTTTCACAAGAATATGCTAATAATTCAAAAACCAGTGAAGCAAAAAAGGCGCTTCATTTCGCTAAGTCTCACATACTGAACAATAACATATTTTTTGAACGGATTGAAGATTCGCCCAAGCCATTGATCAATCGAATGGACAGTCTTTTAAAAATGGAAAGGATCTCCGATTATGAGTATTTAAGTCTACTAAGTGAGATTGATAAAAGAAATCAAAAGCTAGAATTAAGCATAAAGTTTTAATAAAATGAAAAAGCAAATTACATGGATCATTATTGGGGTAGTTACCCTTTTCATGATCATTTACTTCACAGGTCAGAACAAAACTTCTGACAGTCCAACATTAAATGATTCTGCAATATTGCCTGATAGGTATCTGCGTAATGTAGATTACTATGAGCAAGAAGATAGGCATTCAACAAGTGCTTTCAACCTAGAGCGAGCTATACAGTCAATTTGGAAAATTGAGCGTGATGTGGATGATGAGAGCTATGCAAAACTAGAGCGGGCAATAGAAAGGCTTGAAGAAGTACATTCAAGCATTCTGAGGGACTCAGTTGACAGTAATGAACTACGATCTGCATTTGAGTTTGCGTTGAATAATCTGGCTCATGCCGAACTGGAAATTGCTGAAATGTATGCAGAAACTAATCAAATAGATCAAGCTAATGTTGCTCTTAAATATGCTCAACTACATATCAAAAATGCGATGCTATTTCATCAGCCTTATTGGGATCAAAACGAAAAAAAGCTAGCAATTGAAAAGAATGTTTTTGAGGAGATCGACAGTCTCATCGAAAACAATTCAGTGAGTCCGGTAGAATATACTTTGGTGTTGGATAAAATGATAAAAGAGATAGACGAGATTATTGAATCAAAGGAAAATTGAATGAATTCAAAGACAAAGTGACCTACAACGCCAGTCACAGGATGTAGGTTGGCTTTTAATTTTTAATTAATCGATATCACATAAGATCTCATTGCTTTAATGGTATTTGATCCTGCACTGGTGAATTGATACATGTCACAAAAGGCGTAGGATTTTCCACCCATTATCATTTCACCATCAAGTGCTGCTTCAGCACCATGTGTGACAATGGAATGCACAATTACCTCATCAGCAACGTAATCTTTCATAATGTTTATCTCTTTCGAAAAAGCCTCTTTGCCCTTGATTTCCTTATCTCCATATATATTCCAATGGATATCGTCAGACACATTTTTGATAATGAAATTTGCATCACCCGTGGCAAAAGCCACGTTCAGATCTTTCAGAAATTCCTTTTTTGGTGAGTTATTGCAATCTGCTTTTATTGTCACTTTTGTCATCGTTCTATTTTATTAATGTCAGGTACTTCCCTAAGTTGTCGATAATGGCCCATACCAGGATGGCGGCCATTGCAAGAGGTATAGCTAAACCAAACCCAAGGGTGAAATGGTGAGCGAGTATTCCAAACATAATCGGTGTTAGAATCAGGGCTCCAAGGGCTCGCAAACGAGGAATTATGAAAAGTAGGCCTCCAACAATTTCGAAGGTGGCAAGTAGGGGCATCAACCAGGTAATCTCTGTCATGGCCATAAACATACTCATTGCTTCTTCAGGCAGATCATCTGGCACAGGAATATAGTTGAAGAATTTATTGAGGCCTGCATTAATAAACATCAGTCCGGATAGCAGGCAGAGTACGAATAGTATTTTATTTTTCATCTTGATTGTATTACTGGTTTTTTAAAAAATTAAGAAGGCATCTGGCTGGGATCCATCCAGAAAAACTCCCAGCAGTTTCCATCCAGATCCTCAATGCTTCGGCCATACATAAAACCGTGATCTTCAGCCTCTTTATATTCAGTACCTCCGGCATTCAACGCTTTTTCAATGATTGCATTGACTTCATCCTTGCTTCCCATCTGAATCGCATTGATAGCGCCACATGCTTTGGAGTTATCTGCTACTTCTTTGTGTGGAATGAACGATTGAAACCGCTCTTTTTCCAATAGCATAAAGATGATTCCTTCGTCTACAATCATGGAGGTGGAAGTCTCATCGGAAAATTGCTCGTTGAAGGTGAATCCAAGTTTGGCAAAAAAGGTTTTTGAACGTTCAAGATCCTTGATCGGGAGGTTCACATATAGTTGTTTAGGCATAGTTGATTATTCTTAATTCTATTTGGAGACAGGTTGTAAAACGCTAAGCCTGGATCCTTCTGTATCCAGAAAGGATACATACAATCCAGTTCCTGGAATTAGCATTGGGTCACCCAGTACTTCTCCTCCATTTTCTTTGATCTTCAAAATCGTTTCATTGATGTCCTTGACAGCAATAACAATGGAGGGGTACTGGGCTGGCCAGTCATCTTTGAACGGGAACATCCCACCGTTGATAGCACCGGCAGCCTCTCCGGGTTTCGCATCAGATATAGCAGTGGTGAGCAATATGTAGTTGCCCATATCGGGCCCTAATTGTTCATGACTCCACTCAAAGACTTTGCTGTAAAAATTGACCGCTCTTTCGGGATTCTTATACGGAATTTCAAAATGTACTACAGGATTCATAATTAATTCTTTGGCATGTTTTCCCAATCCAAATAAATGATGTTCCATCGATGACCGTCCGGGTCCGCCAAGGCCATGCCATACATCCATCCCTGGATTTCCTGTGGCTCTGAGTAGACAGTGCCACCTGCATCTTTGATTTTTTTGGTGATCTCGTCTACATAAGCTCGATTTGGTGCACTTACCGAGATTAGAAACTCACTTCCCTTCGAAGTATCAGAGACTTTGTGCTGGGTGTATTGTTGCAATTGAGCTTCTTCTACCATCATCACCGGTACTTTCCCGATGATAAAACCAATCATTCCGGGGGAATCTCGTGTTGTTTCAAACCCAAGTGAAGTAAAGAATGCACGACTCTTTTCCAAATCCTTTACGGGTAGGTTTAACCATAATTCTTGTTCCATAATGATCGTTTTCATTTTCTATAAACCAAAGCTAGGGACAAAGATTGCTATTCTTGAAGTGTAATTACGGCAAACTGAGGGGTTGATCCCGACAGGACGTTTAGTTAATTTAGTTTTTGAAAATGAATCCACTCTGGCTCCTCCGAAGAGGAGGTTAGTGCTGCTACTGAAGTCTCCTCCTTGGAGGAGATTTAGAGGTGGGTTTAATTGACATATAATAAGGATGAGAAAAATCATTCCATACAATAAAGACTTGTCCCCTTGGCAAAGAAACTGAGAAAGGATATGACGCTTGGTGAGGTGCTATTATGGAATGAAATCAAAGGCAATCAACTAGGATTTCGATTTAGTAGACAAATACCTATTGATGAATTTATAGTCGATTTTTATTGCAAAGATTTAATGTTGGCAATTGAAGTGGACGGAAGCACTCATTATCACAAACATCATCCGGAAAAGGATGAAGAGAGACAACTAAGGCTGGAGTCTCTTGGTGTTCATTTTTTGAGATTTGACGATCTGGATGTTAAAACGAATATTGGGGGGGTGTGAATACGGTTTATGAGTGGATAGAGCAAAATGGAACCCACCCCCAGCCCCTCCGAGGAGGGGAATAGTTTAACACAGGGATCAAATGATGATGGGAAGAGGAGTTGAGGTTTCTCTGTAAAAGAAGCTTCCTCCTTGGAGTGGTTCGACATTTTGGAGATTTGGAAATGCTATGATAGTAGACAGAAAATAGATTTTAATCAAATAGAAAATGAAACATATATCACTAATCGTTCCGAATGGGGAGTTTAGTATCACAAATCTTGATCTTACCCGCCAGTTGTTTGCATGGGTAAATGATAATTCTCCCGCTCCTTTATTTGACCTGAAAATTGTAGGATTGTCAAAAGAAGCTCATGTGGTTGGTGGGTTGTACACAATCAAAACGGACTGCCACATTAAGGATATTGATCGTACTGATGTAGTAATTATCCCAGCGATGTTTGGAGACCCTCGTGAATTGATGGAACAAAACATCGACCTGGTGCCGTGGGTAGAAAAGCAGTATCAAAACGGCGCTGATCTGGTAAGTATGTGTGTAGGATCTTTTTTTCTTGGTGCCATGGGTATTCTCAATGGGAAGAAGTGTTCTACTCACTGGGGCGCAGCAGAAGATTTTCGTAAGCTATTTCCGGATGTCACATTAGAAGATGAGCGAATCGTGTCAGAATCTCATCGCATTTTCACGAGTGGAGGAGCCTTGGCATTTACCAATTTGCTGATATACCTGATTGAGCGCTATGCAGGACGTGAGGTTGCAATCGCGGCGGCAAAAGCTTACATGATTGATGTAGATCGAACCAGCCAGTCACCATTTGCCATGTTTTCCGGTCAAAAGTCTCACGAAGATGGTGAGGTGCTGAAAGCACAGGAGTACATTGAGACCCATTTTAAAGAAAAAATCAGTGTAAAAAGTTTATGTGAAGAGATAGGTATTGGAAGGAGAACATTTGAGCGCAGATTTAAAAACTCGACAACCAATACCATATTTGAGTATATCCAGCGTGTAAGGATAGAAGCTGCTAAAACCGAGCTTGAAAAGGGTATCAAAACTGTTTCCCAAATCATGTTTGAAGTAGGATACAGCGATACCAAAGCATTCCGAGAAATATTTAAACGTACAACAGGAATGACGCCTGTTGCCTATAAAGAGAAATACACTCGAATGGAGATGGTTGCTTAATCCACTAGGAAATAATTAGACCCCAGTCACATTATGATCAAAATAGACAATAAGTACCAACCCATTCTCCTGGAGGCCCTTGAGGAATTGATGTATAAACTTTCACTTCAACTAGATGACTTTAAGGGAGAGCCTCTCGGTGACGAAAGGAAAAGACTCACCAAAAAACAAGCTGAACTGGAAAAATTGCAGCATCTCATTTCTTCTCAGAAGAGTTAATAAAGGCCTATTTCGGACTGTTCATAGGTGGTTTTTACACTCTCCGATCCTTCATGCTTTTCATTTCTGGCATCATTTTTCCTTTTATCCCCATCAAAAGGTTAAGATGTTGAACTTAAAATGAACAGCCATGAGAGGACTTCTAATACTATTATTGACTGCATTGATCGGACTATCAAGTTGTTATTTTGATGAAGGGCCAAGAGGTCCCAGAGGGTACGATGGGAGGGATGGAATAGATGGAGTGGATGGAGAAGAAGGCTATGTATTCGAATACGAATTCAGTTTCACTGCTCCAGATTACAGTGAGCTGTTATTACTGCCAGATGATTTTGTGATGTTGGACTCTGATGTGATGTTGGTTTATTTTCTGTGGGAGGTAACAGAAGACGGAGTAGAAATCTGGCGATCACTTCCTCAAACCATGTATTTCAGTGACGGTGTACTAGAATACAACTATGACTTTACCAAGTACGATGCAAGTGTTTTCCTGGATGGAAACATAAACTTTGATGCGCTTGGGGCTGCATATACAGACAATTGGATAGCACGGGTTGTTGTCGTACCTGCTCAATACGGGGGTCGAGGAGGAGTGGACTACTCCAATTATGATGAGGTGAAAGCATACTTTGGACTTTCAGACACTAAACTTGGTACCTCCGGATATGTCAAAAGACCGCAATGATCGAGTTGAGCTGACCCTGAAATTGATGCAGGTGTTTTTATCCAAATATCAAATTTTGTTGTGTCAGTGATTCAACTATTTATTCAAACCCGTTTAAAACGCTGATCAAAAAGTGTTTAGTCAAATCACGAAAACAGCACAGATGGCTATCTTAGATTAATGAAGAAAACAATTGCCGGACATGTGCTGTTTTGGGTGATTTATATGGCCGCTTTCACATTTGTAGAAGGAGGCTATTCCAATCAGTTTGCTGTTGCATTTTACATGGAGCTAGGGTTTTTACCTTTTCGTTTGGCAGTTGTATACATCAATTACTTTTTTCTTTTGCCTCGATTTCTGGAAGATCGAAAGCTGGGCAAGTATTTGGTGCAGACAATATTCTTTGTTGCAATTGCAAGTTTCATGCATCGTGCATTTATGCATTTCTACTTAAATGATATTCTGTTTCCAAACTGGAATCCCGGGGTGTTTCCAAGACCTTATAAGCTCGTTCAATCTGCTTTGATTATCACTTCGCCGATGATCTTTTTGATCGGAATTGAGGTATTGCTACGTTGGCAGCACTCTGAACACCGCGCAGAGCGACTGGCGGGGGAAAAGTTAAAGGCAGAATTAAGTTACCTCAGGTCTCAGATCAATCCACATTTCTTCTTCAACACACTAAACAACTTATATGGTCTGGCAATGAAAAAGTCGGATAAAACCCCTGAAGTGGTTATGAAACTATCGGAGCTCATGAGCTATGTGCTGTATGAGGCAGATAAAGAAAAGGTACCACTAGTCAAGGAACTAGAGCAGATAGAACGGTACATCGCTTTAGAGCAGATTCGGTATGAAAACCGTTTCAGGGTAGACTTGCAAACGGAAGGAGAAATAGAGCGCGTTACTATCCCCCCACTCATCTTTCTGCCATTTGTGGAAAACAGCTTTAAACATGGTGTAAATAAATCATCGAAAGATGGGTGGATATCAATTACTTTAAAGGTGCAGGAAGAACTTATCTTTAGCATACGAAACAGTATCCCCAAAAAAACTGATGGTAATGAAAAAACTGGTGGTTTGGGGATATCAAATGTGAAAAGACGGTTAGACCTACTATATCCAGGTAAGCATATGCTAACGTGCAAGGAGGAGGAGGGTGAGTACATTGTGAATTTGACCATCCAACAATCATGAGGCTAAGATGTATTATTGTCGATGATGAACCGATAGCCCGGGAAATCCTGGAAAGCTACCTGGAGCCTATTGATCAAATTGAGGTAGTTGGTACCTGTGCAAGCGCGATTGAGGCAAGCAATATCCTCAGCAGGGAAACGATTGATTTAATTTTCCTGGATATAGAGATGCCTCAGATGAACGGCCTTGCATTTGTCAAAAATCTGGAGCATCCGCCCATGGTGATTATAACTACAGCGTATCGGGAGTATGCATTGGAAGGTCATGAACTCAACGTAGTAGACTATTTACTAAAGCCGATATCTCTCGAACGATTTATGAAGGCTGTAAATAGGGTATTGGTGCTACCTGGCAAACGTATGACCCACGAACCGTATATCTACCTGAAGGTAGATATGAAGATGGTGCAGATATATCTTAATGAGATACTATATATTCAGGGTCTGAGTAATTATGTTAGACTATTCTGTGATCAAAGGACCTTGATTTCCTATCAAAAAATGAGTCATCTTGAAGAGATTCTGCCTGATCATTTTATGCGTGCCCACCGTTCTTATATTGTAAACATTAATAAAATATCTGCCTATACCAGTCAGGATTTAGAAGTAGGAAAAACATCTATTCCAATAGGTGGAAGCTATAGAGAGCATCTAATTAACGAATTGACAAGGTATCAAGCCTGAGTCATCATTTGATTTCATCTGATATATCCACAATTACCAAATCCACCACATCTTTTGTATAACGATCAGCGACAATCAATTTCCCGTTGAATGAAATTGTTGGAATACTAAATCCAATACTACGCCCTTCTGCTTGTGTAATCATCCTTAAATCACTACCATCTGATTTAATCAAATAAATATTAAATGATCCACTCCTGGATGAAGTAAACGCAATTTGGTCTGATTGTGGGTTCCAGTATGGATTCGAATCATAACTTGGATTATTTGTAATATTCCATTCTTTACCGGTTTCAATGTTTTTCACAAAAATCTCAAAGTTTTTATCATCTGAGCCAGGTATCAAAATAGTTCTACGCCACACAATATGGGAATTGTCCGGACTGAATGATGGATACATATCCCAATGCTTCCAATTGGTTAACCTTTCTGTTTTGTTCTCTTCAATGTCGAAAGAATAGATTTCATAATTGTGTTCCTCTGATTCCAAATCTTTCTGATCCCTATTGCTATCGAAAATGATCATTTTTCCATCTGAGGAAAAAGAGGGATGCTGCTCTCGGTATTCGAGGGTATTGGTAAGGTTTTTTTCTTCTGATCCATCACTTTTCACAAGGAATAAATCCCTGTTTCCTAAAGTGTCTTCTCTTTGAAAGACAATCCATTCGCCATTTGGTGACCACCTGGGATGACTATCCTCCAAATCATTTTCTGTTAAGTTGACTACCTCATTCGTTATCAGATCAATTATTTTAAGATCACGATCAAATCCGCTTCCGGTAGAGAAGACTATTTTTTGATTGTCCGGCGAAAAGCTACCGTGCCGTTCGATATGAGGCACTACAGCACTCATAGGCGGAAATTCCTGGCCCCAGGAACAAAAAACACTTGCCCACACTATCAACAGAACTTTTGTCTTTTTATCTCCCATCATTCATCTCAACTTTTTTATGAAACTTTTTTAGCTATGATTTCTCTATCAGGTTCTTTCACAGTCAAAGATTTTATTTGATCACCTTCATGCTGAAAAGTTACTCTTACGGAAGGTGCTCCATTATAGGTAAATTCATTCTCTCCGACTTTATAAAGTGCCCCACCAAATTCGCCAATAGCACCCAGAGAAAGCATTTTTCTCATATTGAGCTGTATAGTAAATCCTTCATCTTTTCCCTCACCGTATTTGTAGTCACCAAGATATTTTGGTTTATCCTCTTCTGACACATCCTTATATTTGGGCCCATCTGCATTTCCTAATTCTTCAAGATATCCAATCAATTTTTTGCAGTTTTCTTTTTCAGTAGAAGTCAAGGTTTCCTCCATTCTTAAACTGGCTCTTGCATGACTCAAGAGACTAATACCATGTGGACCAGAGGAGGTCTGGATGCCAGGACTTAATTGAATAATTCCTTTGACGGTTTCATAGGCGCCTAAAGTAGCGAAGGTGAATATATCGGGGGTGGCACCTTTGCTCAATAGATATTGAATGATGTCTCGTCTGCCCACATGAGAAGCAGCTCCTATTGCCGATTCAAAGTCCCCAAACCGCCATTCCCAGGTAGCTCTTGCTAATTCAGGTCGATATTCAACAAGCTTTTTTACTGTGTCGAGATCAAAGTGTGATTTACCAACCACTTCATTGACTAAATCGGGTTCCAGCGAAGGATAGGCTGGGTATGGCTTACCTGATAGGGGGGTGGCTCTATTAATTTTTGGAGAAGAAAAACCGGTTAAAGGAAGTGAGAGTCCAACAATTCCGATTGCTGAATGCTGCAATGCTTTTCTTCTTGAGATGAGATTTTGTGTTTCCATATTCTATTGTTTAATGATTCTTGTCCATTCAGATCTGCTGGCTTCTTTCCATTCTTCATCTTCAGTCGCCTTATGAAAAGTGATCGCCCGCATTTTGTGTTTGCTATCAATGTAGTGGAGATCCCTGGTATAAAATTGTTGCCCTTCGGGTGTAGTAATCTTGAATTGAATATCAAGGTGCTTTTCTTCATATCTGGAGATCGTACCTGTACCATACCATCCCCATGTGGTGCGCTGCACATAAAATAGATTGCCTTTTGAACGATCAATGAAATTCCAAACTTCAATCAATTGGATAGTGTCCCCATTGTTTTGAACGCCAAAAATGCTTCCGGTTACTGATGAATCGTCCGCCCAATTCTTAAATGACATAAAGAACAGTTTGTAGTCTTCGGGTTTGCCTTCATTGGTTGAATTAGTGGATGACCAGGTGCCTCCAACTACGTGATTCAATAACTCTTTTATGGTTGGAGACTCCTGAGCAGAAACACCCGTTCCTAACAAAAGAAATATGAAAATAAGGTTTTTCATTTTAAGTCTAATTTAAGAATGACTGGTGCAGAGACCTCACTGACCTCCAATGATCCGTCTTCTCCAACTTTTTCAAACTGAGCATTTGCGATATAATAAAAGCTATCATCGACCAGCACACCAGTTGTCGGGTGATCCATACTGGAATGGTTAATCTCTAAAACCTCCCCCTCAATAATTGCATCCTGATATTGGCTTAGCTTATACTTTGCCACCTGAGACAAGTCTGGTTGTATGGCTATCAAATGGTTTTCATAAAAGTAGAGTCCATCCGCACTGGCTATTTTTGTCAATCTGAGATCATTTGCAATAGCCAAGGCAGTAATGGCACCTGTCTTTAGTGAAACTTTAGCTATGCCGCCGGAATGAGCAACGAAAAGATTTGTTCGATTATCAGCAATAGCTAACCCATTAGGATACAACATTAGGTCACCTCTTGCAAATGGCTCTAGTGTGTCATTATTCCTGTCTATTTTGTAAATCGAAGATTCCGCAAACATGTGACTCGCATAAACATCACCATTCTCATCTATAACTAAATCATTGAAAAAGTGAGTTCCTCCTGGCTTTTCTAATGTGTATTTTTTTATAAGCTCACCCGTTTTCAAATTCACCTTGAAAATTCCGGCAGGTCGACCTTCCGTTTCTTCTTTAAGTGAGTAACCTTCGAGGTTATTTCCTCCGGAGCTACAAAACCAAAGTTCATTACGCTGAGGGTCTACTTTGATTCCAATAATCATCCACTGACCAAATTCACCACTTCGTATAAAGACGGATTGATTACCCTTTTCATCCACTTTAGTAATGGTTCCTTTTCTGGTGCTTCCTACATAAAAAGCCCCCGTATTTGGATCGTGAGCGATACTTTCCGGGAGCAGGTCTTTTTCATTAAGTGTGAATGCAATCGAACTATTTTGAGAATGGAGACTAATTGAAATTATAATAGTGAGTGAATAGATGATTTTTCGCATATTGTTTTTAGTGAGATACTACGTAAAAAAAATACATGTTTCTTGTGTTCTATCTCAATTCCGTACTTATTTATCCGGGTCATCCATTCATTTATGTAAATGACTTTTGATCAAAACTCCTACGGAAAAAGTATATTTAGTATCATAAATTCACTCGCCAATGAAAAAGATCGATAAAAAGTATATTCACCCGCAGGTTTTTAGTTTGTATGATGACTATGCGCATAATCGAATGGAACGGCGGGAATTCATTGAAAAGCTTTCATTGTATGCTGTTGGAGGCTTGACGCTCACCTCTCTTATGAGTGCCATCATGCCAGACTATGAAGCGGTTCAAATACCGCAGGATAATCCACAACTAAAGACAGAAACAATTGAGTATGCTTCTCCAAATGGTGGAGGTATCATCAATGCACAACTTTCAAGACCAAAGGATGTGGAAGGTAATCTTCCGGGAATTGTTGTAGTTCACGAAAACCGGGGGTTAAATCCACATATTGCCGATGTAGGAAGAAGAGCAGCCATGGCAGGGTTTATTTCCATTGCCCCTGATGCACTCACGCCTTTGGGAGGTTATCCGGGAAATGATGATGAAGGGCGCTCGATGCAACGTCAAAGAGATCGCAACGGAATGTTGGAAGATTTCATCGCAGCTTTTGAATACTTGAAAAATCATCCGGAATGCACCGGAAGTGTGGGAGTAGTGGGCTTTTGCTTTGGTGGCTGGATATCCAATATGATGGCAGTTAAAGTGCCAGGTTTAAAAGCCGCAGTTCCTTTTTACGGAGGCCAGCCTGATGCGGAGATGGTTCCTCAGATTCGGGCATCTCTATTACTTCATTTTGCCGAATTAGACACTCGGGTAAATGCCGGATGGCCTGCTTATGAGGAGGCCCTGAAAGCTAACAATAAAGAGTATGAAGCTCACATCTATCCAGACACGAATCATGGCTTCCACAATGACACCACTGCCCGATACGATGAAGAAGCAGCAAAGTTGGCATGGGATCGAACCATTCGGTTTTTTCAAGAGAAATTGAAGTAGGCTAGTATAGATCGTTGGCAGGATCTGACTGCCAGTATTCTTTGGTTGCTATATCCATTACTGTGAGCTTCCCGTTCCATCCTGCACCGGTATCCAGGTTCCAGATATTAAATGCCTGCATGGGAGTATCCTCCTGCCAGTTGATTGTAGGTGTGTGCCCGATATAGATTTCTTCAAAAATCTTAAACCGATCCGGTTGTTGACCAGATAATCGCGCCTCCATCGCGTCAGACCACAAGCTACGATCCCAATAGCATTTGGAAGATGGATCTTCGTATTCGGGCCCTTCCGGATTTGTGTAGCCGGCATGAATAAACAATCGATTTTTTTGATCTATGTAATAGTCTTTTTGATCACGAAGAAAAGAATGATGTTTGAGTCTGTCTATTTCGTCACCTGCTTCAATGTACGACTGAATAGAGTCAATTCCACCGTTTTCAGCCCATGCGACAGGAGTTTCTCCGGTTTTCAGCCATGCTTGGAGCCACTGATCATGATTCCCTCGGATGATGATCAGTTTAGGGATTTCAGTAAGTCGTTCAACCACGGTAGCGGTATCGGGATGACGATCGCACACGTCTCCCAGTTGGATCAGTGTATCAGTGTTTATATCGAAACCACATCTATCCAGGCATTGATCCAGCGCTTTGGCATTACCATGAATATCCCCCATCACCAAGATTCGCTCACTCATATGAATTTGATTTCAGGCACTTTAATCGAAACAATTTTCACTTAAATCTCCTTATTTGAATGTAAGCAATAAGATTATGGATCACAAAGTAGAAATCACAGATATATTTTCGCTCACCCACGATGTAAAGCGAATCAAAACCAAAAAACCAGATGGATATGATTTTAAACCTGGTCAAGCGACAGAAGTAGCTATCGATCTACCTGGATTTGAAGATAAAAAAAGACCCTTTACGTTTACGTCATTGCCAGAGGATGAACACCTGGAATTTGTCATTAAATCATATAGGGATCACAACGGAGTTACCAATGCTATTGATGGTCTGGTGGTCGGAAATTCACTGATTATTGGAGATGCATGGGGAGCTATTGAATACAAAGGACGAGGCACCTTCATAGCTGGAGGAGCGGGCATCACACCATTTATTTCTATTCTGCGAGACTTAAATAATAAAGGATCGCTGACTGGAAATAAGCTCATATTCTCGAATAAGACCGGGAAGGACGTGATCCTAGAGGCTGACCTGGATGAGATGCTACAGGATAATTTCACTTCTGTTTTGACCAGGGAAGAGGTGGAAGGTCATAAACACGGAAGGGTAGACATGACATTTCTAAAAGAAAACATTCATGATTTCTCACAGCATTTTTATGTATGTGGTCCGGACAAGATGGTGAGGGAGATCAATGAATTCCTGCAGAAACTGGGAGCCAATGCCGATGCACTGATCTTTGAAAAGTAAGTCCTTTAAAAATCTAAATGATGGATGTGTTCATCGATAATGTCAATGCGGTAGGTGATGCTATTTAAATATTTGACGAGCTCCTTTTCAAACTTACGGATGTCTTTTTCATACTGCTTTACGGTCTCCTGATCAAAATTATCCTGGATGACCTTTAGCATTCCGCACTCGTCAGTGATAAATTTTTTGAAATTGGCAGTTGAGTATTCGGTCTCTAATTTCTCAATGTCCTCAAGTGTGGCAGCCGCTTCTTTATCCTTATTGGTATCAAATTTTTCCCTTACAATGAAATAAAGCGTAGTGTCCCAGTGGTGGATATTATCTAATAAGTTGATTGTGGATTTACGATATCCCTCAGTTAAGCAGAATTCCTGTATGCCCTGGTAGTTTTTCATCCTAATGGCTGTCTCATCCCATCGTACAGTTAGATCGTCAATGATAGCAACAATATCAACTTCAGCTTTTTTCTGGGAAGTGGCGTTGAAGCATAAGAAAATCAAGAGTGTAAGAATGGAATATTTCATTTCAGCGTTATTTATTCCAAGATACTAAAACCTGCTCTGCCAGAAAAAGAGGTAATGATCGTCGTACCGGTATGGATTGTTCTTTTTAACGAGTTGGTTATATTCTCTAGCTATTCGAATGATATCATCTTCTTCGTTTCGATATCCAATGATTTTATTCTTGATCTTTTTTGCCAGCTCAGGATAATCTGATACCAACTTTGCTGCTTTCTTTTCAAATTTGCCGAGGTAGAATCCATCGTCTAGCTGGCTCTCTTTGTAGATAGCAAAAGCAGATTCGATATTTTCCCTGGTGATAGGATTTGTATAGTACTCCCGGTATATGCTTAGTGGACCCTGCTCATATACCAGCATAAAATCACCATCTATTGCATTTCCTACTTCAGGATTTTTAAACAGGTACCCATCAAACACGATATAAACGATATTTTCTTTAGCATACCGCTGAAAATCCATGTCTTCGAATTGCTCCTTCTTGTTAATCAAACTGGAAAGACCGCTGTATGACCATTGAATTTCTCGGGTTCCACCGTCTTCATAAATGAGAAGCAATGTGTAAGCAGTGTAATACGTATACTGGGCGTCTATTTCCCAGAATGTTTCGTCATTGATATTCTTCGCCTTTTCCAAATAAGGCCTTTCATTAAAGAAGGTCTGCCACTTCTCGGCCTCTAAATGGTTTTGTGAATAACAAAACCAGCCCATAATAAGCAGGTAGAAGTAAGTAATTCCTTTCGTTGGATTCATTTCTATATAGACGAACAAAAAAAATAAAACCCGATGAAAAAGCATCGTAACTACCTTTTTTATAGGAATTTTTCAATTGATTATTTACATTTTTATATTATTGTAATGATGAATCGCCTCTCGCTGCTTTTATTGACATTCATAACCTTTGCTTGCTCGTCAGATTTTGATGAAGAGTGGAAGCGAATTCCATACGAAAGTGTTCACTTTAATAAGCTGGTCGTTGTAGGTCTTTCTCATGATCTGGAAACACGAAAATTCTACGAAGAGGAGGCTGTTTCAGAGCTTGAAAAAGCAGGATTTCATGCCATTGAAGGACTTAATATCTTTCCGCAACAAGTAACAGAACTTGACCACAATCAGGATAGTATTTCTACTCTTATTGTTGAAAATGGCGTTGATGCGGTTTTGGTGATCAAAATTCTCCATGAGAATGACGATGAATACATGATGCCAGAGGATTACAGTAAATTCAAAAAGATGTATTTCAGACGAAGGTCATTTCACACTTACAATGCCAATTACTATGAGCGGCCTGATAAGTACTTCATGATTGCAACCCTTTACAATCTCAAGGAAAAACATGAAGAAAACGAAGAAACAGTGATATGGAGAGCTTCCAGTGTTATTTTAAACCCAGCTGAGAATCTTGAATTCAAGAAGGAGTTTATTGATAATACTGTGGAGCATATTACTGAACAGCATCTGATTGAGTAACTCATGCCTTAAGGAAAGCATCGACTCTGTTGTACGATTTTTTTAAAAAATTAGATCGTGCTGATCGCGGACTTCAAGCCATCATAGGTCCATGGCTTGTCTATGAATCGATCTATCAGGTTGGTCTGGATTGCCTCGCTCACTTCTCCCTCTGCTGCATACCCTGAAATCATTACCTTCTTCGGTGAGGCAGAAATTCCCATTTCCTCCATCTCTTTTAGAAACTCCACACCTGACATGAGTGGCATACGCTGATCAGTGAATACGAATTCCACATGATTGTTTTTCACAAACTCAAGGGCTTCCTCAGGAAACGTCGTTGTGAAAACGTCAAAATCTTTTTTGAACATTTCCTTAAATAGGAGGAGGTTGATTTCCTCGTCATCTAAATAGACTACTTTAGGCATGCTTTCACTCATTAAATTTATACACTGGTTGACATAAACAAATCTAAGGGAATAATGATTTAGTTTGAAGAGCAATCATTTCATTTCGATGAATTACACCTGTTTGCTGAGCAAAAGGTCCTTTAGGTTCTGATAAGACCATGGTTTGCTAACAAAGTGATCGATTAAACGCGTTTCTAACGCTTCATCTACCTCACCTTCCTGTGTAAAACCCGATATGATCACCTTCATTGAATCAGCAGAAATCTCCTGATTTTTCAGTTCCTTCAAAAATTCCACACCAGTCATAGAGGGCATCAATTGATCTGTGAGAACGAAATCAAGTTGATTGTTCCTCACATGCTCAATGGCAGTGTTGGGATTGGTGGTGGTGAAAATTTCAAAATCCTTTTTAAACATTTCGTTAAAAAGAATCAGGTTAATTTCCTCATCATCCAGATATATTAACGATGGTTTGGTATCGTTCATTGGCGTTAATTAGCTAGCGGTAATTTTATAATAAATTCAGCTCCTTTCCCCAACTCCGAGTTGACAATAATTGTTCCCCCATGTCGCTCTACTATTCCATAGGTAATAGCCAGACCCAGCCCTGTACCGGCTCCTATTTTTTTAGTAGTATAGAAAGGATCAAATATTTTTTGTTGATCTTCTTCACTCATTCCCTTCCCGTTATCCTTAACAGCTATCTCAATAGTACCCCTATTCAAAGAGGTAGACACATTAACCAATCCCTCTTTGCCTTTTTCACTCACAGCATCAATAGAGTTGTTGATAACGTTCAGAAATGCCTGACTTAGTTGTCCTTTGTATCCATCAATTTCAGGGATGCTATCATCCAGATTTTTCTCGATCTTCACAGCGTCCTTGTGGCGGCTATTTAAAAGTAGCAATGCCACATCTATATCGTCATTGATATCAATTTTCGTCTTCCTCTCCGTTTCAGATCGGGAAAAGATTCTTAGTCCTTTTACAATCTCTGTTGTACGCTCGGCACCAACTTTGATACTTGTAATCATCTGATCAATTACTCCCTGAGCTTCATCATAGCTTGCTTTTTCACGTTCTTTTACCAGATTCTGAAGTGTGGATTTGATATCCTCTTCGTTTTCATTTAGCTCTGACACTCTGGAGATTACCGGTTTGATTTCGGAGAATTTATCGCTCAGCACATGGATACCAGAGTACACAAAGTTGATAGCATTGTTGATCTCGTGAGCTATTCCGGCAGTAAGCACACCCAGAGAGGCCATTTTTTCAGATTGAACAAGCTGTGATTGAGTTTCCTGGAGCTCTTCCAGCAGACGAGCCAGGTCTTCTTTCTGATCTGCCAGTTTTTTTGCGGCTCGTTTCCTGGCGCGGTAAGCTGTAAAAATCAGGAAGGATAGCACTACAAGTACAACTAAAAATAAGACAAGAAAGATCAGTGCACTCTGCTGTGAACTTACGATCGTGGACATCTCACCTAGTCGCTCTTCTCTTTGTTCTATCTCTTCATTTTGTGCGGCAATCCGGTTTTGCTGTTCTTCCAGTGTTTTGTTCCCTTCTGCAACACGATCTTTCTGAAGGTCAATCTCTTCTGTCAGTACATTCAGATCATCCTCCCTTTTTTCCAATGTGTCAGTTAGCTCCAGTAGGCGTTTTTCAGATTCGGCAAATTCTCTTCTCAGGCTGTCCAATGCATTTGTTTGAAGAATTATTTGTAATTCCTTTTGCTGGATTTCTTTGTTTTTATCTTTTATCTCCTCCGTCTGCCTTAAGAAGATGCCTGTTGCAGCAGCGGTATTTATACTTAAAGAATCAAACTGTTCTTTGAGGGCTTCAGCTCTCAATTCCATAGCCCTGACTGAATCCCGAACCTGTTTGAATATTTTAGCTAAATCAACTTCAGATCCACCCAGTCCATCCATACCGGGTTTGATACGTAACCCCTGATTAATAATATTGGCACGATTCATTTCAAATGTCAATCCACCCGATCGATCCAGGAAATTAATCATGATGTCACGCTGCTTATCATAGCTATCCGTAATCAATAGCACTGAGGTGCCACCGATTCTGTCTAAAAGTGTAGGAATGGTTGCATTGTATCGGTTAGAAACAAAAATCACATCTGCATCCTGTGGCACTATGACATAGCTGGTAAAGCCCACTTCAACTGGTCTTCCTGAAATTTTTTGAGAAGCACTTGTTGTTCTAAACTCGGCTTTTAAATCATCATCGGTGGTAATGATATGAATTTTGAATGGGGTGTCTTCTTCTGGCCACTCGATATTTTTAATAAATGAATAAGTGGACGTCACCATCTTCTTTTGACGATCTGTCTGAGCGTAAGTCAGGTGGCTTATTAAAAGCGTTATAAGTAAGAGCGCTATTCCCTTCTGAATTTTCATTATAGGATCGGTGACAACTTGAAATATAGCCATTTTAAATCTGTTCATACCAGCAATTAGATAAGTCATAGACTTAATTAGATGAACAATGAATTAATGAAGAGATAGATTTTGACCAATAAATTAAGTCAGAATAAGCAGGTAATTGGACAGATGTAACAATTGTTGAATTCATTTGAAAATAAGCCTTGATTTAGTGATTAATCCGGAATTTTCAAATGATTGTTTCAGGGTATTATTTAAATGGTTCCCGTATAGCTCAGAGCCATATGTTTTAAATCATTAGGGGTTTATAAATGGCTGAATAGAATTGAGAGTTAGTTCTTTAATTTACTCTGATCTCAAACTATTCACCGGATTTGAAGTGGCAGCTTTTATGGAATGATAGCTTATGGTAGAAATTGCAATAACAGCCGCAATGAAACTTCCGATTACAAAGAAGTACCAGCTCAGATCTATTCTAAAAGCAAAATTTGAAAGCCACTCATTCATAAAGTAGTAGGCAATTGGTATACCAATGAGCGTAGCTATTGCAACCAATCGTAGAAAATCTCTGGAGAGCATCCCTACAATGGAACGCTCATGAGCACCTAAGACTTTCCTGACTGCAATTTCTTTGATGCGTTGCTCTGCCACAAAAGCAGATAAACCGTATAATCCCAAACAAGCAATAGCTATTGCCAGCATGCAAAAAATGATAATGAATTGATTGAACTGTTCTTCATCCTTGTAGGCACCTTCGAAGTATTCGTCCAGAAATTGATAATTAAAATCAGCAGGAGCATTCCATTTTATCCACATTTCTTCAATGCTTGATAGTACCTCATTGGTTTTGTCAGCCTGAACTTTGACCATTAATCTGCGACTTGGCGAATGATGAATCACAAGTGGGTCTATAGGTCGCTCAAGGGAGTGATGATGAAAATCCTTAACGATTCCTATAACCACTCCTTTTTTATCCATTGCCCAATCACCACTATGCGTCGTGTAATATTCGATCGATTTTCCTATCGGATCTTTCCAACTTTCGCCATATTCTTCAATAGCTCTTTTCCAGCCACTTTCGTTAAGGATAAATGCTGAACTGTCAGTGGGAATATCTTCAGAAAAGGTTCTGCCCAGCACCATTTCAACCCCAAGCGCATCGAGGGTATTATGCCCAACATAGTAACCCAGCCATGGGTCACCAAAGGGATCTTCATAATCTGAGAAGTCTTCAAATTTGTATCCCCAATAAAAAGCGTTATCCCCTGGGATATGTCTACTTGCCATAACGGATTTCACTCCATGAACAGTCTGTACCTGATCTTTGATGATGTTCCACTTTCTCCGCAGTGCATCTGAACTTCCATAGTTCATTACAATCGTATTTTCAGGCTCAAAGCCAAGGTCCTTCTGTTTGACAAAGAGCATTTGTTTGTACACTACCATAGCACCTATAATCAATGCGATAGAAATGGTAAACTGAAAAACAACCAGGGTTTTCCGAACCCAACCATTGCCGCCGCGTACTGCATTATTTCCCGATAAAATTGAAATAGGCTGGAATGAGGATAGTAAAAGGGCAGGGTAGCTCCCAGTAATTAGAATAGTGATTAGCGTGAGAATTATACAACTCACTACAACAAGTACGATATCATCCAGTCCCAGGAGCAAATCAATTTCTGCAAGTCGGTTTATTGGGGGGATGGCTACTATAAGAATGGCTATGGCCAGCATAACCGCCATTAAGGTCATGATAGCAGATTCGGCAAAAAATTGAATGATCAGCTGCTTTCGAAATGCACCCATCACCTTGCGTATTCCTACTTCTTTCGAGCGCCTAGAAGCCTGAGCTGTGGCCAGGTTCATGAAATTGATACAGGCAATGAAAAGAATGATGACTGCAATAGCCGAAAAGATCCGAACCTGATTGATATTACCATGAGCTGTGTAATCTGATCTCAAATCATATGATTCCAAATACAGATCTTCCAGCGGCATGAAATCGATGGTGATTGAGTCGGCTTCAGCATCATAGTATTTATTCCACATCTCCTGATATTTTTCTTCCATAAGTTGTGGATCTGTGCCGGGCTTGAGTTTAACGTAACTTCCAATCCAATCATTTGGCCACAAATTCATGATGTTAAGGGAGCGATCATCATGTAGCAACTCGAATGGCAAAACCATATCAAACTGAAGATGGGAGTTGAAAGGGATGTCTTCAAAAACCGCAGTTACTTTAAATGGTATTTCTTCATCATTGATGACATTGTCGATATTTAATACCTGGCCAATAGGGTCACTTTCACCAAAGAATTTTTTGGCATGCGACCTGGAAATTGCTACACTGTTTTTATCCTTCAGACAGGTATGTTTGTCACCCCTAAGTAACGGGAATGAGAAAAAATTGAAGAAGTTGGAATCAGCGACCAAAAGATCCTCATAGTAAACTTCATCGTTTGAAAGCGAAACTCTTCGGTCGGTTTTCCAAAAATTGATTCGATTAAAGCTCTTCACTTCTGAATAGTCCCTTGCATAGGTTGGGGCGGCCTGAGCATTGATATATCCATATACATGTTGCAATCGATAGATGTCTTCTCCATCTGCATGAAACTTGTCGTAGCTGGTTTCTATCTTGATAAACAGGAAGATCATAAAAACACAAGCCAATCCTATACCGAGTCCACTGATGTTGATGATTGAATAGCTTTTGTGCTTGAAAAGATTTCTAAATGCAACTTTGATATAATTCTGCAGCATACTGAATGAGTTAGTTGATTGACGTTTTCTTTCGGCGCGGTACATTCTTGCATAGCGAATTACCTCTATCAGATATATGAAGTTGGCCCTGAACTTACCTTTGACTTTGGCATATTCTTGATAGTCCTCGGCCAGATCACCGGATACTTCTTCATAAAACTCCTTGCTGATAAGTAAGGATAGGAGCTTGCTTGCAAACTTGGGTGGCGTGTTGGACATTTTAGCTAGGGTTTGGCATGATTTGCAACATATTTGTCCAAAGCGCATCGCGTTTAGATTTAAGCGCTTCAAGTGCCTGGAACCCTTGTGGGGTGATTTCAAATAGGCGTTTACGCTTGCCACCTCGTTCAGGGGTGGATTCACCAAACTTACTTTTAACGAACTGTTTGTTTTCCAAACGTGAAAGAACGGTATGAATAGAGCTCATAACCACTTTTCGATCCATTTTTTCAGTCAGTTCTTTTTTGATTGCTGGTGCGTAAGCTTCAGGATAGAGTGACCCTACGGTGAGTAGTATTAGCTCTTCCAGTTCACCAAGATGTTCTCCTCGCATATAAAATTCTGATTTGTCGACTTTATGATACGGAGTTAATCATATAATGTTCTGATTTGTAGAATTTATTAGTAAAAGCCAAGGCTATTCATTCTTGAATTTTTCCCGAACCTTAGCTCTTAGTTGATTGAGCGTCATCTTATCACTGGACTCTAAATGCACCTCAATGTGTCGGGTTTTATGTGCTTCCTGGATTGCTTCTGCAAGTTTACTTTTGACTAGTCCGGGACCAAGAATTAAGACTTCTTTACAGTGCTCTATGCTATCCAGGATATCAGCAAAATAGCTTTTGATTGCATGCTTTCGCTTTTCAAGTACTTTGCTTTCGGATCGGGCATCTTGCGGACCGTAGGGAGTAGCAGATCCTGAACCTCCTTTTGTGTGACCGATGGTGAATTCAGAATTAACCACTTCAATGATTTCAGCACCTGTTGCCAGAATGGCCTCATTCAGGTCTATCCAAATACCCATTTGAACTTTTGTCTTCATCTAAACAAAATAGGTTCGATTAGTTATCATTTAAAATGATGATCTGCAGCTTGCTATTTGATGTTTGTCAGGTAGATAGCAATTCATGCTTGTTCAGCATACTTTTTTAACCATTCAACGAATAATTATGTAACTCTTTTAGTGGTATTCGTATAGAAAATGTACTGGACAATAAAAGAACGAAAAACTCATGAAGGCTAAACAAATTTTACTAATTGTCTATTTGACAATTCTTGCAATTACCCTGATCCTTGGGTAGTCTCTAACCCCTGTAAACAGGAGAGGATAATAGCGAATTTCTCTAACTGGTGAAATCCATCAATGATATAATTAAGTTCCGTTGCTGATTTAGCTCATTGGTTCTGTCTAATAATCAATCAATATTTACAGTGTTCTTTTAAAGGAACACATCATAGAAGAGAGCGTTATTGGTATAATCGTTTTAAGCCTGGCTTTAAATGATTACCAATCTTAAAGGCAGGATATATCCTGCCTTTGATTTTTATCGTAATATCATTGATATGAAAACAGGTGAACGGTACAATAACTACGATTTAGATGGGGATTTCATCTCCTACATTCGCATGATTGATGATAAAAATATACATCTATATGATGGAGAAGGAAACCAGTTGGGCTATGGTAAGATATTGGATGATTCCCGTTTCAATATTTATGATATGGATGGTAACCTTACCTCACACGGTATAAGAAAAGAAGGGCCGGCGTATAGTTTATTTGATAATGAGGGTGATCAGATTGGATATGGAAATCGGTCATAGGCTTTAACAACAATCGTTACTGCAGGTTAATCTTTTTGATCTGGATTTTTCCATTGATTCTTTTCCTTCTTTCCAGGCATACCATGCATTCCCAAGACTGCCAACTGCATCACACTACTCATCTTTGAGAATAGCAGCCGGATTCGTTCGCGCTGTTTTCGATGAAATATATCCTGACGTGAGCAGCACAATCAGTATCATGGCCAATGCGGATATTACAAACATGATAACAGGAATATCTGTCTGATAGGCAAAATCCCTAAGCCACCATTTTGAAAGTATAAATGCCCCAGGCAGACCTATGCAGATGGCAATTAAAAGTAGATAAAGGAAGCCTTGCAATAATTGCCAAAGCATCTCAGGATAAGATGCACCTAATACTTTTCGAACTGCGATCTCTTTGGATTTCTTGTGTGCATTGTATGAAGCCACTCCGAACACTCCAGATATGGTAAGAAAGATTGTCATCAGGCAAAAGATTCCGACGATCACTTGCAGTTTGTTCTCTGATTGATAGAGCTCCTCAAATCGCGAGTCCAGAAATTCAACCTCCAGATCAGGCAGGTTTGGATATAATTCATCACTAATGTCACCGATTCCGGACAAGACTTCATTTACCGATTGAGGGTTGAATTGGATAGACAGATAGCCGTAGGCATCTCTTGGTAATTTTGCCATGGTCAACGGCTCAATGGAAGTATGGAGAGACCGAAAATTGAAATCTTTAACTACTCCAACGACCCTGCCCGTGTCTTCCCAAACTAATTGCTCACCGATGGGATCTCTATCCGGAAAAACAAGAGCGGCCATGGATTCATTGATAACAAACTCGGTTTCATTTCTCGTAGAAGTAAAGTTTTCTCCAGTGCTAATCTCCATATTGTAGGTATCGATAAAGTTTTCATCAACAATCAATATCCTACTGGCGCTACTTTCAGTATCACCAGGTTTATTCACACCCTCCATCATGATACGATATCCCGGAACTGAACTACTGATGCTATGATGGTTAACACCCGGGAGCCCCTCGATCATTTCTCCGAGTGTTTCTATTTTTTGTCTGATAGAATAATTGAGTTTAAGTAGTAGAATCTGGTCTTTCTCAAACCCTAGATGCTTGTTCCTCAGGTAGTCCATTTGGTTCGATACGACCACAGAACCAATGATGAGAATCAGGGATAAACTAAACTGGAGGATTACTAATGTTTTTCGGGTTAGACCTACTCTGCTGAACCGTGGTGAGGCCTTTTCTGATGAATTTAATATTTCTACAGGTCTGAATTTGGATAACAATACGGCCGGATAGAGTCCACTCAATAGTTGCAATCCCAGTATGATGAGGAGTAGTACAAGTGCAATTTTTGGATTAACAATGAAATTGAGCGAAATCTGTTTGCCCGTAAAGTTTTGAATGGATGGCTCTACAAGAATGAGCAGTAACAAACTACCCAGTCCGGCCAAAATCAATAGGACCATATTCTCTGATAAAAACTGGGTGATTAGACTGCCTCTGCTTGCTCCTACTGTCTTTCTCAAACCAACTTCTTTTGAGCGATCCAGACCCTTTATGATGGTGATGTTAATGAAGTTGATACACGAAATGATGAGCACGAACGTCCCAATGGAAAGCAAAATGTAGATCGTGTAGACATTGCCATGATCAGCTACGTCTTTTTCCTGATCAGTGTACAGATGAATCTTGTGTATAGGCGTGAGCACGGCCTTAAATTTTTCCTTACGCTCCTCACTCACGTTGTACCTGTCAAAAAATTCTTCCTTTATTAGATGCTCAATTCTGTCAAAGTCAGGATTATCGGCAGTCTCGAGATAGGTGTATACAAAGTAATTTCGCCAGCTTCTCTGATATTCCTCGTCTCCGTATGCATAGATGGATCGAAGAAAATCAAACTGTAAATGCGATTGATCCGGGACATCTTTGATGACTCCTGTGACGATACTGACATCATCTCCATCCACCAGCAGTTGCATTCGTTTACCCATCGGGTCTTCATTACCGAAATACTTCTTAGCCATGCTCTCGGTGATCACGATTGAAGCGGGATCCTTTAATGCCGTCTTTGGGTTACCCTGGATCATTTCATAAGAAAACATATTAAACACTGAGGAATCTGCGTAGAAAACGTTTCGCTCATAAAACTTTTTATCCTCATGACTGATCCAGGTGTTTCGTTCTGGGATAAACCGTGCTACTCGCTTGACATCTGGGATATTTTCCTGAATAAATGGACCTAATCCAAGTGGACCGGCGGCCCATGCTTTGTCACCACCCGTGTGCTGACCCATGCGATAGATATTATCCGAGTTGGTATGAAACTGATCATAATTGAGTTCATAATCCGCATAGATCAATGCCAGCATAAACACACCGATACCTATCATAAGGTTCGAAAATCGAATAGAAGCAGATATTTTGTCCTTTTTAAGATTTCGGAAGGTGATTTTAATGATGCTTTTCATAGATAAGTATTGAGGGTGTTGGATAATATTTTGAAATGTTTTTGACCGTTCGAAAGAGAAATAGCGAATGACATTAATCAGGTATTTGAAGTTTCGGAAAGGTGTTTGATTTGATTGCGCATACCACTCATGCAGATCCCCCTGCACCTCTTCCAGATAGTATTCCGAGCAATACCATTCGAGGATTCGATCCATCCATCTTGGCGGTGTTTTGATGGGCTTTTGCATGCTATGACTGGCTAAATTCAAAAGTGAGGGCTGGTACCTTATCCCACAATTGGGTTCTAAGTTGCTTGGCTTCATTCATCGCTGCATATCCGGAAGCTGTAATTTTGTAGAGCCTTCTTCTCCGTCCACCTCTTTCGTTGGTAGCACCGCCCATAAATGACTTAAGAAACCCTTTCTTCTCCAACCTTACCAGTACCGTATGAACGGCACTTAGTGTCAGTTTTCTTCCGGTATTTTCTTCCACTTCACTTACGATGGATACCGTGTATGCTTCTCCTAAAATGGCTGTTGTGATTAAAGTGAGCTCTTCTAATTCTCCCAGGTGTTGTCCTTTCATTGGATATTAGTGTTATAAATGTAAGACTAATACGAAGTGAAGTGAGAAAAGGTTTGAATAGCATGGGAGTGAATAGGAAAAACTTAGATTATTCCTGACTGATCAGTTTAATCTCTTTAAAGTCATTGTGTCTCATCCGATAGGCATTCATTGCTGTTTTCCCCAGCTTGTTGGTAAGCTTATGATTTACCAATGCGCCGGCAATGGCACCTACTCCGGGAATAAGCTGTAAGAGTTTAGCCAGGTCGATGTAATCGCGATACTCCAATTGAAACGTTCGCCAGTCAAAAGCATTCATGTCATCAGGGAGTTTCTCTTTGGTGATGGTCCAGTTTTCCATCTTTTCAAAGATCATATTTCGGTGTTGCTGGCTGGAGAATGTCAGCTGAAAGATGTAGAGGATATAAACTCGTTCCTTATAATCCCGGGTGTCATACCCATAGCGAGAAGCAATCTCAAATAGCATTTTCATTTTCAGGGTAAGCCAAAGAGGGAAGTCGGCCAGACTAAGCAGAAAGCCACCAAACCCAGTCGCTGCTCCTTCCACAGCAGCGGAGGAGGAGTAGAAATTGATCCGCTCTTTTACTTTCGATTCTATTTCTTCCAGAGATGGAACTTCTCTTCGCTTTTTGGTTGTAAATCCCGAACCAAAGATTACTGCACGTGTGATTTCCTTTATTGCTTTAGTGATGGCCCGATGCACCTTTTCCGGGATGATTTGATTGATCTTTTTCTGGACTTTCTTCGTCGTTTTATTAAAGAAAGAAGGCTTTCGGCGCATGACGTGTTTCCATTGTTTAAGCTCGGTATCAACAAGCTGATAATATGTTGAGTTTTTATTCGCCATTCTCAAATAAAATAATAAATCGAGTGACATAGGGCTGTCACTCCTTTTTTTCTATTTGTGCTATAAAGTGATAATTATGACGCAAACAACCTCTTATTGTGGCGTTTTTACACCTTAAAAATCACGAAATTGCAACTCAACTTTGACGTATGGAAAATGATAATGTAATGGCTGAAGCCCCAGCACCAAAAAGATCTCTTTGGAAAGCCCTGAATGAAGCTATCCGCGGTACGGATGCAGACTACACCAAGATTGATTTGAAAAAAGCCATCTTTTTATTAGCGGTTCCCATGATATTGGAGTTGGTTATGGAGTCCACTTTTGCGGTGGTGGATATCTATTTTGTTGGGAAACTCGGCTCATCGGCAGTTGCAACTGTCGGGCTTACGGAAACCTACCTGTTTATATTGTATTCTATAGCCATGGGACTGGCTATGGCTGTAACTGCCATCATCGCTCGAAGAATCGGCGAGAAAAATAAAGAGGAGGCAGGAAAATCGGCGGTTCAAGCAATCTTCCTATCCATCATCATCTCGCTTCCTTTTGCCATTGCGGGTATATTCTTTGCCAAAGATTTGCTCACACTCATGGGAGCAGATCAGTGGGCCATTGAAAACGGCCATGGCTACACCCAATGGATGCTGGGAGCCAATGGCATCATTATTTTACTCTTTGTGATCAACGCGATTTTTAGAGGTGCGGGAGATGCTGCCATTGCCATGCGTGTGCTTTGGATTGCCAATGGCCTGAACATCATACTTGATCCCTTATTCATTTTTGGGTGGGGACCAATACCTGCCATGGGAATTGAGGGAGCGGCGATAGCGACTACCACCGGAAGGGGTATTGCAGTGGCTATTCAGCTCTGGACTCTTTTCAAGGGAGGAAAGCACATTCGTGTGTTGACTGCACAGATCATGTGGGATGCCAAGGTGATCATAAATATCGTCAAAACCTCTCTTGGAGGTGTTGGACAGATGATAGTAGCGATGACCTCCTGGATATTTTTGATGCGAATACTGGCTGATGTGGGGAGCGAGGCAGTGGCAGGATCTACGATCGCACTGAGAGTTATGCTATTTACACTCATGCCTGCCTGGGGGCTTTCGAACGCTGCAGCCACTTTAGTCGGACAAAATCTCGGAGCGGGTAATCCTGAACGAGCCGAGTCTTCGGTATGGAAAATTGGATTCTATAATATGATCTTTCTTGTGGGTGTTTCATTTGTTTACTTCTTTTTCAACGAGCAGCTTATGGGCATTTTCACGGCTGACCAGCGAGTGATTGAGATAGGAGGAGAGTGGTTACAAATTTTATCTTATTCCTACTTCGTTTATGGTTGGTGGATGGTTTCTGTCCAGGCGTTCAATGGTTCGGGTGATACTCAAACTCCAACAAAAATCAACCTGGTCTTTTTCTGGTTGATTCAGATTCCATTGGCATATTTGCTCGCATTGGAATGGGAGTGGGCACACTCCGGTGTATTCTGGGCGGTATTTTTCTCAGAAACAGCAGTTGGGTTATTTACTCTGTGGCTCTTTAAACGTGGCAAATGGAAGACCGTAGAGGTTTGATGCATGGATATCGCTGAATACAATAAGACTCAATCAGAGCATGATCGACAGATTTGTGATCGTCTGATGAGTCTGATCAATAAGCATCTCCCTGCGACGGAAAGCAAGATTTGGCATGGGCATCCGGTGTGGTTTCTTGATGAAAATCCAACGGTGGGATATAGTAAATTAAAAGACTGTGTTCGATTAATGTTTTGGAGCGGGGTGAGCTTTGAAGAACCTGATTTAAAGCCAGGAACGGGGAAATTTAAGGACGCCTCTATACGATTTACTTCTGTTGATCAAATCAGAGATGCAGACCTGAAGCGATGGCTTGAAAAGTCAAGAGTAATTCAATGGGACTATAAAAATATAGTTAAGAAGAAGGGTCGGTTGGATAGGCTTAAATTTTAAAAAAAGCAGGATGGTGACAAATAAACAATTTAGAGAGTTGGCCTTGTTTTTTCCTAATACCGAGGAAAATCCGCACTTTGACAGGCGGGCATTCAAGGTATCTAATAAGCGAAATTTTGCGACACTTCATGAACTTTCTCAAACTGTCAATATGAAACTGCCAATTATCGAGCAATCGGTTTTTTGCGACTATGGAGACGCCATCTATCCTGTTCCAAACAAGTGGGGCTTACAAGGTTGGACCACCTTTGAACTAAAAAAGGTTCCCAAAGGTCTGATTTTGGATGCACTGGAAATCGCTTATCAGGGTGTGTTGAAACCGAAAAAGTAAAGATCCATAATCAGGTATTGGATAGGTTATTGATATCGTGAATAATTTCATCCAGTTTGGCAACTGTTTCTTCTAAATGATTGAAGATTTTAGCGTTAAATTCTGTTTTAAAGCTTTCTTCCTTCATAAGAGACATTAATCCTATAATGTTAGCGACCGGGGCTCTCAATTCATGCGAGTTTTTGTATGATATCTTACGTATTACTTCCAGCTTCTCGTTGAGTTTGTTTTCAAGGGCTACCACATCTGAAACATCCTGTACGATAGTCGTAAATTTCACAGGTGAGTTTTCATCATCACGATCAAAAACAATATCTCGAATTAGAAGAGTCAGGTATTTTCCACCTGATTTTTTGACTCTGAGAGTACATTCAATAATCTCTCCAACATCACTTTCCATCAACTTACTGATCGCTTCCCGCGATTTTTGCTTGTCATCAGGATGGACAATGGACTCAAAGTAGTTTTTACTATGTTTTTTTAGTTCCTCTTTACTATATCCAAGGATTTTCTCTGCATGACCACTGGAATAGATAATTTCATCTTTCACCATATCCATTGCACCAACAGCCACCGGGGAAGCTCTATGCAATGATTTTATGAATGAGAAATTCAATCCCATCGATGATACTTACCTGTTTTCAATTTTCAACTTACCAACAATCGGTAGTTTTATTTGAGAAGGATATTCAGCAGAATGATGAATCGTATTGTTCGCAACTATGCCTTCAGTTTCATCATAGTTATTACCCCCGGTGTTGAGATTTCTCATGAAACGCGGAAAATTACTGCTTGCCACTTCGATTCGTATCCTATGCCCTTCGGCAAAATAGTTGCTGGTGGAAAGTGGGGTAAGATCAATCTTATAAACTTCCCCCTCTTGCATAAATACTTCTTTGTCATACCCTTCGCGATACCTTGCTCGCTGGATCGTCTCGTCCAGATTATAGGCTGTTCCATCCGGATGCACATCGATCAATTTGATGGTGAAATCTGTATCCTTTACATCGGAAGAAACATATAGTGACATTTCAATGAATCCGGAAACCTCAATCCCTTCAGTTAGAGGTTCTGATGTATATACCAAAATGTCATTTCGTGTTTCCATTTCTCGCTGATCACGTGCTCCGGCTTCAATGGCATTGCCTGTGCAGCATACATTTCCCCCATACGAATACACAGGATTATGCGGGTCATAGGTGTAATTGTCTTGGTTTGGTTCTGATGGAGGGTTTAATGTCAACTTACCATCACCAAATAAACTATTCGCATTTCCATCACTATCCAGATAGAAGGAAGTCAATGTTGCTTCTTTCGGAGGCCAGGTATCTGAGGTTTTCCATTCATTTTTTCCCATTAGATAGTACTGTACACGAGGGAGGTCATCCAAAAAATCACTCTTCCCATCCTCTTTTAGCCAGTGATCAAACCAACCGTAGATCATTTCATCATAGTTGTTGCGTGCATCGCCCACACTCATCTCTCCAACCATAGTATTTTCCGTTGCTCTGAAATAACCACAATGTAGTGTAGGTGCAATCACCAAATATTGATTGTCAGCCACAGCTTTGTCAGGATGATTTCTCATGTGATTGAAAAGCGCAAGATTGGGGCTTACCGACACATCATACCAGGAAACAAACCAAAAGCTGGGCTTGTTGATCTGCATATTGTCATGGTAAAGTCCACCCTCAAACCACGCTGGGTCATTTGGTTTTCTACGGATCATGTCATCAAAAATCTCGCGTTTTCCACCCATGTTGACGAGCATATCCTGTACTGGTAAATGTGACATTGCAGCCAGCATATCGTCAATTTGAGGATTTTCAGGAGCTAAATCATAAAATCTTGATATCCTAATCAGGTCTTCCTGAGTGGCTCCTGCGGGAATGCGTGGTTTGAACTTGTCGTGCTCCACACTGTACAGCCAGGAAGCAAACAGCATCTGAAAAGCACCACCTCGGTACCAGTTTCCTTGTTCATAGTAGTCTCCAACTGTCCCAACTCCAGCTCCGTATCCCATGGGCACCATGGCCGCATGTGAAGGATGATCCAGTGCAGCAACAGCCATTTGCCATTCAGCGGTAGATGAGCAACCCAGTGTTCCAATCTTACCATTGCTCCATTCCTGTTCTGCCATCCAGGAGAAAGCATCATATCCGTCCGTCAAAGGAACTCCTAAAATATCCCACTCACCTTCTGAAAAGTACCTGCCTCGTTCATTCTGAACCACATACGCATATCCTTTTTCTACTGCATTCAAAGCTCGTTCATACGTTCGGGTACGTTCTTCGCCATCACCCCAGCTGTTAAAGTTGTAGGGAGTCCTGGAGAAAATAATAGGTACTTTTTCATCTGTTTTAGGCCGATAGATATCGGTTGCCAGACGGACTCCATCGCGCATGGGCATCATAATTTTCTGATCAATTATGGCGATTTCTTCGAGCTTCTCACGGGCAGATTGCCCAAACAGAAATCCAACGAAGGTGATGAAGAAAATGGAGGTTAAAGTGTGTTTCATGATGTGATTGAATTATGAACTTTAAGTTAGTAATTTCTTGACTAGTACTCCCTGTGAGATTACACGAATGGGTTTTAGTTTTTGTATCTTGATAGGAAAAACATGTTATGAAGAAGTTTTTAGTGGCAACTACTTTGATATTTATCTTATCTAATACACTCCATGCCCAAGACAAGTATCTGGACAAAGTCCAAACATTAGATTCTACTATTGAGACATTATATGTGGTGATCTCAGGTGAGGCAGGAGAAAAAAGAAACTGGGAGCTATTCAACTATTTATTTACCGCAGATGCACGGCTTATTCCATCTGGCCCAAATGAGTCTGGTGTAATAAGTTATCGTGTAATGAGTCCGGATCAATACGTCGAAACATCCGGTGTGTGGCTGGAGAAAAATGGCTTTTTTGAAAAGGAGATTTATCGGGTTACCGAGAAATTTGGATCTGTTGTACATGTTTTCAGCACCTATGAGTCTTACAGAAGTGAATCTGATAAGGAACCGTTCACACGTGGTATCAACAGTATCCAACTAATGAAAGATAAAAACCGTTGGTGGGTGGTCAACATCTATTGGACTGGAGAAAGGGAAGACAATCCGATTCCTGAAAAGTATTTGCCTGAAAATTGATCATTGATGCTTCTTACGAAAGGCAGATGGTGTCTTCCCTGTCTCTTTCCTAAATGCCGTATTAAATACCGATTTTGAATTGAAGCCTGCGTGGTGCATGATCTGCTCGATATTTCTTTGCTCTTTTGAGTTTTCTAATAATTGAATGCTTTCTTCAATTCTAAATGAAGTCAGGTATTGATTGAAATTTTTATTCAGCACCCTGTTCATGTATTGAGTGAGATCCGAGGGTTGGATATCAATCGTTTCTGATAGTTTGGGAAGGGTCAAATCAGAATTGCGGTAAAGCTTTTCTTCCTCCATGGTCTTTTTCAACTTCTTTTCAATGATTTGAATGAGACTGTCTGGTAGCGAGTATGATAATGAATTGCTTCGAAGGAGTTTTGGGTTCGCAATCACCTGAACCAGAAAATAGGTGATTCCAAAAGTAAAGGCCACCTCTGAAAGAACGAAGATTGTCCATGAGGCAGGTTCGGAAATGATTGAGAACTGCTCATGCAATACCACCTCAGCAAGCCACAAAATATTCCATAGGGTCATGGATGTTGTAAGTGTTCTGGCGGTTGAAATTTTCTGAGTTCTAATGATCAGATAAATCAATGTTCCAGTAAAAATCAATCTGACAAGTATGAAGATGGATAGCAGACTTGAATCAAAAGAAAAAACCAGCCACAGATTAAGAGGTGCTATTAAAACAGCTGGAAGGAAGTAATGTAGCTCTTTGCCATTTCTTACCTTGTCAGGATTATTTAAATGAGATAGAAACAAAGCATAAGCAGCCAGCATGCCCAGCTCCACGGTGGCCATGAATAAACGATACACATCCAGTAGTTCTCGGGTTAGTAGCGTTTCAATCCACTCAGTGTAATTAATCACTCCATACAAGTCCTCCAAGCATTTGAAAACAAGGAAGACTGACAGCCAGGAAAGCAACGGAGAAGGTTGATTGTATTTGACTTTGAGGTAAATCAGAAAAAGCGCCGCAATGAATAATTGCAGTATTTCTGTAAAACTTTTGAGCCAGTAGAAGTCAATCATGTATGATCAGCAAATTCGTTCGGAATTAATTATTCGAACTTATTTTTCCTTATAAAACCAGATGTTTGGTAAAAATAAATCTTATGCCAATGTATTTGAATCACCTGTCTCAACTACTCACTCGACATAAACTGGGTGTTGTGTTTGCAGCTATTCTAACTGTAGTACTCCTTGTTCTGGGAAACTATTATGAGACTTTACCTAAAACGTTAACCTATCTGTTGACGATTGGAGGTTGTTTTCTTATTTCCGAGTTTTTCTTCTATTCAGGAAAAATGAATTTAGACAAGCGACGAATTGACCATGCCAAAACAGAGCTGTTGGTGATTGTGGTCTGCCAGGTCATTGTGGTATTCATGCTTTTTTATTGGTTTGTATTGTCAGATCCTCAAGATCTGGGAAAGCCGGTTAAAATCGCTGTTATGATTGTTAGACTACTGTTTGCCTTTCCTGTTTTCTTCCTTATCTACTTTGTAGGGATCAAGAGATACACATTCAGGCAATTGGGTTTTCACTTTAGGTATTGGTATATCGCACTTCCGCTGATTGTTTTGATTGGAGGGGTGAGCTATCTCGTGTTTCCTGATGGTTTGCAATTTCAGGATGTGCTCAAAGAAAACGGTTATCTGGCTTTTGTGACGCTTGGTTTCATCACGGCAGCCATCCCGGAGGAATTTACCCGAAACTTACTACAAACTCGCCTTGCCAAAGTGTTGAACAGTCAAAGCATCGGTTGGATCATTGCCTCTCTATTTTGGGCACTGACTCATATTCCTAGTTTTGGGAGTCAGAATGGTGACTTTGCAGGGGCTGCCGCAAGTGCCTTAGGCATCCTTCCGATTGGCTTACTATGGGGTTATTTAAATGAACGTTATAAATCCATTATTCCATCGATTTTGATTCATGGAACAAACCTATGGGGCTTACAGAACATCTTTTAATCTCATCGATCACTTGTGATAATGAAAGCTTCAAAATATGTATCTTTAATGACATGGAATTAGCCTTCGTTGACGCTTTTGGATGTTTTGTTATCGCCTTAGGGATCACGTATGTCCGGGTAAATCCAAGTCTTTGTACATGCAAAACACCTATTAATTCAAAGAAAAAATGACCAAACACCGCATCTATACCATGAGTGTAGCGGGAGTGTATCCGCATTACATTAACAAAGCAGAGAAAAAGGGTCGCACGAAAGAAGATGTGGATACCATCATTGAATGGCTGACAGGATATGATCAGCAAGGACTTCAATCTGTACTGGATAACAAAACCAACTTCGAAGATTTCTTCTCACAAGCTCCTAAATTGAATCCAAATCGCAAGCTCATCAAAGGAGTGGTCTGTGGTATTCGGGTGGAGGAGATCGAAGAGCCACTTATGCAGGAAGTTCGCTACCTGGATAAGCTCATCGACGAACTAGCAAGAGGGAAGAAGATGGAGAGTATTTTGAGAAAAGAATAATGGCTACTTGAGTAATTTCTCAATAGCGTTGATGTGCTTTCTAAATGCCTCTTTTCCCTCATTGGTGGCAAAATATTTTGTGTTTGGTTTTCTTAAAATGAACTCCTTCTTAAATGTTATATATTGACTTTTTTCCAGTGTTTTCAAATGACTAGCAAGATTACCGTCAGTTACTCCGATTAATTCTTTTAGGGAATTGAAATCTATGGAATCATTTACATATAAAGCAGACATTATACTTAGTCTGACCCTATTTTCAAACGCCTTATCTAAGTCTTTCAAGATTTCCTTCACGCCCGATATTTAAATTGCATAATTATGCCATAAATGATGTGGAGCAACCCAAACCCAAGTCCCCAAACAATAAGTGAATAGTCGATAAATATTGCCGCTATGAGTCCAAGCAATATTTCAATAAAGCCCAAATTCTTTAACTCTTCATAAGTGTATCTACTGGCATTGATTAAGCCGAGTCCATAAAATAATAAAGTAAGTGAGGGTGTTAGTTCAAGCGAACCTTTTACACCTAGTATCAGGCACAGTGATCCTCCGGTTACTAATGGGATCATCAAATTTGTCAACAACATTTTTGTGTGTATATCCCATACTTTCACACCCTTTTTTCGTGACTCCCTCACAGTAAAATAAGCTGCTGCTCCCAATGCCAATAGCAAAGTTGAACATGCAAGTATTAGCACCCTTTCAAATATTCCATTTGGAGTATTATTATGAGTAAAATATTGATCCAATGAAAGGTGAAAAAGTAGATAGAGTCCTATTAATGCAGTGAAGCCGGCAGATACACCAGATAATCCACTTAATGAAATAAGTCTGGATGATCGCTTCATGATGTCCTTGATTTCGGCTATATCCTGGATATATTTTTCTTTCATTAAAGGTTTATTTTGGTTTTCAACTTATCATCGCGCTGCTTGCTTGAATAGCATAGCTGAAACAAAGAACAGTGCGGCAAAAAATGCGCTCAACAAAAAAACACCAAATACCCCTGGAGCCCAGGAAGTTGCAGGAGGTGGCCAGACTATAAGGGCAATACATGGAATCAGCATTTGGACTATAGTTGTTAAGGTCAACACTTTAGACATTCCAGCCGCTTTAAATTTAACTATAATGGCACCAGCCACCCCGATAACCAATACCAAACCATATAATAAATTAGCTTTCTGATTTTCACTCCCTATAATGCCCACGGCTCCATTAACCCAGAATAGAAGGAATGCTCCCATAAGACCAATAATAAACGCTGACCGGTATACTATTTTGTCAGACCTTCTGGCAATAAGCTCATATGCAAACCCGATGACAAGAAGGGCAGTCCCCATGATCAAAAAATCAAAGAAGTCCCAGTTGATCTCACTGGTAAATTGCATGGCTATTAAAGGGATAAATAAAAGGGTTCCGATTAATACCAACATGGTTTTAATTCTCTTATTCATGATTATTTTATTAAAAGTACTTTGAAATACAAAGTAAATATACATATATTTATCTTTGAGATGAGATTTGTTAACCTGCAATTCATCCAAAGCTATTATTGATTCTCTTTCATCTGAAAGCAACCATTTTCCTCAAGCTGTCATCAAGAGGTAAAAAAATCTACCCATGCACACAATCGATCAACAAAAAACCGCCGTAACCTGGCTCAGAATCATTTATCCGCTTTGGGCTGTACTTGGGATGTTTAGCCTTATGTATGTGCCGTCAGTCTTAATTGACCTCAGCGATGCACAGCTTACGGCAAGTAACATTTCTGCCAACCAATCATTGTTTCGATTGGGTATAGCGGGAAGTCTGGTTACCCAGCTTATTGGGTTAGCTGCTGTATATTATTTATACAAGCTCTTCTACAATGATCATAAGGAAGGCGTCATTCTTTTGGCTGTTTTTACCTTTCTCGGCATGCCTATTTCTATGGCAAGCTCAGGAGGTCACTTAATGGTGCTGGAGTCTTTAAATGATCCGGTGCAGGTGATTGCGATCTTGAAGCAAAGTGGTAAGGTGTTAATGATCTCTACGATTTTCTGGGGGCTGTGGCTGTTTCCACTTGGAGCAATCATCATCAAGTCGCCATTGTTCCCAAAGGTTATAGGGTGGTTGGTTATTCTAGCTGGAGTGGGCTACACCGTAGCGGCTTTTGCTTATTTCCTAGGCATAGAGGGAGTGGCGGTAGATGCTTTAGAGTACCTAACATTTGGAGAAGTGATCTGGATGCTTTGGGTGTTGATCATGGGAGCGCGATGGAAGGCTATGGAGGCGTGACACAGCGTCAAGGATAATAGCAATGTGATCTGAGCGTTAAGATCAAAGAATCTAGCCTGCTATGAAAGCTTTTGTATTTGCTTTCTATATCACTTTAATCAATTCGCTCTTTGCACAAGATGATGGAACGCAGTATGCTGATGTTTTGGTAGATGCCAAATATGTGAAGTGGGACTCCACCTATGACCGTTTTTACGGATCAAACTCTCTTCATTTTGGTCTGCCTAAATACATGGATCCTAGGGCAGTCTTAGGGAATAATCCATATTACGTCACCATCCCAAAGGGAAGTCATATCATCGTTGGCTTTACGGACAACCTCATTTTTGATCATCCCAATCAGCCGGATCTTTTTCTTGATGAAAAGGATAATGCCGGAGATATGGCAGCTGTTTATGTAAGCAGTGACGGTATTGAGTATACCTACCTGGGTAAGGCCAGCGGTGGAAAAACGAATGCCATGGACTTGAAGGATATCAACTTTCAAGGGATATTAAGGTACGTGGCTATTGAGGGATTAGACACCAAGGGATCTTCTCCGGGATTTGATTTGATCCGGGTCTATGGATTGCCGGGTTCCAGCATTGGTAAATATGTAGAGGAAGATTCGCTGGGTACCTACCTTGAAAAACCCAATTCTCATGGCCGAAGGCTTTTATTAAAACCGGTTCATTTCGATTTTAATAAGTATGACTTGCTCACTGAGGGAGTTGAATACCTCAACAAACTGGCCAGGTATTTGAAGCATTTCCCTGATACCAAATTGCTTATCGTTGGACATACAGATAACGTGGGGACAGAGGAGTTTAATAAGGAGCTTTCCCTGAAACGAGCTAAAAGCGTATGTGACTTCTTAATAGCGCATGGATTTGATGCCTCTCATCTCCAATTTAAAGGCATGGGTGATACCGAGCCCTTGTTTAGCAATAGAACAGAAAAGGGAAGAAGTCGAAATCGGCGGGTGGAGCTGGTTAAGCTGGATTCAAATTGAGTGAAGGCAGAGGACTCTGCGCTAACGAATTCACAATCCCATCACTTAATTAGCTAACTTGGATCGTCATGGGTGAGCTACTCGACAAACAACACAAGTTTTACCTCCGAAATGAAAAGGAGCTCATTGAAAAGTATAAGGGTCAATTCATCGTGATCCATGATGAGAAAGTGATCGATTCTTTCGGCTCTGAAAGGGACGCGTACATCTTCTCTGTGAAACAATTTCCCATAGGTACGTTCTTAATACGTGAGGTTTTAGATAAACCTGCATCTAAAATTTAAATGCTATCCATCACCAATTCCATAACGATAGACAAGCCACTGCAGGAAGTCTTCGCTTTCGTAAGTGACCCTTGCAACAATCCAAAATGGAATTATTATGTCCAAAAGGTGGAGAAGATCAATGAGTCGGAAGGGATAGGTGCAGAGTATTTACAGACCCGCAAAAGAGACAAGCAGAAGTTTGGAATCCTGGTTTTTAAGGCCAATGAAAGGGTAGTTATTCAAAGCCTGCCTCATGAGCGACTGTATGTCAGGCGGGATATGAGATTTGAAGGAAATGCTAATCAAACCACAATCATGGATCAAATTGACTTCAAGATACCACTACCTCAGTTCCTTTCCGGTTTGGTGTTACGGGCACCCAAAAATGGAGTAAAACAGAATTTGGAAAAGCTGAAACAGCTTTTGGAAACAGGCTCTGCGGTTTTGCAAGATGGGATGAAGGTATCCTATGAGTAACGTTGATTCATTGAGTGATCATCCCAATATTATATGTTCCAGGCTGTTAGCACTTATCACCACCAGCCATTCTGCAGGTTCTAAACAGGAAATAATTTCCTGATCAATATCCCCACGTCGGCGCATTTGTTCCACTTGTCGAAAAAGAGATGGATGAATAGTACCACAATTAGAATCTTTTAGAGAATCTTTTGTTTATTTGAAATAGTAGTCACTCCTAATAAATAACTCTAGTAAATGTTGCGATAGTTTATTTAACTGATAATTATTTCAGTTTTATATAATACTCTTGCAATATTATTTTTAACAAAACGGATTAGTTATAGGAGGATATTGAAATTGTATAGAAGATACCAGCTAGTTTTCATACTTTTTTTAATAAATCATCTGAATGTATTTGGCATTTCTTCGAATGACCTATTCAATGATTTTACCACACCTTCAATTGTATTGGTTGAAGTCCCCACTAATGCCACCTATACCAATGGTGCTACGTTAGAGTTTGATATTACTTTTGATGAACCGGTAAATATCACTGGAAGTCCACAATTGGGCCTGACCATAGGTAGTAGTACAGTATTTGCAACATATTCAGGTGGTTCGGGCTCCTCGATCATTTCATTTGACTATGTAGTTCAATCGGGGGATTTTGATCAAAATGGAATTGAAATCACATCACTTACGCTCAATGGAGGAAGTATTCAGGATTTAAGTGGTGATGATGCGGATCTAACGCTAAATAATATTGAAGATACAAGTGGGGTATTGGTTGATGCTGTGATCCCGGTTGTCACGTCAGTAAACGTGCCTGCGGATGCTACTTATACTGTGGGCGAAGATCTGGATTTTGTGGTGAATTATGATGATGTTGTTTTTGTTTCGGCATCTCCGCAGCTTATCCTGACCATAGGGTCTTCAAGCGTAGCTGCTACTTACACTGGAGGTTCCTTTGCATCCAGTCTCACATTCACATATACTGTCCAATCCGGGGACCTGGATACTGATGGAATAGAGGTGACATCAATAGCTTTAAATGGATCTACCATCAAAGATCAGGTTGGTAACAACGCAGACCTTACGCTTAATAACGTGGATAATACTGGTGCTGTGTTGGTAGACGGAACTGGCCCGGAGGTACTATCTGTAGCTGTACCGGCTGACGATACTTATATCATAGGAGAAGAGTTAGATTTTATTGTGACATTTAATGAGGCTGTTACTTTGACTGGATCGCCACAACTTGTGATAGCTTTTGAGTCTGGGACGGTGGCAGCCAATTATGTTAGTGGTTCTGGTGGTTCTTCTTTGACATTTACTTATACGGTGCTTTCTGGTGATGAGGATTCAAATGGGATTACTGTCAATTCGCTTTCGTTAAATGGTGGTACCATAGAAGACGGCTTGGGAAACTCGGCCAATCTCACTCTAAACAATATCGCAGATGCAAGTGGAGTATTGGTAGATGGAATCATTCCTACGGTCATTTTAACAGAAGTTCCTCCTGATGGTACTTATGGGCCAGGATCTGATTTAGATTTTACCGTCCAGTTCGATGAAATCGTTGATGTTACTGGGTCACCAGAATTATCTTTCATTATCGGGTCTACTTTAGTAAAGGCCACATTTACAGGAGGATCAGGGACAGATGTTCTTTCTTTTTCATACACCGTTCAGGCGGGCGACACGGATTCTGATGGGATCTCGATACAATCACTCTCGTTAAATGGTGGAACAATCCAGGATAGTGGAGGAAACGATGCAGACCTAACACTGAACAATATAGAAGACGCAAGTGCGGTATTGGTAGATAGTGCTTTCCCACACATCACCTCAGTGTCAGTACCATCTGATGGAATCTATGGGATGGGAGAGGTATTAAATTTTGTAGTCAATTTTAATGAGTCGGTTGACGTATCCGGACTTCCTCAACTTTCATTTGTAATTGGATCAACCACTGTGACTGCAGATTTTTCAAGTGGGTCAGGTTCATCAGCTATTACGTTTTCTTATACTGTTCAACCCGGAGAATTGGACACTGATGGGATAGTGATTAATCCACTTTCGTTAAATGGGGGCAGTATTCAGGACTCGGGAGGCAATGACGCAGATTTAACATTGAATAATGTGGCGGATGCCAGCGGTGTATTAGTCGATGGTATAGCTCCTATAACTACTTCCGTTGATGTTCCCGCAGATGGGACATACTCCTCAGGTGATCTTTTGGAATTTGAAGTTAATTTCAATGAAATAGTAAACGTCTCTGGCAACCCTCAGCTTTCATTAACCATTGGATCAACGGGTGTTGTCGCTAGTTATGTTGATGGTACAGGGACATCAAAACTTGTATTTAGATATACCGTGCAGCCGGGAGACGAAGATGTAGATGGGATAACTGTTGGACTGCTATCACTAAATGGGGGTACAATAGAGGATGTTGCTGGCAATGATGCGGATTTGACATTGAATAATGTTGCAGATGCGAGTGGTGTCTTGGTGGATGCTATTCAGCCGGTAGTTACCTCAGTCACAGTTCCATCAGCAGCTACATACACCATTGGGGAAGTTCTTACTTTCGATGTTGCTTTTGATGAAAATGTAAACGTTACAGGAGCTCCTCAACTAATGTTTACAATTGGGTCTACGGTTGTTGCTGCTACCTTTCTGGAGGGATCAGGTACATCTACACTCAGATTTACCTACACGATACAGGCAGGGGATATGGATACGGATGGAATTGCCATCAATTCCCTGACGCTAAATGGTGGCACTATAAGAGATTCTCTTGGCAATGATGCGGACTTAACACTGAATAATGTTGGAGATGCAAGTGGTGTGTTGGTGGATGGGGAAGTGCCGTTTGTGACTTCAGTGGATGTACCAATAGATGATACTTATATAGAAGGAGAAAGTCTTGATTTTGTAGTTAATTTCAGTGAAGCAGTGGATGTTTCCGGTTCCCCGGAATTATTAATCACCATAGGATCAACGACTGTTGGAGCATCCCTTACCGGAGGTACTGGTACAGCATCTTTAAGTTTTTCTTACATCGTCCAGTCAGGTGAAATTGATATGGATGGAATAGCTGTGGTGTCTCTCTCCCTGAATGGTGGAACTATTCAGGACTTAGCTGGAAACGATGCAGATCTTACGCTGAATAATACTGCAGATGCAAGTAATGTTCTGGTTGATGCAGCTGTTCCTCAAGTGACCATTACCTCTACTTCAAGTGACCCAACAAATGACAATCCTATTCCTATTCAGGTAACTTTTACAGAAGATGTAACAGGCTTTATCAGTTCGGATTTAGATATTGTGGGTGGAACAATCAGTAATTTCTCCGGAACTGGTGCGATATATACTTTTGATCTGACCCCATCAGCTGAAGGAATACTGACCATAGATATTGATGCTGATGTAGCTTTTGATGTAGCTGGAAATGGAAATTTAGCTGCAACACAGTTTAGCATTGAAAGCGACCAGACTGCACCGAATGGATATGCGGTATCAATAGATTTAGGAGGGGAACTGGCAATTAACTCCATAAATCAAACTTCGATTACTTTTTCTATAACAGGAGGGGAAGTAGGTGCTACATTAAATTATGAATTTGAGGCATTTGATGGAACGCTGATCAGTGGAACGGAAGTGGTCATCGCTTCAAATCAGACTTACGATAATGCGGGTGCCGGATATGATTTATCCTCCCTTCCCGATGGAGAGGTTACACTTACCATCACCCTCACAGACCCTGCAGGTAATGAAGGGGCTGAGGTGACCGATACAGAAATTAAAGACACGGAAGAACCAACAGGGTTTTCATTGGCGTGGGATGACCTCATAATCAATGCAATCGAGGCAAGTTCTACAAGTTTTACCATTAACAATGCAGAAGAAAAAGCCATCCTGTCCTATTCAATTTCGAGCTCAGGTGGAGGATCTATAGGGCCATTTTTCAGTACAATGGATGTCAGCAATGCACAGACCATTACAGTAGATGTGAGTGTCTTGAACGATGGCCTGCTGACCATTACAGGTCAACTTACCGATACTGTAAACAATTCAGCCACCGTAGTTTCAGATGAAGATGCTTTGCTGGATACAACAGATCCAAACTTCATCAGCGTGGTTGATCTTGGGGATGGTAATTACAGAGCTGGAGAAACCATCACTATACAGGCCGATTTAGGTGAGACAGGATTGACCGTAACTGCTGATCTAGGTGTGTTGGATAATAACTTTAGCTCAATGTCTTCATTCGTTGATCAGGGTGATGGCACTTACCTATTTACTACCAGCGAATTGGATCTTACCAACGAAATGTTTGAGGGTGTAATATTCATCACTGTCACAGCCACAGATATGGCTGGTAACACCTCATCCAATAGTGATCATTCATTGCTGTTGGACAAAACAGCACCTGGGGGCTATTCGGTAGTTCTGGATGACCTGGAATATACGCAAAGTAATGAGCAAGCGCTTTCATTTACTTTATCCGATGCAGAAGCAGGAACCACATATGAATACGAAATTTCCTCAGACGGTGGGGCCGCTGTTATTACAGGATCCGGCGATGTGTTAAGTATCACACAGCAAGTGATGGGAATCGACATAAGCGGCTTAGAGGATGGCGATTTGTTGCTTAGTGTTAGCCTATCTGACCTGGCAGGTAATGTAGGAGCGGAGGCAACCTATAATCTGAGTATTAAAAATTCTGAACCACCGATAATAACATCCGGGCAAGAGCTAGAAGTGGATGAAAATGAGACAAATGGATTTCTTGTTGGAAGCGTTGAGGCGACAGATGAGCTTTCGTCTACCTTGACAGACTGGACAATCACAGCTGGAAATGATGATGGCGTTTTTGCGATAGGCTCGACTACAGGCCAGATTACAGTCATGGACAATACTGCCCTTGATTTTGAGACTACTCAAAGTTTTAATCTAACCATTACCGTTAGTGATGGTTTGAATACCTCTGAAGAAGAAATTGTGGTCATAAATGTGAATGACCTCAATGATAACATTCCGTTAGTCACACCCTCACAAGTACTTAGCATTCCCAATGCTAATGTAGGAACATCAATAGGGTTTATAGAAGCTACTGACTTAGATGCCTCAACCACCTTTACAGACTGGACTATCGTGAGTGGAGACGGACAAAATGTATTTAGTCTCGATGATTCTACCGGTGAGCTTACATTGAGCAATTCTGATGATTTGGAAGGCCCATATTCATTGGTAGTCACAGTGAGCGATGGAGTAAACACTAGTGCAGAGGAGACCGTGACTGTTGGGTTGGGAGATGTGATTGCTCCGGCTGGATACACCGTAAATATTCTAAATGAAGCCATCAATACACTGAATCAGACAGACCTTCAATTTGAGATCTTGAATGTAGAGGAGGTTGGGTCGTATTCGTATGAGGTAACCAACGGCAATTCTGTTTTAGGAACCGGGCTTATAGACAATCCAGCCAGTATTGTTGTGAGAGACGTTGACGTCAGTGAGCTAGATGATGGCGTACTCACGCTTTCAGTAAAAGTAACAGATGCATCTGGAAATGAGGGTGAGGCGGTGACAGATGAGGTTATAAAGAATTCCCTGCAAGAGATCCCGCAAGGATTTAATCCGAACCGTGAGACATGGGTAATTCCAGGGATCGAAAAATACCCGGATAACAAGGTAGTAATCTTTAATCGATTTGGAACTAAGATATGGGAGGTAGAAGGTTACAATAATCGAGATAGGGTGTGGGATGGTATGTCCAATGCCTCTCGTTCTTTTGGGAGTGGGGGAGCACCCGATGGAACCTACTTCTATGTGATTGAATTTTCCGGTGATCCCATTCCACCAAAAAATGGGTTTGTTATTATTAAAAGGTGAGCAATGAGATATAAGTATACATTAACCGTTTTTATACTCCTTTTTGCTGCCTTTTCTACCGTGGCTCAGCAGCAAATTAACTTTTCCCAATACATGTTTAATTTGTCCACGATCAATCCGGGATACATCGGAAAGCACGAAGCTTTGAGTGTCACTGCGGTATCCAGGTGGCAATGGACAGGGATCGAAGGAGCACCTAAAACGCAGGCACTTATTTTTCATTCTCCCATCACAGTACCCAATGCCGCATTGGGGTTTCAATTTGTTAGAGACGAGATAGGAGTAACTTCTAATTCCGATGTAATTTTTGGAGGGAGTTATGAAATAAAATTAGGAAGTGGCTATTTAAGTATGGGTCTGCAGGGAGGCCTTCAAATCTTAAGTAATAATTTACAAGATGCATATGTTTTACAATCAAGTCAGAATGATTTTGCTGAAGGTTTTACGCGTCTTGTTCCAACCGTAGGATACGGTTTTTACTACTATACACATGACTTTTATGCTGGAATCTCCTCACCTTTTGCTTTGCAAAATTCAATAGAAGTAGATGGTGTAGTCCAATACACTCAAAGACAGCACTACTATGGAACTGTGGGTGCCAACCTGAGGGTTTCTCCAGAGGTCAAGATTGTACCAAATGTTTTAGTTAGAGCCGTGGAAGGGGCACCATTAACAGTGGATTACAACGTCTATTTTACCTATGAGGAATTGATCGAAGCGGGTCTTTCCTATCGTCCACCTGAGTCAGTCAGTTTATTATTTCAGATAAGGATTCACCCAAACCTTCGGTTTGGCTATGCATATGATTACGTTATCAATTCCACGCTGGGCAGGGTCACAAACTCTACCCACGAAATTTCAATTAATTACAGGTTAAAACTAATTCTTGAGAAGTTTCATTAAAGTAGGTTGTTACCCAGCCATTAATATCATGTGATGCTTTTGGTCTTCGTTCCCGCTGATGGAACTATTTCTGCTTTAGAAGCGTACATTTACTAAAGATTATCAGGAAAGGTGAAGGGACTGGGCCCAATGCAGCCTTTGCAACCCGATCGCCAGCGTGCGATGACTGGTGCTAAATCCCAGCCTGCAGCGACAGGACAGATAATCCGAGATGCCATCTTCATTGATGGTTTTTTATGCCCCTCTATTAGTCCTCACGGTATAATTGTTAAATTGGAAATATTACACCTTAACATTAAAAAATGATTGCACGTATTTGGTATGGACGCACGAAGGCCAAGGACTTTGATGACTACACCAAATTCATGAAGGAAAAAGCTGTTCCTGATTATCAAAGTACACCTGGGTTTGTAAAGCTCAGTTTCCTGAGAAGACTAGTAGAAGAGGAGGCACACTTTACCTTGATCACTTATTGGGAAAATCTGGAAGTCATTAAAAACTTTGCTGGGGAAGATTATGAGAAAGCCAAATACTATCCGGAAGACAATGATTACTTACTTGAGTTTGAAGAGAAAGTTGTTCACCATGACGTGTTTGCCGAGCTTTCTTAACTGTATCCTCCTTTTGAAAAGGAGGTAAAGGGTCCTAACTTGATATAAAACATTTCCTATGTACGTATTCTTTCCTGACTAAGCTTTGGCTTAATGGAATGGATGATGTTTATGTGATCTTCCATCTGTAGCAGAAAAACTGAATAAGTATTTCAGGGATCCGGTAATATTTCACGTTCTGAAGGATGTGTCATTAGAAATAAAACGCGGGGAGTTTGTATCCATCATGGGAAAGTCCGGTTGCGGAAAGTCAACGTTGCTTTACATTTTGTCTACCATGGATACTGACTATGAAGGCAATCTGTACTTAAACAACCGCCTATTAAATGGGCAGTCAGGCGATGAGCTGGCGCGTATAAGAAATGAACATATCGGTTTCATCTTCCAATTTCACTACCTCCTTCCAGAGTTTACTGTCCTGCAAAACGTCATGCTTCCAGCATTAAAACTGGGTATACAATCACGGGATGAAATAGAAGCTGATGCACTGGAAAAACTGAGGCTATTAAATATTGCAGATCAGGCACATAAGTTGGCATCTCGAATTTCCGGCGGACAAAAACGACGAGTGTCCATTGCACGTGCACTCATCAACGATCCGGATATCATTATGGCGGACGAACCAACAGGAAATCTGGACAGTAAAAATTCTGATAATGTATTTCAAATCCTTCGTGACCTGAGCCATCACGCTAACCTATCATTACTGGTGGTAACACATGATGAGGACTTTGCACAGCGAACAGATCGAGTCATTACCATGGAAGACGGCAGGATTGTTGAATGATTGTTAAGCAATTATTCAGTCAACAACATTTACAATAAAATAAAACCCAACACTGGTCTTCGCTAAGATCATATAGGGGCATCCCTGCGTCACAAATTTCCCATCCAAACACCTCCATTTTCTATTCCCCACATTCCCCCACCAAATCTCCTAAATCCCAAAAATCAAACATCAAATCCCAAAAAATTTTCAAAATGAGTGTCTGAAGTGGCTAATTCTTATAACTCGCTCATTCACAGAGTCTTCATTTTTTGCTTAAAATCATCGATTTAAAATACCAAATATGCATTTTTTTTATATTAGTGTGTGAAAGTGGGAGAAAGTGGTGGAAAATAGGAAAAGTTGATTACATTTGTCTCGGTGGTTTATATTTTTCAAGGCTCAGTATGGCGTTTTTTACAAGCGAGTATGAGTGTAAGTTGGATACTAAAGGGAGGTTGGTCTTGCCTGCAAAGATCAAGAGCAACCTCCCGGAGGTCTCCACTACCGAACTAGTGATACGGAAGGGATTCGAGCCGAACCTCATCCTGTATCCGATGGTGGAGTACAAAAAAATACACCACAAGATCTCATCACTTAGTGAATTCGATCCGGAACAACGAAAGTTGAAACGGACATTTTTCAGGAGCATCGCTCAGGTAGAGCTGGATAGCGCCAACCGTATCCTGGTACCCAAACAGATGCTCGCTCATGCGCAGATTGACAAGGAGGCACTCCTCATCGGCACGGGCAACTATATAGAAATGTGGAACCCTGAAGTATTTGATAAGCACATGATCAGTGACGATACCGAATACTCAGAGCTGGCACAGAAGTTCCTCGATGAATAGTGCTGGAAATTGCCCTAGAACGTCATTCCGAATTTATTTCGGAATCTATAGCAATCCAGGGCGGGAAACACAGAAGATTCTGAAACAAGTTCAGAATGACTGTTTTGAAAGAGGCTTATGTCCCCCTCTGGAGGGGGTTGGGGGGAGGATAAAAAGATGAGTGAATACCACAACCCGGTCATGTTGCAGGAATGCCTTGACGGGCTGGACATAAAACCAGACGGAGTATACGTGGATGTGACCTTTGGAGGTGGCGGTCACAGCAAAGCGATACTCGAGCGATTGACAACCGGCCACCTCATTGCTTTTGATCAGGACAAAGACGCTGAGCAAAATGCACAAAAGCTTCAGGAGGAGCTAGATGCCTCTGGGAGCGAATGTTCTTTCACATTTATTGAATCAAATTTCAGATACCTGAAAAAATTCCTCAGGCTACATGGCATCACGGAAGTGGATGGCATCCTGGCGGATTTGGGAGTTAGCTCCCATCAGTTTGATGAACCATCGCGTGGATTCACCACTAGGGCAGAAGGTGTGTTGGATATGCGCATGGATCAGGCCGCAGCTAAAAGCGCCAGGGAAGTAGTCAACGAATACGAGGAAAAGGATCTGATACATATTTTGAGTGCGTACGGGGAAATCAGGAATGCACGAACACTCGCAAGAGAGATTGTGAATTTCCGAATGAACCAGCCCATCGAGACCAACGAGCAGCTCAAGGCCATTGCCATGAAAAATGCTCCAAAAGGTCGGGATCTCAAATACCTTGCACAGGTCTTTCAGGCCATTCGCATCGAGGTAAATGAGGAGATGGAAGCACTCCGGGAATTTTTGATACAGGCAGGCGAGGTGCTAAAGGCAGAAGGCAGACTCGTAGTGATGAGTTACCACTCATTGGAAGATCGGCCGGTCAAGAATTTCATAAACAAAGGAAATATTAAAGGGGTCGATGAAAAAGACTTTTATGGGAATCCAATCAGGGTATTAGACCCGGTGAATCGAAAGCCCATCGTCCCCACAGCGGCAGAAATTGAAAAAAACAGCAGAGCGAGAAGCGCGAAGCTGCGTATTGGCAGAAAGAGAAGCGAGAAGTAGGAAGCTAGAAGATGGAAGATATTCCAGCTTCAAACTCCCGGCTTCAAACTTCAAACTTTTAAAAAGATGAAGAACACCTACAAATTACCACAAAGAGAAGAGCGAGGAGGCTTATTCCGCCTCATCAATCGCTTTCTACGCATGGACTCATCCATGAGCGAGGTGATACACGTGCGTTTTCTTCCCCAAATTCTATTTCTGGCATTCTTATGTCTGTTGTACATCGGCAACCGCCACTACGCAGAAAAGAAAATTCGAGATATCAATCATCTGGAAACAGAGGTTGAGGATCTCAGAGCAGACTATACTACCCTAAAGGCTGATTTCATGTATGAAAGCAAGCAATCAGAGGTGGCAAAACGAGCAGCAGCGCTCGGCTTGAAAGAGAGTAAAGAATTACCTGTTTTGATTAGGGAAGTTGAAGATAAATAAAACACGATATCATCAAATATTGGATGTCATCTCGACTAGTGAGAGCGGTGAATTCAAGAATTCCCCCTTTGAAGGGGGGTGTGCTGAAAGTGCGATGGTAGGGGGATGTAAAAAAACTGTTGACTAAAGGATGAGCATCAAACGAGACATAGTACTACGCGTAAGAATCGCCTTTCTCCTTACCTTCCTGGTAGCCGGAGCAGTAATCTTCCGTATTGCTAAGGTTCAGTACGTGGAAGGAGACAAGTGGAGAAGCATGGGCGAAACATTGGGCATGCAGGTAATGAATGTGAAAGCAACGCGAGGCAACATCTACGCAGACGATGGCAGCCTGCTCGCAACATCTTTACCATTTTATCGGTTGGCTATCGATCCATATCTGCCTTCCAATGGCTTATATAAAAACAACATCGATTCACTGTGTTATCGGCTTTCAAGGTATTACGGAGACCTTACTCCAACGCAGTATAAGCGAAAGATTGATGATGCCCGGAGAAAAGGACGAAGGTATCTGACCTTGAATCGTCAGGAAATTGGCTACCAGGACAAAAAGAACATGGAACACTGGCCACTCTTCCGGGAAGGCAGGCTAAAAGGAGGGGTGATTTTTGAAAAGGTAGAAAAACGCTTTTTGCCTTTCTCCCATTTAGGGATCCGTACCATCGGGAGTGTGAATGCAAACGATCGTGGTACCGTAGGATTAGAATATAGTTTCAATAAGCAACTCGCGGGAATCAATGGAAAAGGGCTGTATCAAAAAATGGCTGGAGGTGGCTGGAGACCCATCTATGACGGTACCGAAAGACGTCCGGTGGATGGGTATGACATCCAGACTACTATCAATGTAGACCTGCAGGATGTAACCGAATCAGCGTTGCTGAATGAACTTCAAAGACATGATGCAGACTATGGAGTAGCCATAGTGATGGAGGTAAAGACAGGTGAGATCAAGGCAATCTCCAACCTGAGCAGAAACAGCGAAGGGGACTACTACGAGCGATACAATTATGCAGTTGGTAGCCAGGGATCACGCGAGCCCGGATCAACTTTCAAGCTGGCAAGTATGATCGCACTTTTGGAAGAAACTGACATCAAGCTCTCTGATACGGTGGATGCTGGCGATGGCGAACTAGAGTTCTTTGACAAAACCATGCGTGATCATAAGCCTGGAGGATATGGTACGCTCACTGTGCAGGAAGTTTTTGAGAATTCTTCGAATATAGGTGTGGCAAAATTGATCACTCAATACTTTAATGACCGTCCGGAGAAATACATCAACTACCTCAAGCGAATGAATCTTCATCAACCACTTGATTTTCAGATGGTAGGAGAAGGTAAGCCGTACATCAAAGATCCATCTGACAGCACGTGGAGTGGGGTGAGTTTGCCTTGGATGTCGCACGGATATGAGCTAAAGATGACACCTCTTCAGATGCTGACGCTATACAATGCGGTAGCCAACAATGGCAAGATGGTGAAACCTATGATCGTGAAAGGTGTGATGAAAGCCGATCGGATGATTGATGAATTTGATACGGAAGTGATCAATGAGCGTATTGCTTCGAAAGAGACCTTGCGCAAGGTAAAGCTGATGATGGAGGGGGTTGTAGAGCGAGGCACTGCGAAAAACATTAACCACAGTCATTATAAAATTGCCGGTAAGACAGGAACGGCTAAGAAGGTAAAAAATGGTCGCTATGTACGTGAGTACTATACGTCATTTGCGGGCTACTTCCCTGCGGAAGCTCCACGCTACAGCTGCATCGTAGTAATCGATAATCCGAAAGGTTATCAGATTTATGGAAGCGACGTGTCTGCGCCTGTTTTTAAAGAAATAGCAGATAAAATCTACTCTCTGGAACTGGATATGCACGAAATTGGCACAGAGGAACGCACCTACGTGACAGGTGTTTTTCCTTACATTAAAGCTGGTAAACGTGATGAGCTCACGATGATCTGTAATCAACTTGGTATTTCCAACCATGCCAAGGCGGAAACCGAGTGGGTCAAGACAGATGTGATTAACGACGCAGTTTACTGGAAGGGAAATCCAGTAAAGTATGAGGTTGTCCCTGATGTACGTGGAATGACGTTGCGTGATGCAATTTATGTGCTTGAAAACCTTGGATTAGAAGTAGAAGTGAATGGTAGAGGGCGAGTAGCTACCCAATCCATGACGCCAGGAGGTAGATTAACGAAGGGTTCAACCATTAAACTGAAACTGAGCTGATGCAAACGCTAAAAGACATATTGTTTGGCGTATCGCTTAAGTCGATCACTGGAAATCGGGATGAGAAAGTGGCTGGAGTGGCATTTGATTCGCGAAAAGTGGAAAAGGACTTCCTTTTTGTAGCAGTGAAGGGTCTTACAGTAGATGGTCATGATTACGTCGAGGGGGCGCTGGAAAAAGGAGCTAAAGTCATCGTGTGTGAGCACACTCCAAAAAATATTAAAGAAGATATTACGGTCGTTCAAACAGATAATTCAGCGGAAGCCCTGGGCATCATCGCATCGAATTTCTATGGACGACCATCAGAGAAATTGAAGCTTGTAGGCATTACGGGTACGAATGGAAAAACCACTTGTGCAACGTTGCTATTCGAGCTTTTCCAAAACCTGGGCTACTCGGTGGGCTTACTTTCAACCGTAGAGAATAAGATTAACCATAAGATCTTAGACACCAGCTTTACTACTCCGGATGCGGTGCAACTTAACCAGCTTTTAGCCGAAATGGTTGAGAGTGGTTGTACGCATGCTTTTATGGAGGTAAGCTCCCACGCCCTGGTCCAGCATCGCGTATCAGGTATTCATTTTACCGGTGGTGTTTTCACAAATATCACCCATGATCATCTGGATTATCACAAAACATTTGATGAGTACATCGCAGCGAAAAAACTTTTGTTTGATGGGCTTTCCTCAGAGTCTTTTGCATTGGTTAATGTAGATGACAAGCGTGGAATGGTAATGCTTCAAAACACCAAAGCAGAAAAGAACAGGTTAGGTATTCGTTCGATGGCTGACTTTAAAGTACGTATCATCCACAACACCCTGCAGGGATTGGAATTGAACTTCGATGGAGTGGATGTGTGGTTCAAGCTCATCGGTGAGTTCAATGCCTACAATTTACTGACTGCTTATGCGGTGGCTATTCTGTTGGATGAGGAGAAAGAAGAAGTGCTCAGTGGACTATCAACTACCAGCGGAGCAAGTGGACGATTCGAGAAGGTGGAAAATGGCTCCAATGTGATGGCCATTGTGGACTATGCCCATACACCGGATGCATTGGAGAATGTACTAAGTACCATAGATGATTTACGAACCAAAAATGAGATGCTGGTAACCGTAGTGGGGTGCGGAGGAGATCGCGACAAAACCAAGCGTCCGGAGATGGCTGGAATAGCAGCACGATTTAGTGATAAAGTCATTCTGACTTCTGACAATCCTCGAACGGAAGATCCTCAGCAGATATTGGATGATATGAAAGAAGGAATTCCAAAATCGAAGGAAAGAAATGTGATGATCATAGCCGACAGAAAAGAAGCGATCCGGACGGCATGTAATCTGGTCAGCGATCAGGACATCATCCTGGTAGCAGGCAAGGGGCATGAGACCTACCAGGAAATTAACGGAGTGAGAAATCACTTTGATGATAGAGAGGTATTAAAAGAGCTATTGAACTAATGAATACAGTTTTAGAGAATATCTCAAGAACAAATTCCCCCTTTGAAGCGGTCCGACGATTCGGGGGGTGCGCTAGAAGGTGCGTGAGCAGGGGGATGTATAATCTAAAATCAAATAAATCTAAAATCGAAAGATGCTGAACTACTTATTTGAATATCTAAATCAAATAGACTTCCCAGGCGCGGGAATGTTTCAGTATATCTCATTCCGTGCAGGAATGGCGGCATTGCTTTCATTGCTCATAACCATTACTTTTGGGAAGCAGCTGATCAATATGCTGCGCAAATATCAGCTAGGCGAATCGATCCGTGACCTAGGGCTGGAAGGGCAGATGGAAAAGAAAGGAACGCCTACGATGGGAGGGATTATCATTATTTCCGGAATTGTGATACCCACACTCTTATTTGCAGACCTTGGTAACATATACATTATACTCTTGATCATTTCAGCACTTTGGATGGGGGCAATAGGTTTCCTTGATGATTACCTGAAAGTAAAAAAGAAGAACAAAGAAGGACTGAGAGGAAAATTCAAAGTAATAGGTCAAATCGGCCTGGGTCTGCTGGTGGGACTGGTGATGATATTCCATGAAGACATTGTAGTACGGGATTTTTCAGGCGAAGCATTCAAGGATGAAAATTCTTTGCTTACTACAATCCCATTTGTAGCTAACAATGAATTCAATTATGAATGGCTACTTCCTGAGTTTCTGGCCGATTACTCATGGGTACTTTATGTAGGGGTGGTCATTTTCATTGTAACGGCTGTCTCCAATGGCGCGAATATCACTGATGGATTGGATGGTTTAGCCGCTGGAACATGTGCCATCATTGCTTTAACATTAGCTGTATTGGCCTACCTGTCGGGTAATGCCATATTCTCCGATTATCTCAACATTATGTTCATTCCCAATTCCGGAGAACTGGTGATTTTCTGTACCGCATTTGTAGGAGCTTGCATTGGATTCCTTTGGTACAATGCCTACCCGGCGCAGGTTTTCATGGGAGACACAGGCAGTCTTTCATTAGGTGGGATCATCGCTGTTTTGGCGTTTGTGATTCGCAAAGAACTATTGATCCCGATACTATGTGGGATTCTGGTTGTCGAAAATTTATCGGTAATCATACAGGTGTCTTATTTCAAATACACCAAAAAGAAATATGGGGAAGGAAAGCGCATCTTTTTGATGTCGCCACTCCATCACCATTATCAAAAGAAAGGAATTCATGAGGCTAAGATTGTGGGGAGATTCTGGATCATGGGCATCCTCTTAGCCATTTTCACACTTGCAACACTAAAAATCAGATAATGACAGTAACACAAATCCATGAATTAAACGAGAAATTCCAGAAAGGTGCGGTGCAGCTTTCTGAGCTCATCCCATCGGGCACCTTGGTGCAAGCCACTTCCATGTTGATCCGATGCGCACGTAAGATTGATGATCAATTTTTGAAGTTACTAAAGGCTCCTTCAGAGATGGTCTTCAATCAGATAATGGGAAAGCTGGAAGACGAAACAGATGAAGTGCTGTTCATCCTTGATCAGCTTGAATTGGCCAACAAAAAGCAAAAGATCGCTTTGATCAATGACTTTGTGAAAGATGGATACGACCTCATGTCGATCTATTCAAAATGTTTTGATGTAATCATCGATCGAAAACAAAAAGAAGAGGAATAATGAATGAACGCATAGTCATATTAGGCGGAGGTGAGAGTGGCGTTGGGGCTGCCATACTTGCTCGTCAAAAAGGCTATGAGGTATTCCTTTCTGACGGAGGAAACCTGGCTCCAGATCGTAGGAGAACACTAAAGAGTCGGAAAATCGACTTTGAAGAAGGTGGTCATTCGGAGGAATTGATCATGGAGGCTTCACTAGTGGTGAAAAGCCCGGGTATTCCGGATTCAGCTCCGCTCGTTCAAAAAATTGTAAGCAAAAACATCACTGTCATTTCTGAAATCGAGTTTGCTTATCGTTTTATTGATAAAGCGAAAGTCATCGCCATTACGGGCACCAATGGAAAGACGACCACTTCCATGCTGACGTATCATTTACTAAAAACCGCAGGCTATAAAGTGGCCCTGGGGGGTAACGTAGGCACAAGCCTGGCTGGGTTGGTTGCTGAGGGTGGCTATCATTATTATGTGGTCGAAGTGAGTAGCTTCCAGTTGGATGGAATTCAAAACTTCAGACCAGATGTAGCTGTATTGCTGAATATCACCCCGGATCACCTGGATCGATATGATTACAATTTTGACAAATACGTCACTGCTAAATTCAGGATTGTTGAGAATCTTACCAATGAGCAAGCCTTTATCTACTGTGCAGATTCTGAGCCGGTGACAGAAGAAATAAGTAGAAGAAAAATCGAGGCGAGCATGTTTGCCATGTCAGCTTCAAAAAACAATAAGCTGAGCGCTTACCTGAAGGACGAACATCTGATTTTTAATTTCCAGTTCAAAAAGGATAGTGCAAAATACCGGATCCCGGTCTCTGAGATATCACTGATTGGCAAGCATAACATGGTCAATAGTATGGCTGCTGTGCTGAGTGCATTAAGTATGGAAGTACCTATTGAAAAAGTGCTGAAAGGCCTTAGAACTTTTAAGAATGCACCTCACAGACTGGAGTTTGTGGAGGAAATAGATGGAGCCGCATACATCAACGATTCCAAAGCGACCAATGTGGATTCGGTCTACTATGCCCTGGATGGAGTGAAAGGTGACATTATTTGGATTGCTGGCGGTATCGACAAAGGAAATGATTATACCCAGATTCAGAAGCTAGTGAAGAAGAAGGTGAAAGGGCTCATTTGCATGGGTAAGGATAACAGAGCGCTAACCGATTTCTTTGGATCCAAACTGGACCGTATAGCTGAGGTTGACTCGATAAAGAAGGCAATTCATCAAGCCCATGAGTGGGCTGGAGAAGGTGATGTTGTGTTACTGTCTCCTGCTTGTGCCAGTTTCGATTTGTTCGACAACTACGAGGATCGTGGTGACAAATTTAAGCGGGCAGTAAACAAGCTCGCTAAGACATTAAAAACGAAAGAAGCATGACGAAAATGCAATTCTCTATATCCTTAATGAATCAGTTTCCCCCTTTGGAGGGGGTTAGGGGGAGGATTGTATTACCAAATGAAACCAAGAGGATGTTTTACCAAAATCAATTCAAGCATGAACGAAATTAAAAATTGGGCATATCGAAACCTGAAAGGTGACCCGGTGATTTGGTTCATCGTGCTGATCCTTTCCTTGTTTAGCATTTTGGTGGTGTATAGCGCCACCGGTAGCCTCGCCTACAAAATGATGGATGGCAACACAGAGTACTATTTGATCAAGCACTCGGTTTTGGTGGTAGTGAGCTTGATAGCTATCTGGATCGCTCACAAAATTGATTATCGTTATTACTCTAAAATTTCGCGCCTTGTTCTATGGCTCTGTGTGCCACTTCTTCTGTTTACCTGGATGTTTGGTACCAACATCAACGAGGCATCTCGCTGGTTGACGATTCCGGTAATCAATCAGGCATTCCAGCCCTCTGATTTGGCGAAGCTGGCTCTACTAGTAACGTTAGCGAGCATGCTTTCCAAGCGTCAACGATCCATTGATGACTTCCAGAAAGCGATCGTTCCGATGCTGTTCTGGATCGGATTAATATGTGGGTTGATCGCACTGACCAATTTCTCATCTGCGATTCTCTTATTCCTTACATGCATGCTGGTTTTGTTCATCGGACGTGTACCAGTTAAATACCTGGCAATGCTAGTAGTCATTTGTGCATCGTTTGGATCTGTGGCTTTCATGGTTGGTCAAAGGGGAGGAACCGCGATTTCAAGGGTTGAGGACTTTATTAATAATGATACGCCGTATCAGGCTAAGCAAGCGTATATCGCGATTGCTTCAGGTGGTATAATCGGCAAAGGGCCCGGACAAAGCGATCAACGGAATTTCTTACCGCATCCATATTCAGATTTCATCTATGCAATCATATTAGAGGAGTACGGATTGATCGGTGGGGTGCTCATTCTCTTTCTATACCTCGCGCTGTTGTACCGGGGAATGAAAGCGGCAGAACAGAATGACCGGGCCTATGGCGGACTGCTTTCGGCAGGCCTAAGCTTTGCGCTGGTTATACAGGCATTGGTGAACATGGGAGTTGCTGTCGGGCTAGGTCCTGTTACAGGATTGACCCTTCCATTTATAAGTATGGGGGGTACGTCGCAACTTTTTGCGGGAGTGGCCCTGGGGATCATTCTCAGTGTAAGTAGAGGTGAGATCGACAATTTCGGAGGAACAATTGGTAATCAATATAAAGAAGCAGCGTAATCGAAAAGGAAAGAACATACAGGATCATGATTAGTGGTGGTGGCACAGGCGGTCACATTTATCCTGCCATATCTATTGCGCAGGCGTTGAAGGATATGCTTCAGTCGGTGGAGATCTTGTTCGTAGGTGCTAAGGGAAAAATGGAGATGAAGAAGGTGCCGGAAGCAGGCTTTGAAATTGAAGGGCTTTGGATCAGTGGCATCCAACGAAAAATCTCGGCTGATAATCTGATGTTCCCATTTAAGTTGCTATCCAGCATTCGCCAATCAGCAAAGCTGATCAAAAAATTCAACCCGGATGTAGTAGTAGGTGTAGGTGGATACGCCAGTGGGCCATTGCTTTACGTCGCAGGTAAAAAAGGAATTCCGACGCTTATTCAGGAACAAAATTCGTACGCAGGACTCACCAACAAATGGTTATCAAAATCGGCGAAAACGATCTGTGTGGCCCATGAAGGTATGGAAAAGTATTTTCCTGCTGAAAAAATAGTGGTCACAGGCAATCCCGTTCGTAAGACAATCAAACTTAATCCAAACAGGAAATCAGAAGCTTTCAAACATTTTGAGTTGGATGAGTTAAAACCTACACTTTTAGTAATTGGAGGAAGCCTGGGAGCACGTACACTAAATGAAAGTGTATTGGGAGGTTTGGATAAGCTTGCTCAGGAAGAAATACAGTTGATCTGGCAATGTGGCGGCTATTACCATGATGAGATGAAGGGGCGTGTTGATGACAAAGGAGGGAAGGTGATACTCAAAGATTTCATCTTCCAGATGGATTTTGCATATACATGCGCGGATGTGGTGATATCACGAGCTGGTGCTCTCTCCATCGCTGAGTTGATGCTTACAAGTAAGCCTTCGATCTTAGTGCCTTCCCCAAATGTGGCAGAGGATCATCAAACGATCAACGCGAAAGCGTTGGTTGATAATGATGCAGCTGAAATGGTAAAGGATAGTGAAGCCATGGATAAGCTAATTGATGAAGCAATTGCTTTACTAAAAGATAAAGCTAGACAGCAAAAACTGTCTAAGAATATTGGAGCTATGGCGCATGAAAATGCTGCTATTGATATCGCAAACGAGGTAATGAAATTGGTAGATCAATGAAACTCAACGAAGTAAATAGCGCCTATTTTATCGGTATCGGAGGTATCGGTATGAGTGCCTTGGCTCGTTGGTTCCATGCAAAAGAAAAATTCGTTGCAGGCTATGACAAAACTGAGTCAGAGCTAACCAAAAAACTGATTGAGGAAGGTATTGATGTACACTATGAAGATCAGCTGGACCTGATAGATGATAGATTCTTGGAGAAGGAGGGCACATTGATTGTCTATACGCCAGCTATCCCACAAGATCACATCGAATTGAATTACTTCCGCGATAATGGATTTACCGTGATGAAACGATCGGAGGTGCTTGGAATGATCACAGAAAATCATTTCACTATCGCGGTAGCTGGTACACATGGAAAGACGACTACCACATCGATGATCGCACATCTGCTGAGCCATTCCAGAAAAGGATGTTCTGCATTTGTTGGTGGCATCATGGCCAATACCGGGACTAACCTGATCATTGGAGATGATAATGCACCTGTGGTGGTCGAGGCTGACGAATACGATCGCTCATTTATGCGATTGAATCCAAATTATACGGTCATCACCTCTTTAGATCCGGATCATTTGGACATCTATGGTGATGAAACGGCTATGCTGGATACGTATGAGGAATTCGTAAAGAAGACACCAAAGGATGGTAAAGTTCTCATGTATTCGGACGCTGGCTTTAAGATTAATCCGGGGAATAAATATATCTCTTATGCAATCCGCCATGGAGATGCGGTTGCGGATGCCCTTCGTATTGTGAATGGAGCTTTTGTATTTACCTATCGCTATGGGATGGAAAAAATCTCTGATGTCCATTTGGAGTTTCCGGGGTACCATAATGTGGAGAATGCGCTTGCTGCCATTACAGTGGCTGTTGATATGGGGATGGAAGGACGTGAAATTCGCAAACTAATGCGATCTTATAAAGGAGTGAAGCGGAGGTTCGAGTATGTCTTTAGAAGTCCGCATGCCACACTCATTGATGACTATGCACATCACCCGGAAGAGATCAATGCTTTCCTGAAATCCGTCAGATCACTGGCAGGCAAACGTAAGATCACGGCTATTTTCCAGCCGCATTTATTCTCACGAACAAACGACTTTAAAAAAGGATTTGCTGAGGCGTTGGATAAAGCAGACGAGGTGATTTTATTAGACATTTACCCGGCGCGGGAAGAACCAATAGAGGGAGTGAGCTCCAAGTCGATTTATGACCTGATGGAGAATGAAAATAAGGTGATGGTGACCAAGGATTATCTGTTGCAGGAGCTGGATGACCATAACTTGGATATCGTGGTGACCATTGGTGCTGGTGACATAGACCGTGAGGTTCCAAAGATCGCTGAGTACATGAAAAATAAGTTCAATCCTAAAAGTGAAGAAGATGAGTAAGGAAGAAAAGAAAAACATCTTGATCTACTCATTCAGTGGGTTGCTTTTGATCTCACTGATTGCTTTTGCAGGGATTAAGAATAATGGTCGAGAGATTGAGGATGTGAAGGTTGAGATACTTGATCAAGAAGGAATTTTCTTTACTGATCAGCTTGAAGTTGTTGACCTGATGACCGATAAAAGTGCTGACTATGTAGTAGGCGTTGAAATGGGAGATATTGATCCGAAAACTTTGGAGGAGCGGGTAGAAACCAATCCCTTTGTAAAAGATGCGCAGGTGTATCGGGATTTGAAGGGCAATCTTCAGGTGAAGGTAGAGCAGAGTAAACCGATAGCAAGACTTTTCATCGACGGAAAAAAGGATCGATACATTGATGAAGATGGTCGGGTGCTTCCAATTAATGCGAAACACACCGCTCGAGTACCATTAATGGAAACGGAATTTGAATTCATTTGGGAGAGAAACCTGAATGAAAGCAAGTTTGGAAAGCAGGTGTTTGAACTGCTGACCTTTATAGAAAAAGATGAATTCTGGAAAGCCCAGATTGCTCATGTCATCATCAAGAAGGATGGAGAGATAGAATTGTATCCACAGGTAACGAAGCAGGTGGTTGAGTTTGGTAAACCTGAAGATTTAGAAAGGAAATTTTCAAAGCTAATGACTTTTTATAAAGAGATCTTACCCAAGAAAGGATGGAACACCTACGATAGGGTAAATCTGAAATTTGAGAATCAAATAATATGTGAATGACCAACAAAGTTGGAAATATCATTTTAAAGTGTCATCCTGAGCGCAGCGAAGGATCCTTTCCCCCTCTGGAGGGGGTAGGGGGAGGAAGAATAACAGCAGGGGGATGTTTTGAGATTCTCGCCTGTGTAGGAATGACGGAATTAAGTTTAATCACCGAGAAATTAAAATATTATGGAAGATAAAATCATCGTTGGATTAGACATTGGCACCACAAAGATTTGTGCCATTGTAGGTAAGAAAAATGAATACGGTAAGCTCGAGATACTGGGCATGGGTAAGGCAGTATCCGATGGTGTGATCCGTGGAATCGTCACCAATATCGATAAGACTGTTCGCGCCATTGAAAAAGCAATTGCAGAAGCAAGTGAGCAATCAGGTATCGATATTCAGGTGGTAAACGTTGGTATTGCTGGTCAGCATATCCGAAGTGCTGTTCATCACGGAGGCATCACCCGTGAGGATACGGATGGTGAGATTACCATTGAGGATTTGGCTCGACTTAATAGCGATATGCACCGCATAGTCACTCCTCCGGGAAGCGAGATAATTCACGTGATGCCGCAGGATTACATTGTAGACTATGAAGATGGAATCATGGATCCTGTAGGGATGACCGGAGTGAAGCTTGAGGCAGACTTCCATATCATCACTGCTCAGACGAACGCAATCAACAATATAAACAAGTGTGTGAAAAAGGCTGGGCTCCAAATTGAGAATCTCATTTTGGAACCACTCGCGTCCAGCTTATCTGTGCTCAGCGATGAAGAGAAAGAGGCAGGTGTATGCCTGGTAGATATTGGAGGTGGCACTACGGATGTGGCAGTATTCTATGAGAATATCATCCGACACACAGCAGTAATTCCTTTTGGAGGTAATATCATCACTTCCGACATCAAGCAAGGCTGTATGGTGATGGAACATCAGGCGGAATTGCTAAAAACCAAATTTGGTAAGGCCATTTCTGAGGAAGCCAGCCCGAACGAGATCGTATCGATCCCTGGTTTGAGAAATCGACCACCAAAAGAAATTTCCATCAAGAACCTTGCTCATATTATTGAGGCACGAATGGAAGAGATCATAGAGCTGGTGCATACCGAAATCATTAGCTCCGGCTTCAATAAGAAGCTGGCTGCAGGTATTGTGGTGACCGGCGGTGGTTCTCAGTTGACCAATCTGAGTCAGCTGTTTGAGTATATGACCGGACTGGATACGCGAATTGGCTATCCGAACGAGCACCTTGGAAGAAGCAAAGTGGACGCGGCAAAAAGCCCAATGTTCGCTACAACTGTTGGATTAGTGCTGTCAGGATTTAAAGCTTTGGACATTCGTCAGGCAAGGTATTCGGAAGCTCCTTCTTACAAGGGAGATGGAAAGAAAAAGATGAAGGCTGGAAATAAGTTCTTTTCCAATATTCTGGAGAAAACCAAAGGCCTTTTAATCGATGATTTTGATGATAAAATTAATTAGTGGCGAGTTACTGGTTATGAGCTGCGAGCCGGCTCGAAACTCGAAACTCTGAACTCAAAACTTTTATAATTATGGCAGAAAATATGTATCAATTCGACTTACCGTCACATCATAAATCCATCATCAAGGTGGTGGGTGTTGGTGGTGGCGGCAGCAACGCTGTTAATCACATGTACAGCCTGGGAATCCGGGATGTAGAGTTTGTGGTTTGTAACACGGACCATCAGGCACTGGAAAGCAGTGCGGTTCCGAGCAAACTTCAAATTGGAACAAACCTGACCAGTGGGTTGGGAGCAGGGGCAAATCCTGAACGTGGCAAAAATGCCGCTATTGAAAGCAAAGAAGAAATTCGTGACCTACTCTCGCAAGACACGAAGATGGTCTTCATCACAGCAGGAATGGGTGGTGGTACTGGTACGGGTGCTGCACCCGTCATTGCCCAGGTAGCCAATGAGCTGGATATCCTTACAGTTGGTATCGTTACCGCCCCCTTTGCTTTTGAAGGCAAGAAAAAAATGAAAGCTGCTGAGGAAGGAATCAAAGAGCTGAAAAAGTACTGCGATACCGTCCTCGTTATCATGAATGATAAGCTGCGTGAAATCTATGGCAATCTATCCATTAGTGATGCATTTGCTCAGGCGGATAATGTGCTGACAACAGCAGCAAAAGGAATTGCGGAGATCATTACCGTTCCGGGTTATGTCAACGTGGATTTTGAGGATGTGAAGACTGTGATGAAGGGAGCCGGGCCGGCAGTAATGGGATCAGCGAAGACAATTGGTGACAACAGAGCGAGAAGAGCGGCTGAAGAAGCACTTAACTCACCGCTATTGAACCAGCAGGACATCTATGGAGCAGAGAAAATCTTACTTTCCATCATCTCTGGTGAGGAAGCAGAGCTACAGATGGATGAGTTAACCGACATCACCGATTACATTCAGGAATATGCCGGCGATGATGCGGAAGTGATCTTTGGTCACGGTGTAGATAGCTCGTTAGGAGAAAATATCCGGGTGACTGTCATCGCAACCGGATTTGGTAAACTAGATGAAGATGGCGAGTACATCTCCAAAGAGGAAGAGGCAAAACGTTTTGATCTGGATTCACAGAAAGAAATTGATGATTCCAAAAAGCGAGGTAACACATCTGATTTCATGTTTGAAATTGAAGAGGAGGGTGATAAGGATGGTGTAGAAGATTGGGACTATGAGTTCAGCTCACTTAAGGATGAAATTAAGCGTGAGGTAGAAGAAGAGGAGCAACGAAAGAAAAAGCCTGAACAGCGTTCCTTTGAGTTTGATTTTACCAATGGTTTTGATCATGATGAAGATGAGGAAGTACATGAAGAAGAGGTGAATATCTCAGATGCTTTTCATGCAACTCCTAGCTCCAAACAAGTCAAGCTTGCACAAGAGCGTGCGGAGCGTGAAGCCATGTTCAATAATAAGAAGTTTGAAATGCCGACAGAGGAGTTTAAGGAACGACTGGATGTACCGGCGTATGAGCGCAAGAAGATTCAGCTTCAGAATGTTCCTCACTCTTCGGAGAGAAACATCTCGAAGTATAATCTGAACGAAGAGAATCAGATTTTAGGAAACAATAAGTTTTTGCATGATAATGTAGACTGATTGAAAGGCTAGTCCTTCAATCTACCGTCATCGGGAGGAACGAAGCGATCTTAATATTGAGATTGCTTCACCCGCTTATCAGCGGATTCGCAATGACGAAAAAGGTCTAAAAACATGGTTAACAGTAGGTGTTAGTCATACTGTCCCGACAACAAAAGGTTGGGATATTCTGCCAAGAATGGCCCCTGATATTAATTTGTCAGGGGCTTGATTGTTTAAGCGGTTGTGTGTTCCTCCCCAATCGCCACACCCATCTTCTTCACCAACCCCTCGACTGATTCATTCTCATAGTCTATGTCCATTGGCTCTCCGAATTTTAAGGAAAGAGTCACTCCTTTTTTTAATCGTTTGACTCCTGTTTTATCAAAAGCTTCTCGAAACCCATCTACACGTACAGGAATTACCACAGGTTTGTGTTGCTTGATAATATGTGCGGTTCCCTTACGAACGGGAGCGCTTTGTCTTGTGGTACCTTGGGGAAATGTTACCACCCACCCATCTTTAATTGCCGTGCCTATGGATTTAGTATCATCCGGATTGACCTCTCGTTTGATCATTTCATCTCCCTTTCGCCAGGTACGGTCTACCGTCACTGCTCCAGCCAGTGCAAGCACCTTAGCCAAAAAGCCTTTCTCCATCGTCTCACGAGCAGCTACATAATATACATTCACCTTTGGATTCTTTAGGTAGCTCCAGTCCTCAATGGAATCTATCTGTCCGTTGAGGGCAGCAAACATGGCATGAAACATTGCGATAACATCCGTAAAGATGGTCTGATGGTTTGCAATGAAGAGAACGTTCTTGTCTGGAATCTCAGTCAAAACCTTGCTCCCTGAAACCACTACCTTGTTCGGTTTTAATAGGTACCATAATACCAATCTTCCTACTGTTTGAAAAATCTTTTTTTTGAACCAGATCGACTGACCGAATACATTTTTAGCCATGTAAACTTCTTTTTCAACTCGAAATTACAGAACATGATGGAAGTATTGACCAAAAAAACTAACCCCGACAAAATTGCCGGGGCTTTCATAGTAGAGTAAGTAGGTAATTGGGCGCTTTCTTTATTCCGTTCGAAGAGATTTTACCGGGTCGGTTTTTATGGTGCTCAGCACTTTGGTAGAAATACTTAGTAGTGCTAAGCCAATTACAAAGGCAATCGGCACGATCACAAACCACCAGCCCAAATCAATACGGAAGGTATAATCTTCCAACCATTTGGACATCATCCACCAGGCCACTGGCAGACTAATCACACACGCTGCTGACACAAGAATCATGTATTCTTTTGACAATAAAATCATCAGGTTTTTTGCGCTAGCCCCGAGCACTTTTCTGATACCAATCTCTTTGGTTCGTTGCTGCACACTGAAAGACGTAAGACCAAATAGTCCGAGGCAAGCAATGAGAATTGCTAATGCTGAGAAACCGGAGAATATCTTTCCAAACCGGATATCTTCCTTATACTGTTCATCAAAGGCTCGATCAAGAAAGAAGTAATCCATCTGGTAATCAGTAAAAACCTCATTCCATTCAGCCTTTACGGTAGCAACTAGATCGTTGAGTTGGGTATTTCGTGTTGAATGACCATTTTCATCTAGTTGCAGCTTAACAAAGTAGAACTCCGTCCATGAACTTAGCACATACACAATTGGGGTGTAATCATTGTGAAGAGAAGTGTGATGGTGGTTTTCCAATACTCCCCGCACCTTTAGCGTAGGGCCGTAAAAGCCATCTATCTCAGCACCAATTGCATCCTCAGGATTGGAGAACCCGAGTAACTCAGCAAGTTTTTGGTTGATAACCACATCACCTTTGCTCCAGGGATCATCACCACTTTGAAGCGCTCGCCCGGCTATAACATCAATTCCAAAAAACTGGGGAAAGTCTAAATCCATGGAAATCATACCGGTAGCCACAGATGTCTCTTTCGATTTATTCTTCAAATATAAACTAGCACCCCAACCCACAGGCTCTCCTGGAATTTCACCACCATTCGTGATTTCCTTCACCCCAGCATATTTCAACAATTCGGTTTTTAATGTGTTAAACCGCTTTACATCCTGCCGCTCATCGTCATGAATGGCACCCGGTGGAGATTTGATTACCAGGATATTCTCGATATCAATGCCGAGATCAGCTTCTCTCATATAATTGATTTGGTGATAGACTGTGACTGTTCCTGCTATTAGTATGAATGTGATCATGAATTGTACAAACACCATACTTTTGCGCATTTTCACGCCACCCACTTTACCGCGATTCCCAACCAGAATATTTACCACATTCATGGTTTTCAAAAGGATATAAGGATAAAAGCCGATGAGTAGTGTGCCAACTCCAATTAGTCCTAATAATAGAGTCAGAACCTTCAGGTCCATTAGTGCAGAAACAGGCAGTCCTGTCACCTCAATCAAATATTTTTCACCAATCTGTGTTGCAAAAAGTGCTAAAACAAAGGCCAGCAGATTCATTACGAATGCCTCCAGAATAAATAGTTGCGTAATTTGTTTCATGGTGGATCCCATGCATTTGCGAATGCCCATCTCTTTCATGCGTTCCATTGTGCGAACAAGTGAAAGATTCATGTAATTGATCCAGGCAATCACCAAGATGATCATAGCTATGAAGCTCAATACAAAAACCGTCTTATTATCTACTCCAGCGCTATCAGCCCATTCATACTCTGCATTCAAATGAATATCAGTAAGAGGACGGAGAAAATAATTAACAGCATATCCATTCGCAGCATAGGATTCTTTAGAATTTTCCTCATGAAGCTGGTTAACTATTGACATTACCTCGCTCTGACGATTGGGATCACTAACAAGCATATAGGTGGTAAAGCTGCTATTGGTCCAGCTTAGTCTGCTCTTTGTGTAATTGTCCATTGATGGATAGGAAAGGAGCAACTCAAATTGGATGTGAGAGTTTTCCGGGATATCGTCTATCACGCCGATCAATTCATATTGATGATTGCCATTGTTTCCACTAAGTGTGAATGATTTTCCGATTGCTTTCTCAGGATTGTCAAAGTATTTTCTTGAAGCTTTAAGTGTTAAAACCGCCTTTAGAGGTTCATCAAACTTCGCTGAACTTCCAGCCAGAAATTTAAAATCAAACAGCTCAAATGTCCCCTCGTCAGCAATAAACACTCCGGGTTGTTCAAAACTGACTTTACCATCACCATCGGTATAGACAATGGAGTTATTAGCGTAGTTGTAATCATAAAATCGGGCAACAGCTATTACTTCTGGAGATTGATCACGAAGTGCAGCACCCATCATGGACGGAGCATTATAGGACTGTCCCAGGTGTTCTCCGTTTTTATAAGCGTCAGACTCCAGCCTGAAAATCTGATCTGCATTGGAGTGATATGTATCAAATGAAGTATGAAAGTTCACATACTGTGAAATAACAAGGCAGGCGGCCATGCCCAGAGCCAGACCCAAAATGTTGATGAAGGAGAACACTTTATTTTTTTGGATCTGCCGAAAGATCGTTATCAGGTAGTTCTTTAGCATGTCGATTTTGGTTTTGGTTGAATATTGAAAATCAATCGCTATGCCATGTATTGTAAGTAACAGTAAATCAATTACTTAACAATATTGAGGGATTTTATTTCTGTGCGATTCCGCACAATTGAGTGTACACAATAATCGAGTTTTAACGTTTTTTGTTGAAATTTCCTGCATGAAGAAACTAGCATTTTTAATTTTCTTGATTCCGGCTGGACTGGCTGCACAAATCAAATTCATGGATTCCTGGGATGAGGCTCTTTCCCGTGCTCGCTTGAATGGAAAACTTATTTTTTTGAACACATATGTAGAGTGGTGTGAGCCTTGTGATGAGATGACAGAATACACCTTTACTGATTTGGAGGTTGCTAACTTCTTTAATTCAACGTTTGTAAATGTCCAGTTGGATATGGAGGATTACCCTGGGGTAGAGCTAGCAGAAGAATATACAATTGGTGTTTTTCCCTCTTTCCTGTTTATCAATGGAAATGGTGAAGTTGTTCATCGTGGATGTGGCGGAATGGATGCGAATCAATTTCTTGCACTTGCTGAAGACGCTCTCACAGACAGTCTCACGCTCATGGCAAGAGAAAAGCAATACGATGCAGGTGATCGTTCAATAGATTTTATGCTGAGTTATTTGGAGCTTTTGGAAGAGGCATGCCTGGATGCTGAGCGTTTCGCTGCAGAATATTTAAAAAACATTGAACTACAAGACCTAATAAAAGAAACCCCCTGGGAGGTTTTTGCAGCTTATCAGTGGGACATTTATAGTCGTGAGTTTCAGCATCTGCTTAACAATAAAAAGCTATTTGAAGATAGTTTGGGTCAAAAAGTGGTCAATGCAAAACTATACGACACATACCTATCGCAGTATCAGGAAATTTTTGAGGCAGAAGAGCTTCATGACTTTGGCATGCGTGCCCTATTGCATTCGTTTAAGAACGTGACGTTTTCAGGTTCAGATACCTTGCGGTTGATGATGAACCTGCACTACTCAGAGTACACAGAAAATTGGTCCGATTATGCAGACTTTACAGTCGAGTTGGTAGGGATGACTAATCTTGAGGATCCTGAGCAGTTAAATGAATTGGCCTGGAAGTTCTACCTGTTTGTAGACAATAAATATCAACTGGAAATCGCCTCTACCTGGGCGCAAGAAGCGGTTGATCAGCAGCCAGAGCCATCCATGATTGACACGTATGCTTCTCTGCAGTTTAAACTTGGAAACAAGAAGAAAGCCATAGAACTAGAAAAACGTGCGCTAGAATTAGCTCAAGAACTTTATGAGGATACTTCACATTATGAGCATCAGTTAAGAAAGTTTGAGGGGAAGTAGAATCCCATTATGACTAGGATAGACTGGTTGTATTTTTAATACAGCTCAATTTTTAGTAAATTGTTTTACGGATTTCATTATGACAGAATAAAATGTCTTGATATGAAAATCTATTTAACGATTATATTATTCGTTCTGCTTGTATCTGCAAGTGCTCAACAATACCACGTTTCCATTAATTCGGTTTTTGAGGTAGAAGAGGTTGCTTATTTCGACCCTCCAGATGCTTTTTCAGCGCTGGAGGGAGGATTAATGCTAAAAGCATCTGGCGTATACGGAGAATCGACTTTGAGGTATGGATGGTTTATTAATTACATCCCCTCAAATTATGTTTATCGATACGATTTTGATTTACAGATGATCGGACTTGGTGGTGTAATTGGAGCTGCATTTGCAGTGGATGATAATATTGAAATCCAACCACTTATGCAATTGGGATATCGAGTTAGTATCCCTGAAGGAGATGTCGACTCTTATAATGGCTTAGCATTAAACCTGGATGTTAATGGTATTTATTGGATGGATGGTAACGTACACCCAAAGTTAAACTTCGGATTCTTGACCCAACCTGCAGGTGGAAATTCGGATGTAACCTTCACATTTAGCCCTCAATGGTTCATTGGGGCTGGAGTTGTCATCGCTGATAATTAATAAAAAGCCCACGTCAGTGTGGGCCTTTAATGCAAATCCTTTTTTCTTCTTATTCATCTCTAAGAGAATTCACCGGATTGGATAGGGCAGCCCGAATGGACTTGTAACTCACTGCTATCATCGCCACCATCAAAGCACCTATACCAGCGACCAGATAGATGGCCAGATTATCTATACCCCATAAATCTATTCGATATTGGAAATCACTGATCCATCCTTTAAGGAAGTAAAAGGCGATTGGCCAGGCAATGATATTGGACAGAATGATCAATATCACAAATTCTCTCATCAAGAGCTGCACAATTTGATAAACCGTGGAGCCAAGTACTTTTCTGACTCCAATTTCTTTTTTGCGTTGCTCCACCATAAAAAAAGAGAGACCAAACAACCCAAGAGCAGAAAGTACAATTGAAAGCAGGGTGAAGGCGTTCACCAGCCTTGCGAACTGTTCATCTGAAGCGAATATCTGGTTAAATTCCTGATCAAAGAATTGATAATCAAAAGGATAATTTGGAAATGTAGCATTCCATTCGGCTTCAAGGTAATCCAATGTTTCCCGCATGTTTGTTGGGCTCACTTTTACTACCAGGTTGCTGTTTGGGTCGGGGTTGTAAAAGATCATGAGTGGCTCGATCTTATGTCTCATACTGGAAAAGTGAAAATCCCGAATAACACCTACAACCTTTCGAGTAGTTTGATTGGAGTTTCCAAAAACAAGATTTTTCCCCACAGCCTCATCCCAGCCCAGTGACTCCATCATCGCCTCATTGATAATAATAGACTCTTGCTGATCAGAACCATAGCTAGGATCATAATTCCTGCCTGCAATCAGCTCCATGCCCATCACATCGAGATAGTTTTCATCCATGGACATCACACTCACAATCCATGGTTCGTCCTGGTTACCTCCTTCCACGTTCACACCCCCTCGTCCGAAAGTGCTACCAGGCATATTGTTGGAGTAACCTGTGCTAATAATATCCGAATAGTTGTCCAGGCTTTCTTTGAAATTCTCCATCCCATCTGCAAGCCCCGGACTGCCCACATTGATATTGATTACCTGATCCTTATCAAAACCCAGATGCTTGTTTTTGATGTAATCAATTTGTTTAGATACAATTAGGGTGGTGCAAATCATGCCTATTGCAGCCACAAACTGAAGCACCACCAGTGTTTTTCTGAGCCAAATTCCTTTGGAGCTCGTTTGAAATTTTCCGCGAAGGATGTTTACCGACTTTATACTGGATAGAATAAATGACGGATAGACACCTGCGAGGGCACCAATGATAAACCCAAGAAGAAGAAAACCAACCAATAGAATAGGAGCATTGCTCATTAAAGTCAAGAGATCAAAGCTTAATCCAAGGCTATCGTTATTTGTTAGTGAAGATACCAGGAGCAATGAAATGACCATTGCTATGGTGGCCATTAAGATGGACTCAATCATGTGCTGGCCAATGAGAAGTGCTTTGGAGCTACCTACAACTTTTCTTATTCCTACTTCTTTTGCCCGAGTGGTCGATTGTGCAGTGGTGAGATTCACGAAATTAAAAGCTGCTATTAGCAGAATAAATATCGCCACACCCGAAAGGGCGTAGACATAAACCTGATCGCCTTTATTTTGATGGTAATAATCGAACAGCAGGCCAGCAGATCCTAAATGGATTTCTTCCAGGGGTTGTAATTGCGGAATCCAAAAGTCATTGACGTCATTGGCAAGAGCAATTTCAGCCATTTTGCTTTCCACTTCCAGTTCATTTGCACCTTCCGAGAGTACAGCATAACCCAACATACCAAGACCTCCCCATCCGTTGATGTATTGTGCCAATGATGAATCCGACTGAGCCGGATAAAGAGACATCAGCGCATCGAATCCGAGGTGGGAATTTTGAGTAATGTCATCCATCAACCCAACAACTTCCCAAGATTGGTCATTGATGGTTAGAATTTGTCCAACTGACTCGTCGCTACCGAAGACTTTTTTTGCATATGCATCAGTCAGAATAAGCTTATGTGGCTGATTAAATTTTTCGAGTGTCTCGTCCCGGTCTCTTACCGGAAGGTCAAAAATTTCAAAGAAATCATTTTCCACGTACAGAGCATGTTCAGAGTAGTAGCCGATATCCTCCTTTTCCATTCGCTGTTCGCCTGCAAATAGCATTCTGGATGCAATTTCAACTTCTGGAATTTCTTCCTCTGCTGCCTGAGGCATTCGTGGGTTGGTAATTGCAACCTCATTGCTTGATACACCTAATGCTTCATCTATCGTCGTGAAGCGGTAAATTCGATTTGACTTTTCATGCCATCGATCATATGAAATTTCATTGTATACGAATGAAGCCAGCACCACAAATGTGGAGAATCCTAACACCAGACCTACCGCATTGATGGAGGTAGAGAGTTTGTTTTTCTTAAAGCTCCTGAGAGCCACGAGAATGAATGTCCTTAACATAGTTTTGAGTTTTGAGTCAGATTAAGCTAGCAACATTACTCGTTTGAGTCAATGATGGTTACACCAAAGGAAAGGTGTGAGGATGAAGGGTGTTTTTTATAGGCATAAAAAAAGCCCACATTGCTGCAGGCTTTACAAATATCATAGCTTAAGTTACTTAGCTAATAGAACTCTTTAAATACTCCCGATTCATTCTGGCTATATTCTCAATAGAGATTCCTTTCGGGCATTCTACTTCACATGCTCCGGTATTGGAACAATTACCGAACCCTTCTTCATCCATTTGTTTCACCATATTTTGTACCCGGTCCTTAGCTTCTACTTGTCCCTGGGGTAATAGAGCAAGCTGAGATACTTTGGCTGAAACAAATAACATAGCAGAAGCATTTTTGCATGATGCTACACATGCGCCGCAACCAATACATGTAGCTGCATCAAATGCATTGTCAGCATCATGTTTATCGATGGGGATAGCATTCGCATCCTGTGTGTTACCTGAAGTGTTTACACTCACAAATCCACCGGCATTCATTACACGGTCAAATGCGCTTCTGTCCACCACCAAATCCTTGATAACAGGGAATGCTTTTGCCCTCCATGGCTCCACGTATATGGTGTCACCATCCTTAAATTCACGCATGTGAAGCTGACAGGTGGTTGTCCTCCTTTTCGGTCCGTGAGCTTCGCCATTTATATACATGGAACAACTTCCACAAATACCTTCACGACAATCATGATCGAAAGCGATTGGCTCATCGCCCTGCTCAATCAATTGCTCATTGAGGATATCCAACATTTCTAGGAAAGAGCTATCTGTGGAGATATTAGAAACCTGGTAGGTTTCCATTTTCCCTTTGTCTTTATCGCTTTTCTGTCTCCAGACTTTCAGTGTAAGATTCAATTCTTTTGCTGCTGACATATCTAAATATTATTTGTAAGAACGAGTCTTCAACTCAATGTTCTCATATTTCAAATCTTCTTTATGCAATTTGGCTTTTGATGGCTCACCTGTGTATTCCCAGGCAGCTACGTATGTATATTTTTTGTCGTCACGTACGGCTTCACCTTCTTCCGTTTGGTATTCCTCGCGGAAGTGTCCACCGCATGACTCATTGCGCTCCAGTGCATCTCTGGCAAACAATTCACCCAGCTCCAGGAAGTCCGCTACTCGACCGGCTTTTTCCAACTCCTGGTTAATACCATCTGCTGATCCCGGCACACGTACTTCTTTCCAGAACTGCTCTCGCAACTCCTGAATTTCCTTGATAGCTTCTTTCAAGCCTTTTTCATTTCGAGCCATCCCCACCTTGTTCCACATGATTTTACCTAAACGTTTGTGGAAGTAATCAACAGAATGTTTACCTCCATTGTTGGTGAAAAACTCGACTCTTTCTCTTACCGATTTTTCCGCTTCTTCAAATTCTTTGGTATCAGTTGGGATAGCTCCTGTTCGAATATCATCCGCCAAATAATCCCCTATGGTGTAAGGAATCACGAAGTACCCGTCTGCCAGTCCTTGCATTAAAGCGGAAGCACCTAGTCTGTTTGCACCATGATCGGAGAAGTTTGCTTCACCTAAAGCATAGCAACCCGGAATAGTTGTCATTAGGTTATAATCCACCCAAACACCGCCCATGGTATAGTGCACTGCAGGGTAAATCTTCATTGGAGTTTTATATGGATTGTCTCCGGTAATGTTTTCATACATCTCGAAGAGGTTTCCGTACTTAGCCTCTACTACCTTTTCACCAAGTTCGCGTACTTTTTTATCATCCGCATCATGGATACCTTTTACATTGACTTCCTCACGACCGTATCGCATGATAGCTGCATCAAAATCCAGATAAACAGCTTCACCAGTTTCATTTGTTCCAACACCGAATCCAGCATCACATCGTTCTTTTGCAGCTCTGGAAGCCACATCTCGAGGAACCAGGTTTCCAAATGAAGGATATCTTCTTTCCAGGTAATAATCCCGATCTTCCTCTTTTAGGTCTGTCGGTTTCAGTTTTCCTGCCCGAATGGCTTCTGCATCTTCTTTTTTTGCAGGCACCCAGATGCGTCCATCGTTCCTCAGGGATTCAGACATCAGCGTCAACTTCGATTGTTGCTCACCGTGTTGCGGAATACAGGTAGGGTGGATCTGTGTAAAGCATGGATTTGCAAAGTATGCACCTTTCTTGTGGATTTTCCATCCAGCGGAGACATTAGATCCCATCGCATTGGTAGAAAGGAAGAAAATGTTTCCATATCCACCGGAGGCAACCACCACTGCATGAGCCGAATGTCTTTCGATTTCACCGGTAACCAAATTCCTTGCTATTATTCCACGAGCTTTGCCGTCGACAATCACCAATTCCATCATCTCATGGCGATTGTACATTTTGATTTTTCCTTTACCAATCTGACGAGACATAGCGGAGTATGCTCCAAGAAGTAGCTGCTGTCCCGTCTGTCCCTTTGCGTAGAAAGTTCTGGAAACTTGCACACCACCAAAAGATCTGTTATCAAGCAACCCGCCATAATCCCTGGCGAAAGGCACTCCTTGCGCTACACACTGATCAATAATATTTGTTGATACTTCGGCTAATCGGTAAACGTTTGCTTCCCTGGATCGATAATCACCACCTTTTACTGTGTCGTAAAATAGTCGGTAAGTAGAATCACCGTCACCCTGGTAGTTTTTTGCTGCATTGATTCCACCCTGAGCAGCAATGGAATGTGCCCTTCTAGGTGAATCCTGATAGCAAAATGCTTTTACGTTGTAACCCAACTCGGCCAGTGTTGCCGCTGCAGAACCACCTGCAAGACCAGTTCCCACCACAATTACATCGATTAGACGCTTATTGGCCGGATTTACCAGTCGAATGTTGTTTTTATGATTGGTCCACTTTTCAGCTATTGGACCTTCAGGTATTTTAGAATCTAACGTTGACATACCTATTTATTTCTTATAAAGAATTGACATAATGATAAACAGCGATAAAAATGAATCCTGCTGGAATCAATATCGCATATGCAGTACCTAACTTTTGAATCGCCGGCGTATATTTTTCATGTCTGGCACCCATTGATTGGAAGGCAGACTGGAAGCCATGCATTAGATGGAGTGCAAGAAATACAAAAGACAAAGAGTAAATGATTACTCTAATCGGATTCTCAAACATATGCACCACTTCCTCATAGTACCTATCCGGATCTTCCGGCTTCATTTCTATGTATTTGTAATTCATTTCAGGAATCCAGAAATCATAAAAGTGGAATCCCAAAAAGAAAAGGATAAAAAGACCACTCCAGATCATATTTCTAGACATCCATGATGAATTTGCAGCGCCATTGTTCTTGGCATATTTCACCTCACGAGAATTCCTGTTTTTAATTTCAAGTATAAATCCCATAATGAAATGGAATGCTACACCGAACATAAGAACAGGTTGTAAAACAAATTGAACGAGCGGGTTAGTGCCCATAAAGTGAGATAGCTCGTTGAACGTATCTTCACTAACCACAGAAGTGAAATTGATTGTAAAATGCTGCAATAAAAATATGATCAGGAAGAGTGCGGAAAGTGCCATCGCAAATTTTCTGCCGATGCTACCTGAAAAAAGTTGCTTGCTCATTTATTTAGGATTATTGGATTTGCGCCAAAGGTAATTTCTGAAAGCTTGTTAGGCAATCTAAAATTTGTTTTTGGACTGTTTCTAAATAATATCACAATCTAGTAAGTATTAATTCTTTCTACATTGTTTCTATCTACAACTATTGCAGCACAATTCTTGTTCGTTATATATCCATGTGTTTTAAAAGCGTTTAGTTTTACGGTGATTTAACTGGCTCCTATGAGGTATTTAAGATGTTTACTGATTTTCGTTTTTGCATTGCTGGCCGTTGTATCTCGAGCGACACACATACGCGCAGGGGAGGTAATCGCCAAACGAGTCTCCGGTCTTACCTATCAATTCACATTTATTGGTTATCGAGATGTAGAAGGCGTTCCATTTGGTCAGGGTATTTTTGATTTCGGTGACGGCAATTTATATGGAGACGATCCAGGAGAAGATATTCCATGGGGAAATATTGAAGATATTGGCAATGGTGTTGAAAAATGGGAATTCACACTTACCCATACTTATGCCGGAGGTTCTAATTATCTGGTGAGCTACAAGGAAGACTTTAGAAACGCTAATATTCAGAATATTTCAGGCTCAGTAAGCACCACATTCTATGTGGAGACACTGGTTATTATTGATCCACTCATAGTAAACAGTACACCTTTCTTTACTGTACCTCCAATTGATCAAGGGGTTGTTGGTGGAATATTTGAACATAATCCGGGAGCATTTGATCCGGACGGGGATAGTCTCTCTTACTATTTCACAATACCAAAACAGGATGAAGGACTTCAGGTTAATGGATATCAATCTTTAATTGATCCATCATTCTACGATAATTTCAATGAAGGAAATCAGGCTAAAGATGGGCCTCCTACACTGGAGATAGATCCGGTCACAGGAACACTCACATGGGATGCTCCCGGAGGCGCAACCATCCCTGACCAGGAAAATCGAGAGTTTAATGTAGCGTTTGTGGTAGAGGAATGGCGCAGGATCAATGGCCAACTGATTCGACTCGGTTTTGTAACGCGGGATATGCAGATCATTATTTGGGATTATGAAAATGACCCTCCAGAACTTGAGATTCCAGAAGATACATGTGTTGTAGCTGGCGAGACGATTACCGGAATCATCACGGGAACAGACCCGGATGGAGACCCGGTAAAAATTGAAGCATTCGGTGGGCCTTTCGAGGTAAATCCCTCCGCCACGGTAGATCCAGATCCGGCTGAATTTCAGGGTCCACCCTCTATTTTAAATTTTGAGTGGACAACTGCCTGCGGACAGGTTAGACTAGCTCCTTATGAAGTGCAATTTAAGGCCGAGGATGATCCAACGATACCCAACATTCCAAATCCACCAGGTCAGGTAAATTTTGAAACATGGCGAATTACAGTGGTTGGACCACCACCAACGGGGCTGACAGCAGACACGCAAACAGGCAGACGAATACAGCTTGATTGGGATCCGTATTCGTGCACAAATGCAGATTCTATGCAAGTATGGAGGCGGGTAGGTGAGTTTGAAATTGATCCAACTTGCAATCCGGGTATTCCTGAAAACTCGGGATATGAATTAATTGAGACCCTTCCAGTTTCAGCAACTGATTATCTGGACAATAACGAAGGATTGGGGCTTTCTCCTGGATCTAAATACTGTTATCGACTTGTGGCAACATTCCCTAGTCCGGCTGGAGGCGAAAGTATAGCATCGGAAGAAGCATGTGATAGTCTCTTGATTGACGTTCCGGTTATTACTCATGTAGACGTACAGGAGACGAGCGAAACCAATGGAGAAATCCAAGTGAGCTGGACAGGCCCTCTGCAGCGTGATCCCGTTTCCGCACCTTATGAATATGAGGTACTAAGAAAGCAGGGGCAGGGCTTTGGAGGAAGCTTCACATCTGTAAGAGCCGCTTCTCCGGATACAACTTTTTTTGATTCAGGTCTTAATACTGAGGATAATGCTTATTCATATAAAATTGTCTTGTACGATAATACCGATCAGGCCGTAGATACTTCTCAGCAAGCTTCCTCAGTTTGGCTACAGCCAGCCCCTTTAGTTGGAGCTATCAGGCTGAATTGGGAGGCCAATGTTCCATGGTCTAATAATGTTCAGGATTATCCCTACCACTACATATATAGAGATAACGTTAATAGCGGTGACCTATCAGCAATTGAGTTGATTGATTCAGTTGATGTGACCATGGGCGGACTCAGCTATCTAGATGATGGAAGCTTTAATGGTGTAGACCTGGATGAGGAAATAGAATATTGCTATTACGTAACTACCTATGGCTCATATGATAATGACTTGTTGATTGAGCCGTTAATTAATAATTCACAAATCATTTGTGCTCAGCCCAATGATACGATACCGCCCTGTGCACCGATATCGATAACATTTAACTCCAGTCTTGATTGTGAGACGCAGGCTTCTTGTCAGACACGAACAGGGAATTCAGGGGTTGATCTGGTAAATGGTTTCTCTTGGGAGTTTGATAATGATGTGACATGCGATGATGACATTGTCTTTTTCCGTGTTTATCGATCTTCTACAGGAGAAGATGGAGATTTTCAACTTGTTTCTGAAACACAAGCGACCGAGTATTTCGACAATGACCTCACTTCTTTAGCTTTTTGCTATTATGTGACGGCTGTGGACCGCTCGGGGAATGAGAGTGCCATCTCAGAAATCGTATGTAATGATAACTGTCCGCAGTACATTTTGCCAAATGTGTTTACACCAAATGGAGACACGAAAAATGAGACCTTCAGACCAATAGAGCGAGACGGACAATGTCCTCGATTTGTTCAGAGCGTAAATTTCAAAGTGTTTAATCGAGCAGGAGCGGAGATATTTAGCTATGATTCTACTGAGCCAGAAAAAACCATTTTTATCGATTGGGATGGAAAAACAAAGGCTGGAAGGGAGTTGCCTGCAGGAGTTTACTACTACTCTGCAGAGGTTAGATACAATATCCTGAACCCTCAGGAAGCCACAGAAGTTATAAACGGGTGGGTACAGATTATTCGATAAAAAAATCAATTATCCTGTTTGACGGTGTTTGTAATCTATGCAACGCATCCGTCCAATTTGTCATTAAAAGGGATAAGAAAAAACAATTTCTTTTTGCATCCCTCCAGTCTGATTTCGCAGAGGAAAACCTCCCAAAGAAATACATTAGTAGCAATGCACTTCAAAGTATCGTGTTGAAAGATGGAGACCACATAAAAACAAAAAGTACCGCTGCGCTTACTATTGCAAGGCGTCTGTCCGGATTATGGCCCATGCTTTATCTTTTCATCATTGTTCCAAAATTTTTACGGGACTGGGTGTACGATATCGTTGCTCGGAACAGATATAAATGGTTTGGAAAGAAAGATCAATGCATGATCCCGTCACCGGAATTGAAAGATCGGTTCTTCGATTGATATGATTGCCTACTTTTGTGGTGAACAAACATTTACCTATGAGCAAAGCATATGTTTTCCCTGGACAGGGAGCCCAGTTTTCAGGAATGGGCAAAGAACTTTATGATAACCATTCATCCGCGAAGGACCTGATTGATCAGTCCAATGATATCCTGGGTTTTGATATCAAGAGTATCATGTTTTCTGGCACGGATGAACAGCTAAAGCAAACCAAAGTGACCCAACCCGCAATATTTATTCACAGCGTGGTGGCGGCCCTTACATCGGAGGATTTCAATCCGGATATGGTAGCGGGTCATTCATTAGGTGAGTTTTCAGCTTTGGTGGCCAATGGTGTGCTTAGTTTTGAAGATGGCCTTTCGTTGGTATCTAAAAGAGCCATGGCGATGCAAAAGGCGTGTGAGATGCAGGAATCTACCATGGCAGCTGTGTTGGGACTTGAGGATGAAGTAGTAGAAAAGGTATGTGAAGAAACCGATGGAGTTGTCGTTGCGGCAAATTACAATTGTCCCGGCCAGCTGGTGATTAGTGGAGAGGTAGCTGCAGTAAATGCAGCATGCGAAAAGCTGAAGGAAGCAGGAGCAAAAAGAGCATTGGTGCTACCCGTAGGAGGAGCTTTTCACTCACCATTGATGGAGCCGGCACGTGAAGAGTTGGCCGATGCAATTCAAAATACTAATTTCAATGATCCAAAATGCCCGGTCTATCAAAATGTTGATGCCAAGGGGTATTCAAGCGTGGATGATATAAAGAAAAACCTTGTGCTTCAGCTAACATCGCCAGTACGATGGACTCAATCAGTTCAGAATATGATCGCTGATGGTGCCTCTAGTTTCACAGAATGTGGTCCGGGTAAAGTGCTGCAGGGTTTAGTGAAAAAAGTCGACCGAGCGATGGAGGTTTCCGGTATTTCATGAGATTTAGCAAAACCATATTGATTCTTTTTTTAGGGACAATCTTGATTGGTGCAGAAGGGTGCAGAAAAGGCCCTTCTTCTTCACACAAGAAAAACAACAAGAAAATTAAGAAGGGCAAACCAATCCCATGTCCTGTTAAAGATTGTTGATGAAAAAGATTGTAATCGCCATTGATGGCTACTCAGGTACAGGTAAAAGTTCTACAGCCAAACAAGTGGCTGCAGGCCTGGGTTATACCTATATAGATAGTGGGGCCATGTATCGAGCTGTTACTTATTTCTTTTTGCAAGAAGGAATTGACTTTTCGGATGATAATCAGGTCAATAATTCATTGAAGAACTGTAACATCTCATTTGATGGGCCATCCATTTTCTTAAATGGTGAAGATGTAGACCATCAGATTAGAACGATGAAGGTCAATCAAAACGTGAGTCAGGTGAGCGCCATCTCCGAGGTGAGAAAAAAACTGGTGGAGCAACAGCGTAGAATGGGAGAAGCAAAAGGGGTAGTGATGGATGGACGTGATATTGGGACGATTGTATTCCCAAAGGCAGAATTAAAGGTTTTTATGACTGCAGATATGGATGTTCGAGCGGAGAGAAGAAGAAAGGAGTTGGCGAAAAAAGGTATAAAAGAGGACTTAGAGACAATCAAAGCCAATCTGGAAAAAAGAGATAAAATTGATAGTACACGAGCGGATAGTCCTTTAAAGAAAGCGGATGATGCGAAGGAGATAGATACTTCTCATTTAACTTTGAATCAACAGATCGATAAAATTGTTGAAATGGCAGAATCGATAATATATGAAGGTTGAAATAGACGAAAATTCAGGCTACTGCTTTGGTGTAGAGTTCGCCATCCAGATGGCAGAAGATGAGATGGCTGAGGGCCAGGAGCTTTATTGCCTTGGTGATATTGTTCACAATTCAATGGAGGTGGAACGACTTTATAACAAAGGCCTGAGAACAATTACCCGTGATGAATTGAAAAACCTCAAGAATTGCAAGGTATTGATTCGAGCTCATGGTGAACCGCCTGAAACGTATCAAATAGCCATTGAAAACAACATTGAGTTAGTAGATGCGTCATGCCCTGTTGTATTGAAATTGCAAAACAGGGTTAAAAACGCATACGACCTTGTTAAACACAAAAATGGTCAGCTGGTGATTTATGGTAAGCCAGGTCACGCTGAGGTAATAGGTTTAACCGGTCAGACATCCAATGAGGCTATCATTATTACCGAACCTGATGATTTGGAAAAAATCGATTTCTCCAGACCGATCACGCTATATTCTCAAACGACTAAAAGCACGAAAGGCTTTTACTCCATAAAGGAGGAAATAGAAAAGCGAATTGAAAACGCAGGGCTTCTTTCAGTGGCTGATGATTTCAATGCCAATGATAGCATATGTCGACAGGTTTCCAACAGAGAACCACATATGGTGAAATTCTCTCAGAAACACGATGTGATCATTTTTGTGGCAGGCAGAAAGAGCTCCAATGGTAAAGCTCTCTATAATGTTTGCTTGACCAATAATCCTCGCAGTTATTTTGTGGAAAGCGAAAAGGAGATTGACCTTAGCTGGATTGAGCCGGGTGATTCTGTGGGTATCTGCGGAGCAACATCCACACCGACATGGCTGATGGAGCAAGTTGCTGATTTTCTAAAAGCGAATGAGCCTGCAACCGCATAGCAGACCAAACCAATTAGATAAAATTCGGTTTTTACACAGAACACAAGTAAACCCTTTTTTTATTGAATTTTTGACGGGCGTTAAAACCGATATTGATTAAGTTTGCCTCGTTTTTTAAGACGTTCTCTCAAGTAAGAAATATGTCTCAGACAATTAAGCTGAAAAAAGGTTTTGACCTAAACCTGGCCGGAAAGGCCGAAAACAAAACAATAGATGCACCCCAGCCGGATACCTACGCTTTAAAACCGACTGATTTTAGTGGCCTGAGTCGCCCTAAAGTGTTAGTAAAAGAAGGTGATAATGTAAAAGCTGGTTCCCCGCTATTCTTCGAAAGAAATGTGGAGGATATTCTGTACACAGCTCCGGTTAGTGGAGAGGTAGTGGAGATCAAGCGAGGGGAGAAAAGAAAGGTGTTGGAAGTTAAAATCCTCGCAGATAAAGAAATTGAATTTGAGAAATTCAAAAATTATTCCACATCTGAAATAGGAGGCATCTCAAAGGAAGATGCCATTGAGCAGCTAAAAAAATCCGGAGGATGGACCAATATCATTCAAAGACCTTACGGAGTAGTTGCCAATCCGGCGGACACCCCAAAAGCGATTTTTATATCTGCTTTTGATTCCAGTCCTTTAGCACCTGATTATTCGTATGTGCTAAACGGACAGGATCAATACTTCCAGGCTGGAATCGATATTCTTAAAAAATTTACAGCAGGAACAGTTCACTTAAATGTAGATGGCAAAGCAGAGGTTTCTCAGCTGTTTTCTCAAGTGAAAAATGTACAGCTCAATACGATCACCGGACCCCATCCGGCGGGAAATGTAGGGGTTCAAATTCATCACCTAGATCCGATAGCGAAAGGCGATGTAGTATGGACCGTTAATCCGGTAGGAGTAGCGCAAATTGGAAAATTATTCATAGAAGGGATCTATGATACTTCCAGACTAGTAGCTTTAACAGGCTCACAAATGAAGGATAGAGGCTATGCAAAAATGTTTGCGGGGGCATGCGTGAATAAATTAGCTGTAGAAGGCAGTGACAACCGATTCATTTCCGGAAATGTGCTTACTGGCGAAGGAATAGCACAGGAAGGGTACCTTGGATATTATCACAACCAAATCACGGTGATCCCGGAAGGGAAGCAGGAAGAATTTTTAGGGTGGATCATGCCATCTACTAAAAAACTAAGCTTCCACAAGGCATTTGGAATGTTGACATTCCTAAATGGAAAAAATAAAGAGTTTGAAGTAGATACAAACACGCACGGAGAGGAAAGAAATTTTGTGGTGACAGGTACATTCGAGGAGGTAATGCCAATGGATATCCTGCCTACATATCTGTTCAAAGCTATTATGGCTGAGGACTATGATGATATGGAAGCTCTGGGAATATATGAGATGGTAGAGGAAGATGTAGCGTTGTGTGAGTTTGTAGATGTTTCAAAGAATCCACTTCAGGAGATTCTTAGAGAAGGAATTGATTTAATTAAAGAAGGATAAGCAGGAATGAAGTTTTTGCAGAAAAAATTTGACGATTTAAAGCCGCTTTTTGAAAAAGGTGGAAAGTTCGAAAGGTTCTATCCTATCTATGAGGGCCACAGAACGATCTTTTTTGCCCCTGATATCATTACAGGAAAAAAGGGAACCCAGATTAAAGATGCAACGGATTTGAAGCGTGTGATGATGACAGTAATCATCGCCATGATTCCATGTCTCATTTTTGGAATGTGGAATGTGGGTCATCAGCACTTCATTGCGACAGGCGTAGAGGCTAGCCTCTTAGATAAATTTTGGATTGGTATCCTTAAAGTGGTGCCGATCATTGCAGTATCCTATGGTGTGGGTTTATTAACTGAGTTCACCTTCTGTGTGATCTATCAGCGACCTGTCGAAGAAGGATTTCTGGTTACTGGAATGCTTATTCCTTTAATTATGCCTGCAACCATTCCTTTGTGGCAGGTAGCTCTGGCTACTGTATTTGCAGTGGTTATTGGGAAGGAAGTGTTCGGTGGAACGGGAATGAATATTCTGAATGTTGCTTTAACAGCCAGGGTGTTCTTATACTTTGCTTATCCAACAGACATTTCCGGTGATGTATGGACGTATTTTGGTGATAAGACACCAGTAGATGGATTTTCTGGCGCTACCATTCTTGCCTATGGAGCAGAAGCGGCGGCAAATGGTACTAACATGTTGGAATTAGCAGGAAACCACTGGTATGCCGGCATGTTCGATTTCTGGAATATGTTCCTTGGTGTGATTCCAGGAAGTATTGGTGAAACCTCAACGTTGATGTGCCTGATAGGAGCAATCATTCTTATAGCGACAGGCGTGGGGAGTTGGAAGATCATGTTGAGTGTAGTGCTTGGAACATTGGCTATGGGAGGCTTGTTCAATCTGACAGGTGGAAATAGTTTTATGGAGATGCCAGCTTATTATCACCTGGTTATAGGAGGTTTGGCTTTCGGTGCAGTTTTTATGGCCACCGATCCTGTGAGCGCATCACATACAGAAGTAGGCAAATGGATATACGGATTTTTAATTGGTGTGATTACCGTATTAATCCGGGTTATTAACCCGGCATATCCGGAGGGAATTATGTTGGCGATTCTATTTATGAATGTATTTGCGCCACTAATTGATTTTTACGTAGTTGAAGCAAACAAAAAACGAAGATTAAAACGTGCGACAGTCTAATTTATATGTAATTCTTTTTGCCATTGGGCTTACCGTGGTATTTGGAGGTGCACTATCCCTTACCTCAGTAGGGCTGAAGCCATTGCAGGACAAGCAGGTAGAATTAGACACCAAGAAGAAAATTCTGGGTGCTGTAATGGATATTTCTACCATCGAAGATCCAAACGAGATACTCAGCATTTATGATGAGAAAGTAGAGTCAATTGTTGTGGATATTAATGGAAACGAAGTTACAGAAGACTCAAAGGGGAATCCTGTTGTAGCAGAGAAGGTAAATATTCAGAAGAACTACAAACTGGATCCTCAGGAGCGATTGTATCCTGTCTTTATGTTCAGTGAAAGTGGAGCGTCTGCAGATGCATACATTTTCCCAACTTTTGGCTCTGGCCTTTGGGATTGGATCTCAAGTTATGTAGCATTCGGTCCGGATCTAAATACGGTAAAAGGAATTGCTTTTGACCATAAGAGTGAAACTCCGGGCTTGGGAGCCAGAATCACTGAAGCAAGTGTTCAAAATCGATTTGTAGGAAAAGAAATTTATGATGATCAGGGCGAGCTTGTAAGCATCACCATGGTAAAAGGTGAAGGTAATACCGGCCTGAGTGAGCATGAAGTTGATGGGCTCTCTGGAGCAACCATGACTGCTAAAGGTGTTAACGCCATGCTTGAAAAATATTTGGAATGCTATTCGGCATTCATTAAGAAAAAGAAATCTCAAAAAACGGCTAGTCTATGAGTACCGATATTGCAGAAGTATCAGAAGAATCAGCTGTAGAGCTAAAAACCAAAGAGCCTGCAGAACCTTTATTTTCGAAAAGAAGAAAAAGGATTGTATCTGACCCATTAAATGAGGACAACCCAATTACTGTACAGGTATTGGGTATCTGTTCGGCGCTGGCCGTAACGGTACAGTTCAAGCCGACAATGATTATGTCTATTGCGGTGATTTTCGTGATTGTGTTCTCTAACCTTATCACCTCAGTGATGAGAAAGATGATCCCAAATAGGATTCGAATCATTGTACAGTTGGCAATTATTGCTACGTTGGTAACGCTAGTAAGTGAAGTGCTAAAGGCTTACAGTTATGATATGTATAAAGTGCTTGGTGCTTATGTAGGTCTAATTATTACAAACTGCATTGTAATGGGTCGACTTGAGGCATTCGCCATGGCAAACAAACCATATGACTCCATCCTTGATGGATTCGGAAGTGGATTTGGCTATGCATGGATCATTCTGGTAGTTGCATTTTTTAGAGAGCTATTGGGAGGAGGAACTGTGTTTGTAGGAACACCACTAGAGTTTGATGTGTACGGTTCGCTGGGAAGCCTCTTTGGAACTACCCTTCAAACTAATGGATTGATGGTTGACTCCATTGGGGCATTCATCATTCTTGGGGTGATCATTTGGGTACAGAGAACGAAAAATGGTTACGTAGAGCACTAGTTAAGCTGAAGAAAGATTAAAATTATGGAAGCAATTAATATAGCGATAAAGGCAATTTTCATTGACAACATGGTCTTTGCATACTTTCTGGGTATGTGTTCCTTTTTGGCTGTGTCTAAGAAAGTGAAAACCGCTTTTGGCCTTGGAATGGCAGTAATTTTCGTATTGACCATCACTGTGCCTATCAACTGGTTGATTCAGGAAAATGTATTGAAAGAAGGAGCTCTAACATGGATGGGAGCAGATTTTGCTAGCATTGATCTTACATTCCTTCAGTTTATCATCTTCATTGCAGTGATTGCAGCGATGGTGCAATTGGTAGAGATGATCATTGAAAAATTCTCACCTTCACTCTATGGATCGTTAGGTATTTTCCTTCCATTGATCGCAGTAAACTGCTCAATTCTTGGATCTTCCCTATTCATGGTTCAGAGAGACTACACCATTGTGGAGGCAACTGCTTTTGGATTTGGATCCGGAACTGGTTTCTTTCTCGCTATTATAGCACTGGCAGCTATCAGGGAACGCTTGAAATACTCTCACGTGCCAGACGGATTAAAAGGGCTAGGAATTACCATGTTGATTACTGGATTGATGGGACTTGCATTTAAGTCGTTCATCGGAGTAGCCTTATAAATCACAAAGAAAATCATTAAAAAGGGTGTACTAACACCCTTTTTTTGTGTCTATTCTTTAGGTGTGTTCCACCTATTCTTTTACTTATACAAAACGAAAAACAATTATGAAAAAAACTTTTCTAACACTTTCATTCGTACTTATTTCAGCTGTGGTATTTAGCCAGGCATCAGTTAGCTTGGGCTTAAAGGCAGGTGCAAACTTTGCCAACGCAGATACAGACATCAGCACAGATGGTATTACTTCATTCCATGGCGGTGCTTATGGACTTATTAAGCTAGCGAATATTGGTATCCAACCCGAAGTGCTTTTCTCTAAGCAGGGAGCAGATTCTAACTTTGGTGATGTAGACCTGAGCTATGTAAATGTTCCTGTTATGGTTAAATTTTATCTTCCATTGGGACTTAATCTTCAAGCTGGTCCTCAGTTTGGTATTCTTACCAAAGCAGAAAGCGGATCCACCGATGTGAAGGATGCTTACAAAAACAGTGATTTAAGTGCTGCGCTTGGAGCAGGTTGGGATGCCCCATTCGGCTTGCAGTTTACTGCCAGATATGTATTAGGCATTTCAGATGTAAGTGAAGGTGCTGGTGATTTCAAAAACCGAACTTTCCAGCTTTCTATCGGATATAGCCTATTCAAACTAGGGAAATAAGAATTAAAATATACTATCAAAGAGAGCCGGGGCATGTTGCTTCGGCTTTTTTTGTGCGGCAGGGGTAAGTTCGGATCGCCAATTTGATGTTTTTAGACTTGATAGAATTAACATGATAGCGATGGCAATACCGCAAGCAATGATTAATATTTGCTTTCTTCTCTTCATGGTTAGGTTTTATAATAAAAACCCAACTACCATTTCCCCTTATTTTTTTACGGTCTGGTCACATTAAAAGTGGCTTAAAGACTTCAAAGAAAGGATCTTTATCAACGACTGTGTAATAGAAAATACCCCCAAGCCATCCATGAAAAATACCCAGAACATACAGGTTACGTTCTTTAAGGAAAATGTAGGAATAGAACAGTGCCAAAAGAAAGGTTCCTACCACCAGCCACCAATGTGGATAGTGCAACAAGCCAAATAAAACGGAGGATAGGAGTATGATTGTATGATGCCTGAACCTGTTTAGGTCTTGCAAATTACCTGCAACAAGGGCCATTAGTAGGAATTGTTGCAGTGTACCAAATAGAGGATAAAGAATGAGTATAGGGATAAGGTGCCAATGCAGGTTGATGGTGTCCTGCATGAATCCTATGAAAAAACATACGAGAATGGCCGTTATTCCAAAGGGAAGAACCTTTCTGAGAACAATATAAAAGTTATCCATTCTGAATCCCCAGGATTTCAATACATCTGGATATTGACGAACACGGTATGTGATGTAGATGCCCCAAAAAAGAAACATCAGTAAAATGAAAATCAAACGCTGATCAAGAATGTCATAAAATAGAAATTTGCCAAAAGCAGTGAACACTACTGCAAAGATTTCAAATTGTCGATTATTCATCATTTGGTAATGCCTCGAACTCCTTTCGCTTACTCTCAAACCATGCCTTCATCTCAGCAGGCGAATTCATCAATTGTTTCATTTTTTGCATAGCATCCAGGTGTGCTTGATCTCCTTTTTGGAACATTTCCATTCCATGCTGTTTGCTTTGTGCTTCTATTTCTTCAAAAGTATCAGCATGAAATGCTAAGTCGCAAGCCCCTCCCAGCTGTCTGCAGGTCATTGTTTTCATGTCAAAATAGTGTTTCCAGGTAAGGTAATTTAATTCTCAATCTCAACGATTGAATAAGGGTTTAGGCACAAAAAAATCTTTCATTAATACAATTATTTAAAATTTTTGATGAACTTTATAAGCTAAATAGCTTAATATCAAGCTACTACCGCTAAAGTCAAAATCCATGAAAACACAATTCACCAAATCCGCTAACGCAGTTTTTCGGACTGCTTTTCTTGTTGCCACTTTTTTAACGCTCATTATTTTCATCTCTTGTTCTAAGGATGAAGATCCACCATTACCGGATACAGATGAAGATGGTATTGTAGATGAAGAAGATAACTGTCCATTGGTAAGCAATCCTGATCAGGCGGATAGTGATGGAGATGGAATCGGTGATGTCTGCGAAGACGATGAAGATGAGGATGGTATACCTGATGATCAGGATAATTGTCCTGAAACAGCTAATTCTGATCAATTGGATAGTGATGAAGACGGGATCGGAGATGTGTGCGATCCTGTTCCTACTACTGTTGAACAAGATAAAGATCATATTCAGGCTTCACTAGATGCCACGCTGGATTGCATAAAAACATTTGAGAGTGGCTTGGCTATTGAAACTGTTCTTACGGACTTTATGGGCATTGTGGATGGTGACACGCTTCACCTGGAGTGGATAGATACATTAACTAATAGATTGCCGGACGTTATGCCGGTTTCTGAAAAAAATGGACTTGATATGGATGCTTTTGAGGGAACATATACCTTCAATCCTGCAGATACATCTTGGACAAAATCTGGTGATCAGAATGGACGAATAGTCTTGAATTTTGCGACTAGTCCTGATCTGAATAGCAACAATGCCGTACTTACAATTGAAAACTACTCAGACACAGAAGTATCAATTGGAGAGGAACCAATTTATTTACCAACATCTGTTGATGTCTCTCTTGTTGTTGATGGTACAGAGATAATTACCATTGATTTGAATAGTGTGGAATATGCGAACAATGCAGATTTCCAAATACCGATAGCGATTGATTTAGGAGTGTATGTCAATCCTTATTCGCTTTCGTTGGTAGTTGATAATATTTCGGGGACCGAATTTTCATTGGATTTGGATTTTGCAGATGATACGGATGTATGTTCTACTGGTATTCATGCGGAAGTAAAATTAGATGGTAATGATTATCAGAATTTGACAGAACAGAGTCTACTTAAGGCAACTTTTGCTCTTTATAGCAATGATCTTTCTATTCAATCAACTGATGGAATAGCTCAAATTCTTCAACTCGAAGATCCAACTGCGGCACAGATTAATGAATTCTTGAATCTTGAGGTTTTATACCAGGATTTTAAAATTGCTGATATCGTCTTAGAAGATGATGAAATGGATGGGATAATAGTGTTGTTGGAATATAAAGATGAGTCTTCTGAAGATGCAGCAAACTACTATGAAGATTTTATTGATGAACTGGAAACGCTATTTACCTCTTACTTCGGTTCAGACGATTGACAAAAAAATATTGACCATTAAAAAAGCCTCGTTTAATTGATTAAACGAGGCTTTGTGCTTATAAATATCTTAGTTCTTAGCAGAACTCTGCATAAACCTGCTCTAAATGATCAGCGATCATCTCTGCAGATCGTCCTTCAATGTGGTGTCGCTCTACCATGTGCACCAACTCCCCATCTTTAAACAATGCAATAGATGGTGAAGAAGGAGGGAACGGAAGCGTAAACTCTCTTGCTTTTTGTGTCGCTTCTGTATCAAAACCTGCGAATACCGTAGTAAGATTATCAGGTTTTTTGTCAGACTTTTCTAAAGACAATAACACGCCTGGTCGGCAGGTGCCGGCAGCACACCCGCAAACAGAATTGATCACCATCAGGGAAGTTCCTTTATGGTCTTTTAAATGATCCTCTACTTCACTTGCTGAAGTGAATTCTTGGAATCCATTTTCAGTCAGATGTGCTTTCATCGGCGCTACTAATTCCGGTGGGTACATATTCGTTTATATTTATTTAGTTATTTAAAAAATCAATTACATAAAGCCAAGCTCCAACTTTGCCTCCTCAGACATCATGTCTGTAGCATAAGGCGGATCGAATGTCAGCTCTAAATTCACTTCATTGACGCCTGGTACTGCTTTTACGTTAGCTTCTACTTCACCGGGTAAACTCTCGGCTGCAGGGCAGGAGGGAGAAGTCAATGTCATTATGATTTCCACGTTATTTACCGGCAGGATATTAATCTCATAGATTAATCCAAGCTCATACACGTCCACAGGAATTTCAGGGTCGTACACATTTTTGATTGCACGAATGATGTCCTCTTTCAGTGCCAGGGTGTCGTTATTTGTTTTCGTTTCGCTCATGACGCTTGTTTTGCTGTTAGTGCCAGCGCATACATTTTCATTTGCTTGATCATCGCTGCAAATCCATTGGATCTTTGCGTGCCAATGAACCGATCCATCCCAATTTGTTTCGGGAAGTAGATTTCTGCATTCATAACATCTTGTGGTGCCGATTGATTCAATACACGCACAAGCAAACTGACAAGACCTTTCGTTATAGCTGTGTTGGAATCAGCTTTAAACTGAACGCGATCGTTTTCCAACCCAGCAGTCATCCAAACTTTGGACTGACAACCCTTCACTATATTGTCTTCGATACGATCTTCCTCTGAAAAGGCGCCCAACTCAGTTCCAAGCTCCATGATATAATCCAGCGTCATTTCCATGTCACCATCCAACATGGAGAATTCTTCGATGATTTCTTCCTGTCTTTGCTTGATTAGATCCATCAGCTAAATTTCTTTACAATGCTTTGCAATGCATCACAAAACACATCTATTTCTTCTTTGGTGTTGTAAACGGCAAAAGAGGCGCGTACAGTTCCATCGATTCCCAGATGATCCATTAGAGGCTGAGTGCAATGATGGCCTGTGCGAACGGCCACTCCACGAACATCCAAAAGTTGTCCCAGATCATATTGATGAACATTGTCGATAAGGAAAGAGATCACACTCGCTTTATAATCAGCGGTACCGATGGCTCTGAATCCCGGTATACTTTCGAGTCTAGTGTTTGCATACTCAAGTAGCTCATGTTCATAAGCCTGAATGTTCTCATGCCCCAATTCATCGATGAAATCCATGGCATATTTAAATGCAATCACATCTCCGATGTTGGGTGTGCCAGCCTCAAACTTGTATGGGATATCATTGTAGGTGGTTCCGTTAAACGATACATCTTTGATCATCTCTCCACCTCCCTGGTAAGGAGGCATAGCTTCCAATAAATCTCTTCTCCCATACAAAATGCCTACACCCGTTGGTCCATACATTTTATGACTGGAAAGGGCTAAAAAATCACAGTTGAGTTCCTGAACATCAATTTGAATATGGGGTGCTGCCTGAGCCGCATCAATAAGTGTGATGGCTCCCACATTCTGAGCAGCCTCTATGATCTCTTTTACTGGATTAATTGTTCCCAGCGAATTAGAAATATAATTAACTGCTACAAGTTTGGTTTTGCTGCTGAGGAGACTTTTATACTGATCAAGCAATATTTCACCCTTTTCGTTGATTGGGATCACTTTGATCACCGCACCTGACCGCTCTGCTGCCAATTGCCAGGGTACAATATTGGAATGGTGCTCAAGCTGAGAAATAACTATTTCATCTCCTTTACTTAAAAACTTAGATCCCCATGATTGAGCGACCAGGTTTATGCTCTCGGTAGTGCCTTTGGTAAAGATGATTTCGTCAGCCTCTCCAGCATTAATGAACTCACTAACTCTTTCACGTGTCTCTTCATAAGCCTTAGTAGATCGCTCGGCGAGGGTATGAATCCCACGGTGAATATTTGCATGATCTTTCTCATAAAAATGAGTCAGTGCATCAACTACTGGCTTTACTGTTTGAGAAGAAGCGGCATTGTCAAAGTAAATCAACGGCTTTCCATTTACCTCCTGCTCAAGAACCGGGAACAGGCTCCTGATTTTTTGGATGTCAATACTGGCAGTTACCGTTGGCATTTATACTAGTTTTTGATCAATCAATCCTTGAATCTCCTCTTTTACAGATGATGCTTTTACATGCTCCATGGTCTCAGCCGCAAATGCATTAAGAATCATGGCTTTTGCATTCTTTTCGTTGATACCTCTGGCTCTCAGATAAAAAATAGCATCCTCATCTAGCTGACCTGAGGTACACCCGTGAGAACATTTTACATCATCTGCCCAGATTTCTAACTGTGGCTTGGTGTGAAGCGTAGCATCCTCAGAAAGAAGAATGTTGTTGTTTGACTGGAAAGCGTTGGTCTTTTGTGCATCCTGTCTTACATATATTTTTCCGTTGAATACACCGGTAGATTTCTCATCTAGTATGCCTTTGTAAAGCTCATTGCTAAATGAGTTTGGTTTCATATGATCCACAGAAGTATTGTTGTCCACATGGGATTTTTTATCCAGCAGAAAAAGCCCATACATGTGTCCTTCACAATTTTCAGCGTTTAGATTAATGGTCAAATTGTTTCTGACCATCGCTCCCTCAAAGGAGAAGGTGTTATTATAAAACTGACCATCTCTTTCAACATGTGCCAGTACAGTCTCGTGACTAAATGTGTGATCATTGTAGTTCTGCACTTTTGTGTGATATCCAAAAGCATTTTTCCCCACAGTAAACTCAATGTATGAGTTGGTAAACGTATTTGTATTGGTTGGAGTGATCAGTTTTTCCACCACACGGAAAGTATGACCATCTTTTACATTCACCTTGATTCGGGGATTCGAGAATCCGTTGGAATTGAAGTGGTAGATGAATACCGGCTCTTCATAACCTGATTCCATTTTGATCTCCTCTTTGGCATAAGCCACATTTAACAGACTAAATGGATCGTGTTTACCTTCAGATACTTCAGCAACCTCGAATTTCAGGGCAGCAGAAACGGACGAATGATCCTTGGATAGCTCTCCGTTGATGAAAACGAGATGACTTCCCTCTTCCTTATACAGAAGCGAAGCGTCAAAAATATTTTCACCGGTGGCTTCAAAATCGATGTTCTTTTCCAGGTTGGAAGTGATGGGCGTGAACTTATAGGCTTCAGACTTACGATGGGGGAGTCCCACTTCGTTCAGCATGTCCAAAGCCTTTTTCTGCACTTCATTACCCTTAAAAGTACTTTCGAGATTTTCTAATATGGCAGGTGTACTCATGATCATACCGCAGCTACTTCTTCTTTGATCCAGTCGTATCCTTTTTCTTCCAATTCTAGGGCCAGGCTCTTATCACCCGATTTTACAATCTGGCCATTATAAAGTACATGCACAAAATCAGGCACGATATAATCCAGCAGACGCTGATAGTGTGTAACTACAATTGTTGCAGTTTTATCACTCTTCAGTTTGTTGACGCCATCAGCAACAATCCTTAAAGCATCAATATCAAGGCCTGAATCTGTTTCATCTAAAATTGACAGCTTAGGCTCCAGCATCGCCATTTGAAAAATTTCATTTCTCTTTTTCTCCCCTCCTGAGAAGCCTTCATTCAGTGATCGGCTAAGAAGGGCCTGATCCATGTCAACAAGCTTCATTTTCTCTTTCATAAGCTTCAGAAAGTGAACAGCGTCCAATGCTTTCTCACCTCGAGCCTCCCTGACCTGATTGATGGCGGTCTTAAGGAAGTTGGTTGTAGATACGCCAGGGATTTCTACCGGGTATTGGAACGCAAGGAAAATACCTTTTTGAGCTCGTTCATCAGGACCTAATTCCAGCAAATCTTCGTTTTCGTATGTGATAGAACCCTCTGTCACCTCATAATCTTCTCTTCCGGCAAGAACAGAAGCTAACGTACTTTTACCAGAACCATTCGGTCCCATGATCGCGTGTACTTCACCTGCTTTTACTTCCAGGTTTATGCCTTTTAGTATCTCTTTATCCTCAATTGAGGCGTGTAGATTCTTAATTGAAATCATTCAGTTCAAAGTTTTTTGTTCAAAGTTTTTTCGTTTTGAGAGCCTTTGCTAGAAAATTTAATTCCTCTCAAATCAGAATTTCTCAAATAATTCATTAAGCCACTTATCATTTTACTAGTTTCTTCTGTCATTTCATGCATCTCAGAAAATTCTGTTTCTGTCAAATACCTTCTATCCTTAGCTCTATATAATTGTGACCTCACCTCACCACATGAAGCTTTTGCAATTGATAAGAATTGATTGAATTCTTTATTTCCATTTCTTTCAAATCCCTCAGCTATATTATCCATAACAGAACCTGAGGATCTGTTAATCTGGTTTATTAGTTCAAAATCTCTTACTTCAGAATTATCAATTAATCTTTCAAAAATTAATTGACATAATTCTCTTGCTTTTTGCCAAGAGTTCAAGTCTTCAAATTTTTTGATAGTGGCCATAGATTATAAACTAGAAACTTGAAACTTTGAACATTTACCCTACGCTTCCTTCAAGAGTCAGGGCTAATAGTTTTTGAGCTTCTACAGCAAACTCCATCGGAAGCTTATTCATCACCTCTTTTGCAAATCCATTAACAATTAGCGCAACTGCTGTTTCTTCATCTATCCCTCGCTGTTGACAGTAAAAGATTTGATCTTCACCAATTTTAGAAGTAGTTGCTTCATGCTCTACCTGAGCAGATTTATTTTTAATATCTATATATGGGAATGTGTGTGCGCCACATTTATCACCCATGAGTAATGAATCACATTGTGAGAAGTTTCGTGCGTTTTCTGCACGCTTCATAATCTCTACCTGTCCTCTGTAGCTATTTTGAGATTTACCAGCAGATATCCCCTTAGAAACGATTCTGGATCGGGTGTTTTTACCCAAATGAATCATTTTGGTGCCGGTATCAGCTTGTTGGTAATTGTTAGTAACTGCTACTGAGTAAAATTCACCAACAGAATTGTCTCCCTTTAGGATACATGAAGGGTATTTCCATGTTACAGCAGACCCGGTTTCAACCTGAGTCCACGAGATCTTAGCATGGTCTCCGGCACAGATACCTCGTTTAGTAACGAAGTTGTAGATGCCACCTTTACCATTCTTGTCACCCGGATACCAGTTCTGTACCGTTGAATATTTTACTTCTGCATTTTTCGCTGCGTAAATTTCAACCACTGCGGCATGGAGCTGATTTTCATCTCGCATTGGAGCAGTACAGCCTTCAAGGTAGCTAACATAGCTATCGTCTTCTGCCACAATCAATGTTCTTTCAAACTGACCTGTATTTGCTGCGTTAATTCGGAAATAGGTCGACAATTCCATTGGACATCTGACCCCTTTAGGGATGTAACAGAAAGATCCATCAGAGAAAACGGCAGAGTTGAGCGCGGCAAAATAGTTGTCATTCGCCGGCACAACCGAGCCTAAATATTTTTTTACGAGCTCAGGATGTTCATGAACCGCCTCGCTAAAAGAACAGAAGATCACACCCAATTCAGATAGTTTTTCCTTAAATGTCGTAGCAACCGAAACCGAATCGATCACAGCATCTACTGCTACACCAGTAAGCCTTTTTTGCTCCTGAAGAGAGATGCCCAGTCTTTCAAAGGTTTTTAGAAGTTCAGGATCTACTTCATCCAGGCTTTTTGGTTTCTTATCCTGCTTCGGAGCAGAGTAATATCTGATCGCTTGGTAATCTACTTTTGGGTACTTGACATTGGCCCAATTTGGCTCAGTCATTTTCTGCCACTGACGGAAAGCTTTTAGTCTCCACTCAAGCAACCATTTCGGCTCCTCTTTTTTTGCAGAAATGAAATGAATAATATCTTCATTAATCCCCAAAGGAGCCTCGTCAGCCTCGAAATCTACCGACCAGCCGTGCTCATATTCTTTGGAGGTGAATTCTTCTAATATTTGTTCGTCAGTACTCATTTAGTCGCCTTCAATTCAAAGTGCAAAGGTACACCTTATTTATAGTAATTCTAAATAAGAACAATGAAGTTATTAGAAGGTTCAGGATAAGTATAAGAATATCTTAATACTCTATAAAATTTTCAAATAACAATGCTCATCTCTATTGCTAGCGGCTTAGAAGGTTAAGTGCTTATTGACACTTTCTTCCAGCGATATGAAGGTCTCAGTACTTTCAATTCCATCTACTTTTTGGATTTTATCATGTAAGACATCTCGTAAATGTTGTGTGTCCTTACAGTAGATTTTGCAGAAAATATTGTAATTACCTGTAGTGTATCTAATTGTAGCTATCTCACTGATCTCTTTTAGTTTGGCTACCACCTCATCATACATTGAGCTTTTTTCTAGATAAATACCAAGAAAACATGTGATGTCGTATCCAAGTTTACCATAGTCAATCTTTAAGGTTGTGCCTTTCACTATCCCCATCTCTTCGAGTTTTTTCATGCGCACGTGAACGGTACCACCGGAAACAAAGACTTTTTTTGCCACTTCCGTGTATGGCATTTTGGCATCCTCCGATAGGATATTCAATATCTTCAGATCTACATTATCAATTTCATAATTTTTACTCATATCTCACACTTGATTTTAGAAATTTGCTATTTAAAACGTTTTAAATTGAATTATATGTAAATATTATTCTAAATTATTGAATTTATTTCAATAAAACTATGATTCTGTTAAATTTGAATCATCAAACACACTGTAGAGTGGTGAAACTGGCAGACATGCCCTCCTCTCTCGGGGGTGGAGATAAGGGATAAATCCCTGTATGTTCTCTCACGGACAAGATTCGGGAGAGAACGAACGGGACTAACTGCTCCGTGGAGGTTCGAATCCTCCCTCTACAGCTTTGGGTTAATGTTGTTTATTTTGAGGTCTTGGTAGGGGTGCCAAGGCCTTTTTTTTTGGTCTATCCTTTTTCAGTAAAGTGCATACCTTATCTTTATCAGCTTTAAAAAATAACTCAGCCCGAAATATGAAAAAACAAGTCTGGCATGCCAGCTACCCCGATGGAGTGCGTAAAGAGATTAGCCCCGATACGTATGGTTCACTATCTGAAATGGTAGATGAACGAATAGATCACTATAAGGACCTGGTAGCATTTGAAAATATGGGTAAGGAAATGACCTTTTCTGAGTTAGGTCAGGCCATAGACCAGTTTGCTTCCTATCTGCAAAACCATACGAACCTAAAACAAGGAGATCGTGTGGCTATTCAGATGCCAAATCTACTACAATACCCTGTGGCACTTTACGGTATTTTAAAGGCAGGAATGGTGGTAGTAAACACCAATCCGCTTTATACCCCAAGTGAGATGCTTCATCAGTTTAATGATTCAGGAGCGAAAGCGATTGTGATCGTTGAAAATTTTGCCAGTAATCTGGAAGAGATTCTAAAGGAAACACAGATTGAGACAGTTGTAGTAACAAAGATTGGTGATCTGATAGGCGGACTAAAAGGGAGTATCGTCAACTTCGTGGTGAAAAGCATCAAAAAGATGGTGCCTTCATTCAACCTTCCTGAGGCGGTAAAATTCAAAGACGCTTTGAAGCTAGGAACAGAAAGGCCAGCTACGAAAGTAGCGATGGAAAGTTCAGAGCTCGCTTTTCTTCAGTACACCGGAGGCACTACAGGTGTATCGAAAGGAGCTATGCTGACGCATCGAAATGTAATTGCCAATATTGAGCAGGTTTGTGAGTGGATGCTTCATGGCGGATTGGAAGAACGAAAAGAAATATTCATTACCGCACTACCAATGTATCACATTTTCGCATTGACATGTAATGCGTTAATGACAGTCAGGATAGGAGCTAGAAATGTACTTGTGACCAACCCTCGCGATATGAAAGCATTCCTGAAGGACCTGGCAAGACACCAGTGGTCTATTCTCACAGGAGTTAATACTCTTTTCAATGGGCTACTGAATCAACCAAAGTTTAAGGATTTAGATTTTTCAAAAGTGAAATTTTCCTTTGCAGGGGGGATGGCTTTACAGAAATATGTGGCTGATAAATGGTCTGAGGTGACAGGCACCCCGGTTTCAGAAGGATATGGGCTGACAGAGACGTCACCAGTACTTACTGCCAATCCGCTTCGAAAGGATGCAGAAACCGGATTCATAGGGATGCCGATCCCGAGCACTGAGGTGGTCATCTTAGATGATGATGGGAAAGAAGTAAAAACAGGTGAGCGTGGAGAACTATGTGCAAGGGGTCCGCAGGTATTCCAGGGATATTGGAACAGACCAGAAGAGACAAAAAACTGTTTTCATGATGACTGGTTTAAGACCGGGGATATAGCAGTGATGAACGAGCAGGGATTCTTCAAGATCGTTGATAGGAAGAAGGAAATGATTTTGGTTTCTGGATTTAATGTGTATCCCAATGAAATTGAGGATTGTATTGCGCTTCATGATAAGGTTCTGGAAGTAGGGGCCATTGGCGTGCCAGATAAAAAGTCTACCGAAGCGGTTAAGGTTTACATCGTTAAAGCAGAGGAAAGCTTAACAGAAGATGAAATAAGAGCTCACTGCGAAGAAAACCTTACTGGCTACAAAAGACCAAAGTATATCGCTTTCACCGATGAGTTACCTAAATCAAATGTTGGTAAAATTTTAAGAAGAATACTTAAGGAAAACGATTTAAAAACAAATTCATACGATTAAGAATGAGATTAAAAATTACCGCTCTATTAGTTACATTATCAACCTCATTATTCGCCCAAAATACCACTCCTGCTGACACTTCCTATTGGAGAAATGGAGGTACAGGTTCTATAACTTTCTCACAAGTGTCACTTACTAACTGGGCAGCAGGAGGGCAAAATTCAGTGGCCATCAACTCCAATTTAAGTTTGTTTGCTAACAGGGTGAAGGGAAGAGGTAAATGGGAAAACTCAATGGATCTAGCCTATGGATTGATTAGACAAGGGGATGCGAGCTTTACCAAGTCAGACGACTTGATAAACATTGTGACCAAGTATAGCTACCGCATGAATCGGGAAAGTGGAAAGTGGTTTTTCAGCGCGTTGATGGATTTTAAAACCCAGTTTTACGAAGGGGTAGACGAAGAAGGTAATTTCATTTCCGATTTTATGGCACCAGGTTACCTGACAATCGGTTTAGGGGTGTCATATGACCCTACTGATCAGCTGAGTTTTTCTTATCAGCCTGTGACTGGTAAGTTCACTTTTGTCAAAGATCAGGAATTGGCTAATCAGGGAGCTTACGGTGTAGATCCGGCCGTTTTCGCTGCAGATGGAACTACAGTAATTACTCCGGGAAAGAAATCAAGAGCGGAGTTTGGTTCGTTTTTCAGAGCCAAATACAAGAATGATATTTTTGAAAGCAGGCTTGAATTATTCACCAGCTATATAGAGAATTTTGGAACCATTGATGTGAACTGGCAAAATGCTTTGGTAATGCAACTTACTAAAGTGCTATCAATGAATGCCTTTGCTCAGTTGATTTATGATAAGGATATAAAGATTGGTGCTGATGATAACGGAGATGGGATAATCGACGAGTCCACAGAACTCAAAGATCGTGTTCAATTCAAAAGTGTGATTGGAGTTGGACTTACTTACAAATTTGGCAAACAAAAGACTGAATAATCATTTAATTTGAATCAAGTCGATTCACTATATTTTTTGATGTAATCTTGCTAGTCCAAATAACTTTATAAATCAAAACATAGAAATATGCCAGAGTTTAATGTAGGAGATAACATGATCTACATATTCCCAATTCTACTAGCCTTCATGGTGGTAGAGTTCCTTGTTGCAAGACATGATTATGAATTGAAAGATTCATTGGCTGGGTTTGGGATCGCGGCAGGTGCGGCATTGATTTCATTCTTCACTAAAGCATTTACAGTTGTTGTAATCTTTCAGGGCGTTTTCAATTTCTTTGAACCACTACGAGCTGAATATTTGGGATATGCCACCATTGGTTGGGCTTGGTGGGCATGGGTTCTAGCCATTTTAGCTGACGATTTCAATTTTTATTGGCATCATCGTTGGAGTCATACGGTAAGACTACTTTGGGCAGCACATGTTCCTCATCACTCTTCAAAGAACTTTAATTTGGCAGTGAGTATTAGAAACGGATGGTTCATTACACTTTATAAGCCGATTTTTTGGCTTTGGATGGCAGCTGTTGGATTTGAACCAATCATGATTGGGTCGGCATTAATCATCAATGCGACTTATCAGTATTTTCTTCATACCAAGTTGATTGGTTCTTTGGGATTTTTTGGAAAAATATTCAACAACCCACATGTGCATGCGGTACATCATTCAAGTAACATTCAATATCTAGATAAAAATCACGGAGGAATTCTTCTGATTTGGGATCATCTTTTTGGGACGTGGCAAAATACGATCAAAGATGTAAAACCACATTACGGTATTTTGAAGAGCCCGGATACGTATAATCCGATAAAATTGAACACGCATATTTTTGTAGATATTTTTAATGATGTAAGAAAGGCAAAGAGCTTTAAGGAAGCCTTTATGTACATCTTTGGCCCTCCGGGATGGAGTCCGGATAATAGCTCTCTTACAGCAAAACAAATACAAGAACTGTATTACGCAGGTAAAATCAGCGCTGACATGCAGTTTGAAGGTGTTAGTCTTGAAAAAGAACTCAACTCCATCAAAGAAGAAAGAGAAAGCAGCGACAATAAAGAAAGTTCTGAAAAAGCTGCTTAATTAATTTATGACAACATTAAGAAAAGGGGTATGCGAATACCCCTTTTTTTTATCTCACGCCATGAATAATAGAAATAATACGGAGACTAATAAGAGAGTGCTCAAACTCTATTAAATACTCAGTGGCTACTATCTTACTCTTCGAGCTTCGTAATTATTGGTTGAGTTTTGACATGTATATCTCTTTGAGGGAATGGAATTTCTATTCCCTTTTCTTTGAACTTCTCAAAAATTTCAAAATACAGTTCTGTCTTCAATCGTCGAGGTTTGTCCGTGTGAGTGGAAGTCCAGATGGCAAGTGTGAAATTGAGTGAGCTGTCTCCAAATTCATCAAAAAAGACATGGGGGGCTGGATGTTTCAGTACATGCTCATTTTCCTCAGCCACTTTAATGAGAACATCTCTAACTTCTGCAGGATCTTCCGCATAACTCACGCCTACAGGGATGTCAAATCTAATGTTTCGGTCATTATGGCTCCAGTTGATTACGCGGGAGGAAATGAATTCTGAGTTTGGTACGATGATGGAGACATTCTCATTGGTAAGAATGGTGGTTGCTCGAACGGAGATATTGATCACATCACCTTCCGTATCACCTACGACAATTCTATCCCCAACCTTGATAGGTTTTTCAAACAAAATAATGATGCCTGAGATAAAATTGTCAGTAATATTTTGGAGACCAAATCCGATACCTACACCAAGTGCTCCAGCTAATAGACTTAATGAGCTCATGTCAATTCCAGCACTTTGGATAATGAAGATGGATCCAACAAACATCAGCATTACACGAGTGATTAGACCGATGGAATTTCGAGCGCCTTTTTCCATATTGGCTTTCACCAATATTTTGTTGACTAATAGATTTCTAAACCTTTTGGCCAGAAAGGTCAAAATGGTGAAGCTTACAATGAAATAAAGAATAGTTCCCAGGGTGATCTTGCTCTCTCCCAGACTAAAAAGATTGGTGGTAAAGATTTCACCTACTTTGGTTAAGAACTCGATCAGATCTTGCCAGACATTTCTTAATGGCTCCATTCGATTTATCTATGGGTTGGACTATAAAGCTAACTCTGAAAGTATGAAATTGATTGGAGGTTTCCTAGAATTTAATTCTAAGCATAGCTTTGACCTCTGTGGAAGTGTTCCCTTCTGATTCATTCAACCCTGAACCGACCGTGTCACGATCTCTGAAAGTGAAGCGTGCATATCTGAGCCATAATGATACATCCCTGACAGGATCATATCGTACCATCGCGTAGGTTCTGGCTCCTGTGCCATTGTATGCCGGGATAGAAAAAGCATAAAGCACATCACTTTCATAAACATATTGAGCATTGTCAAAATCGTCTGTCTCAAAAAGTGCCATCCGGGTATTAAATTTAAGTTTCCACCATGAAAAGTTCACATCCTGGATAATGGCAAACCCTTTGGTAAATTCACCTCCTTCATCTTGGGTGCTGCTTTGAACTTTGGTTTTCAGTTTAAGCCAGGGTCGCAATTCATAGTCTACGTTGAATAGATAATTCCTTTTTACCTGATCCACCAGTTGATTTAGATTTTCATTGGGCACAGTCACCTGACGTGTTTGCTGCCTGGCCTGGGCATAGAGTGTTACCTGCCTGGATGGGAAGAGAGAATAACGTGCTAACCACTCACTGCCTACCGATGGAGCCTCAGTACGGTATTTAAGCCATGGGAATTGGAATCGATCGTAATAGATATTCAACTTATGCCTTCGATTAGGTTTGATAGAAAGTCCCCAATAGGTACCACTCTCATTAATGTTTCGTGAGTTTTCAGAAAACGCATTCCCGTAGAAAGAATGAAAATCACGGTCGTAGTTTCTAAAGACCATGGCCATATCGACCATGCGCGACAAGCTGGTGACCAGTCCTCCAACAGCTCCAATCCCTCCGCTCTTAGATCTGGCCGCCTCACCAAAAAAGGTAAAATTCTGCCAAGTATAATGGGCATATGCCGAAGTGATGAAATTGTGGTCTCCCTTAAATTCAAACTGATTGTAGTTGTTAGGTCTTCGTTGAAGGGGTCGACTGTATTGACTGTTTAGCCCTGAAATACCAAAAGTAAATCTTCGGTGGGGGGAATACTCTACCGAAGCGCCGATAGACTCCTCTTCGATTTGATCTTTGGACGCCAGTTCAGTGGGTGTTCGGTGAAATCCGGTAATTTGGATGGAATTGACAAACTCCTCGAATTCCGAAAAGATAGTGTCGGATTGAATGTTTCCATCTTGTTTCAGCTTTGAATAAAAGATAGTTAGTTCAATATCTGAGAAAGATTTAGTGATACCCGCTCCCCTAAAAAAACCTGACTCAAGAACAGATGTATAGGGACGCATGCCTAAACTGTTTCGCTTGGTGGTGTTGACGGTCTCAGCGCCCTTGCCTGCATTGAATCCGGCACCAAATACGACTCCCTGTCCGATCTGAAGCTGAAAATCACCAAGCATGATTTTATCAAAGCCCCACTTATTTTCGAGCATGAGATGGTAGGAGTAGAAGTCAAATCCCTTTTGTTCGTCCTCAAAAGAGAAGGCTTCTCCATTATCTTTTTCAAACGTAAATCCCAGACTGAAATCGTCCCGATGACTAGTTCGAAACCGACCATATATTTTATCAGGTGACCCAACGTAGCGAGATGGTTCCGTGGTAATTGTATCAGTGATGTTGTTACTTTCATCACGTACGAAAGTGGTATCCAAAGGAAGTGCAGCAGTAAAGCCTTCTTGCTCTTCGAGTCGTCTGGAATATCGAAGCAAAAAGTAATTGTTTTCTTCCTGAATAATTCGCTGAAGCAACGGTCGTGAGTCGGTGACCGACTCTTCCACGGTAACAAATGGTTGAAGTAACCTTATGGTTTCAAGATCCATTTCTGGAATGGCCTGGAGTTCATTGATAGAAAGAAAATCTCCGAGCTGATCACGATAAGTAAAGAAATTAGAAATCTGTGCTGGGCTGAGGATATAGAGAGAAGCTAGTTCTTCAGGCTCCACTTTATTCAGATTGAGTTTGTTGGTATAATAAAGCAACAATGACTCGTAGATGTCTTCATAAGCCACATCTTCATCCTGCACTTGAAATAGACGCTCGGCAAAAACCTCCAGATCTATCTCGTCATTCTGAGCGTAGGTGCAAAATCCTACCGAAATACATACTATGGTGAGCCATCTTTTCATTGAAAGGAGTAGGCCACTGAAATTTCATGAATGCTTCCCAGCCGTGAATCGTTAGAAAAAGCATAGTCGAATTTGAGGTTTTTGGGATGAAACCCAACACCGAAAGCACCCAGGAATGGCTCTGTACTAATACCTGTTCGTAGATATACACTTTCAATAATCTGATACTCAATCCCGGCTTTAAATACCTCATCAAAATCCAAATCTTTTTCAACCTCTGCATTAATAATCAACTCCTCAGAAGGTAAAAATGAAATACCTGCTTTCATTACCGTCGGGGCTTTTTCGCCTGTTTCAGAATTAATTTCAGCCTGGTTGAGATTGAAAATATGTGCTCCAAATCGTAGCTGAGGGGTTATTTCTGCCACCCCTCCAAACTGGATTGCCATTGCCCTGTTGGTGCCTACGGTTGATACATTGTATTGAAGCAGATCCAGCCCAACTCCCAGGCTAACCATTTGTATTTTGTTACCAAATGCCAGATGAAGTCTCTGCTCACTGTAAAGGTCATCTCCAAATTTATAGAATCCTACACCTGCATTTCCAATACCGGTGGAATAAACAGCACCTGCACCAACCACCTGAAATTCGCTTACACCATAACGATTTTGATAGGCAGCAAAAGCGGAATGATCTTCCACTCTTCCCAGGCCCCCAATATTATTGAACAGACTGTACTCATCGCCAAGGGTAAGAGATGCGCCAGCCATCCCTGCACTACGTCCTCCCAGATTGAAAGATCCGGTTTGTGCCTGAATAGCAAAACAAACCAGTAAGGTGATTAGGCAGGTGATTTGCTTCATATATGCAAAGTATGCATTTGGTAGCTTTATATCAATAATCGTAAATTAAGTAGCGATGAAATTAGCCATCTACGTCTTTGTTTTTTTTCTTGTGCACCACTTGGCTGGACAAGACTATGATACGCTACGTTTTACGGATGGCGGAGTGAAGGCTGTTGGTAAAATGACCAAAGGAGCAAAACATGGGGTTTGGAAATATCAATATCCCAGCGGAGAGTTAAATGCGCTATTGACGTACAGGCAAGGAGTACTTAATGGGGTTCAGAAATATTATTCTTTTAATGGTCAGCTAATTGCAATGGAATTTTGGAAAGGTGGGCTATTGGAAGATTCTGCCACTTATTTCTATCCATCCGGTCAGTCGGAGAAAGAAGGGAGGTACGAAAAAGGCTTGTATGAAGGGAAGTGGACTTTCTTTTATGAAAACGGAAATTTGAAACGAATGGGGTATTATGAGCAGGGAAGCCCAATGGGACCGTGGGAGTTTTTTCACGAAAATGGAAAGCTCAATCAAAAAGGAATTTTGAAAAATGGGCTAGAGGATGGCTTGTGGTTATATTTTGATGAAGAAGGAAATCAGCTGTATGAAGGAAACTGGAAGGAGGGTGATAAAGTGGGGCAGTGGTATTTCTTTAAAAAAGGCAAGCGGAAAAAGTGGAAGTACTTTGACTAGAAAAGTGATAATATGTTGATGAAGAAGTTTGTCTCATTTTCACCATTTCGTGAAAATTCAAACCGAAAAGTCACATCGTTTACCAAAACCAAGTCTATACCTGTTCCAAAACTGTAGAGGTATTTATCCGTTAAGAGCTCACTTCCTTCATAATTGGGGAAGCCTACTGCATATCCCTGATCAAAAAATACTTTACCATAGATGGTGATTGGGAATGTTTGAAATTGCCGCAGGGGCATAACCTTACTAATGTCATATTTCCGTCCAAAGAGTTGGTGTTTAAACTCATTTCGCTGCAAGGCATAGGAGCTAGCTTCGATGATGCGTAGGTCATATCCTCTGATCACCTCTTTTAAAAATCCGATTGAGCTGTAGTTGAAATACGCTCGACTTTTTGCTGGGAAGGTGCTGAGCACTGATAGGTTGTTAACAAGAAACCAATTGTCTTTAAATGCAGTGTATTTTGTGAGTCTGACTCTTGCACGCCAGTAATCAACCCCATCATTATACAGGCCTAAACCTACTTTGGTGAGACCGGCACGGTAGAACGAACCCTTGGTTGGATAGTTTACATTATTTCTTTTATCCCACACGTAAGTATAGCCCAACGTCAGGTATTGCTGCTGTGTCCTGGCGTCACCCAGGTAGTTTTCATTTAGACTGGCCACTGTGTCTGCTATGTCTACCCGAAGGTGTCCAATGCTGGTGCTATGATAGGAGTAGAAAGAGCTTCTGTATGAATGGGAGATGGAGTTGGTGTATGCTCTTCTGAGCACTTCTTCTTGCGATGAAGCAAATCGCCTAATGTTTTCTCGGGTGACTACTGGTACATTCTTCGCTTCAAAATAGCTCGAGCTGATAAGCAGTCCATTGTTTTGTTTTTTGTCAATATAGGGGACTTGATAGTACAGGTTTATTACAGTTTCAAAGCCTGTTTGTAGCCACAGTCTCAGCACTTCTCCTCTTCCGCGAAAGTTGAATTGAGTCACCTTAAGCCCATAATTTACCCGGCTCAGGTCACGGTCACGATTCACCCACCAGTCGTTGAAATTACGGTCAATCAAACGAAAGATAGGGAAAGGATAAATGTACCAGCGCTCATCTACAGTGATCTTTACCTCCGCATGATTGTTTTGTACATTGACTAGGTCAATAGAGACGGCATTAAAGAGGTTCGTATTGTAGATGCGGTTTCTATCCCAGATAAACATGCTATCCAGCTGGTAACGCATATACGAACTGTCAGTGTAAAAACTTAGCTCTCTGGTGATGATATGAGGTTTGGTCTTGTAGTTTCCCTCTATAAATATTCGATCGACAGTGAGTACCTCCGTGGAATCAGTTTGGGCGTTTGCTAACAAGGCAAGTGCGAAGAAAAGGAAGAATACCTGAATTTTTTTCACTCACTAAATGATCTACTTGTCTAACTCGATGTAAGAAAGAAGAAAACACTATAAATCCCCTCCTCGGAGGGGTAGGGGTGGGTCCTCCGCAGCGGTGGGTTTTACCAAAATCGTTTTCTTTTTAGTCAATTTTTCAAAAATGACGGTCTAGAGAAGACCCACCTCTAGCTCCTCCCAAGAGGAGACTAGTGGAGTCATTTTTGAATAAAATTGACTTTCTAACATGGAATTGGTTTTAGCTTAATGGCTAACACACAAACAGAATGAATTTTTGGTGAGTGTCCAAATTTTGGATGGTACTTTTGTTTAGTGAATCGCATCCTAAAGAAAATCCTCATTTTCCCGGTATTGATATATCAATATTCAATTTCACCCTTGTTTCCAAACAGCTGTCGATACACGCCAACTTGTTCACAATACACAAAGGAAGCCATCCAAAAATACGGACTAAAAGGGGTATGGATGGGAATCAAGCGCATAAGCAGATGCCATCCATGGGGTGGAAGTGGTTATGATCCGGTGGAGTGAGTATCAAAATTTACACCAGCCCAACTATGAATAGTAACTGGAATGAATGATCTAATTTTAGATTCTTTGTCTGAACGAAACCTTGACCATCCTTCGCAGGTAAAAAGTATTCATGAAATTTGAAGTGATTAGGGTATAAGCAACTAAGTGTTCGCTTGGTTCAATCATATGAATTGACATAAGCTTTCAGATATAACAATGCAGGACTACATTGATTTAGCGAAAAAGAACGGGGTGGTATTGTATGATACAGGCCATTGTCAGTTTTGTGGTGCTGCCACGAAAAGAGGTGTTCATGAATGTGTCGAAATTTTCAGTTTAGGATTTCAGCAAATAGATTATTCACGAACGGAAAATCATATTTATCGATTTTTGTCTGTGGATGCTCACACCCTCCAGCATCCCGAAATACATGGGAGGTGGAACAATCATTTTCATCTGACCCGACTTCATCTCATTCTCCGCCAGCAAGTAATGTGGAATTATAAGCTTTCACCTGAATTGAGTGATCATCTGAATAGATACAAAGCTCAGCATATGGATGAAATATTAAATCCTCCCCAACCTTTAATCGTGGATCAATCACCACTTTAGACGTTTTAAACGGTAGCTCTAATGAAGTCGAGTGTAAAGAATTGATCATGAGCTGGGCTGAGGAAGTTTACAGTGCCTGGGGTGAACATCATTCCATCGCGTCACTAATAGCAAATGTTTTTTAAGATCATGAACCACCTTTAAGAGAAATAATTTTAAAACTGAGCGTATGAAACCAAAACAACTTGTAGAAAAATGGGTAGCAGTATTTAACTCTGGAGACGCAGAAGCACTCGCAGATTTTTATCATGATGATGCAGTGAACCATCAGGTAGCCAACGAGCCGATAAATGGGAAAAATGCTATTTTAAAAATGTTTCAGGATGAGTTTGCCCAAGCAGACATGACATGTATCGTAGAAAATATATTGGAAGATGGAGAGTGGGGCATTCTTGAGTGGAAAGATCCTTTAGGTCTTCGCGGTTGTGGGTTTTTCCACGTGATTGATGGCAAAATCAAATTACAACGAGGATATTGGGATAAACTATCCTTTTTGAAGCAGCATAATCTGCCGATTGAATAGTAATATTTACCCCAACTAGTCATTTAAAATTAATCACTCATTTCTCAACAGTTCGGTTGGGTTGACCAAAGCAGCCTTTATGATTTGGTAGGTTACGGTAGCCATGATCAAAAGGGTTAATAGCAGCGTGGATAAAGGATAGATCATCCAGCTGATTTGGATGTGGTAGGCAAAATTCTCCAGCCAACCCCGAAGCAAGTAGTGAATGAATGGTCCAATTATCACCATGGCCAGTAGAACATAGACCAGGTATTTTCTGATGAATAATGTATAAATGGAGCTCATTGTGGCTCCCAACACCTTTCTGACACCTACTTCCTTGATACGGTTATTGATCATGAAAGTAATTATGCCGTAAAGACCAAGACATGCTAATAGAATAGCGAGAACCGCAAAAAACTGGATCATGTTGGATAATTTTTCTTCAGATCGATAAAGCTGATTGAGGTTGTCGTCTAAAAAGCGCCATTCCATGGGAGCGCTTTGAGCGACTTGCTTCCAGGTATCTTCCAAAATGTCGATGTGTCTGGTAAGTTCACCCGGTGCAAAACGAACGTACATATATTCCAGATCGATAAAGGGGAGAATCATGACTGCAGGTCCTATTTCCACGTGAAGAGAGGTGTAGTTGAAATCTTTTGCTACTCCTACGATTGTTCGAGGATGTTCTGTCCCGAAGAAATACACTTTTTTACCTATTGGATTATCCAGATCAAGATAACTGGCAGCTTCCTGATTGATAATAATGGAATGGGTAGGATCATTCACGTATTCTGTATCAAAGCCACGTCCTTTGATCAGTTGTATGTCCATGGTTTCAAAGAAGTCGTAATCAGCCAGGTTAAAATATACACGTTTGCTCATGTCAGGTCCCTGATCGGCTCGCTGTATGATGCTCCACGGCCAGGCCTCACCTACCAGTCGATCACTGCGGCTTACGCTGATGACGACAGGATTTTGGATCATTTTCTCTTTGTAGAGATTGTAGTACCTGGTCATGTCTTCGGGAAGCATTTTGATAAGGATGACATTCTCTGAGTTGAATCCTGTATCCTTATTGTGCAGATAATTGATCTGCTTCGTCATAATGATGGTGGTGGCAATGAGCCCAATGGACACAGCGAATTGGATGATCACGAGTACGTTTTTCAACTGAAAGGGATTGTTAGAACCCACCTTTAAGGATCCCTTAAGAGATTTAATGATGTCAAACCGGGCAAGCACAGTAGCAGGATATAGCCCTGAAAATATGCCTATAACAATGCTGGCTATTATAGCTACAGGGACAAGCCTCCATGTGTCGCTAAATTGAGGGACAAATTCCCATCCCATATACTGTGATACTGCAGGAAATATGAACAATACCATTCCAAAGGAAATAAGTAAACAAAAGGCAACAAGTATCATGGATTCGACCATCAGCTGAGTAATGATGCTTTGCCTGGTGGCGCCTATCACTTTTCTGATACCAGTTGACTTGCTTCTATTGATACTCAAAGCATTGGTGAGCATGGAAAAATTAAACCCTGCTACGACTAAAACCAAAAGAGCAATTAACGTCAGCGCTTGGATACTGAATTTATTGCCGGAGCGAATCGGACTTCCCAGGTCATCAACCATCCCACCAGATTCCAGGTAGATCGCTGATAAGTTTTGCACAAGGGGCATCATTGGGTTGGGATTGTCCGGATTCAGATCTTTGAAATGTTGGGATAGCTTTTGTTCGAATTGCTCCGGGTCAGACCCTGGTTGCAAAGCTGCATAGGTCATAAATCCCAGCCAGCTCCAGCTTGTCAGGTCGGATGCATACCCTACTGGTACTGTGTAGGTAGGGAATGAAATAAGGAAATCAAAATCCAGGTGTGAGTTGGTAGGAATGTCTGAAAGGACTCCTGTCACTTTCAGAGGGATGGTATTGTTAAACATCAACGTCTCTCCAAGTGGCTCAGTCTCATTAAAGTATTTTAAAGCTAATTCTTTGGTGATCACAATGGAGTTCGGCGCATCCAATGCTTTGTCTTGATCTCCAGCTATAAGGTCAAACCGGAGAATTTCGAGAAATAAGGAATCCGCATAATAGCCACCATTCTCATAGAGCTGACGTTCACCATAAGCTAGCAGGCAATTCATTGCATAACGAATCCGCGAGATTTTTTCTACTTCAGGAAACTTGCCTGAAATGCCTGGCGCCAGCGCCGGAGGAGAGTTGACAAGGGTGGTAACACTTCCTGAGTTGTCTTTATATGCATAATTGATCCGATATACTTGCGAGCTATTTTCATGAAATCGGTCAAAGGATAGTTCATGGTTGACAAAGAACAGAATCAGTAAAAAGCTGCTAAGACCAATAGTTAAGCCAAAAATATTGATCGAGGCAAACCCTCTGTTTCTGGCAAGAAACCGGAAGGAACTGATAAGATGGCTTTTAAACATATTTGTAGAATAATAATTGTAGGAAGAGGAAAAACGATTTCGTCTGAGCGTAAAACGGTTGATGAATCGCAGCACATTTAGCCAATAAAAGAGTCTTGCCCTTAGCGTACCATAGTTTTTTTGATCCTGTTGGAATTTCTCTTCCAAATCACCCAGAATGGAATCATGGAGGTGATTTTTACAGTACAAACTGAATAGGCGTTGGGCGAGGCGTGGCGGATTCCTTTTCATTGGATCATTGAATTGATGGCTTCTGAATCATGTCCCAAAGCATGTTTCGTGTATCACGTGAAGTTTCCAAAGCCTGCTTACCCCGGGAGGTGATTTTAAAAATTCGCTTACTTCGTCCTCCACGTGCTTTGGTGGCGCCACCCACCTCTGATTCCAGGAACCCTTTTTCTTCCAGCCTATAAAGCGCAGTATGCACGCTGCTCAGGGTAACGTTTCGCTTCAGATCTTTTTCAATTGTGTTTGCAATGGTTAGCCCATAGGCGTCTTTGTCATTGGCTGCTACTAATAGCAGGACGATCTCCTCAAATTCACCTAGGTGTAGTTTCATAGTTATTTACCCATTTGTAAAAGAAATACGTTTAGATGGTTATAAAGGTTATAGTATAGTGAGTGCTGTGATGTTAAAGCTCCTTCAACTCCTCTCTATACCCACCACTCAAAATTGGGAAGCGGTACCAGGAGCGGGGATCAATGTTGAAATCATCAAAGTGAAAGCTGGGAGCGTAGCGTTCTCGCTTCCATTGATTACGGGTCCATAGTTGATAAAACTTCTTGATCCAGCCTTTGAGTGTTTCAGGATCGAATTCATTTTTTAGCGCTTCATAAACCTGCTTCGGAGATTTTCCATGAAGAATTGCCTCTCGCTCAATTTTCATCAGCGCCTCGTAAGGCATGAGATCATCTTCATCTGTTTGGTTCTGATCTTCCGGTCGGAGTTCAGCCGTAGGAGTGAGTGCGTTTACGTACTTAAGACCCGAAAATCCTAGTTCGTTCTCTGCGTATTTCAGCCATTGCAGGATGAAGTGTTTGTCAACCCCCGCAATAGGAGAGATACTTCCGCTGGTATCGCCATCCATGGTCGCATAGCCCACATCTCCTTCGCTTCGGTTAGAGGTTGCCATCAATAGCTTATTCTCAATATTTGCCAGCATCCAAATGATGGGCGCTCGCGAACGAGCCTGGATATTTTGCAGCGTAATATCGTCCTGTTCCCAGGTTAGCTTTCTTCCTATCGTTTTTTCTATCGTGGATCGATAATGATCGACTCCCTCATCGATTTGCCAGTTGTAGAATGTCGCCCCCAGGCTTTCTGCCAGATTCCTGGCGGAATTAAAAGTGGCCTTTGAGGAGTTTTTAGTGGCCTGGTAAGCGGTTGTCAAAAGCTGTCCGGTGATTTCTTCGGGGGTATCTCCATTTAATTTAAATCCGAGTTTATCCTCAAGGCCTGCCTTTCCACGTTGCTCCAGAGCTGTACGAACAGCAAAAGCAATCAACGTGGCAATGGTGCTTGAGTCAGCGCCTCCACTTAGCGAAAGCACGAATCCATTACTTCTACTCTTGCGACAGTAATCGAATAATGCCAACCCGGCTGCATGAGTAAACTCTTCTTTCCGATCACTGTAATGTGGTTTGATGTTTTCTATGGACGTATTGTTTCCAAAATCCACTTCCACAGTAAGCAATCGGTAATCGTGATACCACAGTCGATGATTACGCCCAATGAGTTTGCCTTTCTGAGCAATCAGCACATCTCCGTCATAGATCATGCGTCCTGCTTCATTGCCAAGTAGGTTTGCGTACAAGTAAACACAATCAAATTTTTTGGAGCTTTCTTGCACAATGACTTCTTCCCTGAAGATGGATTTGCCGAACGCAAAATGAGAGGCACTGGGGTTGAGTACCAGATCTACTTTATGATTCAGGTGCTCAATCGGGCGATCGGGTTGCCAGGCATCTTCGCAGATTTCAAAGCCTATCGTAAGATCCTTGTGCTTGACCGTGACATGTCCAAAAGGTATTTGCTCTCCATTTATTTCCAGGCTTTCAATTACACCAGATGGCCATGGAGTAAACCATCGGGGTTCGTAATGCACACCATCGTTGGCCAGCTTTTGTTTGGCATAGATGCACTTAATTTTACCCTCTGCGATGAAAGCTGTGGTATTATAATTCTTTCCTTCTATTCGAATGGGTAAACCCACACATACTGCTATTTCTTTGGTGTGAGGTACGATTTCCTGCAGCTTTTCTATGGCTGTTTGTGGAAGCCACTTACTTAAAAACAAGTCTTCGCACCCATACCCGGTGATGCAAAGTTCTGGTAGGCAGAGAATGTCTACTCCTTCCTTTTTAGCATCATCTATTGCACGCTTGATGTTGCCAATGTTATTTTCCCAATCAATAGGTGTTTGGTTCAGGCATGCTCCGGCAAGTTTTAGCTTTTGACTCATTCGTCTAAGTTAAGTTGCTCATAGGTCTTTCTGGCTGCATCCTGCTCCGCTTTCTTTTTACTAAAACCAAAGCCCTGCGCCATGGGTGCATCATTCAAAAATACCTGAGCGGTAAACTTTCGATCTTCCTCATCTATAATCTCAAAACGAAGCTCTTTGTTCTCTTTTTGCGACCATTCCAGCAACCGACTTTTAAAATTAGTAGTTCTTGAAATCAGCTCCTCCAGATCGTAGTGTGGCTTGATCAGTTTACGAATGACAAATTTTTTACAGTATGGAAATCCATGATCCAGATAGACGGCACCTATAAGCGCCTCCATGCAGTCGCCATACACCGAGCGATGGGCGCGAGACCCTTGATGATACTGGACAAGCTCTTTCAGTCCAATCTTTTGTCCCAAACGATTGAGAGACTCACGATTTACAATCTTTGCCCGAATTTCGGTTAGGAACCCTTCCTCCTTAAATGGATACGTTCGATAGAGATATTCTGCAATGATCATTCCCAGGATGGCATCTCCCAGGTACTCCAGTCGCTCATAGGAGTTTTTTATGCCTTGCTCATTGGTAGATGCCACGCTGCTGTGTCGCATGGCTTGTTTGTAAAGTGCCAGATTGATGGGTGCACGTCCGGTAATCAGCCGAAAAGACTGTCGGAGTTTTTTTTCTGATTTAAGAGAATTAAGAAGTCGGCCCGATAATCTTTTCGGAAACGATGACACTAGCCGTTGTATTTGCCTATAATAATGGAGGTGTTGTGTCCTCCAAACCCGAAGGTATTGCTCATTGCGATATTTACTTCACGTTTTTGGGCCTCATTGAATGTCAAATTCAGGTTCGGATCGATATCCGGATCGTCTGTGAAGTGATTAATCGTTGGAGGTACAATGCCTTTCTCCAGCGCCATCAGGCAGGCGATAAACTCAACTGCTCCAGCGGCACCTAACAGGTGACCTGTCATGGATTTAGTTGAGCTAATGTTCATTTTTTCAGCATTTGCTCCGAATACTCGCTGAGCTGCTCTAATTTCTCCTACATCGCCGAGTGGAGTGGATGTACCATGCGTATTCAGGTAATCAATTTTGTCAGGTGTCAATCCTGCGTCTTCCAGTGCATTTCTCATCACCAGCTCAATACCCGTACCATCAGGATGTGGCTGGGTGATGTGGTAGGCATCTGCAGACATGCCACTACCTAATACTTCGGCATAAATTTTTGCTCCGCGGGCTTTCGCATGCTCTAATTCTTCCAGCATGATTGCACCAGCTCCTTCCCCTAAAACAAATCCGTCCCGGTCTTTGTCATATGGTCGAGAAGCTGTTTCCGGCGAATCGTTTCGTTCAGAAAGCGCTTTCATGGCATTAAATCCACCTATGCCTGATTCAATAACTCCAGCCTCTGATCCACCGGTTAAAATGGCGTTTGCCTTTCCTAACTGGATGTAAGCATAAGCGTCTGTAATCGCATTATTGGAAGATGCACACGCAGAGACGGTTGCGAAGTTTGGCCCCATGAATCCATACTTGATGGATAATAGACCAGGTGTAATATCCGCAATCATCTTTGGAACGAAGAATGGATTGAATCTCGGGGTTCCGTCTCCCTGGGCGAAGCTCATCACTTCATCCTGAAATGTGCTAAAGCCTCCGATCCCTGATCCCCAGATAACTCCAATTTTAGATTTATCCACACTATCCAGATCCATCCCTGAATCTACGATAGCCTGCTCACCGGTAACCATACCGTATTGGGTATTGGGGTCCATTTTTCGCGCTTCTTTGCGATCCAAATGGTCAGTCGCATTGAAGTTTTTTACCTCACAAGCGAATTTTGTGCGGAATTTTTCAGTATCAAAACGAGTAATAGGAGCCGCGCCACTTACTCCTTTGGCCAAAGAATCCCAATATTCATCTTTAGTGTTACCCAAAGGGGTAAGGGCACCAATTCCGGTTACTACGACTCGCTTTAATTCCATAGATATCTAAGCTAAGTTGGTTGTTTACTTAACGTTTTCTTCAAGGTAAGAGATAGCATGACCTACAGTGGCAATGTTTTCAGCCTGGTCATCTGGGATAGAGATGTTGAATTCTTTTTCGAACTCCATGATCAGCTCTACTGTATCAAGAGAGTCAGCTCCTAGATCGTTGGTGAAGCTTGCCTCTGGAGTTACCTCAGACTCTTCTACACCTAGTTTGTCAATAATGATTGACGTTACTTTTTGTGCTATTTCAGACATTTTTGTAATGTTTGGTTAAAAATGAGATGCAAAGAAATATATTCTCAAACTAAAATCAAATTAGTCGTTGAACACATATCTCTTGCGAATTTAGGGCTTAGCTTGCACATTCTATGAAGAAAAATAAATTAGATGGAGGGTATGCCATTGATTTTGAATTATTCGGGCTTGTTTGCAATAAAAAAGAATACAAGCTAGCATGGCATTTAAACGAAGTTATGGGCATTTCTTTAACCAAACAGGACGATATAAAAATTGAATATGCGGATAATACCTCAATATTAATTTCTAATTATCTGTATGAGACGGACTATCTGGTTATGGAATTGCTTCAAAATAAGCTGATCGGGAGTGGTAATCTGTCAAAACAGTTGCTAATGCCTGAATTAAAGCAGTTTGACTACTTATTGAAGTTTAAAGACGATACCGAAGAACTAACTTCCGAAAACGTTAACGCAATTATCAAAGAGATTCCTATCGTTGAGTATGCTATGAGGCTTAATTTTGAAACCTTAAAATCCAAAGAGAATTTACTCTACTAGAAACTCTGAAACCTTCATTTAAATGACTTCATCCACAAAGCGAACGAAAATAGTAGCCACATTAGGTCCGGCAAGTAATAGCAAAGAAGTAATCACGGAACTAGCAGAAGCGGGCGCGAATGTTTTTCGTCTAAACTTTTCGCACGGCACACATGACGATCACAAGAAAGTGATCCAAATGATACGAGAAGTGTGTGAGGAAAAAGATTACCGAATTGGCATGCTTCAGGATTTACAAGGTCCGAAGATCCGAATCGGTTTGATGAAAGATGGGGGAGTGGAAATTAAAGAAGGTCAGAAGTTAATCATCACAACAGAAGAAGTAGAAGGGGATGCAGATAGGGTGAGTACTGTTTATAAAGAGATCGTGAATGATGTGGAGGTCGGTGATACGATCTTGATTGATGATGGCAACCTGGAGTTGAAGACCATAGAGGTGAAGGATCAAGAAGTGGTGACAGAGGTTGTTTATGGAGGAGTGCTTAAGTCAAGAAAGGGAATCAACTTGCCAGATACGGTCGTATCAGCACCGTCGCTGACCGAAAAAGACCTGGAGGATTTGAAGTTTGGATTGTCCCAGGATATCGATTGGGTAGCCTTATCATTTGTTAGAAAGCCAGAAGATATTATCCAGCTAAAAGAAATTATTAAGGAAGCGGGGAAGAATACCAAGGTAGTGGCCAAAATTGAAAAGCCGGAGGCACTCAGGAATATTGATGCTATCATAGAAGAGACAGACGGGGTGATGGTAGCTCGTGGGGATCTGGGTGTGGAGATACCGATGCATGAGGTACCGATCTGGCAAAAAAAGATTGTTTTGAAATGCAATGAGCTTGCCAAACCAGTGATTATTGCTACCCAAATGATGGAGAGTATGATTGAGAACCCACGACCAACACGAGCTGAAACCAATGACATAGCCAATGCGGTGATGGATGGGGCAGATGCTTTGATGCTATCTGCAGAGTCTGCAGCAGGAAAATACCCAGTGGAAGCGGTTCAGAAAATGTCAGAGACCATCAAGGCGGTAGAGACAGAAGCCGAGTCGATATACAATAAATACTACGACAAGCAATTTGAGTCCAGCACCCGAATGAATGACTTGTTGATCCGCGCTGCATGTCGTCTCGCGGAAAATACCAATGCAAGAGCACTTGTTTGTATGACTAAATCCGGTTATACGGGTTTTCGTACAGCCATGCACCGTTCCAAATCGGAGATTTATCTGTTTACCAACAACCACCAGCTACTGAATCAGATGTGCCTGGTGTGGGGCGTAAAAACCTTCTATTATGATTCCCAGGAAAATATTGATAAAACGCTGGAACAAATGGAAAAGCGATTAGTAGATACAGGCAACCTGAACAAAGGCGACATCTTCATCAATACAGCTTCTATGCCACAGCATTGGCAGGGACACACCAATATGATGAAAATACATGTAGTGGAGTAATGATCTACGGTGCTTATCGGGTGATTTATTTACTTCCCTCTGTCAACACATGGTGCAGATTTGCATCAGGATTTAGGTACTTATCTACTTGACCGGACGGCCACTCCACAACGAGGGAGTCGATTGTGCTTTCATCACCAAGCCCAAAGTGTAGCTCATAGTCATTTTGACTTCCATAACCGGTAATGGGGTACATCCATCGATGCATTTCTTTCTGTGGAGTATGAATTCTTAAATGTGCACCAATCGCGAATGCATTGGATTCCGTTCCTTTCAATCTGAACGCTACCCAATTTTTTCCTTTGGTTTGATTGATATAAAAACGATTGATCTGATCCCCTGATCCCCAGTTTGCAACGAACAAATCCAAATCTCCATCCCGATCGAAATCTGCATGAGCCACACCTGCGGTCGTGTCTGCATGCTGGCTGATTACTCCCTCTTCGTGGGAAGTAAACTCACCATCACCTTCATTTAAGTAAAGAAAGTTGTACATCTCTGGGCCGTAGGTGCCATTTCCTATGTAGATATCCAAGTCGCCATCATTGTCATAGTCGCCCCATGAATGACCTTTCGATGCACCGCCTTTTTCGGTTACGATGATGCTGCCGATAACTGGATTAAGTGTTCCTTTTCCATCATTTGCAAAGAGCAGGTTTTCCTTATCGAAATTGGCGACAAATAGATCCAGGTCACCATCATCATCAAAATCTGCCCATGAAGAACCATACGCGTACCCTTCGTCCGCAATGATTGACCCTGTACTATCCTGGGCAAACTGCAGGTTTCCGAGGTTTCGATAGTATAGGTTTGGTTCCCGTGCATTTCCAATGAATATTTCCGGAAGTCCATCGCCATTCGCATCACCGCAGGCACACGTTCTGGCTGTACCAGTACCATTGATGAGTAGGTGATCAGATAGCAGTTGAAATTCTCCATTGCCAATATTTTCATAGAATAGGTTTCCATTTAGCCGGTATCCAATTAATAAGACATCCAGATCGCCATCTAAGTCATAGTCTGCCCAGCAGGCCATTGAGGTGCTTATACTGTCCCTTGTTAAGGTATGGTCAGTAATCTTGGTGAAACGTTTGAGGCTATCATTTCGAAACAGTTGATTGGGTTCTTTGCCCCTGCTGCACAGGTAAAGATCCAGGTCGCCATCATTGTCATAATCCACCCAGCTGGCTCCTTCGGAAGTACCTCCTTCTCTGATTAATTCCGCAAACGCTTTACCTAACGTGATTTTATTCAGCGATCCTTTACCATTGTTGCTATACATGGCATTCCATTGACCGGCAGAGTTTGTGGTATATAATTCAGGAGCACCATCCTGATCCACATCTCCCCAGGCCACTCCTCGGGTGAATCCTCCATCTGTGGCAATCCTTCCCCTCTCATTGAGAATGAAAAGCGGTTCGTTCGTATTAGATATAGATTGCTCGCATGAATAGAAAAGTATCAATGTAAGTATCAAGTAAGACAGGTAGGTGGATTTGGGCATAGCAGAGAGATTTGGATGATTTCAACGCAAGGGCTTATTAAGATGTTTTATACGGAGTTGTTGAAAGTTACCGGTAGGAAGGTGGGCTTACCCCAAAGCTTCAGCGTCGCAACTGTGATCTCAGGTGAAAGTTGCAGTCTAGTGCATGCGAGCTTGCGATTGTTACCATAGTCATGGCCTAATCAAATCCACGCAATGTTTCAATTCGATCCTGCCTTCCAATTATAGTCATGATTTCAGATACACCATTATTAACTCGATAAAAAAATCGTATCAACACCACAAACATATTTTCTATATCCTGATTTAATAAAGTCAGCAGATTCAAAAGCATATGGTCGTTCTGCTATTAGTTCGAATTTGTCGAAGAAAGCGTTGAAATACTTTTCTGCTTGCTCCGCTCCAAATTTCTTAGCTCCATATCGATATATTCTTTTCAAGTCCTCCTTGGCTATGTTGCTGATTTTATATTCAGCCATTATTAAGATTTTGCTTGTCCAAGAATATCAGCTCTGGAGTCTTTGGTGAAGCCGGATTTTTCTGCTTTTTCCAACTTCATTCGGATATAGTCAATTTCCTGTTGTTGTTTTCTTGCTTGCCGTATTAGGTCGTTTACAAGTTCACTTTTACTAGAATATTCTCGACTTTCAATTTGAGCTTTTAACCATTCATCATTTGGTTCTGTGAAAGAGATACTTTGTCGTCCCATAATTGTGCTTTGGTGCAAATTTACACCAATTAGTTATTGTTTCCGACACATTGGAGTTACAGAGTGCGATTATTGGTAACAATATTGTACCACGCACTGTGAGCGTTATTTACCTTTCAAATATAGCGGATGTGTCCCTTTACTTGTTCCGGTATTTGCTTTAAAACCCAAACAGATACAGTAGCATTACCACAATCAGGATTATGGCAATCCATTTATAGCTGGTCTTGGTTTCTGCGAACTCATACTGGCAGATCGGGCAGACATTTGAGGAAACGTCTACATCCATGGCACAGGAGGGGCATTCTTTGGTTTTCATATTTCTATTAGAAATTTAAAGATGCTGAAACAAGTTCAGCATGACTTATCAAGGAGAGTACATCTTACAGCGACTTTAATGCGGTCATCAACAAAAACACCCAGCCCAAAATAAACAACAACCCGCCAATGGGAGTAATAGCTCCAAGCCATTTCATGCCGGTGAAGCACAAAATATAAAGTGAACCAGAAAAGATCAGGATGCCGAAGGTCATACTGTACCCGGCATAGTTGAGCCACTGACTTTCATATTTGGTCATCAAAAAGGCAATAGCCAGCAAAGCAAGGGTATGATAAAACTGGTATTGCACAGCAGTTTGGTAGGTATCCAGCGTACCTTCTGATGTCAATTTGTCTTTTAGGGCGTGGGCACCAAAAGCACCAAGCATGACAGCTAACATACCGGATACTGATGAGATAATGAGAAAGAGTTTATGCATTACTTCTGTTCTTCAAAATATTCAGGAATCGTAAAAAGTATCGGATTAGGAGACACACCAACTTTGATATCTGTAGCAGTGGTCACAATCTGCTGATCACCCAGTTTGGCTTTTCTTTTTAAAACCACCCCGTTCCAAATCCAAAGCTCCTGGATGGCCTTACCTTCAAAGGTCCAGACCTGGCATTTTTTATCCATCAGTATGGAGTCGGCTTGCTGTATTCCTCCCATAGCAAATAGAATAGACTCAGATACCTGTGTAGGGGTTTTATAGCTGGCTTGCTGGCTCCACTTTACATCTTTCCTCAACTTATAGGTTGAGTCTTCCGGATTCAGCCGATACACAAAATCACCATCTGTGATTTCATAAATATTTTGTGTGCGTGTGATGCCATAGAGCTCGAATGTCATGGTCTGCTGACGCAGGCTGGTCCAGCCGTAATCAGTGAAAACCATCACTTCCTCTCCTTCGGCATCTCCAGTGATTGTGTAGTTGATCTCGACACTTTCAAGGGAATACTTTTTTAGATTTTGTGTTTGTAACTCCTCTGCTGTTCGGGCCTGAGAGAACGCTAGGAATGGAATCAGAAAAAGGAAATGAATGAATGATTTCATGCAAATAGGATTTGCATCAAAGATATAAATAAAAAGCCCCAGACGGTACCGTCTGGGGTGTCAACCAGCAATCAACTTATCCTGAGTGATTTTTGGACAAACAGATTCAGGATAGCCGATTGATTATCCTATGATAATGTTTTTTATGAATGAAATTTTTGGTGTATTGGTTGAGAATTGTGCTTGTTCATTTCATTCACAAGCCGATCCATGATGTGATTCGGAACATCGTTCAATTCCTCAACCCAAACAATCTCTTTGCGGATATTTGTAGAACTGCACAGCTGTTCAAACTCTTGTTTTGAAGAATAGCTGTACTCGTTGGAGACAGTATTGAACCATATCACTTTCATGGATCGAAGTTTGGAAGTATCCAGTTTTAAATCTTGCACAAAAACTTTCAAATCCTGCACATGGCTCATAAAAAACCCCCAGACGTTTCGTCAGGGGGTGTCAACCAGCTATAGTCAAAAATCCCTAGTCAGGGGATTGTCTTAATGTTTTGGTCTGCATTTATTTAGTTCTACCCACGGTGCTATGCGTGATTAGGTGGATTTCGATAGTGAAGGTAGTGGGGGCATTTTTATTATTTCTGCCAACCTGCTTCAATATCCTGCCAATCATTCATAGAACACCGCAACTTCTTCGAGCGGTTTCCTTTCCAGATCAGGTACGTACACTTCATCTTTTGGGTAGCCAATTGGTAAAAGGAGGTACGGTCTTTCATTGTCCGGTCGGTTTAGAATCTTTGTAAGAAAATTCATTGGAGAGGGGGTATGGGTCAAAGTGACCAGCCCGGCTTTATGTATAGCTGAGATGATCATACCGCAGGCTATTCCCACCGATTCATTTACATAATAGTTGTTGCTTTTCTCCCCGTCCATCATTTCAAACACTCGTTTAAAAATAACGATCAGCCAGGGAGCTTCTTCCAGAAAGGGTTTGTTCCAATCTGTGCCGATTGGTGCCAGATCTTTCAGCCACCGCTCACTCATTCGTCCATGGTAGCTATCATATTCTTCCTTTTCTGCTGCTTCACGGATCGCCTTTTTAATTTTCGGATTTGAAATTGCACAGAAAGTCCAGGGCTGCTTATGAGCCCCGGATGGTGCCGTAGATCCTGCCATGATCAGGCTTTCGATTAATGCTTTGCTAACCGGCTTATCTGAAATATCGCGAACGGTCCTACGCGTATCCAGCCATTCATAGTATTTATTAGCGCGTGATTCAGCTTCGGCTAAATCGTAAACATCCCGTGTATAAGCAATATGAGGATGGCCATTAATTTCTTTTTTATCCATTACAATCCTAAAACTTCTACACCTTGCTCAAATACAATATCTACAGGGATATTTTGCTCAGAAAGGCGATCCAGTTCTGCCTGAAGTACCTCTCCAATTTTACCTTTTTCTGCTACCAATTGAGCCACGCCTTCATAGTCTCCATTGCCTTGAAGAGTTAGGATTTTTTCAGAAAGGGCGTTCATCGCTTCTTTCATCTTGTCAAAATCTACCATGTAAGTGCCTGTTTCTTCGTCTTTAGCAAATGCTCCGTACTCATTAAAGAAGTTGAATCGGATCATATTGGCTTTTCCGTGTGAACTGGCAGCTCCAAAGCGAACCGACCGGAAGATGCCAGCCATAAAAGTCACGTAGTAATCATTCAGGTCTCCTTCGATTTCTCCTTTCTTGTGCAGTTGTGTGATCATATAAAGACCAAGGATATCTGCTTTTCCTTCTTCCAATGCAGAGGAATGCTCTTTCAAAGCGTTCCTCACTGTCCCTTTATCATTGATGGTGTTTTTGATACCTAGTCCATGAGCTACTTCATGGAACATGGTATTAGCGAAAAATGCATCAAAAGTGATATGCTTACGTTGATCCGGGTGAATCAAGACATCTGCGATCGGTACTAGGATTTGATCAAATTTGGCTTGCATGGCATTCTTAAGTTGCAGTCTGCGAGAGCCCTTCGCCAGCTGCACTTCTTCATCATTTGGCAGATTGATGGCAATCGTTTTTGATCCGGCATTGCAGTCTCCGGCATAGTACACCACATCATAGGCATTCAAATCTGCATCCGTTCCAGGAGTTTCCGCTTTGTATTCATCAGCTACAGGGAGTCCTCGTTGCAGCTCAGGTAAGAATTCCGCATACTTGGCAAGTCGCTCACTCCAGCTTTTATCCTTGACAAGTACGTACGCTTCATGTGCCGCTTTGTAATTATATAGTTTGTCTTCATAGTTTTCAATCGGGCCTACTACGAAATCCAGGCCATTTGTTTTCATGTCCATCCAGGCCATGTCAGACGGTTGGTAATTGTCCGTTACCAAGGCTTCTGCTCTTAATGTTAGGTAGTTTTTCAACCCCTCATCTTCTGCAAGATCGGCACATTGCAATAACAGTTCTGAAGCACGTTTCACTTGCTCGGCAAACATCTCCTTGTAAGGGACGGTGATGAGATTACCATCTTCATCTCTACGAATGAAAGTATACAAGCTGGTTTTTCCTTCCAGATCAGCGGCTTCAAACTCTTCTTTAGTCATGTCTGTCGGGTAGAAGTTGGCTCCCTCTGGCTTTGGACCTACTCCCTCAATGAAAGGGTTGTTATCATCCAGCCGATCCCAGGGACCGTAGTTGATGTAGACATATTTTTTGGTTGCCGGATCCGTAAGAGATGCAATTAACGAATCTTTTTTTCCGTATGCTTCATACCAAAAAAGCTCATCCATAATCTTAGATACTTCGATCATTAGCGGGATCATTTGCTTTTCGTTTTCACTCAGCTTGCTGATATCGGTGGTAAGTTTCACGTTCTTGTAGATATCCACCTTCTCCTTCATTGGCGAGGTTTCCGAAATAGCATTCTCCTGGGATGACTTTTCGGGTGTGGTGCAATGGCTTAGTAAAAGCCCTATAAGACTTATGCTGAATATTCTTTTCATCATGGTGTTTGTTATGTCTGGTTAGCAACTCCGAAGTTAAGAAGATTCTCGTGTTCTTGAATTTGAATTAAATTGGCAGGCTAGAAAAATACCTGACTATGAAGAAAAATTTTATCGTACCACTGCTGGGAGCCGTTTTATTTGCTTGCCAGACGACAACTGAAAACAAAAGTGTTTCTATTTCGGGAGAATCATTGAAGGCACACATTCAGGTGCTTTCTTCTGATGACTTTCAGGGAAGAAAACCCTTTACTGAGGGGGAAACTAAAACGGTAAATTATTTGACCGATCAGTTTAAAGCATATGGTCTGGAGCCTGGGAATGGCGATTCTTATACGCAAGAAGTTCCTTTGGTAGAACTAACTGCTACACCATCTGAGACCATGACCATTGAAGGAAATGGAAAGACGATTGAATTGAATGTATTGGATGATTTTGTTGCATATACGGAGAAAGTTGTGGAAGAAATTTCACTGAATGCATCAGAGCTAGTATTTGCTGGCTATGGTGTAGTAGCACCGGAATATGGGTGGAATGACTATGAAGGATTGGATGTAACAGGTAAAACAGTCATGGTTTTGGTGAATGATCCGGGATTCGCATCAGGGGATTCCACCTTCTTTAAAGGAGAGACCATGACCTACTACGGTCGCTGGACCTATAAATATGAGGAGGCTGCCAGACAAGGAGCTGCAGGATGTCTTATTATCCATGAAACCGTGCCGGCAGGTTATCCATGGTTAGTTGTTAGGAATTCCTGGTCAGGAGCAAGCTTGTACCTGGATCAGTCAGGAGGAAATTATCAACCCGATGTGCTGGGATGGATCACACGAGATGCTGCCATCAAGATATTTGAAGCATCAGGCCAGGACATGAAAAACTATGCAGAAATGTCACGAAGTGATGATTTTAAGCCATTCAGCCTGGGGCTCAATGCTTCTGTTACGGTGAGAAATGAAATCAAGCGAGATCAGTCACAAAACGTGATTGCTAAAATCACTGGTTCAGAAAGGCCGGATGAATACATCATCTACTCTGCGCATTGGGATCACCTTGGGATCGGGCAGGAAATAGAGGGTGACAGCATTTACAATGGAGCGCATGACAATGCATCCGGGACTGCTACGATGCTGGGTATTGCAGAGGCTATGTCAAAAATAGAACAGAAACCGAAGCGAACAGTCGTGTTTCTGGCCGTAACTGCTGAGGAACAAGGATTGCTTGGGTCGAAGCATTATGCGCAGAATCCAATTTATCCACCGGCACAAACTGTGGCCAATATAAATATGGATGGTATCACCGCCTGGGGCCCGATGAAAGACTTGACGGTTGTGGGTTATGGGCAATCAGAGCTTGAGGATATCGCCGAAGAGCTTGCAAAAAACCAAGGCAGGTACATCCTTGCAGATCCTGACCCAGGTAAAGGATACTTTTTCCGATCGGATCATTTTCAATTTGCCAAAGTAGGAATTCCAGCATTATATGCATCGGGAGGATATGAGCATATGACCAAAGGAGTGGACTATGTGGATAGCCTGAATCAGGTTTACCTGACTTCTCAATACCACAGACCTCAGGATGAGTACAACGAAGATTACTGGACTTTTGATGGCATGGCCTTAGATGGTGAGCTACTAATGAATGTTGGCTTGGAAGTAGCTAACTCTACCGCCTGGCCGTCCTGGAAAGAAGGGTCGGAGTTTAAAGCTATTAGAGAAGAGAGTAGGAAATAATTTTCACTTATCATCCTGAATGAAATGAAGAAGCTCATGATTTAAAATAGATCCTTCACTGCATTCAGGATGACACTTTCTTAAAATCAATACACGATGAAAAATCTAATCTTAACCCTTGTTCTTTCCGCACTTTTCTTTGGATGTCAATCAGTCCATGATCATCCCCATGAAGATCAGCCGATAGAGCAAGAAGAGCTTTATAGCTATGATGTAGAGGAGAAAATCACTTCTATTGGCATTGCGCTTTCCAAGCCGGGGGCACCAGTCGCCAACTATGTCAATGCGGTGCGAACAGGTAATCTGATTTTTATGGCAGGAAAGGGCCCTAATTTGCCAGAGGGTGGATATGTTACGGGCAAGGTAGGGGTGGACCTGACTGTGGAAGAGGGATATGAGGCAGCCAAATTGGTAGCAGCGGCACAGCTTTCAGCACTCAAAGCAGAGATCGGTGATTTGAACAAAGTAGTCCGAATTGTAAAAGTATTGGGCATGGTCAATTGCACCCCGGATTTCGGAAATCAGCCAGAGGTAATCAATGGGTTTTCTGACACGATGGTCGAAATTTTCGGAGAACGTGGCAAGCATGCACGGGCGGCTGTGGGAATGGGATCCCTTCCTCGAAATATAGCTGTGGAGATCGAAATGATTGTAGAGGTGCAGGAATAGTATTGCCGAATTTGCTATTTTGCTCATTTAAATCACCATCCATATGAAAATTCATATTCTTACATTTATCATACTTGCAGTTGTTGTTAGTGCTGCAGCTCAGAGCAGGGAAGCTAAAAACAAGCATTTTTCTCATAAAATGGGTTCGTATACAGATCCACGGGATGGTGAAGTTTACAAGACCATAACATTTATTCGAGAGCATCACGGCGGCACGATCGAGCGAACCTGGTTTGCAGAAAACATCCGTTTCAATGTTCCGGGCTCAAAAACCTACAATGGGGCACCTGAGTATGCCAAAACGTTTGGAAGGCTGTACAACTACGAGCAGGCCAACCTGGCTTGCCCTGAAGGGTGGCACGTTCCGACCATCCATGAGTGGAAACATTTATTCCACTTTTTCGGAGGTTGGCATCATTCCGGTAAATACCTGATCGAAGGAAAAGAAAGTGATATGGATATGATGTTTGGGGGCTTTGGTCAGCCGGATGGTACATTCAAAGGCATAGGGGTCCATGGAAATTGGTGGGACAATGAATTGAAAGATTCAAACTCTGCAGGAATTATTACCCTCAAAAAGGGTGACGAAAACATTTATCATTCTAAAGTAGGGGACCGACACTATCTAAGCTGCCGATGTGTGAAATTTCATAACTGATAAATAGCTGGGTGAGGCGAATATTTAGCTTAATTTTATTATTGCCCTTTTTGGTTTGTAGTCAGGAGTCTGACACCACTAAGAAAAGAAATTCTTTCGTTGTTTTTCCAGCAATAAGCTATGCTCCTGAAACTGATCTTCAATTGGGCGCAGTGGGTATTTGGGTTTTGAACAACGAGGACAACTTCCAATCCGGTTTTCAAAGACAGTCGACCCTTACACCATACTTTGTTTATACTTTAAAAAAACAATCCATTGCGGTAGCCAATTTGGATTACTATTTCCCGAACGGACAAAACCTTAATACTGCAGTCAGGTACTACAACTTTCCTGATTCTTACTTCGGGATAGGGAATGATAATGACCCGGATGTTTCCGAGAAATACACCAATCGATTTTTCCAGGTTGATGGCCAATACCTGATCCCTGTAAATGAGAAGGTCTTTATTGGAGGAGCGTATGATGCACATTTTACAAATATTGTAAACGTACAAGAGGCTGGACTGCTTGATAGCCAAAGACCTATAGGTATTGATGGGGGAAATCTATTTGGTGTGGGACCTGCATTCCGATATGATACACGGGATTACACGGTCTACCCATCAAGTGGCTACTTCATATCCAGTCGTATTGTTTTTAATGCATTAGGTGATTTTGACTATACTACTTACGTAGCTGATGCTCGCAAATTCATCAACCTGAAAGACAAAAAGCATATTTTGGCCTTTCAATTCAGGGCACAATTTACCTCCGGTGCTGATGTTCCTTTCTATAAGCTTCCACAATTGGGTGGGGATGAGCGCTTAAGAGGGATCGCCAACGCGAGTCTTTATCGTGATAGACAGATGATGTACACACAGGTGGAATACCGACGACCGCTCTTCTGGAGGTTCGGTATGACGGTCTTTTCTGGTGTTGGGGATGTAGCTTATAGTCCTAATGATTTTGACCTCACCGAGTTTAAATATATCGTGGGTGTGGGAGGAAGGCTATCACTTATTCCAGACAAACAGCTCAATGCCCGACTGGATATTGGAGTAGGTAGAGGGGGACAGACAGGTATTTACATTGGAGTGAGTGAGGCGTTTTAGTTATTTAGTTTCTTGAAGTAAGCGACCACCAAAAATATCAATCCAACCAGTATCAATCCATAGGCCAGGATGTGAAAGTAAATTATGGAGGTTATTAAAGAAACGGTTATAAAGAAGATCAACGTTCTCAGTATCGAGCCATCAATTTTTTTTGAGTGAAGTAGAAGGAGCATTCCAATGGTGATCATAAATAATCCAGTCATAATACTGAAGCCTAAATGAAAGGACAAAAGCGAGTGGGTTCCCATAAGCTCAATTTCATATGCTTTCATTTGAAGAATTACATCAGGTGCGTTTTCACTTTTTGGACCCAGGAAGTGAGCTAACAATGCAAAACGCCAAGAAGTGATAAAGAAGCCCCCGCAGCTTTAATCCAGTTAGATGCGATTGGTTTCATAATTATGGTTTTTTATGAAGTTAACAATGATGGTATCATTTATCTAATGTTCTCACTTTTTCCTTTATAATACTGAGTAGCAAATCAATTTTGTCTTTATGTGTTCTGAATACGACGATCGCTACGCGTATCCAGAATATACCATGAATGGAGGTAGAGGAAAGGAAGATACGTCCATCATCCTGTATTGCTTTGATTAGCTTTTCATTAAAGGCATTAGCATCTCCATCAGCAGGTATATATCGAAACATCGTGATGGATAAATCCGGGACAGGTGCCACTTCAAACCCGTCTTCCTTTTTAATCTGTTTTCGAAAGTATTGAGCCAACAACATCTTTTCTTCCAAAGCTGCTCTAAACGGCTTTAGTCCGAACAACTTCAATGGTAACCACATGCGTAATCCTCTAAAGTGTTTGGTGAGTTCCGGAGAAACATCAGCCGCATTCACTTCGCTATCAGAGTCAACCAGATCCTGAAGGTAGTCGGCCGTATATCGGTGTGCTTTATATACTGATTTTAGATCTTTGATCAAGACAGCTCCTGTTCCAAATGGAAGGAATAAGCTTTTATGGGGATCAAGGGTAATGGAATCCGCCTTTTCAATCCCTTTCGTTTTTTCTCTTATCTCAGGAAGCATGCGAAAAAATCCACCGTAAGCAGCATCTACATGAAACCATACCTTGTGCCTACGTGCAATGGTTGCCATCGAATCAATGGGATCGATGGTACCGGTGTTGGTGGTGCCCAGCGAGGCGTTGATGAAAAATGGAATTAATCCGGAATCCCTGTCTTTGGCAATAGTTGCGTCCAAAGTGGAGATATCGATTCTAAACTCGGAATCTACTGGTAGATATCGAAGATGTGCCTCACCCAATCCGGCAATCCTCAAGGCTTTTTGAAGTGAATGATGTGCCTGGTCAGATAAGTACACCACCAGCTTGTCAAAATGGCTCGCTCTTACCTCAGCAGCTTCACGAGCTGTTACTACCGCTATAAGGTTGGAAATCGATCCTCCTGAGGTTAGGTTGCCGGTGGCACCTGAAGGAAAGCTCATCAGTTCATTCATCCAGCGTATCAGCATGTTTTCCATCCGTGCTGCCCCGGGTGCAGGGAAGTAAATGCCTGCATATTTGTTACTCATGGCAGCCAGAAAGTCGCCAAGTGCCGAAGGGTATAGGCCACCCCCGGGTACATACCCCATGTGCCCGCCAGAGGCCGCATTGATTCCATCATATTCCACATTCGATCGAAGACACTTTAACAGTTCTTCGATTGCGGTTGGGGCTTCTGAAAGCTGATCCTGATCTTTTGGTTCAGGATTTTGGAAGAAAGCTTTCTCGTCAGAAAGGTTGGCTAGAAAATCATCCGAATGGTTGATTACTTTTTGAGTAAGCTCTTCCTGCGTTTCTTTTTCCGGCTCCAGCTCTCTGGCGATTTTTTCAAGTGACTTGATTTTTTCGATCATGGTGAGCCAAAACTAATGACTAGATAAATAAGAAAGTCGAATCAATTTTGGTTCGACTTTCTTATGTAGAAATGATTGTTTTTTTAAAAAAAGAGTCCCACCTCTCGTCAGAGATGAAGACTTACTCATTCCCTTTGAATTGCTATCTTCATGGAAATTTTCCATCAATTGAATGACTTCACCTATACCATTTCTTCGAAAAACTTGAAGTATCTATTTTTCTTAATCATTCTCTTTCAGTCAGGAATTATGTATTCCCAAAAATTACCTGATCCAATCAGGCTGGATGACAACAAAATAGATCAAGGATTAAAGTTAGACCAGAGGGATTTTCTTCTCGTCAACCAAGCTGACTCTAGTGTCAGGAAATCATTAAAACTTGATAGTCTCGAAAGCATATATGGCATTAATTCAGCAAACGAGTATGCTATTGAGCCTTTTTGGGTCATATTTCGATTAGAGAATAACAGTCAATATGAACAAGAGCTTTATTTGAGGTTTCCCACTGATGTCGCCAAGCTTGTGATGATCGATAGTACGGAAGTCGGATCCATAGAAGCCAATGGCTTTTATCCGCCAATCACCTCACTGACTTCAATGCATCAGACACCTTCCTTTTTTGATCCCTCGGCTTTTCCTTTTTCTGCACCTGCTGATACCATCTCAACTATAGCTGTATGGGTAGGAGCGAACTTTTTAACAGGAAGAGTGATAGATATGGAGCTTATCAGGAGAGATACTTTTTTAAATACTCTTCTGCCGGAAATAACCAAGGCTTACTATTTCCAGATGCTGTTTTTTGGGATGATGCTTTTGTTAGCAATATTCAACTTCTTGATTTTTGTTGGAAATAAAGACAGAACCTATCTTTTCTATAGTCTTTACGTAGCGGGAATTAGCCTTTATTTCTTTTCATCATCAGGACTTGACCGGTTTATATTCTTCCCTGAATCAGCTTTTGGGATATTGAGATTAAATCTTACGAGTTATTCAACCTCTATTTTTTATCCGCTATTCTGTCTTTATTTCCTCCATAGAGATGGGTGGAAGCCCAGACTAAGAAGGGCTTATAAGCTAATGATCTGGGCTTCAATAATATTATGCGTCATCTCTTCAGTGCTTCTAATTACTCTACCGTCATGGGAGTATAAAGGGCTGCTGTACATCAATCAGATATATGCACCCGTTGGTCTTCTCAGTATTGTTGTTTTTTTATACAGTATCGCGGTTTATGTATTCAGTAAAAATATTCTTGCACGTTACATTGGTTGGGCCGGATTGATTATTACGTTGTTTGCGTCACTCCAGATATTAAGGTCAATGTTATCCTCCTTTGACATCATTCCCGAGTGGGTGGGTAGTCCCATGCTCATTGTTTATGGTTTTCAGATCGGCACCCTCATTCAAGCGTTGATTTTTGCTCTGGCACTTAGCTACAGAAGCAGAAAAATTGAAATGGAGCGGACTGCTCTTTTGGAAGTGGATAGGACAAAAACCCGATTTTTCGCAAATATTTCCCATGAGTTTAAGACTCCACTTTCACTAATCATTGGCCCTGCGGGTGAGCTTTTGAGGAAAGCCAAAGATGATGGAACAAAGAAACTATTGTCCGCAATAAATCAGAATGCACAACGTCTGCTTAAACTTATAAATGAGATACTCGATTTATCCAAAATAGAAGCAGGGCAGTCCAGATTAAATCAATCCGCAACAGACATTGTTGACTTTGTGCAAATGATTGTTCTCCAGTTTCAATCCTATGCAGCGTCTCGGCAGCAGCAACTCACTTTCGTTTCCTCTGAAAGTGGATACTGGATACTAACCGATCAGGAAAAGTTAGAAAAGGTACTGATCAACCTGATTTCAAATGCATGTAAGTACACACCGGAAGGAGGCGCGATCCAGGTAGAGGTGCTGATTGAAGCAGATGAAGTCATTATGAAAGTTATTGATTCTGGAATCGGAATATCGGCGGAACATCTGCCTCATATTTTTGATCGCTTTTATCACGTTTCAAATTCGGATTTTGTAACGGATCAATCTTCAACGGGTATTGGACTTGCGTTGAGTAGGGAACTTGTGCAGCTTTTAGGGGGAAGCATTGAGATAAGGAGTGAGCAAGACAAGGGAACCGAATCCACCATCTCACTTCCATTGATTCATGCTACTCCTGAAAAGACGGAAGCATTGTCAGATTCCGATGAAGCATCAGCTGGCGGAAAGGATGATCGGGCGACTCTATTGCTAATTGAAGATAATGATGAGTTACGGTCCTTTGTTAGGTCGTGCCTACCGGATGATCTGCTTATTTTGGAAGCGGTGGATGGCGAAGAAGGTGTAGGTGTGGCTGTTGGTCAAATCCCGGATATCATTGTAACTGATGTCATGATGCCCAAAAAGGATGGACTGGAGGTATGTAAGGAATTGAAAGCACACCGGGCAACTAACCACATTCCAATTATCATTTTGACGGGTAAGTCCTCTCATGCAAGTAAAATGGAAGGGTTGGAGTCCAATGCGGATGCCTATATTTCTAAACCCTTTGATGCAGATGAACTGCGCCTGGTGATTCGAAATCTATTGTCGAGCAGGGATCAGATGAGGGCTCACTACAGCAATACCTTAAAACTGGAAGCATCAGAGATCGAGGTGAGTTCCCAGCAGGAAATGTTTCTAAAAAGCGCTATTGAAATCGTAGAGAGTCACATGGCGGATGAAAACTTTAGTGTGGAGCAATTGAGTGATCAACTTTCAATGGATAGAACACAGCTCTTTAGAAAAATGAAAGCATTGACAGGACAAAGCCCAAGCGCATTTATTCGTACAATAAGATTGAAGCGGGCTCATCAACTGCTGAATGCTCAAGCTGCTACGGTATCTGAAATCGCTTATGCAATAGGCTTCAGTAGCGCCAGCTATTTTATTAAATGCTATAAAGAACAGTACGGTGTTTCACCTGGAAAAGAGGTGAAATAGACGATTTAAGATCATTTACAACATAATTACAACACCTTACAACATAGGTGTTACATGTGAATAGGTGTCTGACTTTAAGATTGCATTGATGATTTACTTAAATAAAAAGACATGAAAAAGAACAGCCCTATCATAACAGCATTGATTATTGTATTGACATTATTTACTTCTTCCTGCAAGGAGGATGAACCAGCTGCCAAGTGCGAGCAAGACAATACAGGAACTCTCATCGTAAAGAACAATTACGGGGAAAACCCAAACTCCAGTAATTCACTTCTCATATTTGTTAATAGAGAGCCTCGTAGCTCCAACGAAGCTGGTGACGTTACTATCCCTTATGGAGAGACCGGCGAACTCACTTTACCAGCAGGCATACATGCTATTAAAGTCTATTTAAATACAGGCTCCTGTTCAGGAAACCGGTGCTCTGTGAGTAGAGAGTATTTAGGAGAGCGTGAAGTTGACCTGGACCAATGTGAAGAATTAAACTTGGCGTATGGGTCATAAAAAAAGCCGAGCCATAATGGCTCGGCCTGATTACTTTTATTTCAACACTAATTTACTCCTCTCCTGGAAGCTCCATACCATCCGGTCCATCTTTCACCCAGTAAAAATCCGGAGCTTTCTTTTGTCTTGGATATACTTCATCCAATGTGTTTCCATCATAGAGTCTGCCATTTTTCATTACGTGAGTGATCGTGTTGGAATTTCGGATGTTTTCCAATGGATTTTTATCCATGATCACCAGATCGGCAAGCTTGCCTGCTTCGATAGACCCTAGGTCTTTACTTAGCCCTATGGCTTTTGCTCCGAGGATAGTGGCTACCTTCAAAGCATCGTGCTCAGGCATGCCACCTGATTGAGTAGCCCATAATTCCCAGTGATAGCCAAGTCCTTGTAACTGGCCGTGAGAACCTACTCCGGCAATTCCTCCTGCCTTTACAAGATCACCGACAAACTCACTGTGACGAGGGAAGATATGCTCGTCCTCAATAAACCACGCTCTTCTTCTTCGAGATTTTTGATCAAGCTCTCGTTTTGGTGTAAAGAAGTTGATTTTGGCATCTCCCTGAACATCCTCTGTAGAGTAGTAGTATTCTTCCGCCCAAGGACCTCCATAAGATACCAATAGGGTAGGCGTATAGGCCATTTGCGCTTCTGCTGTTAAGGAAAGCACATCATTATAGATCGGATAGATAGGGAATGCATGCTCATGCCCCGGATACCCATCAATCAGCTGTGTCATGTTGAGCTTCATATCTAATGCCCCTTCGGTTGTTGGCATCAACTTTTGTTCCTTGGCTGCCTGAATGATCCATTGTCGATGTTGTCGGTTTCCGGTGATGTACATCTTGATCGTCTTGGTATTGAAATATTCAGAGTATTGTTTCAAGACATTCTCTGCATGCTCGAGGCTCTTGATATTGTAATACCAGAAGCCTACGCCTGGCCCAGTAGAGTATACTCTTGGTCCAAGTAAGTCACCTGTCTCTACCATGTCCGAGTAGGTTAGGACATCTGTGGTTGCTGTTTGTGGATCACGTGTGGTAGTCACGCCATATGCAAGGTTGGCCGCATAAACCCACACCTGATTCTTATGAAGTCCCCAGTTTGGCCACATGTGCGCATGAGTGTCTACAAAACCCGGGGTGATGGTTTTACCGCTCATATCCATTACCTGTGCATTACCAGCATCAAGTGAACCAGAGGTGCCAACAGCCTTAATCCGGGCATTTTCAATCAAAATGTCGCCGTTTTCGATCACCTCATCTCCATTCATGGTGATGATTCTGGCACCTTTCAGAAGTACTGTTCCTTCCGGTACATCTTTTTTCACCTCTACTTTGATTCGTATTTCGTTTGGCTTGTAGCCCTCGTCTTCTTCCTCTTCTTCGTCTTCAGCATCACTGTCGGTTGATTCTTCAGTGTCTTCTTCGCCTTCATTATCTCCTCCATCTTCATCTTCCTCACCACCATCGTCCTCTTCTTTTTCCTCCTCCTCTTTCTTCTTCTTTTCCTCTGCTTCTTTTTTCCTTTTTTCTTCCAATTCTTTCTCTACGCGTTTGGCTTCTTCCAGGTCATAGGCGAAATAGGCATTACCCAACGTGAAGTTCACCGTATTCCCATCAGTGTTCCAATGGGCAAACTCTCCTCCAAATGTAGTAAGCTTCCAGCTTGGGAAAGATGCATTATCAGGATTTGAAACGGATATTTTCACAGTCTCAGCGCCAATTGGAGGTACAGTCACCACATATACATCGTTGTTGATTTTGGCCAGTGCTTTGTCACCTTTTGGTGCCATCAGGACATACTCTGCATTACTTGGTTTACGTTGAGGCTCTGTGGGGCCACCGTTCATTAGCAAATCGTGATCATGTATCAGAGCAGGATAAGTCATGATTCCGGACACCTTTAAATGTTCTTTTTCATCCGTTCCATCCCAACGCATGGAGATCAATCCTTTGCCACCATGGTACATGTAGATTCGATCATCCTTTTCCACGAAATGGGGAAGGTCTCTGCCGCTGGCAGCTTTGATTTTATTCACACTGCCTCCATCTGCGTTGATCCACCCGATATTTTCCTGTGCCCTGAAAGCAAACGGGCCAATCGCATCTTCATATGCTTTTGCTGTACCGTATAGGAAAGCAATACGATTGGTTTTCTTATCCCAGGCCAAACTGGTATATACACCACTTTGGTTGGTAAGTTTGGTTTGCCTTCCACCGGAAGTTCTGACTTTATAAATGTGTCCCTTATCACCTTCCCAGGAGGAGAAAGCGATCATGCTTCCATCCGGAGACCAGGTAGGCATGGCTTCTGTGAAATCATTTTTTGTCACACGTTTTGGTGTGCCATTTGGGTAATCCATCAAATACAAGCGATTGAGTACCGTGAATGCAATCTTTGATCCATCAGGAGATCTTTTTGCATCTCTGATCTGATTGGCAATCATCTTAGTACTGTCATAGATAGGGTAGTCAAACTGCACCATGGGTCCGAAATCTAACTCTTCGTCTACTTCGAATGGAATTTCAGTTGCCTGACCACCATTGATTGGAATACGCCAGATTTTTCCTCCGTAAGAGGCAATCACTGACTGGCTATCAGGTGTAAAAGACATAGCCGGATAAACGCCCATTCTGGCTCTGGACTCTTGATCGTCTCTTCTCACAGGATAGGCTAACCAACTTTCTTCTCCTGTTTGAAGATTTCTTTTTCTCAGTCCGGTTTCTGTATTGTATCGAGAGGCATATACCAACCACTTTCCGTCAGGGGAGAGGGTAGGAGCGAACGCTGATCCATATTGATTGGTTTGTGTAGCAATTTCTCCGGTTTCCCAATCGTACGTTGCGATCTGGTACTGTGGCATCTGTGCGTTGTAATTCCACGCACCATTTCTTCGTGAAAACCATAGGTATCGATCATCTTTTCCAAAAGCAGGTTCAATGGTTTGTAAACCGTCCGGTTTCTTGATGAGTTGAATACCACCACCACCGTCTTTGTGGTACATGTGCATTTTTAGTGTACGGATGCCTTTTGCGGCAAAGATGTAGTTTCCGTCGTTAGACCACTCAGCTGCCTGATAGTACTTGTCTTTGTCTTTGGTGATCTGGTTTGGCTCAGCTTCTTCATCCGTTAGGTCAAGTGTCCAGATATTTTCAGAACCACTTCGGTCAGAGGAGAAAACAATGGAATTTCCATCCGGGCTATAGCGCGGATGATCATCAAATGCCATTCCTTCTGTGATTCGGGTGGCTTTCCCCCCGGTAATTGGAAGCGTATAAAGATCTCCCATCATATCAAAGATGATCTCCTGTCCGTTCGGGTGAACATCGAGAGAGATCCAGGTGCCTTCGGTTGTATTTAACCGAATGGAGCGCTCAGGCTCCAGAGGAAGCTCTTTTGTGGCTTTTTTTTCTTTGGTTGTGTCTGTTTCAGATTTCTTTTCGTCTTGCGCAAAGAGGAGTGTGCCTCCTAACAAGAGTAGGGTTAATAGTAAATTTCGCATTGAAGTAAAATTGGATTGAGGGATCAAGATATTTGAAAATATCTGATCGAGCGAAGAAAGTTACACGAACGGGAATTGAAAAAGGCAAGTCTATTAATTGACTTGCCTTTTTTCTGGAGACCTTATTGTTTCTAGATATTCGGAGACCAAACACTGTAGCTGTTTGGTGGACATTGGATTTGCACCCATCCGCCGCTCTGCGTGGTAGGATACCAGGAAGAATGCCCTGTGAAATCTTTGATCTGGGTGCTGTACCAGTTGGTCGGTACCCATCTCGTTTTCCATGAACTAGAGTTATTGATGTAGACAATAAGCCCCGGATTGCCATTGTATCCATTCCTTCGCGCCACATATTCGTCATTATCTACGTGCAGGATACTTGTGTTCCCAGTTGCTTTGTTATTGTGAATCCAAATCAGGTTGTTGAGTTTATTCTTATCCAGCCATTCTTCATAGTCCCGATAGAATATGGTAGGATAGCCCTCATGAGTTAAGATATACGCATAAGCCAGCATCTTATTCCAAATCTCATCCGTGTCATGGTTAGTTACAAACGTTACCGCCTTATACGGATTACGTTTCCACATCATGTCATCATTGAGAATATTCAGGTTGTTACCATCAAAGGCATCATTCATTTTATAGTAGCAAGCGAAATCAAAAACGCTGCTGTTCGCATTATTGGCCCACGATTCCAGCCAGTTTACATCGGAATCCCAAAGCTCACCTACAGAAAATCCTCCTACAGCATTATTCCAGGCGGCCACTACCCATGGTTCAAATCCTTTCACATAGTCAAATCTCCAGCCATCGAATCCCATGGTGTTTTTATAATACTTTGCCACTCCGTCGGAGCGGTTCCAAAGCCAGTCTTGTACATAGGGTACATCATGGCAGAGGTCTGGGAATCCACCGAATGCGCCAGCATCATTACTATGCACCCAGTTAGGATGAAAGTCATGCTGTGAACGTAGAAATTTGCCTGAAGCCACACCAGTAAAATCTGTCCATGTATTCGTTCCGGTGTATTGGTTTGCTTCCAGCTGACCGCCGCTATTGTGGTTCAGAACGATATCGGCATACACTTCCATGTTTTCAGCATGTGCCGTGCTGATCAAGGACTGAAGCTCAGATTTCGATCCAAATCGTGTTTCTACTGTTCCGTTTTGGTTATAGTCTCCAAAATCAAAGTAATCTGTTGGATCATACCCCATCGAGTAGGGTCCATTTTGAGCTTTGGATACAGGAGGTAACCAAACGGACTGAATTCCAGCATTGGACCAAGCGTTCAGCTTTCCTTTTACCGTATTCCACCAGGTGCCCCCAGCAGGCACATCCCAGTAGAAACCCTGCATCATTACACCGCCACCGGGTCCGGGTGTAAACCTTCCTTTTTTTCCTTCGGGTTGTGTACTGAATGGCTCGCCATCATGAGTCGTGACCTGGATTATTTCAGTGGCTTTTTGTGCCTGATCCAAATCATTAATCGATTGATCTTCTTGACAGCTAAATAGGAACATAATAAGTCCCGTTCCCAATAGGACTTTGGTGAGTCTTCTCATAACATTAAATAGGTTGTTTATCTAATTAAGATAAATAATCGTGAGATGAATATTGCGAATATCCCAAGTTAAATGACTGATAATCAGTCATTTTTACATTTCATCTAATACGTAAACGTTTGCGGGTTGAGAGATTTGCAACGCTTTCTTAAATAACGTGGACGAACAGTTTGATTAGCGTTGTAATTCAAACACCGCTGTTTGTTTAGGGCCCACTTCAAAATCTTCTTTTACATTGATAGAAGATCCGTTCATGATATTGGTTCCTGAATCGTAGTTGTTCAAAATTTCCGAAAAGCGATTGCTGTTGATGATCTTAGATTCCGCGTTGCGATTCATGACTACCATCACAGCTTCTTCATCGGTGTATCGGAAGTATACATAGATGTTATCTTCTGGTATAAAATGGGTAAGTTTTCCTTGATGGATTGCTCTTGAATCCTTTCTCCAATTCGTGATTTTTTTTACAAAATCGAACGCTTTAATTTCCTGCTGATTTCGTTGATCTTCAACGAATACGGATCGCTCATCTCCTTCCCAGCCACCCATCATGTCAGCACGTTGCTTTGCCCAGCTTCCGGCAGAAGAGTTTCCGAGCATCAACTCTGTGCCATAATAAACTTGTGGAATTCCACGCATAGTCATCAGGTAAGCATATCCCATTTTAAATAGGTCAAAATCATTATCCACACGATCGGCAAATCGTTCCAGGTCATGATTATCCAGAAATATCACGTTTTTCATGGGGTCTGCATATAGTCGATCCTGAGAAAGGGTATAATACAATCTTCTCAGCCCCGTATCCCATCCAATATCTTCTGTCAATGCTTTGTCAACTGAAAAGGTCACCTGAAAATCCGTCACACTTGGCAGTTTGGAATCATATCCATTCGTACCCGGGGCACCCGTTTGCCAGTATGATTCATGCGCAACTTCATTGACCCATGACTCACCAACCACATTAAAATTTGGGTAGGAGGTGAGTACTTCTGAAACCCATCGGGTCAGATACTCTTTGTATGGATATACGTAAGTGTCCATCCGTATCCCATCCACGCCGGAATACTCCATCCACCAAATGGAATTCTGTATAAGGTATTTAGCCAAAACAGGATTGCGTTGATCAAGATCCGCCAATTCCGGAACAAACCAACCCTTTATCAACTTGTCTGTATCATATTGAGATGCATAAGGATCTGAATGCACTTCACCTCTAAAGTTAGTTGTGCCATATTCCTCAATGTCATGAAACCAGTCATCAGAAGGTAAGTCTTTTAACCACCAATGTTGATCCCCCACATGATTGTGAATCATATCCATAATCACTTTTAGACCCATGCCGTGACATTTTTCCACAAATGATTTGAACGCTTCATTCGATCCAAACCGGCGATCGATTTTGTATAAGTCTGTAGCAGCATAACCATGATAGGCACCATATGAGGGTTTCATATCATTTTCAAACGTAGGCGTGAGCCAAACAGCTGTCATGCCAAGCTCCTTGATATAGTCTAAGTAGTCACTGACACCTTGTATATCACCACCATGTCTTGCATCAGGGTTTGTTCGATCCACTTGTTCTAACATGCCCGCTATATTGTCATTATCAGGGTTCCCGTTTGCAAACCGATCAGGCATGAGGAGATAGATCACATCGCTGGCATCAAATCCAAGATTTCTATTGGTGTCTTCTGTGCGTGCTCTAAGTTCATAACTAATTCGTTTTTTCGTCTTCTTTCCATCCTTCAGCTCTATCTGGAAGGAGCCAAGTTCGGCATTCGAATTAATTACAAGGTTCAGTACAAGGTAATTGGGATTAGGTAGCTCACTTATAGATTCGATTTCCACGCCATCATAATCAATGAATGGTTCGAATGCCCCGATGTTTTCACCGTGAAGCATGATTTGAAGTTCATCAGTAGGCATACTTGTCCACCAGTGGGGGGGATCGATGTGATGGATTGCCTGACTGAATAATTTAAAAGAAAAGAAGAGTAGAATGAATGAAAGTTTTTTCATGATCTTAATCTTTCGATAGTAAAAATGTTAATGGTATATGCAACCGATTCTTCCAGGCATTTTCGTCATGAGCGTCACCTTTAAACTTCATGGTTTTAAAGTTGCTAGTGTCATAATCAGCTAGAAGTATGATCGAATCAGCTGTGGGTTGTAGCGTTTGATATAAAGCATCTAAAGTTTCCGTGCCGTAATCGAAGTATAGTTTATGATTCGAAGGATCTGGAGAATTAACTTTTAGATATGCGAAAAACGCATCAGGAATAGGATTGTCTTCAATGGTAAAAACACCCGGCCAGTGTGTACTCATACATGCGGCCCCTCCAAACACATCAGGATATTCACAAATCGCATACATAGAAATCAATCCACCCATACTGGATCCGGCTATGAAAGTATTCGACCGGTTAGTTAACGTTCGATAGGTCGAGTCAATAAATGGTTTAAGTTCTTTCGTAATAAACTTTAAATAGTTGTCAGACTGGACTTGTGTTCCAAACAGCAGTACTCCATCTCCACGATCCAGTTGATATAGTGAATCCTGAACATGCTTTAGTAGGCTTTCAAATGGTTTTTGTGGAAAATATTCCGGGTGTCGAAGCTTTGTACCTCCATTGGGTATGCCTACCACAATTGCTTCCCTGATCTTGTTCTCTTCTGACAGCTGGGCCATAGTTTCATCAACCCCCCATTCCTGCCCATTCCAGGTGGAGGTAGAATCGAATAGCATTTGACCATCATGCATATAGAGTACCGGATAGCTTCTGTCAGATTTAAAGTAGGAGGCAGGGAGAAGTACTTCAATGGTTCGGTCCTCTACGAAGTTACTCTGTAATTCATGAGGGATTGTCAATGCTTTATTGCCATCATCGCAGGAAGTGATATTGAAGATGATAAACAGATATAACAGGTGCCTTTTCATAATAAAAAAAGCGACGGAAAACGCCGCTTTTTATTTACTTCAAATAATTAACTAGTAGCCTTCATTTTGTTCAAGCTTAGGATTGGCAATTAGGTCAGATGCCGGTATCGGAAATATATCTAGATGAGAAGAAGTTGATACACCCTCCTGAGTGCCACCTTTCCATGGCCAGATATAATCACCTCCTGTGAACTTTCCATGCCTTATTAGATCCGTTCTTCGCGTTGCTTCAAGGTATAGTTCCCTTGCTCTTTCGTCGAGAATCCAATCTAAATCCACATCATTAATCGTCACATCACCACTATTGTCTCCATATGCACGTTGACGCAATTCATTAAGAAGAAGCAGTGTTGATGCACTAATAGATCCGCTTTCCTGAAGTTCAGCTTCTGCAAGAATCAGGTATGCCTCCGCTAATCTAAAAACCGGATAGTCGGTGCTTACCTGATCCACACCAGGGGCACGCTGACCTGTTGTTGATTCAATGTTGTTAAATTTTGGAACTGCATATCCATCTTCAAATTCAGCAACATTGTCAATTTCCAATGATTGACCTTCAGTAAAGAAAATCGCCCTTCCGTCAGGGCTATTGCCATCAGGATCTGTTGCTGCGTTTGGAAATTTTTCCACCAAAGCACTTGTCGTCCTGTATCCTTCCCAGCCAGACGGAACGCCATACTCCTGAAGAGCTTCATCAGGAAAATCAACCCCACCTTGCAAATCATCCATCATTGCACCACCTATCCCTCCACGAATAATTGTGGTGGTGCCTCCCCATGTTTGGGATACTAAACCATCATGAACGATTGACCAAATTATTTCGTTGGTTCTCAAATGATTGTCTCCCATAAACAATTCTTGATAAGTATCATGGATGCTATAGACTCCTGAGGAAATCACCTTATTGACTTCTGTGATGGCATCTGAATATCTACTGGTGCCTGTGTATACTTCAGAGTTAAGATAAAGTTTAGCTTTTAGCATCCACACAGCGCCTTGATCAAGTCTTCCGTAGGGGTGGTTGCCCTGTCCTGCCGAAAAAAGATCATCCTCGATTTCATTCAATTCGGTGATAAGAAAATCAAAAATGTCTGATGGATCTTGCTGTGAAGGTAAGTCAGAAGTAATTGAGGTGATCAAAATTACGTTTCTAAAGTGATCTAGCGCATGCCAGTACGCAAAAGCACGGATAAATCTGGCCTCTGCAACAAAACGATCAATTTCTGCTATTTCGTCGCTTGTCAATCCATCGGGTATGCTTTCTGCAACTCTTATAAAATCGTTTGCTAAAGAAATGGTATAAAATATACGATAATAAAGCACCCTTACAAATTGATTATCTGAACTCCAGGCATGGTTGTGTAGGTCTCTAATACCTGCATCTTGCCATGCAATGATGGCCTCATCAGTGGTTAGCTCCTGGGCCTTCCACCACACCCTTAAATAGCTTGAGAAGCCTTCATCATTAATTACAGTCAAATCTGGTTGACCTGCAGCACCTTGTTGACCAGTTAAGGTCAAAGACGCATATACTTTTGCTATATAAGCTTGATATCCTTCAAAGTCACCAAATACTGTCGCCTCATCATCTCCAAAAGAAGGGGGATCAACAGATATATCTGTGCAAGCACCAATAATAATGACTGATATAGTTATGATAAATTTTTTCATGGCTCAATTAAAAATTTAAGTTTAACCCAACGATATACATCTGTGATCTTGGATAGGCATTATTGTCAATACCGTTTACACCTCCACTTTCTGGATCCAACCCTTCATATGGAGTGATGTTTAAGAGGTTAGTTCCAGTTAGATAGACCCTTCCTTTAAATTTTTCCAACATCTCGAAATTGTAACCCACTGTAATGTTGTCCAGTTTCAGAAATGAAGCGTTCTGAACATAGTAGCTTGATAATAGTTGTCGGCTATCAAAATCGGTATCGTATGCAGAGCGGTGTACATTGTTGGCGTAGTTCGTTCCTTGAACACCTTCAAAGTTTCCATACTGGGAAAAAACATTGTTATAAACATAATTACCAATGGCCCCTCTCCATGTCATTGCAAGGTCAAATTTCTTGTATTGCATATTGGTTGTTAGTCCTAAAATCCAATCTGGAGCTGCCTTCTCATGTACAATCAGGTCATTTTCATTGATCTGACCATCTTCATTTTGATCTACATAAATATCGAGATTGTTTTCCAATCCATCGTTATTATGATCCTCGCCATCGGTTAAGATATTTCCATTAGAATCACGCTTATGTTCCCAAACGTAGAATGCTGTATTATTCGATCCCACCCTCCAAACTTGAATTGTTCGTCCAACGTCTCCTGAAATGCCACCTCTTCTAATACCGGGATCGTTTGGATCGTTGCTTCGATTTAATCTACTTATCTCATTTACATTATATGCAGCGTTGAAGTTGATGTTTAGCTTCAGGTCTGATTTATCAATTACTACAGAATTAAGTGTGAATTCAAATCCTTTACTTTCAAAAGACGCAACATTGGTAACGGCACGGTCACCTGGAATGAGTCCAATAGGGAATATAATATCTAATAGAAGATCGGAAGTTTCTTTGTTATAATAATCAATAGATCCAGAAAGTCTACCTTCAAGGAATCCAAAGTCAACTCCCACGTTCAGTGTGCTTGTTGTTTCCCACCCGACTCCTTCATCTACTGCATTAGGACGAACAGTGTTTACCGTATCATTACCGAAAATGTACTGTACACGGTCGTCTCCTTGAGAATAGAAGAAAATGTTGTCAAAATCTCCAATGTTGTTTGGGTTACCCGATTCTCCATACCCTACTCGCAATTTCAAGTTGCTAAGTATATTCTGAGTGGACTCCATAAAGGGTTCGTCAATTACTCTCCATGCTAAAGCCAGGGAAGGGAATAGCTTCCATGGTTCACCTGAATCACTTATTCGAGAGGTGCCATCACGTCGGAGCGTAGCTGTTAGCAAGTATCGATCTTTGAACTTAATGTTCGTTCGACCAAAGAAAGAGATAAGTCTAGAGTTAGATTCATCAAATACTAACGGATTTTCCAGATAGTTAGAATTTGCGTTTAGCTCCGAATCACTCAAGTAATTTGATGTGGAAGGAATGGTCAAAGAGTCATAAGTTGTATTGTTTTCTTGACTTAATCTTAATGACCTATCAACAGTGAACTGATTGTCGTAATAGGAGTACCCTGCTGTGAAATCAAGAGCTAAATCATTTACTTTTTTCTTGTAGGTAAAAAACCCTTCAAAATTTCTACTTACAAGGTTATCCTCCTGAAAGGTAAAACCTCCAACATCTCCGGATCGATTAGCCACCTGAGTAATATCCTGGCTTAGACCTTTAGATTTGTCATATGATCCAACCGCATTGATACTTAGACCTTCGACAAACGGAATATTGTATACTATTTTCAACGAATATAGATTTCGAATACTTCTACCCATATTGAAGCGTCGATCAATTGAAGAAACTGGATTTCCTGGAGCTAGTGGATTCTGCCATTGGAAATATGTGCCATCCGGATTTCTAATTGGTTGGGTAGGTGCCATCACCAGGCTGCTACCCACTTCATTTGGCGCAAATCGATTATTTATTATTGCGTGCTTTGAATTCCAATTAATGGTCAAATCTCCATCTAGTGCCTCATGCTTAATATTTGCTGATCCTGCAATACGTTCGGTATTTGAGGTTTTTAAGACTCCATCAAGGTTTTGATAATTGACAGAAATCCTACTACTGGTTTTTTTTCCAATGCCAAAAGAAGAAGATAGATTGTGATTTTGACCTATTGCTGTTTGGGTAATTTCATCGAACCAATCCGTATCATAAAGTTGGTCATCAACTCCTAAATCATCTCTGTTTTGCGGTGCTTGCCGCTCAACTGTAAAGACGAATTCAGCTGTATTTAACATGTCTACACGCTGTGCAATCTTGGAGACTGAAAAGGATCCGTCGTAACTAAAAGTAGGCTTTCCTAATGCTCCACTTTTAGTTGTTATAATAATCACACCACTAGCGCCTTGGGAACCATAAATCGCAGCAGCTGACGCATCTTTTAAAATTGTGATGTCTGCAATATCTGCTGGATTGATAAAACTTAATGGGTTTCGAGTTCCAGCCACTTCACCTCTAGGTAGAACCACTCCATCAACCACATAAAGTGGATCACTACCACCACCCAAACTTGATCCGCCTCTGATCACGATGGATGTTCCTCCTCCGGGTTCACCGCTGTTCGGTGTGATTTGAACACCAGCCACCTTTCCGGCAATCAACCGTTCAGGAGAGACAATCATTCCTTTGTTGAATTGTTCTTCATCAATTTTGTTTACTACGCCTGTCACATCACCCTTTTCTACCTGTCCATAACCAATTACCACGATCTCTGATAGCTCCTGGATGTCCGATGAAAGTGAAATGTCTATGGACGTTCGGGTGCCGACTGCTTGCTCTACGGTCTGATAGCCAATGTAGGAAAAGACCAAAACATCGTTAGTGTTTACCTCAATGCTGTAGTTTCCGTCAATGTCGGTTGCCACCCCTTTTTGTGTTCCTTTCACCTGAATGGTAACGCCCGGTAAGGTGGTGCCGTCTTGTGAATCTGTTATGGTTCCGGAGACTGTTTGCTGACCTCTCACCTGAAAAATGCTCGCAAGCAGCATAAAAAACAGGAAGCCTTTGAGTCTCCAATGACTGTTAATATTCCTATTGCTCTTCATTGATTTAGTATGATTTGGATAGAGGAATTGTTGGAACAATTCCTTATTGATTTCTACTACCAATTTTACCAATTTAGAAACGTAAATCCATGATTTTCAGGGCTTTTTAGCTCTTTTTTCTACGCAAACGTTTGCGAATTCATATATTTTTAATGATGACTAAATGAACAAAATTGACCGCAAACGTTTACGTTGGATTTACCTGATTACGATTTTGGTTTTTATCGCATGATCCCCTGTGTGAAGCTGGAGATAATAAAGACCCGGTGGAACTCTTTGAATGTCAATCTCTGCATCTGTTCCGATGATGCCTGTCTGTATTTCTTTACCTGAGATATCAATGATATTATATCTATCGGATTCAATATTTACCTTGAAGAAATCCGATGATGGGTTTGGATAGACTATAATAGGAGAGGAGAAATTCACTCCAAGGGTAATCTGCTGATCTTCGATATAATTATCAATCAAAGCAGAGGTGTACATATGCCACTCTCCCGGACTCAATGTTACCTCCTCATTGGTATTGGTTACCTCCATTGATTCTCCAGAAAAGTAATCATACCAGGTTCCAGATTTAGTAAACTGATGAGTGTATTCCTGGCTATCATCGTCAAAATTTCCAACTATATAAATATCTACATCCGGATGAGTGATGTTGATCGATTTCACAAAACCGGAAGTGTTCCACTCAAAGTATTCTTTATTGATATAGTCTGATTTGGTCCTTAAATGAATGAGTGACTTGTAGAGGTCGAATAACTTCTTTCGATTCGTCTCCTCCAAATATTCCCAGTGAGTGGGCTTAATGCCTAATCGATCGTTGTTCAATTCTTCATCGTATCCGAATTCACCAAATTGCCAGACCATCTTTGGTCCAGGCACAGTCAGGAAAAATGCTGCAGCCATTTTGGCTCGCTCTATTGATTCATTTTGACCTTTACTTTTCTGTAGCTCCCACATCAACCGTTCTTCATCATGACTTTCCATATAGGAAATCAGGTGCGGTTGGGACCAACCGCGATTTTCAAAATACGTTTGTCCAAGTGATGCAGAACTTCCTTTTGCTGCGTTGATATACGTATGATTCATGTTGCCCCAGAGCATCATTCCATATTCCGCCAACTCCTTTTCCTCAGAGTTGTCTGCAAAATGCTCCAGGATGATATATGCGTTGGGATCACTAGCCCAAATCACATCAGCAATTCGTTTCCAGATGGCAATTCTGGTTGCGTCATAATTTCCCCAACCACTAACATTACCCAAAGTGTTCTTTTGAGTGAATCCTTTGGAGAGATCGAATCGATAACCATCGATGTTATATTCATCAAGCCAATAGGCGACCACTCTGTCCACATAGTCTTTGGTATATTGACTCTCATGGTTCATATCATAACCCACATTGAAGTCATGCTTGGCTGAAGTATTAAACCAAGGGTTTTCCGATGTAGGATTTCCATATAATCCTTCATTATAAAGACGAACCAATGAATTTCTCCCGAAGTGATGATTGAGTACAATGTCCAGGATGACCGATATACCACGTTTATGAGCTTCATCAATCAACGTCTTCAGGTCCAGCTCTGTGCCATAGTATTTATCGATAGCGAACATGAAGGCGGGATTATATCCCCAGCTGAGGTTTCCTTCAAATTCCTGAACAGGCATTAATTCCAGGGCATTAATCCCTAAATCAGATAAGTAATCAAGTTTTTCAGTTACAGCATCATACGTTCGCTCTTCTGTAAAGTCCCGGATAAGCAATTCATAGATGACTAAATCTTCCTTGGCCGGTCGTGTAAATGCTGACCAGGAGAATGAAGGTCGATTAGTTTGAATATATCCGGCAGCTTCAGAGGTTTCATTGGAAGGGTAGGGCAGAAGATTAGGGTATCGATTATCTGAGATGATTTCCGGATCATCAAACGACGAAGAAATCTTTTCCGAGTAGGGATCAGCTATTTTGATTTCACCATCTACCAGGTACTGAAAAATGTATTCCTGACCGGGAGTTAATCCATTTACTTCCAGCCAAAATACTTCTCCATCTTTGTTCATGAGGTAATCATTACTCAATGACCAGTCATTAAAATCGCCTATTACAAAAACATGCTCTTTGTTGGGAGCGCGTAATTTCAGTGTTACGCTGGTGTCATCCTCTCCATAATTAATTCCATCCTGGATGCCATTGGGCAATGAAACCGAGGGTGGAGCGGGAGTTAATGTGTATGAGAAGGTAGTTTCAATGGTCTCTGTTGAATTTGTGGCAGTTGCCTTGATGATGTGAACATCACCATCGTCTATAATCGTGTGTGTTGTGTTTAGTTCAGAATCATCTGATACGCTGGCAATGGGTGTTTCGTCCACTAGTATTTGAATATCAGCCACTTCAGACGTGCGAACATCTATGTCGATGGTCGTTGATGAGCTGTAAAATCCATAATTGCCCGCTGGGTTGTCCATCACGATGGTGAAGCCATCGGTGATTTCGGTAATAAAATCTGTTGTTTGTCCGTCACTCCAGTCGTTTCCTTTCAGGAGCATACCAATGCTTTTAATGTTTTCTTTGGATGTATTAAAAAATTCCGTAGGTGTAAGTGAGAGGGTAAAATAAACCTCGCCAGAGGGTCCGGTAGAACGGGTGAATTTAGCCGGATTGGTGGCCGAGCTGTTGGAGCTAGCCGGATTGACATTCGAAGGAGCATCTATGCTTTCACCGGGTACCCACATCCAAATCCATGCATCATTCAAGCTTTGTAATGAGGTGCCTGTTACATCATAAGTGATAGTAATTTCTTCATCTGCATCAAAAAATGCCGGTTCAATGGTGGGATCTATGCTGGTTTGACCCAACGCATAAAGGGATGAAATACAGAGAATAATGGTGAGTATCCGATTCATGTTTGAAAATAAAAGTTAAAAAAAGCCGCCCCTAGAGGCGGCTTTTTATGTGTTTATTATGAGGGATTATTGTCTTGCTGCATTATCAGTCGCAGTGGCTGTGTAAGTAACACCACCATCGTCAGTACTAATTGTCACAGAATAGTTTCCTGCTGCACCAAGTTCGAATGTGCTATTATTAAATTCTAGAGCAGTGGTTCCATCTAAAGACCCTCCAAGGTTATAATCAAAACTTTGATTTACAAAGATTTTCCATCCTCCAGTTGTGTAATCACCAGCAGAAAGTGTTGCGGATGCAAGATCATCATTGTATGTCATTGCAATACCGTTTCCGGCATCCCAGTTACCTACAGGGCTTCCCTCTCCAATTACCTGAAACTCTGCCTCATCAATTGTCAAGTTCCATGTTGCTCCCTGATCGGAAGTAGAAATCACGAAATAATAGAATCCAGACTCACCATCGGCTACAAACCACTGACCATCAGCATTTGTGTCACCATCATCTGTAATAGTTCCCTCAACAGTGTTGTCTGTTACAGTTGCCGTAGTAGGAAGCAACTTAGTCGCCCAAGTACAATCAGTTCGGAATTTAAAGGCATTGTCTTCCGTACCTCCTGCCAATGGGAATACACCTCTCCATGTGTGTGTGCTTCCATCTTGACCGATATATACAAGGTCCTTATCATCATTCCATCCATCGGTAGCTGTTCCTGTACCGCTTTCATCACATACTCCCGTACCATTTCCAACATCACCTTGTGTGGCTGAACCAATTATTCCCCACTTAAAGTTATCCGGGTCAAATGCGCATTCTGGGGCATCATCTGTTTTTGTCAGAGTTATTTCACCTATTCCATTTTCATCAATGGAAAATGTAATATCATAAATACCATTGTCTATCGAGTTGTCACCGAGATTGATATTAGAACCGCCAGCTTCTAATGATGTTAGTGTACCTCCTAAATTTGTTAGGGCAACATATCCATTAACATCATCAAAGCTGGATTTATCCGATCTTCTGTCTATTTTCCAGTTGTTGTTATATCTAACCTTAAATTCAGCATCCTTCAAAATAATACCTTCTCCTGTGTAAGAAGCTCCATTTGCATCTTCTGACACTGTGGCATCTAAATCTACGTCTGCATTAAATCCATCACTTGTACATGCATCTGAGAATACAGCTCCACCAATCACTCCCCAAGAATCAATTTTAACAAGCAATGCCTCATCTGTTTGAGAATCAAAGATTACATGATACATTCCTGATTCAGCTACGCTAAATGTACTTGCAGTTCCAGACAAATCCACTACTGTGTATCCACCAGTATAATCGTCAGTGTTGTCCACTTCATCATCATCATATTCAGAAGTACTTCCTCCATAAACATTTGCTGCCTCCTGGTCTTCAATTTCAATAAAAATAAATGTTCCAGCTTCTAAGTATGTAAAAACGGAAGAATGACCGGACCGCTCTTTTGTAGCAAACCCATCGTCTTCCACTTCAGTCTCTGAAAGTTTATTCCCAGTTACCACTGTTGTATCGGATCCAGATATTCCTGCAATATACAGTCCGTCAGCTACTGTAAATGATCCAACATCATCATCATCAATTATGATTCCTCCACCATCATCGCTACCACACGATGAGATGAAAATCAGTGCCCCTAACACCATCAAAAAACTAAGGGATTTTAGTGCATTTTTCATCTTAATTTGTCGTTAATTTTTAAGTTAATTTTCTCGAGTATTTTGGCTAAAAAATTGATTATTTCTTAACACTCACTTACCGAATTTTATGAAATCAAAAATTCCAAACAACACTTTTACGAAGTTTTTACGGACTTTTTTTTCTGCAAACGTTTGCGTTTCAGACTTTTACAAAACCAATGAACAACATTTGACCTATTTAAGTAATTTTCTTGCATGAAAAGACAGACAACTACCATCAAGGACATAGCTAGAGAATTAGGTATATCCCCCTCAACGGTATCGCGTGCACTGAAGGATCATTTTGAAATCAGTGAAGAAACGAAAAAAGCCGTTAGGCGTGTTGCAGAAGAATTGAATTACCAGCCCAACTCCCTCGCCCTGAGTTTGAGGTATAGTAAGTCCAATACCATTGGGGTGATCGTTCCGGAGATTGTTCACTTCTTTTTTTCAACAGTGATCAGCGGTATCGAAGACATTGCTCAAAGCAAGGGCTACAATGTGATCATTACTCAATCTAACGAATCGGTGGAACGGGAGATGATGAATCTCCAGACTCTTTTCAACAACCGTGTCGATGGCATCCTAGTGTCCTTGTCCAGGGAGTCTTTTGATTACACGCACTTTGAGGCCATGATGCAGAAGGGATTACCCATCGTCTTTTTTGATCGGGTAGCAGATACGCTTGAAACGAGCAAGGTTACGGTAGATGACTTCCTGGGTGGCTATCAGGCAACAGAACATTTAATTAAACAAGGATATAAGCGAATTGGTCATTTAGCAGGTCCTGAAAATCTCGACATCACCAATCAACGCATGAATGGATTCAGAAAAGCGCATGAAGATGCCGGTTTAGCTATTAATGAAGATTTGATCATTTTCAATCAGGCGTCTGATGAGAGCGATGCGTACAGTGCCACTTATGAGATGCTCAAAACAAAAAATCTGGATGCCCTATTTGCGTCAAATGATTTAGCTGCCATGGGTGCCATCAAAGCAGCACAGAAATATGGAAAGAATGTCCCACAGGATTTTGGAGTCGTGGGATTTAGCAATTGGCAATTCACAGCTTTAACCAATCCCTCGATCACTACCATCGAGCAGCCGGGCTTTGAAATGGGACAGCATGCGGCTGAGCTTTTGATCAAACAAATAGATGGTGGTGAGGAGGACGTGGAATTCGAATCCATGAAATTACCGACCAACCTTTTGGTAAGGGATTCCTCTCAAAAGGTATAATTTTTACAAAATCTTCATAATCAAGGCGTTCCGCAACCGTTTGCGTTATTTTTTTTGAAATAACAGTGCTATCCCCTGTCATAATATTCATTAATTTGACCCTGACACTCAACTTAACTCAGTGAAAAAATTATGTTGAATATCGCCAACAGAGAGATAAAAAAGCGGATAGAGCTGGGCGGAGATTTTGGATCTTTCACAGAGACTGATCATGGTCTTGATATTAAATCTGATAGATATACCTACGAACTCAAATTCTATTCTAACACCATTGTAAGAATTCATCAGGTAGGAGAAAACAAAGATGAAAATCCTTACTCGGTGGTTCAGGAACCCCAAAAAGTATCATTTTCAGTAGAGGAGCATGATACATCGATCATAGCAAGTTCGGACTCACTGGATGTGATTATTAATAAATCCCCGATATCATTTACTTTTCTAAATAAGGAAGGAAAAGTGATCAATGAGGATGATGCAGGTCTGGGTATTCAAACCCAGGGGGAGCAGGTGACGGTCTATAAAAAATTACAGGAAGGTGAACGGTTTGTTGGTCTGGGTGAAAAGACTGGTCCATTGGATCGAAGAGGGAAAGGGTATCAAAACTGGAATACCGATCACTTTGCATACGATATAGAAGCTGACCCACTTTATGCCTCTATTCCGTTTTATATCGGGATCCATGGAAATCTCAGCTATGGGATTTTCCTTGACAACTCGTACAAGAGCCATTTCAATTTTGGTGCTTCAAACAATCGTTTTTCTAGCCTCTCGGTGGATTCGGGGGACATGAACTACTATTTCTTTGCTGGTTCTGTTACTGAAATCATTCAGTCATACACCTGGCTCACCGGTAGGATGTCCATGCCACCCATGTGGAGCATCGGTTATCAGCAATGTCGCTATAGCTACTATCCGGATACTGAAGTTCTCGACGTTGCTAAGAAATTCAGAGATAAAGATATTCCAGCGGATGTCATTGTACTTGATATTCACTACATGGATCAATATAAGATCTTTAGTTGGGATAAGGAGCGCTTTCCTAATCCCGGACAGATGCTTGATGCTTTGAAAGAAATGGGTTTTGAGGTAGTTGTGATTTGTGATCCGGGCATCAAAATCGAAGAAGGTTATGAGCCTTTTACATCAGGAAAGGAAAAAGACGTCTTCCTTAAATATTCTGATGGCTCCTACTATGAAGGAGAAGTTTGGCCGGGCTGGTGTCACTTCCCTGATTTCACCAACGAGGAAACCAGAAAGTGGTGGAAAGAGATGATGAAATCCTATACAGATATCGGTATAAAGGGGTTTTGGAATGATATGAACGAAATCGCTACCTGGGGACAAATGCTTCCTGAAAATATTGAATTTGATTTTGAAGGAGAAGGTGGCACTTCCAGAAAAGGAAGAAATATTTATGGCCATCAAATGACCCGAAGCGCTTATGAAAGCGCGATTGCCAACTTGAAAGGTGAACGACCTTTCATTCTGACCCGAGCAGGTTTTGCCGGAGTGCAGCGATACAGTGCCCTGTGGACAGGGGACAATGTAGCCAACGATGAGCATATGCTCCTGGGGGTACGAATGGTCAATAGTCTTGGACTTTCTGGTGTACCATTTTCAGGGTATGATGTGGGAGGTTTTGCCGGGAATGGACAAAGCAATCTTTTTGCAAGGTGGATTCAGATTGGAGCATTCTCGCCATTCTTCAGAGGTCATTCCATGATCAATTCGCATGATTCAGAACCATGGTCCTATGGAGAAGAGGTAGAGGAGATATCCGCTAATTATATCAAGCTTCGATATAAACTACTTCCATACATCTATCATACCTTTTTACAAGCATCTGAGCAGGGATTACCAGTGGCAAGAAGCCTATGCATAGATCATGCACAGGATGATAAAATCTATGAAACTGATTTTGAAAATCAGTACCTCTTCGGAGACAATATCCTGGTTGCTCCATTAGCCAGCGATCAGAGATACGGAAAGGTGTATTTGCCTGAGGGAGAATGGTATGAATTTTTTACCGATGAGAAATTTGATGGTGCTCAGGAGATGATTCGGGAATACGCAATTGAGCATCTACCGCTCTTTATCAAAGCCTCAGCAATCATTCCGATATACGGTGATGTATCCCAAAATTCAAAAAATGTGGGAAGTACGCTTGAACTTCATTTTTATAATGGGGAAGATGGAAATCAAACAGAGTACTATGAGGATGATGGCATCTCCTATGACAATACAAAAGGTGCTTTCCATCGTCGGGCTATCCAGTTTGAGCCGGAGAAAAAATCCATTCGAATCTCGAAGGCTTCAGGTGATTTTACATCCAAAATAGAAAAGCTAAAAATCGTTTTACATGGATTTGATTCCTCCGATATCAAGAACTGGAAGGGTGGAAAACTAAGGAGTGATGAATATGCGTATGTTCGTCCTATTTCCAATTTTGATCCTTTCGAGAAAGACCGAAGAGATAGTCTAAAAGCAGAAAATGTATTTATAACCGAAATGGATTATTCCAATGAGGAAATTACTTTTAATTGGTAGTCTGGTAGCTCTTTATAGTTGCGGACCCGACCGCAACCTATCTACATTGGAACAGCCTCTCATCGTTGGACAGGCTACACCCATTATGCTTGATCTTCAAAACACAGCTGTTGAGTTGGAGGATTACTTATTGGAGCCTCAAAGATTAGACTCTGTGACAACTGATGGTCCATTTAGCTTGCAGATTGATAATTCAGTTTTAAAAATCAGCGGTCGACCAAAACAAGCTCTTTACAATCTAACTTTTTGGGCAGAAGGGGTAGGCGAGAGTGTCTTGATGGTAAGAACCAAAAAGACCATGTTTTCTTTTTTGTATCAGCCGAAAGGGGATGAAAGAAAGGTGATGATCAAAGGGGAGTTTAATGCATGGAATCCCAACAATACAGTGCTTGAAAAGAAAGGAAATTCATTTTCCACCTATGAGCTGCTTACACCAGGTACGTATCAGTACCTCTATGTGGTGGATGGAAATGAAATGCGGGACCCGAGTAATCCCGACTCAGTTTCAAACGGAATGGGGGGGTGGAATTCAGTGATCAATATTGCCGGGTCGAATCCAGCAAAAGTGCCAACGGTCGCAACGCAAAGTTTTAGCAGTTCCTCCATTAATCTGACCAGCAACAATTCAGTCACTGGACTATACGCCTATTGGGAAAACACTTTGATTCCGAATGAATTCATCACGATAGAAGGAGGAAATGTTCACATTTCCATTCCAGCAAATGCCCAAGATGTAAAGCGTTCCCAAATTCGTTTATGGGCTTACAATAAGGAAGGAATAAGTAATGATGTACTCATACCACTGCACTATGGGAAAGTAATTTCATCAACTGATCAGCTTGATCGGAATGATTATGAAGCAATGGTTATGTACTTCCTCATGGTCGATCGATTTAATAATGGGAATCCTGTTAACGATAAACCACTTAATATCCCGGAAGTACACCCAAAAGCAGATTATTTTGGAGGAGATCTGGCTGGGATTACTCAAAAAATTAAGGATGGCTATTTTCAGGATTTAGGAACCAATACGATCTGGTTATCTCCGATTACTCAAAATCCGGAAGGAGCCTTTGGCAAGTATCCGGAACCAGAAACAAGCTTTTCAGCCTATCATGGCTACTGGCCAATATCTAATGTTAGAGTAGATTATCGTTTTGGTACGAGTGAAGAGTTTCAATCCCTTGTAAATGCTGCGCATGAGGCTAACATGAATGTATTGCTTGATTATGTGGCTAACCATGTACATGAGCAGCATCCCATTTATCAGGAAAACCCGGGTTGGGCGACTAATCTTTACCTGCCGGATGGGTCATTAAATACCGAAAGATGGGATGATCACAGACTGACTACCTGGTTCGACACGTTTATGCCGACGCTGGATCTTTCCAGAATGGAAACAGTTGATCCGATGACCGACTCAGCGATTTTCTGGTTGAAGGAATATGGAATTGATGGATTCAGGCATGATGCCACCAAACACATTCCTGAGATTTTCTGGAGAGTGCTGACTAAAAAGATTAAGCAGCAAGTGGTGGCAGAGACCGGCCAACCGGTTTTTCAAATTGGAGAAACGTATGGTAGCCATGAACTCATCAAAAGCTACATCTCCACCGGTATGCTGGATGCACAGTTTGATTTCAATATGTATGATCGGGCAGTCTCGGCTTTTGCGGGAGCCGGATCTTTGGAAGATTTGGCTAGCTCTCTTAGAGAAAGTATTAAATACTATGGTGACCACAACCTGATGGGCTATATCACAGGTAATCAGGATCGTCCACGCTTCATCTCATATGCGGATGGTTCATTGGAATTTGGTGAGGACACCAAGTATGCAGGCTGGAATCGGGAAATAACCATGCAGGATACGCTGGCTTACAGAAAGCTTTCTGCCTTGACCGCATACATGATGAGCATACCGGGAATTCCATGTATTTACTACGGTGATGAATACGGCTCTGTGGGAGGTAACGATCCGGACAACAGGCGTCAGATGCAATTTGAAAATCTGGATAAACATCAGCTTGTAACACGGAACAGAGCAAAGCAAATGATCGAGATCAGAAAGAATAACCTTGCATTGATTTACGGTGATACGGAGATTGTAGAGGCAGGAGCTGACTATCTGGTTCTGTCCAGGAAATATTTTGATAATCAGGTGATTTCTGTATTCAATACGGGTCAGAACATGTTGAAAATTGAGGTTCCTGCAAATGGAAAGACGAACTTTTTTGGCACACTAGAAGGCGAAATGCTAAGTCTACCCCCTAGCTCATTTGAAATGATTACTTATAACTAATTATGAAGATCATAACCAACCTAACTTTTTTGTTAATACTCATTGCTTCCTGCTCTCAACCCAAAAGTGAGGAGAAGCAAACGGAGACCACCACGGGCTTTCCTGAGCAAGCCAAAGACATGGTGATCTATGAGGTGAATGTGCGTCAGTATACGCCAGAAGGCACATTCAATGCGTTTGCCGAGCACCTTCCACGGCTGGAAGAATTGGGTGTTGATATTCTTTGGATCATGCCGATACAGCCAATCGGTGAGAAAAATAGAAAGGGCGGATTGGGGAGCTACTACTCTATTCAAGATTATACAGCAGTAAATCCGGAGTTTGGCACCATGGATGAATTTAAAAGGATGGTCGATGAAGCTCATAAAAGAGGCATGTTAGTAATCCTTGACTGGGTAGCCAATCATACAGCGTTTGATCATGCATGGACTGAGATAGAGGGGTATCACAACACAGATTCATTAGGGAACGTGACCTGGCCTGAGGGAACAGACTGGACCGATGTGGCTGATTTGAACTATGATAACATGGACATGCAAAATGACATGATCGAAGCACTTCGGTTTTGGGTGAAAGAAGCAGATATCGATGGGTATAGATGTGATGTGGCCGGTTTTGTCCCAATGGAATTTTGGAACAGAGCAAAGGATTCACTGGATGTGGATAAAGACTTATTTATGCTCGCAGAGTGGGATGAGCCCAAAATGCACGAGGACGCATTTCATATGACCTATGGTTGGGGTCTTCATCATTACATGAATGAGGTGGCGAAAGGTCAAAGGAATGCAGACTCACTGGTTTCATTCATCAACAAAGATCTTGAGCGATATCCTTCAGATGCCATCAGAATGAACTTTACCACCAACCATGATGAAAACTCATGGAATGGTACCGTGTTTGAACGATTTGGAGACGGACATAAAGCGTATGCTGTTTTTGCCTTCACTGTGCAGGGCATGCCATTGATCTACAGTGGTCAGGAAGCCGGACTGGATGAGCGATTGGCATTTTTTGAAAAGGACACGATTGAATGGGATAATGTGAAATATCAGGATTTCTATGCATCTCTTATTGACTTGAAGAAGGGTAATCCGGCACTTCACAATGGCGAGTACGGTGGAGAGCCTGAGTTTGTTGATGTAGGAAACCCAATGGTGATTGCCTATTCCCGAGAGAAAGAAGGTAATCGGGTAGATGTGATCATCAATTTGTCAAATGAAGTTCAGTCGGTATCTATCCCTGAATCTTGGAATTTTTCAGATGTCTTTAGTGGTGAGGAGATCAATGCTTCAATCACTGAACTACAACCCTATCAGTACTTTGTAGGATCAAAATCGGCAGGCAATGAGTAATATTTCTCTCAATTCAGAAAAGCCGAAGCTGAGTTTTTGGCAGATATGGAACATGAGTTTTGGATTCCTTGGAATCCAGTTTGGATTTGCCCTTCAGAATGCTAATACGAGCAGAATATTTGAAACGCTGGGAGCTGATACCAAAAACCTTGCTTTTTACTGGCTGGCAGCACCTGTGACGGGCTTGATTGTGCAGCCAATCATTGGATATCTGAGTGACAGAACCTGGCATCCAAGATGGGGGAGAAGACGTCCATTTTTTGCGATAGGTGCTATTCTGGCTACCATCGCGCTTTTCGTCATGCCAAACTCTCCAACGCTTTGGATTGCAATAGGAATGCTTTGGATCATGGATGGTTCCATCAATATCAGCATGGAGCCTTTCAGAGCATTTGTTGGAGATATGCTTCCACCTGAGCAGCGAACGAAGGGGTTCGCTATGCAGAGCTTTTTCATTGGCGTTGGAGCTGTGGTAGCTTCGGCGCTTCCATGGATTTTCACCAATTTGATTGGAGTAAGCAATACTGCTCCTGAGGGTCAGATTCCGGATTCTGTTAAGTGGTCCTTCTACGTGGGAGGGATCGCCTTTTTGGTTGCCGTCATGTGGACGGTGTTTACCACAAAAGAATATCCGCCATCTGAAGAAGACATTAAAGAATCAAAAACTCCAGGTCCATTAAATATCAAGTTTAGCCCACGGCAATACATGGCCAGAGGTCTGGCACTCTTGTTTGTAGGAGCAGCACTCGCTTCCTGGTTTACCGTTCAGGAATTCGATCCACAACTTTATGTATTATGTGGGATTTTCGGATTATTCGGGCTTTCCTATGTGATTGGAGCCATTTTTATGGGGCGGAATAAGTATCATAATGGATTTGTTCAGATCGTGCGTGATTTTCAAAACATGCCAAAGACGATGGTGCAGCTGGCATATGTGCAGTTCTTTTCATGGTTTGCCCTTTTTGCCATGTGGATTTATAGCACATCAGCGGTAACATCACATATTTATGATACTAAGGTAAATGTAGAGTTGGTAGATACTCTTGAAACTGAGCTTGTTGATTATGTTTCGAGGGTAAATAATACAGACGAGGAGACTAAAATTGAACTAGTCAAAAAAGAAATTGATCTTTTTTTAGGAAAAGCCAAGAATTCAAGAGAAGCTCTTAATGTCAATGTGGCTAACTTTTTTTTAGACGAAGAAAGAGGATTTGAATTTTCGGAAGAGGCAGAAGAATCTTTGATTCGTGTTAGGGAAGAATATAATGACGGAGCTGATTGGATAGGAATAATGTTTGCTACTTATAATGGAGTTGCAGCATTGGCCGCCTTTCTTCTAGTTTTTATCGCTAAAAAGACTTCTCGGAAAATCACTCATTTACTTGCACTTATGGCGGGAGGTCTAGGGCTGTTGTTTTACTATATTGCTCCTGGTCCGTATGGACTTATTGGTTCAATGGTAGGTGTTGGGATAGCATGGGCAAGTATTTTATCTATTCCATACGCTATGCTTTCGGGTTCATTACCTCCAAAAAAGATGGGGTATTATATGGGCATCTTCAACTTTTTTATCGTCATCCCGCAGATAGTAGCAGCAAGTATCCTTGGTTTTCTGGTTGCTACATTTTTCGAAAGCGAGTTTATTTATGCAATAATACTGGGAGGAGCTTCTATGATCATTGCGGGTTTACTATGTTTAAATGTAGATGACCGAGATGAAGTCTTCATGAAAGAGGGAGAAGCATAATCGTATGGGTAAAAAACTTGCCATAGGAATAGATATAGGAGGGACCAACTCCAAATTCGGAATAGTCGATAGAGAGGGAAACGTACTTGTGCAATCAAGGATTAAAACCCAGCAATTCGGTGACTACTTTTCATTCATTGCGAGCCTTAAGAAAGAGATTGAGAAGATTCACCCTCTCGATGAAGTAATAGGTGTTGGAATAGGAGCACCCAATGCTAATTACTACAAAGGAACCATCGTAAATCCTCCAAATTTACCATGGAAAGGCGTTTCGAAGTTTGCCGAAGAAGTGGAAAAAGTGTTTGGTTTAAAATGTGTTCTTACAAATGATGCCAATGCTGCAGCTTTGGGTGAGATGGTATATGGGAAGGCTAAAAACATGAAGGACTTTGTGGTCCTGACTGTGGGTACTGGTCTTGGAAGTGGGATCGTAATCAATGGTGATCTGGTGTACGGGAAGCACGGTTTTGCCGGCGAGTTGGGGCATACACTCGTAAATGCTAACGGAAGATACTGCGCTTGTGGTAAGAGAGGTTGTCTGGAAACCTATGTGAGCGCAACAGGCATCCGCAGAACTGTTTACAAGTTGCTTGCTGATTATACCGATCCAAGTATGCTTCGCTCCATCAGTTTTGATGATTTGAGCACAAAGACCATTACCGAAGCAGCTGCCAAAGGAGATAAAATCGCCATTGAAGCTTTTAAATACACGGGACGTGTTTTAGGAATGAAATTATCTGATTTTGTTGTCCATACAGACCCTGAAGCTATATTTTTGTTGGGTGGTTTATCCAAAGCAGGAGACCACATTTTTACCCCTGCTCAAGAAAATATGGAGCATTTTCTAATGCCCCTTTTCAGAGATAAGAAAATACAACTGCAACCCTCAGGTCTTAAAGACGATGATGCTCCTATATTAGGCGCATCCAGTCTTGTTTGGAAATACCTAAACGGCTCAGCTTGAGCGAATTAATAGTTAGAAAACAATGAAAAATATTGGAGTTTTTACTTCCGGAGGAGATGCACCAGGGATGAATGCCTGTGTTCGGGCAGTTGTTCGTTCTGGGTTGAGTCTTGGGCTTAATGTCTATGGAATTAGGTACGGGTACAATGGAATTATTAATGGAGATATGTACCTGATGAAGTCTTATTCCGTAAGCAATATCTTACAAAAAGGAGGCACGATTCTGAAATCTGCCAGAAGTGAGGAATTTAGGACGAAGGAAGGAAGAAAAAAAGCGTATGAGCAGCTGAAGGCTAAAGGAATCGAAGGACTTGTGGCAATAGGTGGGGATGGTACATTCACCGGTGCAAATATTTTCTATGAGGAATATGGAATTCCAACGGTTGGTGCTCCTGGCACAATCGATAATGACCTTTTCGGATCAGATTATACCATTGGATTTGATACGGCCGTAAACACGGCGCTTGAAGCGATTGATAAAATCAGGGATACTGCGAACTCTCATGATCGGGTATTCTTCATTGAAGTGATGGGAAGGCACTCAGGATACATTGCTATCCATTGCGGAATTGGTGGAGGGGCTGAGTTGGTCATGGTACCTGAAACTTCCACTACGATTCAGGACGTAATTGATACTTTAAATCAAGGTAGAGATAAAGAAAAAACATCGGCGATTGTGATTGTTGCAGAAGGTGATGAGCAGGGCAATGCCCATGAAATCGCCAACAAAGTAATGAAAAAACTTCCTAAGTTGGATATTCGCGTATCCACATTAGGTCACTTACAAAGAGGAGGATCACCAACCTCACTGGATCGTATTTTAGCTTCCAGACTAGGACTAGCTGCAGTTGAAGGCCTGATAGATGGAAAGTCAAATGTGATGGCGGGAATCATTGATGATGAGGTGGTTTATACCAGCTTCAAATTAGCCATTAGCAAAACCAAGCCAATCAACAATGAGCTGATGCGGTTGGTTGATGTGATGAATATCTAACACTTACAACAGTCATTTATTCAAACCGATAAACTCTGGGATCAAACGGGTCACAATAGCCGTTAATCGAAATGTCCAATAGGTGGGCAATCAATGTATGTACTTTCGTGGTTGAAAAACCATGAAAATACTAGTCGCAATTTTTTTCGCTCTCAGCTTCCGATTACTGATAGCGCAAGATTTTCCTTCGGCACTCGCAGACAAAGAATGCATCATACTGGATCTGAGTGGATCAGTAGAAAAAGAAAACAGTAATCTTATTTACAAGTGGGACCTTGGAGATGGTAATGAAGCATACGGGATAACTGTGGAGCATTGCTATGATTCTATCGGCGAATTTCAGGCTACACTTTCAATCGTCGACCCAATTTCTTCAATGAGCTTTGATGACGAATTTACTGAAACCGTTCAAGTACTTCCGGCAGTTGCACTTAAAGTAAGCCAATCACAAATTTCAAACACATATACTCTCGAGGCAATGCTCACCGGGGCAAAAATTGATTCGGTCGATTTTTTCTGGTCCTGGCAGGAAAACCGGGAAGTTGGTCAGATACTTTCCAGTATGAATCGCGAGACCAAAGTCAGAGTATTGGCCCGGTTTCAGTTTCAGGGAGAGGAAATCTATCTATCCAAAGAAATTGTGGTTGGACAATAATTATACCCTAAGCACATGAAAAATTTAGTTTTAATCTCACTTCTTTTCCTGGTCAGTTTAAAAGGAATTGGTCAGCTGGTACCCAGCGAATTTGAGCAGATTACACATCTGGTCACCTTTGGTGCTGATAGTAAGCCAGGATGGGGAGATGATGATCATACTCAGATATTCTTTTTTATCGTACCGGAATCATTCACCAAGCCAGTGTATATCCGTGTTTTTGATCCTGATATTGGGGGAAAATACGATGAGCCGAACGGTGAATGGGATACAGGAGTCAAGTTTAGTGTGTATGGAGGAAAGGGGGCCCATTCAGAACCTGACGCCAAAAAAATAGATCCTATTGGAAAATTTAAGAGTGGAACACTGCTAGCTTCCAAGCTATTTCAGTCTGAAGCAAGGTATGATGGAAAGTGGTATACATTCGGTCCGTTTAACCCAATGGAGGGCGAAGCTTTTCCTCAATTGAATGGCCGTGTGTTTAAGGTCATTGCAGAAGGAATAGCAGGAAATGATGGGAATCTCTATAAGTATTTTCTGAGCACTAAAGATTTTGAAAATAAAGAAGTAGAGGGAGCCAATGCATTTACCTATGAGTATTCATTTAGGCTACCTGAAGTGAAAAACTCTGTGGCTCATCTATACCCTTTCATTGAGGACGATGTGGTTTCAATCACTCAGCACAACTTCGATTTTGATTTCGAAGGGTCAATTCTCATATACTCCATCGCTAAGAATCGTCACCGGGCTACACCAAGCAAAAACAGAGAGTGGGGACGAAGCAAACATCCAATCATTGATGAAGAGAAAAATACGACAGTGGATCTTCAGATTGTAAAAGGACGCACTTCCAGAAATGATATGGTGTGCTATGTGACCAACCAATACGATGAAGCTGTTGCATTCTTTTCGGTTCCAGTAGGAGGTCCTCCAAAGTTCAAGTACAAGCTCAATGTCCGATATAAAGATAAAGACAATGATAATGATTAAAAGAGGCCTTTTTATCTGCTTTGGACTTGCTGTTACTTTGTTTTTAAATGCCGGTCCACGTGATTTCACTACCGTATTATATAATGCTGACAGAGATTTCAATGGTGTGTTTATCTACACGATCGTTCAGGATGATGACGGTTTCTTATGGATAGGTTCAGATGATGGGCTCTACCGTTTTGATGGTCAGGAGATGCTGAATCTTAATAAGAAGGACAGCACAATCAAAAGTATTATTACTGCCTCTACCATATCAAAGGATGGGCATGTTTACCTCGGCTATATTGATGGAGGTATCAGTATCGTGGAGCATGGAAGATACCGGAAATTGCTTTCAAGCGATGACCTGCCTAATCGTGTAGAGCAGTTAAAAGTAGATGAATCAGATATTCTATGGGGGCTGACAAGAAACCAGGGTATGGTCATGATTGATGGGGATTCTGTGAGGCGATTTCAATTACCAATCCTGAATGAGCTTATAAGTAATGATTTTGTTGTTGTTGGAAACAAAATTTTTGTTGCTACCAATGAGGGAGTTGTAGAATTCAGAATAAAAAATAACGAGCTAGTTCCTGCGCAGTTCACCACAGGAACAATAGGACTCAATGCAACAGCCTTGTATCAGGATAAGGATAATCCTAACCTGCTTTGGATTGGGACTGATGACGGCCTTTATAGATATCAAATTGAGCAGAACGAAATCGAATTAGTTGAAGGGTTTCCTGCACATGTTCGTATCAGCTCAATAGCAGAAGATGACTTGAATACATTGTGGGTTGGTACCTATAACCATGGATTGGTGGAGGTGGACTTGAAAAGGGGTGAAGTAGAAGCACTGACCTATTTCAACACGTCCACTGGCTTTGAAAGTAATGAAATAGGTGAGGTCTATGTAGACAATGAGAATGAAGTGTGGGTGGGTACCTTCGGACGTGGATTGGTGCAGCTAAACCGAGCTTACTTCCATCACTATGAGTTAAATAAGACTATTGGGGTGCAAGGGGTGCATAGCATTGCTAATTACAAAGAAGATGAATTACTACTCGCGACCGATCGAGGAATTGTTCATGTGTATCATAAACCAAAAAGGGACAGTCTGATCTTCGAGAAGATTCCTTACACTCAAAACTATTCCTTCACTTCTTTAGCCATCTTAGGACAAGATATTTGGGCTGGAACAAAAAGAAATGGGGTTGTTAAGATCAATATTGAGGATGAAAAGCTGGAGCAAGTGTTTCTTAATCCGTTGGATCCTGTTAACGCACATTTGATTCGCGACATTCAGTTGGATCTAGACGGTAATGTATGGGTGTCAGCCGCAGGAAATGGCGTGTATCATTTGACTGCCAAAGGGGAGCTCATTAAGCATTACAACACAAGAAATGGATTTTATCATAATGAGATTTTTTCCATTTACCCGGATCGTGCAGGGAATGTTTGGTTTGGAAGTCATGCGGTAGGCTTAGCTGTTTTGAGAAAAGGAGGAAAAATGGACTTCCTTTCAAGGGATAAGGTTTTTCCAGCTTTTGATATCAATTCCATTATTCAGGACGCAAGCGGTAAAATCTGGATCACTACAGCTGGTTCTGGAATTTATAGCTTTGATGGTGAAAACTTCAAACAATATACTACCAAAGACGGACTGCTGTCAAACTTTTGCAATGCGGCGATGGTAGATAATATAGGCCAGGTATGGGTGGGTCATAGACTAGGCATTAGCCTCATACAGCCTGATTATAATCTGGTTCGAATTTTCAGTCATCCCAGTGAGCTGGGCGAAACGGAATCTGAGCTCAATTCCGTAGTAAAAGATACACATGGTAATGTTTTCTTTGGAAATCCTTTTGGTATTACAAAGGTCAACCTTCCCCATTTCAATTTTAGAATAATCAAGCGCGAAACGCATATTAAGGATATTCGACTCTTCTTTCAGGAAGTGGATCTATTGGAACATACCCAAGCAAACAAGCTAGACAATATCCTGCCTTCAGATCTAAGGTTTAGTCATGATGATAACCACCTTTCATTTGACTTTGTATCTATCAACTTAAGAAATCCGAATGCCATTTATTATCAATATACCCTTGAAGGATATGATAAAACCTGGTCTCAGATCAATAAGTCCAACAGTGCAACCTATACCAATCTGGATCCTGGCACTTACACTTTTAAGGTGAAAGAATCGGATCACCCGGAGTTGTGGAACGATTCGGACTATGCCAGTATCACCTTTACAATTACGCCACCCTACTGGAGGATGTGGTGGTTTTATCTAGTGCAAATAGGTTTTTTCCTGTTGTTTATGTACATGACCTTGGTTCTTTCTTCCAGAATCAAATCACAGTTTGTAACGAGATTGATGGTATACGTTACCCTGTTCATCATCTTCGAATATATCCATACAGAAGTAGAGCCCTACTTAGAGTCATTTACCGGAGAAACACCAATACTTCAGGTTGGAACAAACCTCTTGCTTGCATTAGTGCTGCTTCCGGTAGAAATAAGGCTATCAGGATTTCTAAAAAAGAGAGCGCTTCGTAGGGCTAAGATCAATGAAGCAATGGAAAAAATCAACGCATAATTCAATGTTGAAAATGAGATATTTATTTATAGCAATATGCCTTGCAATGGTGCACAACATTGGTGCTCAAACCATCACCTTTAGTACCACAAAGGCTGCTGATGATGCCTTCGAGAAGTACTCATATGCGAAAGCTGCTGAACTATACAAATCCAGTCTGGAGTCAGCGGATGACAGCTTGTACATTTTGCAACAATTAGGACTCTGCTACCAAAATATGAATGATACAGAGCAGGCCGAGAACTATTTATCAAAAGTAGTTGCAAGCCCTGATGCACCTACGGAATTCAGCTACCATTATGCGCAAGCACTTGCCTCCAATGGCAAGTATGATGAAGCCAAAAAATGGTATGGGATTTATCAGGAAAAGGCACTGGATGATCCCAGAGCAGCAGAGAAGATTGAGGCGTTGAAAAATATCCATACCTTCTTTTCGGATAGCTCAAAATTTGAAATTAAACGGATGCCATTCAACTCTCCCGGACTGGATTTTAGTCCTGCCATCTATCAGGATGGGGTAGTCTTTGCATCTTCCAGACCTTCCGGAAATGAGTGGATAAAAACAAACTTCAATTGGGACGAATCTCGATTTCTTGATCTGTATCAGGTAAAAGAAAATGATCTAAGCGCAGAGCTATTTATCGATCACATGCAGACAAAATATCACGAAGGTCCATTGGCTTTTTATGACAATGAGCAAAAAGTAGTTTTTACTCGTAATAACATTGATGGGAGAAGATTAAAAAAAGATAGTGAGGGTGTTACCAGGCTGAAACTCTTTTTTGCTGAAAGTGATGGAAATGGTGGATGGACCAATATCCAACCTTTCGACTACAATAGTGATGATTACTCCGTTGGTCATCCTGCCATCAATGAGGATGGGACGGTTCTGATCTTTTCCTCAGATATGGCGGGTGGTTTAGGACAGTCTGATTTATACATTGTTTTCAAAGAAGGAGATAAGTGGTCTGAACCTAAAAATTTGGGCGAAAAAGTCAATACAGCCGGAAAAGAAATGTTTCCTTCGCTGGTTGCTGCTAACCTGTATTATGCCTCTGATGGACGGGGAGGACTAGGCGGACTGGATATTTTTGAAGCCAACCTTAGCCGGACATTTGATATCGTCAAGGTTAATAACATCGGGTACCCAATCAACAGCAGTAAAGATGATTTTGGTTTAGTGTCTAACGACAATTTTAGGTCCGGGTACTTTACATCTGCTCGCATCGATTCCCTTAAAGACGACATCTACTACTTTGAAAGAGATTACTACCAATTGAATGGCATTGTCCTTCATTCTGAATCAAATGAGCCGTTACCTGGTGCTGATGTATTTGTGACATCTGACGACCGGCTGATTTACAGGCGAGCAGGTGAGGATGGAACCTTTCAGGTAGCAGACATTGATCCTGGCACATGGGATATTGCCGGAGTGAAGTACACATTTGAAAAAGCAGACTCTCATCAGATAAAAATCGTTGAGAATCAAAGCGAATATGAGGTGAAGGTCTACTTAAGTCCGATAGATACATTCCCTGTTGATCTACCCTCTCCATTGACAGATTTTTTGACAGCTGTTTCAGGAAATGCTTCAGCTAATGGAGCCAATTTGGGTGTAGGAGATACCCTCAACATCCAGCCCATCTATTATGATTTTGATGAGTCAACATTACGGGTTGCCGGTGAAGAAGAGCTTGATAAACTATTAGGTATCATGGATAAGTTCCCACGCTTGATAATAGGGCTATTTTCTCATACCGACTTGCAAGGAGGCAGAGAATACAATCTCCGGTTATCACAGCGTAGAGCCAATGCTGCATTTGATTATCTGGTGGAAAAAGGCATGAATCCGGAACGACTACAGCCAACAGGAAAAGGGGAATCTATACCTGCAGTAGAATGTGAGAGTTGTACTGAAGATCAGCATCAACAAAATCGTAGAACTGAGTTTGTTATCGTTGATTTAAAGTCAAATTGATCTAATTTTCTTAATCGAGAAATACGGCCTGTTCATGGCCTATTCTTCTTGCTCATCGAGTAATTAATATTCCTCAAAACCACAGGACGATCTTTGGGTTTCCTTTTTATTCTAATTGACGAATTGTGGTATTTGCATGAAGAGAATTACGTTACTTATCCTATTGATTCTTAGTGTTTTTATTTCTCAAGAAGCGGCAGCTCAGCTTGACACAAAACACTTTATCCCACCCATGTATGCGCGAGCGAATGCAGCGACTGACGGAGTGTGGTTGCTACTAAGTACACCTCAGACTACATCATTTGATGTGACTATTACAGATGGGGCCGGTAATCTACTATACACCCAACCAATAAGCAGGACTTCACCAGCATCTATTAACCTTGGTACAGGGACAGGAACGGAATTCCTGATTCCAGCAGCAAATCTTGCAACGGCTGTGAGTACCGGTGAAGGGCTAATACTAAGCGCCAACAAAGCCTTTTTTGCAAGTATTAGAGTGTTAGCAGGCGCACAGGCTGCTTCACTTACTTCCAAAGGAACCGCGGGTTTAGGTACAGAGTTTAGATCAGGCCACCTCTATAATGTTAACGCTTCAGCGGCCAATAAAGCCCATATTATCAGTTTCATGGCCACCGAAGACAACACGAATATTACTATTTCGGATTTTGACGATGTTGATTTTGAAGGTGTATCCCAGGCGACTGAGGATTCAGGATCTATTCCTGTGACACTCAATGCTGGTGAATCATACGTGTTGGCCGCTTTTGCCAATAGCTCCACCGACGGTCCCGGTAATTCGAATGGCACTGCAAACCTCAACGATGTAAACGGTACAAGAATTACCTCCGATAAGCCAATTGCTGTAAATACAGGATCATGGTTGGGTGGATCTCCTCCACTTGATAATTCTGGAAGTACGCAGGCGGGAAGAGATATCGGCATGGACCAGATCGCTTCACTGGAAGAAACAGGCTTTGAGTACATCCTGGTAAAGGGAGAAGGGGAAAGTAGTGAAAATGTGATCGTTGTATCTTCTGTAGACAACACTGAGGTGTTCTTGAACGGTAGCACAACTCCGATCATTGTGAATGCAGGGGATTACCACAGATTTACCACTTCTGACTACACCGCCAATAACAACATGCTTATCCAATCCAACCAACCTGTGTATGTATATCAGGGGTTGAATGGAGAAGATCCCGGAGGGGACGCATTCTACAACGAGCGACAACAAGGAATGAATTTCATTCCTCCAATTGTATGTTTGGGAGGTACCAACGTAGATATATCTGATGTTACTCAGCTGGGAGCAGGAGTATTACAGATAATTGCAGAAACAGGTGAAACTGTAGAGGTTACCATGGGTGGTACCACCTATGATATCACTTCCGAAGCACAATCGGTAACTGGAAACTCAGACTATGTGACGTATAAAATAAAGGATTTGGGACCCTCCAATATCGTGTTAAGTGGAGATGTAACCGTTGAGAGTCCACGACCTATCAGAGTTGCTCTGGCCAATGCCTTTGATAACTACGGAGCTGCTGGCTTTTTCTCCGGTTTTACTACAGCACCAGTTGTTGAAACCCCTAACGGCTATAATGCCACCACATGTATTCCGGAAAACCTTCCGGTGGTTCTTACAGCCGCTGGTTTTGATTCTTATCAGTGGTACAGAGATGGTATAAAGTTGAATGGTGAAACCAATGCAAGCATCTCGGTAAACAGTCCGGGGCAATATACCGCTGCAGGTACCATTGCAGGATGTCAATCTTCAGAGCAGTCGTTTTCATTGGACATTGAATTATGCCCTGCTGATGTGGGAATTGCAAAAAATGAAGTGTCTGTCGACAATGTGACCGGTTCCATTTTCGATGTTACCTATGATCTTGTGGTGGAGAATTTCAGTTCATCCAATGATGCGGACAACCTTCAAATAATAGAAGATATTACGAGCGGACTTCCATCTGGAGCAACCGCTTCTTTACAAACCGCACCAACGGTCATCAGCGGCTCGTTCTCTCAGGGAGGATTGAATCCTACCTTTGATGGTGATGCGGTAACTCAAATGTTACTAACATCTACTGAGACAAAAATTGAAGTCTCATCAACTGTTACCATCCGATTTGTGGTGAGGATAGATATGACCTCTGCGACGGCCCCAACTTATCAAAACCAGGCAGTAGTGTCTATCAAAGATGTTGGACCAAATGATGGAAGCAACCCGGATGGGCAAGACTTCTCTACGGATGGACTGGATCCGGATCCGGATGGAGATGGCGATCCAACAGAGTTAGGTGAAAATGATATTACAGAAACATGTGTGAGCAACACAACCATTCAGTATGATTCACCTACCTACTATACGACTGGTAGTGATCCGACACCTCAAATCATCGGGTTTACCGGAGGTGATTTCTCAGCCCCAGGCGAAGTAACCATCAATCCTACAGACGGGACAATCGACCTTTCTGCCTCAATTGTAGGGACATATGATATTACTTATTCTTTTGGAGGTTTGTGCTCAGATATAACTACGATTACCATAGAGCTAAACCCACCAGCTGAACCTACAGTAGTAGCACAAACAACGAATACATTGACACCTACGATCACCGGTTCAGCAGCACTGGAAGTAGGAGAGACACTTTTTGTGACGGTGAATGGTCAAACCTACGAGCTCGGAGTTGATCCTGAGTTGACTATAAGTGGAACCACCTGGTCGCTGGCACTGCCCGGAGGTGTGATTGCTACAGATGGAACATATGACGTAGATGCAGTAATTGATGATGGGGGAGGAGGTACTACCCCGGACACAACCAGTGGCGAATTAACCATTGACGTGACAAGTCCAGATGTGACTATTTCTGGACAACCTTCAATCGTTAACAATACGGATTCTTATACGGTTACGATCACTTTTGATGAGGATGTTTTTGGATTTGATATTACCGATGTGGCTATAGGCAATGGATCAGCATCAAATTTTGTAAAGGTCAATGATCAAACGTATACAGTTGATGTCACTCCGAATGGAGCAGGTGATATCACGGTGGATGTAGCAGCTGGAACGGCTCAGGATATTGCAGGAAATATGAACACAGCAGCTACTCAGGTTTCCACGGTGTATGATGACGTTCCCCCGGCTACTCCAACAGTAGTGAGCCAGACGACCAACACGAATCCAACGCTAACTGGCACGTTTGACTCTTCAGATGCGGATGTGTTCTCTGTAACTGTCGATGGGGTAACCTACACGCTAGGCACGGATGCGGAGCTAACGAACAGTGGTGACACCTGGTCGTTGGACTTGACAGGTATAGCGGCGCTAAGCGAAGGGACCTATCCGGTGACAGCAACGATCACGGATGCGGCAGGGAACACGGTCTCAGATGGCACGACCAATGAATTAACGATCGACACAACACCACCAGCTACTCCAACCATTGATATAGATTCTTCCAACGACACCACTCCGGTGATTACTGGCACAGCAGAACCGGGCAGCACAGTAACGGTGGTAATAGATGGTGTGACATTTGAGACCACTGCGGATGGTAGTGGTAATTGGAGTATCAATACAGAAGCAGATACGCCAACAGCAGGAGGGCCATTTAATCCCTTATCAGAAGGTACTTACGATGTGAGCGTTACATCAACAGATGCAGCAGGCAATAGCACCTCTGATGCTACAACCAACGAATTAGAGATTGACTTGACTCCACCTTCAATACCAACAATTACAAGCCAAACAACAAGTGATCAGTCACCTGTTCTTGAAGGTACAGCTGAAGCTGGAACTACAGTTACGGTCGTAGTAAATGGTGTGACGTTTGAAACTATTGCAGATGGCAGTGGAAACTGGAGTATCAATACAGAGACAGATACGCCAACAGCAGGTGGTCCGTTTTCAGATCTGAATGATGGAACATATGAGATAAGCGTAACATCTACCGATGCTGCAGGAAACACTACAAATGATGTTACCACTGATGAACTGATCGTAGATACAGTAGCTCCGGCAATTCCAACTGTTAATTCCCAAATCACTGTTGATACCACCCCGGTTCTGACCGGAACGGCTGAGGCAGGTAGCACAGTGGAAGTGACGGTAGGAGGTGCAACCTATTCGGTTATTGCTGATGGAGGTGGCAATTGGAGCATCGATACCGAAGTTGATGTGCCAGTAAGCGGGGTATTTGCTCCCAACACAAACGGATCAAATGAGGTGACTGTCACTAGCACTGATGCAGCTGGAAATAGCTCTGCAGATGTAACAACATTGGAACTAACCATTTTATCCGGAGATAGTGACGGTGATGGCGTACCCGATGTAGATGAAGATACCGATGGCGATGGTGACCCGACCAATGACGACCAGGATGGAGACGGCACTCCAGATTACCTGGATGACGATGATGATGGAGATGGAATAAAAACGGAGGATGAAGACATAGGAGGAGATGGAGATCCTACGAATGATGATTGTGACGGAGATACGATTCCAAATTATCAGGATCCAGACCCATGTGATACGGATGGAGACGGTTTGAACGATGAAGAAGAAGATTCCGATGGTGATGGTAATCCTTACAACGATGATTGTGATGGAGACACCATTCCCAACTTCCAGGATCCGGATGTATGTGATACTGATGGTGATGGCATCCTGGATGAAGATGAAGATACCGATGGTGATGGCGATCTAACGAATGATGACTGTGACGAGGATGGAACGCCAAACTATTTAGATATTGATCCATGTGATACGGATGGCGATGGCATCTTAGATGATGATGAAGATTCCGATGGTGATGGTAATCCATACAATGATGATTGTGATGAAGATGGAATACCAAATTTCCAGGATACGGATCCATGTGATACCGATGGTGATGGATTTAATGATGAAGAGGAAGATACGGATGGCGATGGTGATCCATACAATGATGATTGCGATGAAGATGGAATACCAAACTTCCAGGATTCAGATACTTGTGACACAGATGACGATGGGATACTGGATGACGATGAGGATACAGATGGTGATGGTGATCCTACCAAAGATGACTGTGATGAAGACGGGACTCCTAATTACTTAGATACTGATCCATGTGACACGGATGGTGACGGCATCTTAGATGATGATGAAGATACAGACGGTGACGGCAATCCGTATAATGACGATTGTGATGAGGATGGTGTTCCAAATTTCCAGGATCCTGATCCGTGCGATACGGATGGTGACGGTCTGGATGACGAAGAAGAGGATTCAGATGGCGATGGCAATCCATACAATGACGACTGTGATGAAGATGGTATTCCAAACTTCCAGGATTCCGACCCTTGCGATACCGATGGTGATGGTGTTTTGGATGAAGATGAGGATACTAACGAAGATGGTGACCTCACCAACGATGATTGCGACGAAGACGGTATACCGAATTACCGGGATACTGACGTATGTGAGAAGGTGACACCTAGAAAAGGATTTACTCCGAATGGTGATGGAATCAATGATTTCTTCTACATCAATGATATCGAGCTATACCCGAACAACAATGTGCAGATCTATAATAGATGGGGCAATAAGGTGTTTGAAATCGATGGGTACGACAACCAATCAAGGGTATGGTCCAGTGAGGTGACTCAGGGTGTAAGCTATGGAGAGAAGATTGTTCCTGATGGCACCTACTATTACCTGATCAACCTGGGTGATGGAAGTAAGCCAGTGAGTGGTTTTGTGGTGGTCAACAGATAATCACCACCCAAGGAATCAGGTGGTTTAACGGATAACTCATGGGCACGATCGAAATGATTATTAAGGATGAAAGTGACACGCTTTCTTTGAAGTGAAATTGAATGACAGTGAAAAAAATATTTGCTTGCTTTTTATTTTTTGCTAGTGTAGTTGCACTGGCGCAGCAGCAGCCGATGTATACACAGTATATGTTTAATGGGTTGGCTATCAACCCTGCCTATGCAGGGAGCCATGAGTCCATTAGTGCCACGGCATTAGCCAGAATCCAGTGGGTAGGCATAGATGGTGCACCGCGTACTCAGACATTTTCCGTTCATTCGCCTATCCCGGAAAAAAATATCGGACTGGGAGCCTTTTTTGCACATGATGAGCTTGGTGTGACCGAACAAAATACGTTGTTTTTGTCCTACGCCTATATGATGCAAATGTCAAAGGGAACGCTATCGATGGGTATCCAGGGAGGTTTTCGTTCCAGCAGTATCAATTATGGTGATTTAGGTATCAACGATCCGGGATTACAATCTAACCTAAGTGAAACCATGCCAAATTTTGGAGCTGGTCTTTTCTATTCAACCGATCGATTCTATGCAGGTGCCTCTATTCCGGTCATATTGAATAACTCCATAAACTCCATCGATAATTCAGATATTGAGTCAGAGCAGATCAGGCATCTATTCATCACTGCCGGTTACGTTTTTGATTTATCTCCAGTGCTAAAACTGAAGCCAAGTGGTCTAATCAAGTCAGTATCGGGAGCCCCTTTGGAGATGGATGTCAATGCGAACCTGATTATCAATGACCGGGTGTGGTTTGGATTATCCTATCGTTCATTTGATTCTATTAGCTTCCTTTTCGATTTGCAGGTAAATCCACAACTGAAATTTGGATATGCTTACGATTATACCACCACTGACCTGGGGCAGGTCAATTCAGGATCTCATGAGTTCATGCTTAACTACCGATTGGTCTTCTCGAAATCCAAGATTGTGACACCTCGTTATTTCTAGGCTTTTAGGAAAATGTTAAATTGGCTAAAAAAATCAGCCGATGAAAACGATTCTGTTATCTGCACCCGTTTTATGCCTGGCTTTTCTGGCCATTTTATTTCTACAGTCCGGTCTGGACAAGGTATTTAACTACAAAGGCAACAAAGAGTGGCTTTCCGGCCATTTTGCAAATAGCCCCTTGAAGCATGTAACAGGTCTGATGATACCTCTCATCACATTGCTTGAAGTAGCCTCTGGTGTATTGTGTGCTGCTGGTATTTACTTTCTCATTTTTGAAGATAGCGCCCAGATAGGATTGATTGGTGCTCAACTTTCTACACTCTCTATTCTGGCTTTGTTTTTTGGTCAGCGAATAGCACAAGACTATGCAGGAGCTGCCACACTTACTACGTATTTCATCATCTGCATCATGACCATCTATTTACTCTGGCCTCAGGTATATTAGATGGCAGCAATACAAGAATTTCTGATTCCGATAGCCATCGCTATCATCATGTGGGGGATTGGGCTTAATCTCACCTTTAATAGTTTCAAACGGGTTTTTGTTGAACCGAAAGCAATTCTGACAGGGCTGGCCTTACAGCTGATCATGCTACCAATAGTTGGTTTTTTGATTGTCTTTATGTGGGATATAGCTCCGGCGTATAAAGTAGGTATTGTGTTGATTGCCGCCTGCCCGGGAGGAACGGCCTCTAACCTGGTGACTCACATGCTGAATGGAAGGGTGGCGCTCTCTATCTCACTGACGGCCTTTAACAGCTTTATGATTCTTTTCACCATTCCACTGATCACGAGTGGAAGCATGGAGTTATTTATGAATAGTAACCAGAAAGTACCACTTTCCTTTTGGGATACATTCACGAATGTTGGTGCGACTGTCATCGTTCCGGTACTGATTGGTTTGTTGATTCGCCATTATTTTACAGCGTTTGCTGATCAGCTAAAACCATATTTAAGGTTCGTCCTTCCAGCAACTTTACTGGTTGTCTTTCTGATTGTTGGGCTGGACTCAATAGGAGGCGAGAGCGGACGATCCATATGGGAAAAAATGGTGATTGCGGTCCCGCTTCTGCTGTTAAACCTGGGAACGATCCTCATCGGGTATTGGGTGGCCGGACAATTTCGGATCAATCACGATGGACGATACACCATTGCTATTGAGATGGGATTGCAAAACAGTGCCCTTGCCATTTTCATTGGCTCCCAGATCATCCAAAATCCAGATGTGGTTTTGGTAGCGATCATTTACAGCAGTTTTTCGTTTTTTACTACACTTGGGCTAGCATACCTTCTCTCAAAACGTAATTCAAATGGCATTAAAAATTATTGAAGCGCATCCTGATGACTATGATGCAATAGGGCAATTGATGGTAGAAGTGTATTCAAACCTTGATGGCTTTCCATCTCCTGAGGAACAGCCAGCCTACTATGACATGCTTGCGAATATTGGTGAGTTTACAAGTAAGGAAAGTGTATCATTGCTGGTTGCGAAGCAGGAGGAAGAGATGGTGGGCGCTGTGGTGTATGTAGGAAATATGAAAGACTATGGATCGGGAGGTACGGCCACCCAGGAAAAGAATGCCGCAGGATTTCGACTGCTAGCTGTTAGTTCCAGGGCCCGTGGACTGGGAGTGGGGAAGAAGCTCACAGAAGCATGTCTTGAAAAAGCACGGAAGGAGCAACGGGAACAGATGGTGATCCACACCACGGAATCCATGAAGGTGGCATGGGGCATGTACGAAAAGATGGGATTCAAGCGATCAAAGGATCTGGATTTTGAACAGAGCGGATTGCCGGTTTTTGGTTTTCGATTGAGGCTGTGATTGGCCTGTCTAATCGAGGATAAAACGAGAACGTCATTCTGGCCTTGAGCCGGAATTTTCAAGTATTGTGTTGAAACGACCTTTTGGAAAGTTTCAAACTTTCCAAAAGGTCTAAAGTGTGGGATGAATGGGCTTCTTGTTGGTGACAACACCAACAAGGGCTGAGGAACCGAGGCTAGGGGGAACAGCAGATAAAAAACATGGGGACAAGCGGATGCTTGTGCCAGAGGAGTTATATCAATTAGTGTCAATCACACTAAGACTTTTCACAATCGCCTCCTGTTCTTCAAGAGCAGGATTTGGATCTCTGATAGTGTTGAGGACCAGTTTAACTGCTACATCGTTATTGAAAAAATAATAGAATAAGGTTCGCAGACGATAGCCGCTATCTTCTATTTTGACTTTGATCAGTTTGGCATCCAATCCGGCAACTTTTACATCTATGGTAGGCTCAAATTCACCTTTAGCCATTCTGCCACCTTTTTCATACCGTCGGTCTTCTGCGATAAAATCATCCAGGGTTCTACCTTTCACCCGGTCCAAGATGAAAATCGCAGCAGGGTACGCTTCCGTCCCCTCTGGTGTGGGAACTGGCTCTCTGCGATAAAAATACTGGATCAGCCCGTCATCAAATGTGCCTCCTTTTTGTATCAACGACCATTTTTCTGGAAGGGTAAATTGAACCTTGGCCTCTTGGATGGTTTCCTGTGCCATAAGCATGGATGAAAATAGGATTAAGGATAAAATGATGAATGGATTTTTCATGATGCCTCCTTTGTAAACATAAAAAGAATTTCAATAAGAAAGCTGAATTACAAACCGGCTTAGGCAAGCATTCTAGTCTCGTGTTAGTCGCCCTATCGCTGATGCGAGCTTATATTTCGTGCCTCATTGTTCAAAATAAAATCAATCTCCAATCCACCTTTCCCACCAGTCGAAGTTTTGTTAAGGTCCGAGTTAAAAATCCGAACCAGTGCATCGACAAACTTGGACTAGCTGGGGGGGAGATAAGCGAGATGTCTTGCAGACAATTTGCAGATGGCGAAGTATGGCCATGCGCCATCATCGTGTTATAACCAGTAGTTATTTAAACGTTGAACTTTCCCATGATTGAATCATCCGTTCTCCAAGCTCTTCATCCATGTACATAATATTGACCGAGAACTCTTTTTCATCAAAAAGTCGACTATACATCAACGTGTTCAACGTTAATCCGTTTGGATAGTCTATTTTCATTTTGAATGTGTAGAAAGTTAGGCCACTGATATCTGTGGTATAAGTCGATGAGTCGAGCTTTGTTCCTGGCATCTGAGCTTTAAAAGTTTCATAAAGCACTTCGTTTACACCACCCCATGATTCAAGATAATCACCGTCAATACTCTCATCAAAAGGCTGTTGGTTCGATTCGAAATAATTTAAGTCTCCACTCTTAAAGACAAATATTATTTTCGCTTGATTAATTACCTCTTCTCCGTAAGTGTCCTCAATTGCATTAGCCCCCTTATTCTGCATTTTTTTCCAGTCAGAAGGACTAACACCGTTGAAATCTTCAGGAATAATTATTGACCATTTAAATTCTTCATTATAGAGTTGTTTTGCTTCTGTTTTAGTTTGACTGGTACAGTTTGAAAATAGCGTCAGAATTAGGCAATATAAAATGGGATTTTTCATTCGTCGAGATTGGTTACGCCAAGCTAGCAGGAGTGCGCCCCGAGCTTGGCAAGTTCCGATAAAACTAATGAATCTGCCGGTGCTTCCAAAGTATCAGAATGCACTGCGTTCAGAAAGATGAAAAAATCCTGCGAGATGCAGCCAGTAGAAAGTACTGACCTTTCCCAGCGGCTGATTCATGGTATGTTTGCACTGAAGTCTGTAAAATGGCAGTTGGCGCATTCGTGCTAGCGACTGTTAGCCTCTGACTTCTTGGCTGTTAATATACCTATGAGTTAGGATGCTGAAAACAAGTCTTAATAGTTCCAATCCCATAGCGATGAAAATCAGAGTTTGAGATATATCGTTGCTTGTTAATCTGTTCAGAAATGTTAGGAATCCGAAGGTCATAATGACAAATGCAAATCGAAACGGAAACTGAAAGTAATAAATCTTGATTCCCAGTCTTGGATTATAGAAATTAAAATATGCTGTTGCCAGTAGTGATAAAATGAGGGTGATCGTAATAATGTTGATGAACCAAAAGCCTGAAAAAATGGTGGTGATATAATTCCATAAAAGCTTCGCAACATTTAGAAATGTTATGAGGTCACAAATTGCTAAGAACCGCAAAAAAAATTTGTTCCCATTAATCTCTTTCATTCTTGTTCGATTTTATGAATTAAGCCAGCGAGTTTGAGTTCAATGATGTCCAGATCATATACGTATTTTCCCTTCTTGTTCCAGTTCATAATAGGCCAAGTGTGTTTGTTCAAAGTTCCGAAGTGTCTAATAAAAAATCGCTCTAAAGGTTCTCTTTGAGAAATTACTCGATATGAGATTATATCTTCTGCCTGATTAAGTTGTTCTGTGGTTGAAAATGAATCTTTCAGTTGAAAGAGAATTGCTTTGAGTTCAGCAATGTTCCTTTGAAAATTATCCTCAGTTATCTCAGCTTGCGAAACCTTTCTAATATTCGAGAGTGCGTTCTTAAGAATTTCTGGAGTCTGCATTTCTGGCAATGTTGGAGGCTAAACAACATTATAACATACACAAACCCGTGCAAATCGCAGATTATTGTGTGCTTCTAATGACTATTCAAATATACCGTTTTCTGAAAAAGAGGGTTGCTGATGAAGTCAGCCCTCGGTACTCTTTTTATTCATCTCTCGTACGGCACGCTCAATGCCGTGAGGGGTGAGTGGGAACATCGGTACGAGCTCTTTCATTACCTGGATGGTGTAGGTGCCGGGCCAGTACTTAAGAGGCTCAGGATTGAGCCAGACGGACTTTTTGAATTTCTTCACAATGGCCTGAATGTTTTGAATACTCAGTGAGCTTAACTCATAGGGAGCCATCGCCGAATCACCGATAAAGAACACTCGGTAGTCTTTGTTGTACTTCAGCAGCTTCTCCACGGAAATGTAAGTCGATCTTCGCTCGTCTATCCACACCCGATCATAAATAGTGTTGTGGAAATAAAATACCTCCAGATCATGGGCAAAGCGTGTCTTCATCTTTCTGAAAAGCTGCTGCACGGTGCGGACATATGGTGCCATGGAGTAGCCACCATTGTCTATCAGGACAATGATCTTCAGCTCCTCATTTTTTTCACTTTTTAGCTCGGGGATGAATAACCCACCTCGCTTTAGTCCGGATTTGATCGTATGGGGTACATCCAGCTTTTCGATGGCACTTTCTTCAACTACCCCTTTGATGGAAGCTAATGCAGCATCCACATTGTTGTCATTCAGGATCGCATCCCGATCGATAGGGAAGTAGTTCTTATCACCCATCACTTTTCGGGCCATGCGTCCGCCACCTTGTCCACCTACTCGGATTCCGTTCTTCGCCGCGCCACCATGTCCGTACGGCGAGATGCCCCCGGTACCGATCCAGTGACTACCACCACTGTGCTTCGTGCGCTGTTGATCTTTGACCTTCTCCATGCGCTCCAAAAGCTCTTCCAGCGTCAGGTCGGAATAGTCGGCCATTTTATCCAGCACCCGTTCGGCCGGTTCTCCATCGATATCCTGCGGATCCTCATCTTCCAGGTCGGGGTTGTCTTTGTCCCAGATCTCCTTGCCATTGATGACTTCTTTGATATCATAAGAGGTCAGGTGCACCTGATCCAAAAATGTGTTGACTAAATCTTCTTCGGTGAGGTCAATGTCTTTATCAGCTTCATCGATGTATTGGGTCTTCCATTTTTTAAAGGTTTCGGACCTCAAAATGGCATCTTCTAATGTCTGCCCCGGAGCGATAGGCACGTGCAGGAAATATTCGTAGTACGCTTTGGTAAATGGTCCAATATCGGCGGGTTCTTTAACCACAATCCCTTTAAGCACATTGTGGAGATCACCTAAAGTTTTGACCAAGCCTCTCTGCATCGCCTTCCTCAAGGTGAGCAAGGTGCGCACATCAGCCTGAAGGCCGTGTTTTCTAAATGATTCTGGTAATGAGCTTAGCATTATAAATCTTTACTTCTTACTGTATGTCCCCTTGAGGGGACTATAGGGGTGACTTTCACCTATTTTTTTTAAAATATCTAATTCCCCTCCTGGGAGCGGTTCGACGCATCGAGGTAGGGGTGGGTCACTTAAATCATATTTCTACTTTTATTCAAAAATGACTATTCTTTATAACCCACCTCTGTCTCTCCTCCCAAGAGGAGACTTAAGGATTCATTTTTGAATAAATGACTTTCATTAATTCCACGAAGGTCCGCCAAAGTTGTTGTCTGCACCAATCATTCGGTTCACACGTTCCATATCGGTTTGTGTTTTGATCAGCGCACCAATTCCTTCCAGTCCCTCTATTTTTTTTACTGCTTCTTTTGGAGCAACATCACTCATATATTTCAGCCAATTCAGGATTTCGCGGGTAGTTGGTGAACGCTCCAGTCCCAGTCTTCTTAAATGGTAGAAGACATCCAATGCCACTTTCACGACCTTCTCGTCCAGATCCGGATGATGCTTCTCCACGATCTTTTCCATCACATCTTTTTCAGGGAAGTCGATGTAATGGTAAATACATCTTCCTTTGAAAGCCGTCGGTAATTCCTGCTCTCGGTTCGAGGTAATTACAATCGCTGGCATATCTTCTTCGGATACTTCGATCACTTCACCGGATTCCGGCATGATAAACCTTCGGTGACTCAGTGCATACAGTAGATCATTTGGAAACTCCCTTGGTGCCTTATCAATCTCATCAATTAACAGCACAGAGTTCGGTTTGCTGTACGCGATGGCAGCAGGACCTTTTACCACATAATCACCCAGGTTTTCCGGATTTCTGTCACTGGTCATCCGAGGATCCAAGCCTTTCTCTTCCCGCTGGGCATTGAGAATCTCAATCTGGGAGTCTCTCAGGTATTTCACATGATCAAAACGGGCAACAAACTGCTCTACATTACTTTTGGAACCTACGGGGTAAACCTCCAGATGAAGCCCCCGATCTTTCGCATAGTGGATTGGAAGCTCAGTTTTCCCAGTGCCTGGTTCCCCTTCAATCAGTAAGGGCATCCCTAAGGTTCGCGCCATATGGAATGCCTGTGCCAGTTCCGGGTCACATAAATATTTGTCCGATCCTTTCCAGTGTGTGGTTTCTGCCATGTCTGTTTTTTAATTCTTTTAATCAACCATGAGATCCTTCACTTCGTTCAGGATGACATTTGATTTTAAAACGTAATCATGTTTACGCATTGTTATTCTGACGGAGGAAGCATCTCTTCTATAGCTTTAGTTCACCCGCTTCGTTTAAAAGACTTTCCAGTTTTGGGTAATTTTCTTTCATATTCAGTTCAATAAAGTCCAATGGAACATCATCAAATGATCCATAATCATCAAGATACTCCATGAATTCTTTTCCTTCACCATTGAATTCCTGAAAGATGGAGTCATCTTCACCATTAAACTCCAAAGGTTCTACTCCTGTTTTGAGGCACAATTCCTTATTAAATGCAGGAGTGGCTTTCACCCATTTTTCATTCAAATAAACATCTACCATCCCATGAGGAGTCAGCTCGTTAGTGCCAAACTTTTCTATGAGTCTATCTACCGCAATATGATTTTTCACTTTCGCCAGATGAAGTTTTGCAGGTATTCCAAGGGCCCTCAGTCCTGAAATGTAAAGAATGGATTTATCGATGCAATGACCGTGATCTTTTTGGGCAATTTGGCTTGATTTCAATGCCTCTTTTCTGAAGCTAATATCATATGGATTATATCGCCATCCGTCCCTTATTTTAAGGTAGAGCTGCTGGGCTTTTTCCTGATCCGAAAGATCCACCATATTGAATTCTGAAACCAATTCCTGAATCACCGGATGTTCATAATCAAAGAAGTATGTGCTTTCTGTATTTTCTTTCATGCGCTTCATTTGGGCCGTTTTTTCACTGACCCATTTATCAACCTTTCAACTTCAATAATCGTTCTGCAGCTGCATGGATTGTTTCTTCTTTTTTCGCAAAACATAATCGAATTACCTTATCCCCCGGAGGGTTCGTGTAAAATGGCGACATTGGGATGGCTGCCACGCCAATTTCTGAGGTAAGGTACTTAGCAAACGAAAGGTCATCCAGATCGCTCACTTCGGAATAGTCATATGCCTGAAAGTAGGTGCCTGTAGCAACTTTGGGGGTAAGTGGTACCTCTTTAAAAAGTTTATTCATCGCATCTCTTTTTTCCTGAAAAAAGGAGGGTAGGTACTCATAGTTTTCAGGCTCAGTCAGGTAATCAGCCACTGCAAACTGCACAAATGAGTTGGTGCAGAAGACATTCCACTGGTGAATAGATTTGAATTCTTTGATCAGGTATTCTGGTCCAACGATATATCCTAATTTCCATCCTGTGGCATGCAGGGTTTTTCCAAAAGAGAAAACAGCCAGTGACTGCTCGAAAAGCTTAGGAAACCGCATGATGCTTTGATGTTTCTCACCATCAAAGATGAGGTGTTCATATACTTCATCACTCAATACTATGATGTTGGTTCCAGAGACGATTTCCTCTAGCGTTTGCATGTCTTGCTCACCGAGTACCGTCCCGCTTGGGTTGTGAGGAGTATTGATCACGATCATTCGTGTTTTATCCGTCACCATATCTTTCACCTCATTCCAATCGATTTCATAATCTGGATAGGTCATATTATACGGTTTCACCGTACCTCCTGCCAGTTGAATTTGGGGTTTGTAACAATCGTAAGCCGGTTCAAAGATGATCACTTCGTCACCTGGATTTACAAACGCCATTATGGCCGTATACAAGGCCTGTGTAGCCCCGGCGGTCACACAGATTTGTGAGGTAGGATCAATGGGCATACCATAGACATGTTCCATTTTCTTACTTAAGGTCTCGTTAAGTTTCGGCAAGCCAGCCAATGGAGCATATTGGTTTTTTCCTTCCCTGACGTGTTTGGCTACCAGCTCTTTGAGTTTTTCATCACACTCAAAATCAGGAAACCCTTGCCCCAGGTTGATGGCCTTATGCTCAGTGGCCAGTTTGGACATAATGGTGAAAATATTAGTGCCTCCCGATGGAAGCTTTGGATTAACAGCTACATGATTTGACATGTTTCAAAAATAGAGGTGAAATAGCAGGATTCTAAGTTTTTGTGCAACACAATGATTGAATATCAACTTTCTCTAAGCGAAGTTTAGTATCTTTTCTCCAAACCTTAATCTTAAGATATGCCTAAAACGATCATTGTATCTAATCGCCTGCCAGTAAAAATTCAACGTGAAAATCACTCATTTGAGTATAAGCCGAGTGAAGGAGGACTGGCTACCGGGTTAGGATCTGTCTATAAGCAAGGAGATAATATTTGGTTAGGGTGGCCAGGATTGCCCGTCAATAAGACAGAAGAGCGTGATGAGGTCACGAGACATCTCAATGAATTAAATATGCATCCGGTATTTCTCACCAAGGCTGATATAGAAGAGTATTACGAAGGCTTTAGTAATGAGACTCTGTGGCCAAACTTTCATTATTTCAACCAATATATCATTTACGATGATGTGTTTTGGAATGCTTATCAAAGGGTAAATCGAAAGTTTGCGAAAGAACTGGAAGGGCTGATTGAGGATGGTGATACTGTATGGGTTCATGATTATCAGCTGTTACTCTTGCCTTCGATGATTCGTGAATTGTATCCCAATATTAGCATTGGGTTCTTTCTTCATATTCCTTTTCCCTCTTACGAATCATTTCGTCTTTTACCATGGAGGCGCGAGCTGCTGGAAGGGATGCTCGGATCTGACTTTATTGGATTTCATACCTACGATGATATGCGTCACTTTCTCTCATCCGTCAATCGACTGGCCGGGATAGGCAATACCAATGGGCAGATGAAAGTAGGAAACAGATTGGTTATGGCTGATGCCTTGCCAATGGGTATCGATTATGATAAATATGCTGAAGTAGCATCGCATCCGGACACATTGGCGAGAGAAGTTCGCTATCGCACCTCTCTTGGGGATGTAAGGGTGGTATTATCCATAGATCGACTAGACTATTCAAAGGGGATTCCGGAGCGTCTGAAAGCTTTCGAAATGTTTCTAACTGAGAATACGGAATTTCGGGGTAAGGTGTCACTTTTAATGGTGGTGGTGCCATCCCGAGATACGGTACCTATGTATGCCAATCTGAAAGCTGAAATAGAACTGCTGGTTGGGCGCATAAACGGAAAATTTGGAAGAATAAATTGGGCACCTATACATTATTTCTATCGAAGCTTTCCATTGCATGCACTAAGTGCGTTTTATCGCATGGCTAATGTGGCGCTCGTCACACCGATGCGTGATGGTATGAACCTGGTTTGTAAGGAATACATTGCTAGTAAGCTCGACAAGAAAGGGGTATTGATCCTGAGTGAGATGGCAGGATCATCGAAAGAGCTTTCAGATGCTATTTTGATTAATCCGAATGATGAGGGGCAGCACGTGAGAGCTTTAAAAGAGGCACTTACCATGCCTGAATCAGAACAAGTTGCTAGAATGGAGATCATGCAGAAATCACTCCAGCGCTACAATATACATGCATGGGTGAAGCTTTTTATGCAGCGATTGAAACATGTGAAAGAAGAGCAGGAAAACCTACAGACCAAACCTTTAACAGCATTGGTAAAAGAGGAATTGCTTGCTAGCTATAACAAAACCAAAAAGCGAGTGCTCTTTCTGGACTATGACGGTACATTGGTTGGTTTCAATGCAAATCCGCTAGACTCAAAACCTGACAAGGAGCTAAAGAAGATCATTGCCGGTTTATGTGCAGATGAAAAGAATAGAGTGGTTATCATTAGCGGAAGAGATAAGGATATCCTACATAAATGGCTTTCTGAATTCCCAGTGGATTTTATTGCTGAGCATGGGGTTTGGCACAAAAAGCATCAGGGAAAATGGAAGAAGTTTGTGGAGGTGGACAATAGCTGGCAGGATGAAATACACACCATACTTGAAAACTATGTCAACCGAACACCGGGATCCTTCATCGAGAAAAAGGACTACTCATTGGTTTGGCACTACCGAAAAGTGGAGACAGGGCTTGGAGAACTGAGATCAAGGGAGCTTACAAGCCACTTAAAGTACGTCTCAGCTGAACGTGATATCCAGGTGCAGGAAGGTGATAAAGTGATCGAAGTGAAGAATTCAAACGTAAACAAAGGGATCGCTGCGGCATCATGGATAAAGAAGAACAGCTTTGATTTCTTCCTTGCCTGTGGAGATGACTGGACGGATGAGGATACGTTTAAGGCCATGCCTTCCAACGCCTTTACCGTAAAAGTTGGAGCGGCATCCAGCTCAGCGAAATACCGCGTGAAGGATTATCATGATATCCGAGCTCTTCTTGAATCTTTGACTAATCAATAAAATCGGGCTTGTCCAGCTTTCTTGAAATTCTGCTGGCAGCATTGAGTAATCCAACGTGACTGTAAGCCTGGGGAAAGTTGCCCCACATGCTGCCATCTTTTGCATTTACATCTTCACTCAGTAGTCCGAGATGGTTGCTGTACTCATTTAGTTTCTGGAAGTAGCTCTGCGCTTCATCAATCCGTCCAACACACGCCAGTGCTTCTACATACCAAAAAGCACAAATCAGGAATGTACTCTCGGGTTTCCCAAAATCATCTTCATGTAAATACCTATAAAAAAGACCATCACCGGCGTGAAGCTCCTTTTCCATCGCTTTCAGGTGATCTTTGGCCGCTTGTGTCTGTCCTGGCAGATAGTTCATCAGGATGAGCTGAAGGTTGCTGGCATCCATTCGGTCAACGCCAACTGCCTGAGCATAGGCTTTTTTCTTTGGCACATAGCACTTCTCGATCATCTCTGTTGATCGTGCTTTGAGCTTGGTCGCCAGCTCTCCAATCTTTTTGTCCTTGAGTGTTCGCGCTATCTTGATCGCCGCACTGCTACCAGCCCAGTGAAACAAGTAGGTGTAGCAATGATGTTGAGCCAGGTTTCTAAACTCCCATAACCCTGCATCCTTTTCATCAAAGGTTTTTTCAATCATTTTTAAGGTTTTGAAAATCAGCTCCGGTGTATTGTATCGCTCATCAAAGATGATCCGCATATCATTGAAGAGTGGAAGGAGTGATACCAGCACCTGCCCATATACATCATTTTGGATGTGTGTGTAGGCATCATTTCCGATCCGTACCGGCTGATTATCCAGGTATCCCTGAAGGGGTAGTTCTTCTTCTACCAATTTCTTTCGGCCATCAATGCCATATAGCGGCTGATATCGATCATTTTCTTCGGAAGTGGTGTTAAGGATATAGTGGAAATATTTTTCAGACTCCTCAAAGTGGCCAATGTTATTGAATGCATTTAGGGTGTAGTAAGTATCACGCATCCAGCAAAAACGATAATCCCAGTTTCGGGTACTTCCCGGGCTTTCTGGTAAGCTGGTGGTGGTGGCAGCTACAATAGCTCCTGTATCTTCATATTGATGGATTTTAAGTATCAGAGCCGATCGGATTGCATTGCGCTGGTAGAAATTGACGATGTTGGCTGATTTTATCCACCCCTGCCAGTACTTGGTGGTTTTGATTAAAAATGACTCACTGGTCTCTTCGAGGGCTGCTTCTAGTGGAGGCCCCCATGTCAGCACCATGTATTTTGTTTCATTCAATACAAAGCTTTGCTCATCCAGAATGTGGGTGAGCGAAATGTTGGTGGTCAAACGGACGGCAGAATCCAGGCCCAGGAATCGGATATGGTTGCTACCGAAGCTGGGTTCAGGATCGAGCTCACCGTAATTTCCTTTGGGTTTGCATCGAACGACCAGGTTAGGGGAACCGTCAAGTCGTTCAATTTTTCTAATCAACATTAATGGCTTATAATATCGATCCTGCTGGAAAAATCGAGGTGCAAAGTCCGTAACGCGATAGGAACCGGAGGCACTGGTGATCTCTGTGCAAAGGATGTTTGTGTTTTCAATATAATACTGATGAGTCCGCTTGATTCCTTCTGAAGGTGAGATGCAGAAATTTCCACCCTTTTCTGTATCCAGCATTTTACCGAAGATGAAGCTGCTGTCGAATTTTGGCCAGCACATCCAGGCAATGTTGGTGTCTTTATGAATGTGCGCAGTGTAGGCACAATTTCCGATTACTCCATAGTCGTAAGAATGTCTCGTCATGCTCAGTATTCAAATGAAACAAGCGGGAAAATTATGGAGGAATGATGAGCTATTTCAATATGTAGGCAGAATTCTATGCAATCGATTTAAAAACTCAGTGATATCTGTAAGAGATCTGGATTCTAAATTTTATGAAGCCAAATAGTCTTTCGCTTTTTCTTCGTCATCGAAGGGCTGAACATCTGTATTGGTCACCAGGGCATAGCCCTTCAGCATTATTTTTTTAATACCACTAACACCCAGAACCGCACGCTTCTCAGATTTTCCTTTAAAATACTGCTTGCCATAATGTTTGAGCTTATCCATCACTTCGGGATCGGTAAAGGTTCCTCTCACATCCAGAAGTAGATAAATTTTCTCAGTAGCCTCCAGATAGAATTTTTTCATTTCTTCCAGATTGGCCAATACAACTTCCTTGGATTTCATATCCTTGAAATTGACATATAAAATTTTTCTTCCTTTGTGTGTAATGTATGATACGGGCATTGAATAATGTAAATGTTGTTTGTTCCTTAACTCAGATGAGTAATTGATGTTTCGATTGAAGCGCAAAGGTTGTGTCTTTGCAAATACAAATAGTCATGTATTGCATTGCTTTAGTTCAATCCGGTTGTGGCAATTACAAATGCGTTAATTAAGCAGATAAAAAAGGTATGCTTGCCTAATAAACAGTACTCGCCGTGCATGCACTCCACGGGGCAGGCTTCTTGCCCAAAATGAGGTATAAAAAAACCCAACCTTACGGTCGGGTTTATTGTGGGCCCACCAGGGCTCGAACCTGGGACTTACTGATTATGAGTCAGTTACTCTAACCAACTGAGTTATAGGCCCATTTGACAAATTTGTTAGGGACTTACTGATAATGAAGCTACGCGCCCCGGACTATGCGTCCCAGCCAGTGACCCTAACCAACTGAGCCTGCCTACCTGCGGTAGTTACAGGCCCATGAAGAATCGTTCAATATAGAATATTCTTCTTTTAAAACGGAGCGCAATATTACATATTTGCCGTTTAATAGCCAACGAATGTCAGACCTACTACAAGGCATTGATGCCGTAATTTTTGATTTTGGAAATGTACTGATCGACCTAGACTACCCAAAGGTCATTCAAAAGCTTTCTGAGGTAGCAAAAAGGAACCAGGACGAGATAGAAGAACTGGTGGTTACGGCCCCTGTACTTCAGAAATTTGAGATGGGAATGATCGGACCAGATGAATTTCGTGCCAGCATCAATTCACTTCTAGGGACAAAGATGGGCGAGCGTCAGTTCGAAAGTATCTGGAACAGCATGCTGAAGTCAATAACTAAGGAGCGCATGGACAAGGTGCTGAAGATCGGAGAAAAGTATGATACGTATATTCTTTCAAACACAAATATGATCCATGAGATCGCTTATGAAGAGATGATCATGGAAGCAACTGGAAGGTTTAGCCTAAGGGATTTCGTAAAAGAAGTGTATTATTCTCATGAAATTGGTATGCGGAAGCCAAACCTGAATTGCTACAAGTTTGTTATTGAAGACATTGGTCTCTATGCCTCCAGAATGCTCTTTCTTGATGATCGGTTAGATAATGTAGAAGGAGCGCAACGTGCAGGGATGAAGGCTATTCAAATTTTTGACCCGGACACACAATTAAACAAGATATTTGGACTTGAATAAACAACAGAAGACACTTTTAATTCAATTAAGTTTATTCATTGTCACGCTTATAACTACCACATTTGCAGGTGCAGAGTGGACCCTTGGGAAGTTCGTGATCTTTGGGATGTCGTGGAAAGATTTTCTTTTTGGATTCAATTTTTCCATCCCATTTTTACTGATTCTGACCGTCCATGAATTTGGACATTATTTCACTGCTCGTTATCACAAAATCAATGTAACCTTACCTTATTACATACCCATGTGGTTTGGGTTTGCCGGACTGGCTTCTCTAGGTACGATGGGAGCGTTCATCCGAATAAAAGAAAATATTTTAAGCCGGACCAAATATTTTGATGTGGGTGTTTCCGGGCCAATCGCCGGATTTGTTGTAGCTATTTTCCTTCTGGTTTATGGGTTTAAAACACTTCCTGAAACGGAATACATCTATGAAATCCATCCGGAGTATGAGGTATTTGGAGCAAACTTTGAAGAGCGGATGGAGGGACTGGACACTCTCATTCTCAAGAAAGACCTGAATCCAGATCGGCTTGCATTTGAAACCCTGCAGGATACCATTGATACAGGTCGAGAAGGGTCAGTTTACTTTGGAGATAATATTCTCATGAACCTTGGCAGACAATACCTGGCTCCAGATGATCGATATATTCCAAGCTCTAAAGAATTGATGCACTACCCGGTATTATTGGCTGCCTACCTGGCTTTTTTCTTCACTGCTCTAAACTTGCTCCCTATCGGTCAGCTGGACGGTGGGCATGTACTATTCGGACTCTTTGGTGCAAAGAATCACGCGATCATTTCACGTGTTTTGTTTACCGCATTTTTGTTTTATGCAGGATTAGGGTGGGTTACTTCAGCTGATCTTTCCAATACTTCACCTGAAGGAATTGGTAATTTTGCTATAAGTATTGCTCTCTACCTTGCCGTGGTTTACTGGAGCGCGTTTAGTGTATTTAAGCAGAAGCGTGACAGACTGCTTTATGCTACCATATTATTTACTGTACAGTTTTTTGTGGCATCTATTTTCAAGATAGAGGGCTACACGGGTTGGTTATTATTCTCCATTTTGATTGGCCGGTTTATTGGTGTGGATCACCCACCGGTAGTAGACAATTCTGAGTTGACCATCGGAAGGAAAATACTTGGCTGGGTAGCTCTGGTCATATTTATACTGAGCTTCAGTCCTCAGCCACTGGTAATCGAGGGCCTTTAAAGTTCAAGGTAGGCTGTGATGCCGCCTTCCATGTTTCTGACGTTGGTGAACCCTTGTGAATTAAGGAATTTTTTTGCTCTTCCTGATCTTGCTCCTGACTTACAATGAACGATCACTTCAGCATCTTTCATGTGCTCTATTTCTGAAAGTCTACTCGGTAGATCTCCAAGGGGAATTAGTTTAGCCCCAATATTAGCTTCTTCATATTCCCACTCTTCTCTTACATCAATAAAATTAAATTTATCGCCGTTTTCTAATCGTTGCTTTACTTCCTGGCAGGTAATGTCTTCGTTCATTTTTTGATGATTTTAATGGTTTGGTCACCTTCCTTGCGGTGAATGGTGAGCAAATATAAGCCGGCCCTCAAATTTCCAAAATCATGCAACGATCGTGCTTTTTCACTTATTAGTTTTTTGCCGGAGAAATCAATTACTGAAATCGCCTCATACGTACCATCTATGGCAAGCAGACCAGTCGTGGGGTTTGGATATACTTTGAGTTTTTGTTCCGGTCGTGCAGTCAATACAAGGCTATCAACGGTGGCAAAGACCGGTCGGATCATCAAGGCTCCCATTAGTCGTGTGTTCTGCTCCCACTGACCTGTTCTATTCTCATAAATATACTGCGAAGCATCAGGACTGCTGCGATCAAAACCCACACCTATGTATTCATTCTTGCTTTGCTGATACCCAAGATAGAAAGTATCGGAAAGGACGAGAGGCCTGCTCAATTTATATCTCGTAAACTGATTAAGAGCGCTGGCATTGATCACAGATATATTTTGTGATTGGATAGGCTCGTCATTCAGGTCTTTAAAAATCCTAAGATCTAAGGCACTGCCATTGCTTGGTGGATCAATATTTGGGAAGTGAATGTCTACATGGGTAAGCGTATCTGGTTGTTCAAGCCAAAACTCGATGGCAACCTGCCCACCACTAATGTTAGTTCCGGCGGCATATTCGGCAGTGCCATCATCATACGCGTAGTAGTTGTGAAGGAGATAGTGCGTGCGGATGGTATCGTTGATGCGGAGGTTTATGCTTGTGCCATTTAAAAAGTCATCATCAGAACTCTCGAGATACACCTCAGAAAGCAGGTTAATTGAATCTTCATTTGGAATGGTAGATAGATCAATACCACTTAATTCAATAAACCGTTCAACGCTGGTTTTTAAAGGGTCTGGGTTTGGGAATAATGGATCTTCATCACCATATTCTAATGAGTCGATCCTTACTCCATTGTTTAAATCTCTAATCACTAAAATATACTCAGTGGGTTGAAGTTGTTCATCCAGATTGAAACCTTGTACAAATTGACTACTTGTCAATTCCACTTCATTGAGTTTAAATTGATGAATCGGCATTGATTTAAATGGAGCAATAGGCGAGGTTAATTGACCCGTTAAGCCCCGATCCAGATAATAAAAATCATCATTTTGTCTGTCTTCATCTAGATATATCCAATCCACATGCCAGGCATCAAATGGACCGTCCTTATCGCCGTAAGATTGAAATCGGAATACAAAATCCTGTGTGCGAAAAGTGGATGTCACTTCTACTGCTACCTGAGTAAAGACTGAATCCTGGTCGGACCCCAGGTCTCCACCATCTTTCGACCAGACGGTTCTCCAGCCTTCATTTGTTTCAATAGTCGGACTGTAAAACTGAAGGATAAGGGAGTCACCTTCCTCCGGGATTTCTACATGGCCACCTGCCTGCCAGTAAAATGAGAGTATTACGTTGGCTTTTCCTTGCAAGTCGATTGTGTCCGAAACCAATTGATCGGCAAGTCCGATATCACTTCCGGCATGGAATCCACCATTAGCGTCCAGCCCATCAAAAGTGGCTACCTTGTAAGTGGGAGGGTTGATTGCGAGCGTAGCGTTTACGTAGACGTTCTTACTTAAGTCATAATTCCACTGTAAGGTTGTGTCATTCCCCCATACCCGGATGCTGTCTGGAGAATCCGTCGTAATAGAAAAATCATCCCAAAAGGGGAGGGTGGCGGGATTTACCGTTTGAGTGGCTGCCGTACGGGCACGAGTGCTTTGTTCCGGTTTTAGAATAGGTTTTATCGTCAGCTGAGAATACCCGAACTGAACCACAAAAACGAATATCGCAAAAACGAACTTCCTCATTGATTATCTAAAATCGTGGGTGCACTGCTTACAGAGTCTGGCTTGTAAATCCAGATATCGACCGGATCTCCAATTTTCACTCTTCTTTCCGGGCGAGGATACTGTTGTTGCACGGTTCCGGGAGCGATTTCTCTATATTCCAACATGTCATTTCCAGCGGAATCAATCGCTGTAAATCCAGCCAACGATTTGTCGGTGATTTCAATTTTACCAATCTTCAAACCGGACCCAATGATGGCTACCTCTGCTTCTTCTTGCTCCAAGCCTATCAGGTTTGGTGACTGAAATTGGGTATTTCCATATCCATCACCTGCTACCAGATTAATAACGGATCCTTTTTCAATTTTCTCACCTTCCATCACTGTCCGGCCGTTCATTTTTGCTTCATGCACTACTCCAAAAAATACATCAGGAATGTATTTCACTTCACCCAATTTCAAATCATAAGACTTAAGTACCATCATCGCACTTTTAAGTGAAAGATCTTCTACTTTAGGCATTCGCACTTTTGGTGGGCTTTCTGCATTTAGTGTAACGTAGATTTTTCGATTTTCTTTCACTTTAGTATTCGGCTTAGGAACCTGTCTCAATACCGCCAAAGGAGGATGATTAGGAGAGTAGCTGGAATCTGCTGTAGCCTCAAACCGAAGATTACGTTTTCCCAGAAACTCATCTAACTCGTCAACTGTCATTCCCTGAATGTCGGGAACGGTAATAGTCTCTCCGTGATTCGTAGAGATCGGGAGCCATACATAAAAAACGATGACGACTATCAAAGCAGAACCACCAATGAGAACAGCTAGATGTAGAAGAAAGTCTTTGATACTGGTTGGCTTTTTAAATGACATAGCTCTTTTTAATGAAGGGATAAACCTAATGAATTAACGACTAATAAACAGCTTTTGAGAGTTGCTGAATCCTTTGCCTGTTACAGTTAAAAAATAGAGTCCTTCCTGACTTGGTGACTTATATTCCAGGACCTGGTTCAGTGCGTTATCAATGCGCTCTTCAAAAATAATTTTTCCACTGATATCCTGCAGCCGGATAACCACAGATTCTTTTTGAGGCAAATTCAAACCAACGTTAAATTGGGATACTGCAGGATTTGGATACGTTCTTACAAAATCCGCATAGGTTGGTGGCTCATTTCCCCGGATGCTGATATCGTCAATGTAAAGATCATTGCCTCCTCCGGGGGTAAACACAAATGCTATTCGGATATCTTCATCAAAGAAAAATGTTTGTGACAGGTCTATTCGATATTCTTTCCAGTCTGAGTCATCGGTAGGCACCCATTTTTCAGTCGAGGCTGTAACAGCCAAAGAATCAGAATCGGCATCCAACAAATGTGTTTGATAATAGTTTTGGCCGCAATCGGTGGACAATAGTACTTGTAACTGATCATCAAAGCCATCTCTTGAGGCGTAAGAAGCTCGAAAGTAAAGTCCTGCACTATCCAATCCTCCGGTATTTAGTCGAGGGCTTATAAACCAACTTTTTTCTCCAAGCTCTGTCGCATCAAAACCATTGGCCCGCAGTGCTCCATTTAATGAAACTTCGATACGCTCCCATAAGTTATTCTGTCCACTCGCGGCTAGTTGCCAATTGTCGGGTGCCTCAAAGTCAATGGTAAGCGGATACTCATCTTCTATGTTATCCCGGTTTAAAGTGGTTTTGACTATGTTTTCATCCAGCGATTCGTCTGGCACACCATTTACGGTTGTAATCTTTATCCCGACTTCATTTTCGCCGACATTCAGTCCGTTTGCGAGAAATGAAAAACTGTTCTCTTCTTTAGAAGACAGATTCAAGCCATTAAAGGAAGCAATCAATGTATCACCATTAACAAAATATTTGATTTCAAAAGAAGTCACAGTTTCAGAACCATTATTTCGAGCACTGAAGCTAACCTCAGATGTTCCTGAGCATGTGACAAGAGGCACAGCTAGTGAAAGCGGTTTTACATCATTTTCAAAAAGGTTGGTTTCGACAACCTGTATATTATCCAGGTAGATATTGTTGCCACTGCCATTGATACCAACAAAAGCAAATTGAACCCCATCGATCCCACGATAATCCGTTATGCTTACAAGTGTATCCATCCATTCTAGTTGGTTTGCAGGTGTGAAATATGCATCTGTTTCATTTGCAGTAGCCAGATCAGGACCGAAGTTTGAAAATAGGATGTCCGGAAAGGTTTCTCCACAATCCACGCTGGCTTTAATCATGAAACCATCATAAAAAGCATCGGGACGATTCGCATGAGCAAAACTGAATTGGATTTCTCCTGAAGTGATATTGGTCAGGTCAAATACCGGAGTTTTTAATATGGTTTCTTCACCAAACCACACGGTATTATCATGCGCCTTAAAAACCAATGCATTGTTTGATGGGGCCTCTTTAGGGGCAGTGGTCACCTCCCAGGGATAGGAACTTCCAATACTGCCTAGAAATTCTGGTGCCGATTCTATATCCTGTATGAATGGTAATGTGGTGGAAGAGGTTGAAGTTATTATCCTGCTGATTGAATTGTTACTTGGATTACCATCTGAACCGCCATTTACATTGCTAACCTCAAAAGAGACAGTTGAATTTGCACTGATGATTTGAGAGCTGAACGAAACTGTATCAGAAGCTAGTGGATCTAAAGTGGTTGATATGTTTTGAGTTTCGATGGGATTAGAATCAATGAATAGCTCCACATCAAATGAGGTAACTTCAGTGGTACCGTAGTTCACTAGCCTCAATGTAGGTGTGATTGTCGTTTCACACTCCGCTATGGCCGGACTCAGAATATTCACGGCTGCTAAGTCGTCCGCAAACCGAGTAGGCTCAGAAAGACCAGGGCTTGAAATAAGTGAGGTACGATTAGGCGCATTATCCATCACCGTTCGCATTCGGGTTTTCTGCCCTTCAGTAAAAAGATTCATGCAGACATCATCTGTGTAGTCCATGTAGTTTTGAAACATTTCGGGTTCATCCATAACACAAACGGTGTTATCGTCAGGGTTTGGAAATGTGCAGGGAGAGGAATAATCGCCATTGTCAGAATCAGCTAACGGCGTATCATCTACAAAATCATCAACAGAACAGCCCCCATCACCCCAGATATGACGCAACCCAAGATAGTGTCCAACCTCATGGGTTAGCGTACGACCGTAGCTTTCAAAAGAAGGGGCAGCTGGGTTTACTCCGAAGTACTCATAATCGATCAAAACTCCATCAAAAGTAAAATCATCAGAGCCATTGGTAATACCCTCCAGGGAGGTCAAAGGAAACGAGGCATATCCCAGAAAAACTTGCAAGTCTGTCACAAAAATGTTGAGATAGTGTTCTGCTGGCCAGTAGCTTTCAGAGCGGAGCAATGGTCGGTGTGAGTTGGCACGGTAGCTGTCTCTCGAGCCTCTTAATCGCACAATCCCGTTCGTTGGATTTCCGGCAGGATCTTGTTTGGCCAATATAAACTCAATTTCTACATCAGCAGCTACAGGCTCAAACACCATTGGGGTATTTTCAGCGTCTGCATTCATCCTGCGAAAGTCAGCTGTCAGTGAGTCTATCTGTGCCTTGATTCGCTCTTCGGAAAGATTTACGCCTGTTCCTACCGGTTCTCCTTTGTGGAATACATGTACTACAACCGGAATTTGATAAAGTGGAGCAAGGGGCTGTTCGACCCTGGCCTGACGCTCAGCTATTTTCATGCTGATCCAGTTTTCAAATTCACCAGTAGTAGGGACATGAGTGCCGCACCTTTCCTGAGCGTTAAGGTTGAATGCGGCTAAAGTGAGTATAACAATGAGTAACCCAAATCGCATGGGTTCATCAATTTGCAAATGGAAATTTAGCGTTCGGGTCATCAGGCGAGGTGATGTTGACCGCATGTACGCTTTTGATTTCAGGAACTTCACGTTTGATTGCTTCTTCAACGCCAGCTTTCAATGTCATGGTAGACATGGGGCACGACCCACAATTTCCCATCAGTTCCAGCACCACATTCATGTCTTTGTCCACTTCCAGCACTTTCACATCACCACCGTCAGCTTCCAGGTATGGCCGGATGGTATTGAGTGCTTTTTCTACTTTTTCTACTAATTCTGACATATTCCTAAACGGTCACTTCTACTTTTTTAGTCTCGGGGGCTGCAGCATTTCTTATTGCAACCTGTCTTGCCACATTTTCTGCCAGGTTTTTGAAAGCATCCGCCAGCTCTCCATCTTTCATAGCAGCCGGGTATCCACTATCGCCACTTTCCCTAATGGACTGTACAATGGGTATTTGTCCCAGCAGCTCCACTTCATTCTTCGCAGCAAGCTTCTTCCCTCCACCTTCTCCAAAGATAAAGTATTTATTGTCAGGTAGCTCATCAGGTGTAAACCATGCCATATTTTCAACCAAGCCCAAAATTGGCACATTAATCTGCGGTTGCTTAAACATCGAGATTCCTTTTTGTGCATCTGCCAGAGCCACTTTTTGGGGAGTTGTCACTACCACAGCTCCAGTCACGGGAACCGCTTGTACCAGGGTCAAGTGAATGTCACTGGTACCAGGAGGTAAGTCAATAACTAGGTAATCCAATTCACCCCACTTGGCATCTGAAATAAATTGTCTCAGAGCAGAGCTGGCCATTGGCCCTCTCCAGACTACAGCGTCTTCACTGTTAGTGAGAAAGCCAATAGAGATCAGTTTCACTCCATACTGTTGAATGGGAACAATCTTATTTTTTCCGTCTTCCTGAACGATTCCAGGCTGTTCAAACTCACAGTTAAACATGGTCGGAATGGATGGTCCATAAATATCTGCGTCAATCAGTCCTACATCTGCGCCAGATCGAGCGAGTGCTACTGCCAGGTTAGCAGCAACGGTAGATTTACCCACTCCTCCTTTTCCTGAAGAAACGGCAATGATGTTTTTCACTCCTGGTAAAACAGGCCCTTCATCTCTTTTCGTAGTGACATTAGACGTCATGTTGATGATCGTCTTCACATCACCTAAGTGCTTCTCGATTTTGTCTTCACAGTCTTTCTTAATGACCTCTTTGAGTGGACAAGCGGGGGTCGTCAGCACCACATCAAATGCCGCTTTATTGCCGTCAATATGAATATTTTGAATCATTCCGAGTGAAACCAAATCCTTTTTTAGGTCTGGATCGATCACCTCACTCAGTGCTTTTAGTAGATTTTCTTTCGTCAATTCCATTCGCGCCGCAAGTTAATTCATATACTGCACTTTAGGACTCTCTGAGGTAGCCCCAGGCGTGCAACTTATCACTATCTTCAAACCAACGATTTCCAATATCAGTTCGATAATACATGTTAGGAATCATAATATTTCTGATGCGGGCGTAAAGTTGTTGCTGTGCCTGTTTCATGGTAAGACCCAGCCCTGTGACGATTAACGCAACACCACTACCTCCGGTAATCAGCCATTCGTTATTCACCATTTTTACATCTTCGATGTGCACTCCATCCGTCATTGGTCTTTTAAAGACAATAGCTGCATCTTTTGAGAAGGCCTCAAAGGTTTTAGGATCCTTATAAGGAAATGGAGGAACAACTACTCTGGCTCCTACCTGAAAACCATTTTTTACTTTTAAGTTGGGGTTTTCACCTTTGGCGAGTTGGAAAAAGAAATCGCCAATGCCACTATTCATTCCGTCTGCTTGTATCGAAATGGTTGGGTAGCCAAAACGGGAGGTAAATTCCAAGGGGTAGATACCATTATTATTCACAATACAATTGATGTCAATATATCCTACATAGCCTTCTTCAGCCAGGGTGGGTTCCATTTTTTTCAGTGTGGCATTGAAAATCTTGTTGGGTCCGCTCCAAAACATGCTGGTGCCCATTTCTCCTGTTGCGACTCCTAGTTCTCCGGGAAAGAGTTTTTTGTGTTCAAAATTGATATTGATCGGATAGATGAATTCCTTCCCATTAAAAAATGCACCTACACCTATTTCTACTCCGGTATCCACCTTTTTCTGCAGTTGGTAGATTTTTACTTCCTCGCTCCAGGCATTTTTATATGCACTGAGAATTCGTAAGACGTCACTTCCATCTTCTTCCTGACCTACAAACAGGAGGCGTTTGATGTTTTGTGCCTCACCACTTGGTTTAAGAACGTATTTGCCGGGATTTGATTTGATATGCTCGATTCCCGCATCAAATGAATCAAACTCATGATAATTGAGGATATTGACTTTATGTTTTTTCAACTCTGCCTGACCAAACGAGCGATCATCTTCCAACTTATCTGTGTATGGGGTGCCGCCCACCACATACTTTCCCTTTTCGCGAAGCTGTTGAGCCTTTTCACCCTGGCCTAACACGTCATCAAAAACGATCAAATCAGCCCATTCTATTTCAGTTTCCCAATCGTCCACTTTCGGGACAAATCCATTTCCGATCTCTTTTTCACTTGCTTCTTCAATGAAATATTTGACAGGATGGCCTTCTTTTACACATTGCCAGGCTATGTCACTGATCAATCCGGAGATTGAGACGAATAAAATATTTACTGGATTAGTCGTTTGTTTGGGCATTGATTTTTTTATTCAAATGTATGGGTAAATCCTGATGATTTTGAATCCTTTTTATCTGGTAATTTTGCATTCCAATTTCGCGTATGATCCATCCCTCTACCATCGAAGAAATTAAAAACCGAATCGACATAGTCGAGGTGGTAGGGGATTTTGTTACGCTTAAGCGATCAGGTTCAAGTTACAAAGCATTAAGCCCTTTTACGAACGAGAAAACACCTTCTTTTTATGTAGTTCCATCCAAGGGGATTTTCAAGGACTTTAGCTCGGGCAAAGGCGGAGACGCAATCACCTTTGTGATGGAGGTGGATGGACTTAGCTATGTGGAAGCGCTGAAATACCTGGCTGGGAAGTACGGAATCGAGGTAAAAGAGGAAGAACAGTCAGATGAAGCTCAGAAGGCGCAGAACAAGCGTGAGAGTTTATACATCGTCCTCAATTTTGCTAGCGAGTATTTTCAGGATGTGCTCCACAATACGGATGAAGGTAAATCCATTGGCCTTTCCTATTTCAAGGAGCGGGGGTTTACTGAAGAAACGATTAAAAAGTTTGAGCTTGGATATTCCAAAGAGTTGTGGGACGGTCTCCTAAATGAAGCCACAAGCAAAGGATATAACAAGGAGTTGCTGGCAGAAGCTGGATTGGTCATCGATAAGGATGGGAAAAACTATGACCGGTTCCGTAGCAGGGTCATGTTTCCTATTCATAATGTGTCAGGGAAAACGATTGCTTTTGGAGGAAGAAAACTCTCCAGCACCGATAAATCTGCGAAATACATCAACAGCCCGGAGACAGAGCTTTACCACAAGAGTAAAGTGCTCTACGGGATGTATCAGAGCAAAAATGCCATTCGAAAAGAAGACAATTGCTACCTGGTAGAGGGATATACAGATGTGATTTCCATGCACCAGGCCGGAGTGGAAAATGTAGTAGCCTCTTCTGGAACAGCGCTGACGGAAGATCAGGTAAAACTCATTCGACGATATACGGAAAATGTCACGGTTATTTTTGATGGTGATCAAGCAGGCATCAAAGCCTCGATGCGAGGGATTGATCTGTTGCTGGAGGGAGACCTTAATGTGAAGGCAGTCGCCCTTCCTGAAGGAGAAGACCCTGATAGCTATGCAAAACAGTTAGGAGCTTCAGGTTTCAGGGAATATGTAGCTGAAGAAGCGCAGGATATTATTCGCTTCAAAACCAAGGTACTGCTTGATGACACAGGCAATGACCCGGTAAAGAAAGCAGGAGTTATAAAGGATATTGTTTCCAGCATCACCAAGATCAATGATCCGGTAAAACGTACGGTTTATATCAAAGAGTGCAGCGATCTTCTGGGAATCGCTGAATCAGTATTGGTAGCTGAACAAAACAAAATTCTCATAGAGAACCGTAAGAAGGGTCGGCATGATCAACCACCCCAGCCTGAACAAGAGATGCCTCCATTTCCGATGGAGCAGCAAGAGGACCTGATAGATCAGCTTGATATTGGTAAAATAATCGAATTTCAGGAGCGGGAAAGTATTCGTGTACTGGTAAACTATGGCAAAAATAAGATCCACACACGAGAGATGCAGGATCAGAACTTAATTGACTATTTTCTGAACGAAGCGGACGAAATACAGTTTACCAATGAAACGTATCGAAAAATCATTGATGTTTTTCGGGAAAAACTGAACGAAGGGGAGGTGATAGATGGGGAATTTCTGTTAAATCATGAGGACGAGGATGTACGGAAAACCGTCATTGACTTAAGTGCAGACAAGTATGAGATTAGCGAGAACTGGAGCGAGAAGTATCAGATCCATGTCCCCAGGGAGACTGAGTTTCTGAAAGATGTAACTTACACTAATGTGCTGCGGTTGAAATTTAGAATCGTCCAACAACTGATCCAGGAAGAAACCGAAAAATTGAAACATGCGACAAATGAAGCCGAAGTAGATGAACTTTTGGACGACATAAATGAGTTGAAGAAAGTGTCGGTGGAGATCGCCAAAATATTAGGGAACGTATTAGTAGGATAATGCTAGATAAAATAGAAGAAGCCATTGAGGCTATTAAAAATGGAGAAGTGATCATCGTAGTTGATGATGAGGACAGGGAAAATGAAGGCGACTTCATTTGCGCTGCTGATAAGGTCACCCCAGACATAATCAACTTCATGTCCAAAGAAGGAAGGGGACTGATCTGTGCCTCTTTGTTGGAAGATCGTTGCAAGGAGCTGGATCTGGATTTGATGGTGGGCAAGAACACAGCTACTTTCGAAACACCATTTACAGTCTCTGTCGATTTAATTGGACACGGAACAACTACCGGTATTTCTACATCAGATAGATCAAAAACTATTCAGGCACTGGTAAATCCTGAAACCAAGCCTGAGGATTTAGGTAGACCGGGACACATTTTCCCATTGAAAGCTAAACAAGGCGGAGTACTCCGAAGAGCAGGCCATACGGAAGCAGCCGTTGATTTCTCTCGCTTAGCCGGGTTAACGCCAGGAGGAGTGTTGGTGGAAATTCTGAAAGATGATGGAACCATGGCGCGCTTACCCGATTGCCGGAAAATCGCGGATAAGTTTGGTTTGAAGCTGGTATCAATTGCTGATCTCATCAAGTATCGAATGGACAAGGAATCCATGGTGGAAGAAGAGATAGAGGTGAGTATGCCTACCAACTGGGGAGATTTTCAGCTAAAAGCATTTAAACAAAAAAATACCGGAGAGGAGCACCTGGCGCTAATCAAGGGAACCTGGGAAGAAGGGGAGCCAGTAATGGTGCGTGTGCATAGTTCATGTGTTACGGGAGATATTTTTGGTTCCTGCCGCTGTGATTGTGGAGGTCAGCTCCATGGAGCAATGCAGATGGTAGAGAAAGAAGGAAAAGGTGTGGTTCTGTATATGAACCAGGAGGGTAGAGGCATTGGTCTCATGAACAAACTGAAAGCCTATAAACTTCAGGAAGAAGGAAAAGATACCGTGGAGGCCAACCTTGAATTGGGATTCAAGTCAGATCAACGTGACTATGGAGTAGGAGCACAGATTTTAAGAAAGCTTGGAATCTCTAAATTGCGTCTGATTACCAATAACCCTAAGAAAAGAGTAGGTTTGATGGGATATGGCCTGGAAATTGTGGAAAATATTGCCATAGAAATTGCTCCAAACCAGCACAACCAAAAGTATCTTGAAACCAAAAGAGATAAACTGGGGCACGAAATTTTGAAATGAGAAAAGTTTTTTCGTTCGTTCTGATACTTGCTGCGTTAAATATTTACGCGCAGACGTTTTCCTCGGAGGTTTTCCATGAGGGTTTCATGGTAACCACAGATCGGGACACGATCAAAGGAGACTTGAAGTATGATTTGGATGCGAATATCCTCACGGTAATCAACCGTGGAAAGACTAAATCATTCTCCAGTCATAAGGTCTTCTACTTTGAGATATTTGATCAAATCCTGAACAATTATCGTCAGTTTTATTCCATCCCATACACGGTCAATATCGATTATAAAATTCCGGTTTTCTTTGAACTGGTCTATGAAGGAAAGCTGTCATTGATGGCGCGTGAACACATAGTGAGTCAAACCGTAAACAGCTCATCTGCTTATTGGGGAGGAGGTAATACCTCTCGTTTGGTGATCAAGTACTCTTACTATTTTATGGACGACAAAGGAAATATCACCTTCTTTAACGGCAAGAAGAAAGATCTGCTTACGTTCATGCGAAAGAAGCAGTCGGACATCAAGAAATTCATAAAAGATAATAGACTAGACACAGACGAAATGGCTGATCTGGTCCGCATCACCGCATTTTATAATTCAATTTAATCTATGGCAAAACCACTTATTCTAGTAAGTAATGACGATGGTATCACTTCCCGAGGAATTCGGAAGCTGGTAAATGTGGTGAAGGAGTTGGGTGAAGTTGTGGTTGTAGCTCCTGATAGCCCACAGTCCGGGATGGGACATGCGATTACTGTGGGGGATACACTGCGACTGAAAAGGAGTGAATTGTTTGAAGGAATAGAGGCATACGAATGTACAGGAACACCTGCCGATTGTGTGAAACTAGCTAAGCACTATGTACTGAAAGATCGAAACATAGATCTGGTAGTGTCCGGTGTTAATCACGGAAGTAACAGTTCCATCAGTGTTCTTTATTCAGGTACTATGAGCGCCGCGATAGAAGGAGCGATTGAACATCTCCCGGCAATCGGTTTCTCACTGTGTGACTATGATCCCGATGCAGACATGGATCATATTGATGACTATATAAAAAAAGTAACACAGGAAGCACTAAAAAATCGCATACCAAAAGGGATTGCACTTAATGTAAATTTTCCGGTTAGACAGAAGGAGGAGATCAAGGGGATTAAAGTATGTCGCCAGGCCAACGCCAATTGGGAAGAGCAATTTGACGTAAGAAAGGACCCTTATGGTCGAACTTACTTCTGGATGGTAGGCAATTTTGTGAACCACGACAAAGGGGAGGATAACGATGAATGGGCGCTAGCTAATAATTATGTTTCTGTGGTGCCTTGTCAGTTTGATATGACCGGCCATCATGCCATTTCGCAAATCAACGAGGAGTGGGATATTTAGCCTTTCCAAATACTGGCAACTCAGATCGTATATTCGGTTTTAATTGTGCCTTCTGAATATCATGTTCGTAGAGTTTTGCTGCTTTCTTTAGTCTTGCGTCTGCAGCAATTGAAGTTATTAATCCGGCTATCAGCAAGGTTCCTCCGTAAAAAGATGTTAGTATGACACTTAACTCATCTGATGAATCCTGGCTCATGAGTGTGATAAGGCCGCTACCAAAAAATATATAAGAAAATATCCTGGAGGTATTGTGCTTTTTTATCATTGCTAAGGCCATTTCTGATTCATTTTGTGTCATCAGGTACCTTCTAATTTCAGTCTGCTTCATGCCTTCAAGGCTTTGTGTTTTCTGGGAATAAGCTTGACATGCAACCAGTAATACTAGCAGAGTCGTGATTAGGGACTTCATGATTAGTTATTTGTGATAGGTTATGCATTAGTCTAATGAACCTGCCTCGCCCCCTAAAACTCACTACTTCTTTTTCAATTCGTATACATCCTTCCTGCGATCCTTGAGGTTGTTGACACTACCAAATTCATGAAGCTCCCTTAAATCATCCACATCTACATCGGCGATAAGGATCATTTCGGTGTTCGGCGTTGCTTCCGCCTTGATGCCATTGGTGGGGAATGCAAAATCACATGGTGTGAATACCACCGACTGTGCAAACTGAATATCCATGTTGTGTACGTTCGGAAGGTTACCCACACTGCCTGCCAACGCCACATAGCATTCGTTCTCAATCGCTCTCGCCTGGGCACAGTTTCTCACACGTGAATAGCCATTTTGAGTATCTGTAAGAAAAGGCACAAACAGGATATCCATTTTCTCGTCCGCAAGCAGTCTGCTGAGCTCCGGAAACTCCACATCATAGCAGATCAGCACCCCGACTCTACCACAGTCTGTCTCAAAGGTTTGTACCGATTTTCCACCTTCCATACCCCATATCTTAGATTCATCAGGTGTCACGTGGATTTTTTCAAAGCGCTCAATGGTACCGTCACGTCTGCACAGGTAACCAACATTGAACAGCCGATCATTTTTCATTTCCGGCATGCTGCCAGTAATGATATTGATATTGTAGGATACTGCTAACCTCGAAAATCGATTAACGATTTCATCGGTGTGTTTGGCAAGCTCTCGTATCGCGTCAGGCTCAGACATGTGATTGTTTGGAGCCATTAAGGGAGCATTGAAAAACTCAGGAAACAAGGCAAAGTCCGATCGGTAATCGGAAACTGCATCCACAAAGTATTCAGCCTGCTGCATGACATCATCCAGGTCTTTATATGGGCGCATCTGCCACTGAATCAGTCCTAATCGAACTACACGCTTAATGCTGCTGGCCTGATCCGTGGGTTCTTCATAATAGATATTATCCCATTCCAGCAGCACGGCATACTCCATCGACTCCTGATCACCTTCTAAATATCCTTTAAGAATTTTCGAAACGTGAAAGTCGTTGTTGATTTGAAAATTGAGGACTGGGTCATCTATTTCCTTCTTCTTGACCTTATCGATGTACTGCCTCGGGGTAAGCTCCTCTGCATGATTATGATAGTTGGGGATACGACCACCAAATGCAATCCCTCTCAGGTTAATTCGCTCACACAGCTCTTTACGATAATCATAAAGTCTTCGTCCCAATCGCAACCCACGAAACTCCGGTTTGATGAACAAATCCACACCGTAAAGCATGTCGCCCTCCGAGTCATGTGTACTAAAGGTGTAGTTACCGGTGATCTGTTTGTAGGTGTGACGTTTTTGCGCCAATCTACTTTTAACAATGAGTGATAAGGCACATCCGGCAAGTTGTCCATTGATTTTAAGGACCACCTGACCTTCCGGGAAAAGGTTAATCAATTTTTCGATTTCATGTTTTTCCCAGTAGTTATCCTCTACCTTTTGGTAGGACTCTATCATGGCCTTTTTAAGCTCCTGGTAATCCTCCAGACCCAGGTAGGTCAGCTCAATGTTATCAATATCAATGTCTTGCATTATGCAAAGGTATGGTGGAACCTAAGTAGTTTTCAAAACCGCTGATTCATTCGTATGCCCACATACTTATGAATGGTTGCCTCGGTGGTTTCTTTCGTTCGTCTGTAATAGAGAAGTGCAAAATCAAACTTGGTCCAGCTTGCCATGATGCCTGCTCGCATCTGGTAAATCCATGGCTCACGGGTTTCGGTATAGATGGATGCTTTCCCCAGCCAATTGCCTTCAATGGTTGCATTGTATGCTGCATATTCCATGCCTGGGCTAAGGAAAAAATAAAATTCATGATTACCAGGGCCCTTATTTTCTATCCCAAGCACCCCATTGTATTGGGTGGAGTTTTGAATGGGTTTGAACGTTCCAAAACGAACCATAAATTCATGCCTCAAGTGAGTAAAAGTTGTACCAAGCGCCAGGTTGGTTTCAGACGTAAGATCGAGAATCTTTCCACTCAGGAGCGTTCTGGCGTATATTCCATAGGTATTTATAATGGGCGCATCGTTGATTTCATATTCCCAACCTAATGGTAGCTGCATTCCAAAAGCTTTGTGCCACTCGTACTGCAAATCACCGGTCCGGAGGGAAGGGCCCATCCAACCAAGCTCAAGTTCAGCTCTAAGATATGCACCTCCCTTATAGTAAAATTCATTGGACGCAGCAAGGGTGATCTGTCCGGCATACGGACGATCCATCTGTGATGAATCTTCCCAAAACAAATGTCGGGGACTGTAAATCCGATGATTTAACTCATACGCACGAATTACTTTTTCATGATTATTCCTCCATCTGGAGGAGTCAATGAGCATACGGTATCGGAGCGCTACACCATTGCTGTAATATTGATCCCTGGTAAGGTTTAGCGTGTAGGCGTCATTGTCATTTTCCACCTGAAGCTCACGGGTCAGGTATTTTTTCTGACTGAACCCAATAAGGGAGATGAGCCCTAAAAGAATGGCGAAAAAGAATTTCATTGCTGCGAAATTAACACGGCTCACAGTTTTCTTCCTGGGTTTCAAACTCGATTGTCGTGTGATTGATACCTAGCTTGGAAACACGGCTTTTGGTTTCCTGTTTAATGTTTCCCAATTCAGAAAGAGACAGATCGCCTTCAATGACTAAGTGGATTGAGAGAATATGATACGAGCCGTCCATTGACCATGTGTGACAGTCATGCACATCTAATACCTTAGGGATATCCTTGATAACCTGGTGGATTTTTTTGACACTGATGTCTGAAGGAGTTCCCTGCAGGATAATTCGGGAGCTTTCTCTCAAATTTCTGAAAACATTGTAAAGGATAAATGCGGCAATAAGTACGGATAATATTGGGTCTAAGATTGGCAGGTCCCAAAAATTCATGACCAGTGCTCCGATTAATACCGCGACCCACCCAAGGATATCTTCAATTAGATGCAGGTAAACGGCTTTTTCATTGAGGCTGTGTCCTTTGCTTAAACGAATAGCTGCTGCCCCATTCACGATGACACCACCTATAGCCAGGTAAATCATTCCTTCGGTATTGGGGGTTACAGGATCGAATAGTCGGGGAATGGCCTCTACAATGATGAATACAGATCCTGTTACAAGCACGATGGAATTAATGATAGCACCTAATACAGAAAAACGCTTGTATCCATACGAATACTTCTGATTTCGGTCTTTTTTGGCAATCCGAGCAAAATACCATGAAACACCTAGCGTGAGGCTATCACCCAGGTCATGAAGAGCATCAGAAAGAATGGCTACACTATTGGTCCACAGTCCACCGATAATCTCGATGATTGCGAAACCGAGATTAAGAAAGAAGGCAACTTTGATGTTGCCTTCTGAGTGATCATGATGGTGGTGCGAGTGCCCCACTTGATTTATTATATGCCTCTGTTTAGATCGTATGCTTCCAGGTAGTCCGCTACTTTTCTCACAAACATACCTCCAAGCGCTCCATCCACAACTCTGTGATCATAGCTGTGGGATAGGAACATTTTACTTCTGATTCCAATCATGTCGCCTTCTGGTGTTTCTACCACCGATGGCTTTTTCTGGATCGCTCCCAGTGCCATAATAGCTACCTGAGGTTGCATAATGATCGGAGTGCCCATGACATTGCCAAAAGAACCTACGTTTGAAACAGTGTAAGTTCCACCTTGCAGCTCATCCGGCTTCAG